>CAJODN010000045.1 GCA_905233695.1 uncultured Lachnospiraceae bacterium | reverse complement strand
TAAGAAGGGTCAGCCCATTACTATTACTGACCCTAACATGACAAGATTTCTTATGAATC
Organism: uncultured Lachnospiraceae bacterium; assembly: GCA_905233695.1. Lineage (GTDB taxonomy): Bacteria > Bacillota > Clostridia > Lachnospirales > Lachnospiraceae > RUG191. Next base: position 3,089 of record CAJODN010000045.1, on the reverse strand, counting down.
TTGATGAGGCGGTGGAGCTTGTAACATTTGCATTTGAACATGCCGAACCCGGCGACCTATTTATCCAGAAGGCTGATGCATCTACTATCGGCGACCTTGCCGATGGTGTTATGAAGGTCTTTGGCGAAACGGAGAAGAAGATTATCGGAACTCGTCACGGAGAGAAGTTATATGAGACATTAATGACAAGAGAAGAGAGACTTCGTTCAACTGACATGGGTCGCTACTTTAGGATTGCACCCGATGACAGAAGTCTTAATTATGATAAGTTCTATGTTGAAGGAAACGTACTGACAGAAGGAAACGAAGCATACACCTCCCACAACACCAATAGACTAGATGTTGACGGAGTTGTGAAGAAGATAATGACCACCGACTATGTGAAGGAAGAGCTTGAAGGTCGCCCGCACGTGGTGGATGCATGAAAGAGGGGCAAGCATGAATGTACTGGTAACCGGAGCCGGTGGGTTCGTCGGGAAGAATCTCGTCGAGACACTGAAGACTATCCGGGATAACAAGAAGAGAATTGATAAGATATATGAATATGATAGGAATAATACCTTAGAAGACCTTGATAGATTCTGCAAGGATTGCGACTTCGTATTCAATCTTGCGGGTGTCAACAGACCGAAGGATAATTCGGAGTTTATGGAAGGCAACTTCGGATTCGCTTCTGATTTGTTGGACACTCTTAAGCGGAATAATAACAAATGCCCTGTGATGTTGTCATCATCAATACAGGCATCGCTTTCTGGTCGTTTTGGAGACTCGGAATATGGGCGAAGCAAGCTGGCGGGAGAAGAGCTTTTCTTTAAGTACGCTGAGGAGACGGGTGCGAAGGTGCTTGTATACCGTTTTCCTAATCTCTATGGTAAATGGTGTCGCCCCAATTGTGATGCATTTGCAAATGATAAGCCGTACACCGTGAATGACCCAAACGTTGAATTGGAGCTTCTTTATATTGATGATTTGGTTGATGAGATGCTTCGAGCTTTAGAGGGTAAGGAACATAGAGACGATAAATTCTGCTATGCCCCCGTAACTCACAAGGTTACACTTGGTAGAATAGTTGAGATTCTTGAAGAGTTCAAGGCGCAGCCGACGTCGCTTCTGTTTACTTCAATTCTTTCGAGAAGAGACTGTACAGTACTTACCTATCATATTTACCATATGAAAAAACTATATTCGACTTAGAAGGTGCCGTCGATGAAAGAGGCTCCTTCACGGAATTCTTCAAGAACAAGGACGTGGGGCAGTTCTCTATTAATGTGTCTAAGCCCGGGAAGACCAAGGGGCAGCACTGGCACCACACCAAGATGGAGATATTTCTAGTGGTGAGTGGTCGTGCGCTGATACAGGAAAGACGTATTGGAATAGATCCTGAGACAGGAGCTTCTTATCCTGTAAGGGAATTCGAGGTGTCAGGTGATAAGTTGCAGTGCGTGTATATGCTTCCGGGATACACCCATAATATAATTAACCTAAGCGACACGGAGGATATGGTGACTGTGATGTGGGCAAATGAGATATTTGACTCAGAGCATCCGGAGACGTATCATGAGGATGTGGCGTTGTAGGATGTTGGGCATGAACTTAAGTGGTTATTAATGCAGGAGAGATGTAGATGTTTGATGATGTGAAATGGAAGGAAAACGGGAAGATTAAGCTTCTCATTATAGTTGGCACCCGCCCGGAGATTATCAGGTTGTCTGCCGTTATTAAGAAATGCAGGAAGTATTTCGATACGATACTGGCGCATACAGGACAGAATTATGATTATAATCTTAATCAGGTTTTCTTTGAAGACCTGGGGTTAGACTCAGCGGAAGTGTATTTAGATGCAGTGGGCTCAGATCTTGGTGAGACGATGGGCAATATCATGCGATTAACCCTGATGCAGTGTTGGTGTTGGGGGATACCAATTCTTGTCTGTCGGTTATAGGAGCCAAGAGGCTTCATATACCCATTTTCCATATGGAAGCAGGTAATAGGTGTAAGGATGAGTGTCTACCAGAGGAAACAAATCGCAGGATTGTTGATATAATATCGGATGTAAATCTGGCGTATTCGGAGCATGCGCGTCGTTATTTGGCTGAGTGTGGACTTCCGAAGGAGAGGACTTATGTGACTGGATCGCCAATGGCAGAAGTGTTAGAGAATAATCTTGATGCGATAGAATGGTCTGATATTCACAGCAGAATATCTTCGGAGACAGGAGTTGTAATAGAGAAGGGGCGATATATCTTGCTGTCGGCACATCGTGAAGAGAATATTGATACGGAAGCGAATTTCTTGTCGCTATTCAATGCTATTAATGCAATGGCTGAGAAGTATGATATGCCGATACTTTATTCTTGTCATCCTCGTAGTAGGAAGAGGCTTGATGAGATGAGTGGTTCGGGGCGATTTGAATTGGATTCGCGTGTGATTGCGCACGAGCCTATGGGATTTCATGATTATAATTGTCTTCAGATGAACGCGTTCTGCGTGGTATCGGATTCCGGGACACTGCCGGAGGAGTCATCGTATTTTACATCGATTAACCATCCCTTCCCAGCAGTATGCATAAGAACATCAACAGAACGACCAGAAGCGCTTGATAAAGCATGCTTTATTCTTTCTGGAATATCTACAGAAGGATTATTGCAGTCGGTAGATTTGGCTGTGTCAATGAATGAGAATGGAGACTACGGCATACCGGTACCGGATTATATAGATACGAATGTTAGTACAAAGGTTGTGAAGATTATACAGAGCTATAAGGATACGGTGAATCGGTTTGTGTGGAGGAAGGAAGTGTAATTAGACCAGTGACTACTTGATAGTTGCTGGTTTTTTATGTTTTTTTATAAAGCATCTATTGACATTTACGAACAACAGTTCTATAATTAAATATAGAACAAGTGTTTGTGTTTGTTGTGAAGGGTGGTGAGTCAATGGATAGTATATATTCGGATTTTGCATATGATGATGCATTTCGTACAATGGTGGTTAAGTGCGATGAATTGCTTATTCCTTTCATTAACTACATGTTCGATATGAATTACAGTAAGAAGGCTCACATTTACAGGAATGCTAACGAGAGGTAT
>CAJODN010000044.1:1542-3636 GCA_905233695.1 uncultured Lachnospiraceae bacterium | reverse complement strand
TCCCCTGATGTACAGCTTGCACCATCTCTGTCAATGAGATATGCCAGTAGCTCCTTACTTTGTTTTCTCGCGAAAATAACAGGCTCGCCCTGCCAATATACATCAAAATGACCAAAGCATCTTATCTCAAGCTTACCTTCCGCCGGCTTCTTGGGTGCGGGAATGGAATTAAGCTCATATCTTACATCATCCTCGCTGATAGGCTTCATAAGATAGCCGTAAGCCTTAATCTTGAATGCTTCTACGGCATACTGTTCATATCCCGTAACAAATATTATTCGGCTTTCGGGTCTTTCAGACGAACGGCGAATTCAAGACCTGAGAGACCGGGCATTACCACATCAACAAATACCACATTGGGTTTTTCGCCCTTATCGATAGCTGAAAGTGCGTCTTCGCATCTTGTAAATGTAAGAACCTCAGCCCCGTTATTTACCGCCTCAAGAATAACTTTCTTCATGTTCATAAGAACATTTTCCTCATCATCAATAGCAAATATCAGCATTTCTCTACTCCTCGTCTTGTCATTAATTGACCATACGAAGCTATTATAAAGGATATAGCATTACATAAACATTACAAAAGCATTACTTTTTCTTGGGAAGTATTATTTGAGCAGTGGTTCCTTTCCCCGGCTCGCTTTCAATAAGAAGGCTTCCGGAGCACATAAGAAGAAGACGGCTCTTGATATTACTGAGACCTACGTGAGACTTGCTGTCTGAATTAACATTTTCATCATTATCAAGTATTACCGGATCAAAGCCCGCTCCGTCATCCTCCACACATACTTCAATATGACCGGGACAGTTTCTTGTCCTTATAGTTACAATGCCGGTGCCGGTAGCACTGTGACGTATACCGTGTATAACAGCATTTTCCACAAGAGGTTGAAGTGTAAGAGTAGGCATTTCGAAATCCGTATATTCCAAGTCGTATTCCACATTCAGTTCTTCTCCGAATCGGAGCTTCTGGAGAGACAGATATTCACGGACGTGCTCTAACTCGTTTTCGAAGGGAATGGGGGAATCCGTTGTCAGAGAATCCATGTTATACTTTAAGAATTTCGAGAACTCCCCTATTCCCTCTTCTGCCTTCGTAGGGTCCTCACGACACAGAGACTTGATTGTAATAAGAGTATTGAAGAGAAAATGCGGCTGAATCTGGGATAGCATCACATCACCCTTAAGCTTGTCATTCTCCCGTACCTGTTCATAATACACGGTGGTTTCATCCGTAACTATATAAGTTAGCGTAATTAAGGCAGAAATAACCGTGCTTAGTGCAATAAGATGAATTCCGAATAAGAATAGCTGGATTACCATGGCAATAGTCGGAACGATTATATATATAAGAAGCGCTGTTCTTTTCTTAGAAGATAATTTATTCCTTTTCACCCATAGGGCAACAAGGTTAAGAACCATAATAACAGCCGTCACCAGAATAAGAAGAGGATATAGCTTTCCTCTGGAATACTCGTTATTATCGCTGACTGAATAGATAACGCCTGTGAATTGTGTAATGATTATAAGGGAAATGTATATAATCCAGGCCACAAAAGAGGCTATGAAAATAGGGCTTCTAAAGAGCTTCTTCTCACCGCTTTCCTTAAGGATAAATGCGGTAATAAGAATTAAAAGAGTAGACGCCGCTATACTTTGGCCGAAGAACAGAATTTTAGAGAAGATGACCCAACCCTCTTCGGTGTAACTATATGTAAGCTCTCTTAGAAGAATACATAGGACATAAATAGTAAGTGTCACAAAAAAGACGGTAAAAAAGTATTTGGTTCTTCTTGACGGAAAGAATCCTGTCAGAATATGTATAAGCCCGAGAGTCGATAAGAAAAAACCGATAACCGACAGAATAAGATTGATATTATGTACTACGGGGGTCATAAGTGAACCTTTCTATAAGTATTGCATGTTACTTCATAGATTTTATCATTATAGATGTGTAATGTCTATGTGATGCTTACTATTGTATATTTATGTAGCAGGGATTATTTCAAATAAATCTCGCATTTTGCAGTCTTACACCTTGATTTACATTGAAAGTATTAGCATTATGGAATATAATATAATAAATGTATTGTAA
>CAJODN010000044.1:0-1487 GCA_905233695.1 uncultured Lachnospiraceae bacterium | reverse complement strand
TGTTCTTGGCGCAATATATAATATTAAGTCTGGAAATGTTGAATGGATACCATAGATAATTATTGGTAAAAGAACGATGAACTGTCGGTAGCGATGATATTTGCTACTGGCAGTTTTTTAAAATGGCAAGACAAGGCCGTATCTTAAGGGTGTAGAAGAAGTGGATGGAAAGCTTGTACGAAGTGCGAAAGAATTAAGTGATTGGAAATAATTTATTTGAAAGAATGTGCCGATGTTGTCGGCACATTTAAGTTGATGACAAGGAGGGATAAGTTCAATGGCAACAGAAAAGGAAAAGATGCTAGCAGGAGAATTATACGATCCTTCGACAAAAGAATTAGTTGATCTTAGAACGAAAGCACACAGCCTCTGTGCAAGGTTCAATGCAACACCGGAGACAGATGAAGAGCTAAGAGAAGAAATACTTAAAGATTTGCTGGGCGAACTAGGAAGCGAAGCGTGTATTCAAGGGCCTATCCAATTAGACTATGGATGCTTTACATATATAGGGGAGAGGACATTTATCAACTTCAATCTGACAGTTCTTGACACCTGCCCTGTTCACATCGGAAATGATGTGTTCATTGGCCCGAATGTATCCATTCTTACACCTCTTCACCCTATGAAATGGCAGGAGCGCAACTGCTATCACAAAGAAGATGGCACGCTTACAGACGCAGAATACGGAGAGCCTATAACCATAGAAGACAATTGCTGGATTGCAGGAAACGTAACAATCTGCGCAGGCGTAACAATCGGAATGGGCTGCGTCATAGGCGCCGGAAGTGTGGTAACACGCGACATCCCTGCCGGCCACTTCGCAGCCGGCAACCCCTGCAGGGTTGTGAGGGGGATAGGGGAATAAAGGACAAAGTGGCTCATGAAATGTGAGAAAAGCCTTGAAGGTGGCTCATAAAATGTGATAATATGTGCTTGGAGGTGGTAAGATGTACTATAGAAGAAAGGTTGACAACTATTTGAATAGTTGGAAGGCAGATCCGGCACATAAACCGCTTATTGTAAAAGGAGCGAGGCAGATTGGTAAGACAGAATCTATCATGCATTTTGCTAAAGAGAATTATGAGCATATTATATATATAAATTTTGCCCTCGAAAAAAAATATATGCAAATACTGGCAGATGGATATGATGTGGAAAGTGTCACAAAAAATATTTCGTTGGTGAATCCTTCCTTTAAGTTTGTTAAAGGCAAAACAATTATTATTTTTGATGAGATCCAAGAGAACCCTGATATTGCAACGACGCTTAAATCTTTCAAGATAGATGGAAAATATGATGTCATATGTAGTGGCTCGATGTTGGGGGTCAACTATAAAAGGATTCATAGCAATAGTGTTGGCGCAAAGACTGATTATGAGATGTATTCGATGGACTTCGAGGAATTTCTATGGGCAAAAGGGTATGGGCAGGAGCAAATAGATTCTATCCTGATACATATGATTGATAATAAAGCTTTTAACGAGAAC
>CAJODN010000043.1 GCA_905233695.1 uncultured Lachnospiraceae bacterium | reverse complement strand
TAAGATATGCTATCCAGAGTGTTATGACGGTCATGGTAATCCAGAGCGTAATTGACGTACGTAGCCCGCATATGTAGAGGATCTGCATAATGGGAAATATGATAAGGAGCAAAAGGTATTTCAAGCGATGTCTTATAGGCTGCACATTTCCCATATCCCGATTAGTGACATCTTGCCCGGTTACGTCATACGAAGAACTGCTTACGTCGGCAGACAATTTCTTCTCCGACAAAACCCGGAACAGAAGTAGTATATCTATGAATCCCACGGTCTGGTACACTCTGTGCGCCTGACAGTTACCGAGAAGTGTAATCGTCGTTAATATATCCGGAAGTCCTACCACAGCAAATACTATAAATAAGAGTTCTATAAGAAGTATGTAAAGCAAATCTCCTTTACGCTTCTTAATCATTGAGCAGATAGGGAGAATTATCCCTAGCGGGAACAGAGAATAGAAGCACGCCTGTTCCACCACATTGTGACTTACAATCATACGGTATTCGTCAACAGGCACAAATATACTGAAAACCCAATATATCAGAGCCTCTATATCAATGTCACCGCCGGACTGAGCTTTGCGACCGGGATATGCGGTGTTCATAAATATTTTGATTGTATCCATTGACTGTGATATAACAAGGAATATTAATAGCGCGAACAGCACAACGCTTCCCACAACTATTATGATAAATGTCTTATCAATAAGCTTCCTGTCCTTAATAAGCATATAGATTAAAAACGCGCCGAATATATAAGCAAGAAGTATCTGTTGTGCCGGATACAAGGTAAGAAGGAACCCACCGGCACACATTACAAGACCAAGACCTATTACAATCTTAATCCACAGCTTTTTTACGCGAAGAAGCTCGTATATTAAGACGAGAGCGAGTTGGCCGAATATGAACATTTCCACCAACCCATTGATACTGTACCACCACTGAATAGTTTGGGAAAATGTAATGAGTCCGGCATATGATACGGCAAGGAGCTTATTTCTCTTCGTAAGCAATTTGCCGAATTCGTATGATACGAGAAAGAGTACGACCAGTCGTGATATCCAATAGAATGCGAGCCCCTTGGCATTTTCGAGGAAGAAATAACCCCAGAGGAACGGACGAAAAATCGTAGCTACCGCAAAAGCCGGATTGGCATATACAGTTGTAACATCTGTCGTGACACCTCTTAATATTTCAGAGGTTGCGCCAAAGTCATTATAGCCTTGGGCGAAGTTCATCGCTGTAAATATCGCATACTCATCAGTTCTTATATTGCGGGGCGCACCCAGGAGAACGCCTTGAGCCATCAGCTCACTATCGTCCGCGAAATCGTGGTTTAAGAAAGTATAGAATACAGATAAAGATGAGCCGGATATTTCAAGTAGTGTGACAATAATAATTATCAAAAGACCTATTATGTATCTGTATTTATCAATATATTGAAATATGAATCTGAAGCGATTTAAAAGCAGTAAGACTATTAGAATCACAAGAAAGAGTAGGAGAATATTCAAGACTAATCCTACGCTAAATGTATCACTTAAAAGTCCCGTGTACTGTTTTGTAACGTAGAATCTACGCATTTCCACAAAGAAAGTAGCATAAATTGACAGAAAGAGAGAGAGTATTACATATACATCATATTTTTTAATGAATTTAAGCATGTAATAAACCTCCGGGTTGTTAATTACTTAGATCAGAAGATTGCTTTCTCTTAATTAATCTCTTGCAGAACCCGATTATCACGCAGAAATAAATAATGCATGATACCGAGAACAGCACATAACAGCTTGACGAATAGAAGCAAAATACATCAGTATCCGGATTGGGCGTCAAGGCTTTCGAGAACAGGCTCACAATGAAAATGTTAAGTAGCGCGGTAAGAAGCGTTCCCGTTCCCATAAACCAAGCGTTAATTATATTCCTTGGTGTCTTACTTCGTCTTACAATAACCCATACTGTTGATAAGACGAACCCTAAGGCGATAATAATCTTATATATGATTGAAAATGCTTTATAGAGCTTAAGATTCTTAGTGGCAAGCCACCTTACAGTATCATATTTCCCATGGTTATTATCAAGAGCCTCCTTAGTCATCTCCATATTAAGAAGGTGACCCCAATTAGTTATCTTCGTGTCATTATAATCATGTATTGTAGGTTCTTCCATCTCACAGAAATCAAAACTAAGTTCATGATTAACTGTTTTTAGAAGAATATCAAGTGCTTCCTTAAAGTCCTCCGACTTGAATGCTCCCGTCTGTGATGAGAGGTATATTCCTTCTCGTTCCTTTAGCCTTCCGTCTTTAAACGCTTCGTCTAACTCATCCTGCCACAATCGCGAAGAATACTTCCGTGTCAACGGCGTCACGATAATAGCCCTTCTCGGCTGCCGCATCACGAAGAGCCCACTCCGGCCAATCAGCCCAGAGCTCTTCCCCGCCGGAAAGCTTATAATAACAACTAAGAAGATTATCAAGTCTTGCAAGTGTAGGGCTTGCCTCTTGTGCCAGCTTTATCGACTCTGACGATATAAGAATGACGTTAGATCCCTCCGGTCTCTCTTCCTTCCAATTATGGCCGTCGTCAATATGATACAGGTTCTTCATAACATCGCCTATCTTCGATTCCACCCTGTCTTCCGCCACGGATATTCCGTAGTTAATCTTATTAAGACCCATAATACCAAGGCGGGTAAGCCCAAGCATACAGATGGGGATTAACAGAATAACAGCATACTGTATGATTCTCTTAGATGATTTCTTAAGAGCTTCTTTCCTCTCGCCTTTCTTATAGACCTTAAAGAAAAATACTATAAAATACAATACTATTAAAGTAGTTACAGCAAGAAGAAACGGCATCATCCAGATGGAATCTTCCCTCAGATACCAAAAAAACGAAACGGAGATTCCGGAAGCAATGCTCCAGAATACCATTTTCCTTGTAGCTTCTTCCTTACGAAGATAGAGGCCTATCATGCAAGATACGAAGAGTAAAACTGCCCAAGGAATCAGTGAGTTACGATAGATTCTCGATGCAAAATTCTCGGCAAATCCCACGGGGTTAAAGATTAAAAACAGGTAGAACAAACCGCGGATTACTTTATTGTTAACAAGAGGTCTTATTGCTATAATAAAAAGAAGGCTTGATGCACATATAAGAAGGCCTACACTAATGGGGTACGGCATATGTATTATATGAATAAATGCAAGATATATCGGGAACATGGGATGCTTTGGTATGGCAACATTACTGTAATTACCCATCCAAAGGCCGTCTAATATGGCACCGGCATTATTAACCTGCATCTCATCATCAACGTTTGATACAAGATTGAAATCCCATCCCAAGTAGCATTCCATATAAATTCGAAGATTGCTTAAGAAGACAGTTATCCCTATAAAAAACAGAAACAATATATTCTTTGCTGTTTTGTATTTTGAGCTATATAAGAATGCCATAGTATTCTCCGATAATCAGTAAGTATATTCCAAACATTTCAAAAAAACGGCAGTTACTTCCGTAAAGAGGTTGTAACTGCCGAAAGTTATATTACATTATTGTGGATTAGGTTTCGAATCATCCTTAGGACTCTGCCATTGATAAATAACTATT
>CAJODN010000042.1 GCA_905233695.1 uncultured Lachnospiraceae bacterium | reverse complement strand
GTACTTAGTCTGTTCAGGTGTAAGAATTGATACAGGAGGAAGTACTCCGAATGCATCTGCTGATAAGAAAATAACATTCTTAGCATCAGGACCGCTTGACACAGGATTAACATTCTTAACAATCTTCTCAATATGCTCGATTGGATAAGATACACGAGTATTCTCTGTTACACTCTTATCTGCAAAGTCAATCTTACCACCGTTATCAACAGTAACATTTTCAAGAAGAGCATCTCTCTTAATGGCATTGTAAATGTCAGGCTCAGAGTCAGGATCTAAGTTGATAACCTTAGCGTAGCATCCGCCCTCGAAGTTGAATACTCCGTTGTCATCCCAACCGTGCTCATCATCACCGATAAGAAGTCTCTTAGGATCAGTTGAAAGTGTTGTCTTACCTGTTCCTGAAAGTCCGAAGAAGATAGCTGTGTTCTTACCGTCCATATCGGTATTGGCTGAACAGTGCATTGAAGCCATGCCCTGAAGAGGAAGATAATAGTTCATCATAGAGAACATACCCTTCTTCATCTCTCCGCCGTACCATGTGTTGATAATAACCTGCTCACGGCTTGTGATATTGAATGCAACACAAGTCTCTGAATTAAGACCAAGTTCCTTATAATTCTCAACCTTAGCCTTAGAAGCACAATAGATTACGAAATTAGGCTCGAAATCCTTAAGCTCTTCTTCTGTAGGTTGGATGAACATATTCTTAACGAAATGTGCCTGCCAAGCAACCTCCATTACGAAACGGATAGCCATTCTTGAGTCCTTGTTGGCACCGCAGAATGCGTCCATAACGAAAAGTCTCTTGTTGCAAAGCTCTTTCTTGGCAAGATCCTTAACAGTTGCCCATACCTCTTCTGACATAGGGTGGTTGTCGTTAGGATAGTCAGGTGTATTCCACCATACTGTGTCCTTAGAGTTCTCGTCCATAACGATGTACTTATCCTTAGGTGAACGACCTGTGTAAATACCTGTCATAACATTAACGGCGCCAAGCTCTGTAACCTGACCTACTTCATAGCCTGTTAAGTTATCCTTCGTCTCCTCTTCGAATAAGAATTCATATGAGGGGTTGTATACCACCTCAGTTGTTCCGGTTATACCGTACTTTGTCAAATCAATATTAGCCATTGTTTTTACCTCTTTTCTATTTTGATATAGTTTTACCTATTAACGCGCCGTCACATATTTTACAGTATAATGAAGGAAAATGTCAAGAGCAACTCTATATCTTGTGTGTCCTTCATCCCGTCTAGCTTATAATAAATGTATTATTACCATCTGCATATTCTTCCCATCCGGGGGAGCCTTCATATGCGAACTTACCCCAGATACGGCGAATCTTGTAACCTACAGCATCGTCCTTATCAATCGGCACTCCATCAATAGTTTCTTTGCTTCCAAACATTACAAATAATTCACTGGCATGGCAACATCCCAACTCGGAGCCCCGAACAGCATATCGATATTCATATCTCCACGACTTACCCCCGTATCCCTTAAGAAGTTCATCGAGAGGTTCTGTAAAGACCCTGCGCGTAATAGCATTACTTGCTCTTGTTCTGAGATCAGGAGCATCCTTTTTTATATCGAGTTTCAAAAGCTTTGCTACAAACGGAATCTCGTAAGACTTCATATTACGAATGAATAAATTGCCCTCATATTCATTGGTCCCGATCATAAGGGGTATATCGGAATTCTTTAGTAATTCAACAGGCTTACCCTTAAGCGCTTGTCCGTCAATAACCGGCGAGAAGCACACCCTGATATCTCTGTTAAGTTTAACGGCTTTAGAGAACTTCGCTTCTGCCTTACTAAGCTCATCTCTTGTCATGTTAAGAAGCTCTGATGCACGATTAACATTTGCCCCCTTTAGAAAAAGTCTCGCATACTTAGCGCTCTCCTCATAGGTAAAGAAGTGATCTATATCGGCCGACTGAACAATAGCCTTATTAAATAAACCCTTGGCCTCATCCATACACATAAGTGCAAGAACACTTGCACCCCCGGCTGACTCTCCGAATATTGTTATATTCTTATCATCTCCGCCAAACGTATTAATATTATCATTAACCCACTTAAGTGCCAGGAGTTGATCAAAGAGACCGTTATTAATATCGAAATCCTTACATACGCTGTTAAGATTAAGGAAGCCAAGCACATTAAGTCTGTAATTGGCTGTAACCACAATGGTATTACTATCCACAGCGAACTGTTGCATATTATATTGAAGCGTCGCTGAGCCTTCGCTTACGGCACCGGCTCCTCCCTGTGTAAATGCTCCTCCATATATAAAGAACATAACCGGAAGCTTATTATCACCTCTGCTCTCAGGTATGAATACGTTAAGATATAGAGAATCCAAGCTAATATTATCAACATAGAATCCCTGGGTCGACTGAATCGGATTCTTACTTCCATGAGTGCAATTTAATACACCTTCCCAAGGTTCTACCGGCAGCGAATGCTTAAATGCGAGTCTGCCCACAGGCTTCTTTGCATAGGGAATACCCATATAACACATACACCCATCTTTAACAAAACCTTCTACCTTACCGGACTTAGTTTTTATCATTATTATCTCCTTACT
>CAJODN010000041.1 GCA_905233695.1 uncultured Lachnospiraceae bacterium | reverse complement strand
TTATATTGTTGATAATGACTTCTGGGACCTTCGAATAAGGCAGAGAAGAGATGAAGAATATTTTGAACTTAGGGAGGAAATGTCTAAGCGATTACAAAGCGGCGTTTTCTCTAAGGTGATAAAGGAGCAGTTCGTAGGTATCCTTGAATATTACGGACAAGACCCGTACATAGTAAGATCCAGCAGTATCTTAGAGGATGGCTTCGATAATGCATTTGCCGGAAAATACGAGTCCGTATTCTGCGCCAACAGAGGAACGTTGGAGGAAAGATTAAATGAATTCGAGGAAGCAGTACGAACGGTATACGCAAGTTCCATGAGTCTCTCGGCTCTTGACTATAGAAAACGTCGCGGTCTTGACAAGAGAGACGAGCAAATGTCCCTTCTGGTTCAGAGAGTGTCCGGTTCCTACTACGGTTTGTATTATATGCCCTGCGCTGCAGGTGTGGGCTATTCCTACAGTCCGTATCAGTTCGTGGAAGGCATTAATCCAAGCGATGGTATGCTTCGCCTTGTTATGGGACTCGGAACATCTGCGGTTGACAGAACCGAGGGCTCGTACCCCAGACTTGTAAGCCTAAGTAAGCCTGAAGCCAGCCCTTGCAATGATTCTTCAAAGAAGCAGGAATTCTCCCAGAAGAAGATTGAGGCTATGGACGTAAGTAATCATACCTTAAGTCGAATGGATATTGATAATATCATTCCCAACCTTCCGGCGTACCTCGATAAGGCACTTCTCGAGCATAATTTCGATGCTGAGAGACGGCTTCGAGAGCGCGGAATGAACCGTGAGATAAAGTATGTATCCTGCGAAGGTCTTGTTAAGAATCAAGAGCTTATGAATAAGATGAAGAAGATTCTTCGAGCCTTGGAAGATGAATATAATAATCCCGTTGATATCGAGTATACCATCAATCTTGCAGACGACGGGGAGTATCTTATTAACATTTTACAGTGTCGTCCTCTGCAGGCATTTAAGGATACGGGGCAGGCCAAGATACCGGATAATATTCCCGATGAAAATATTATTCTTGAAACTGTAGATTCATCCATGGGACTTTCTCGTAATATCAAGCTTGACAGGATTGTGTATGTGGATCCCATAAAATATTATGAGATGCCCTATAACGATAAGTCGCGAATTGCCTCATTTATCCGGAAGGTTAATTGGGCCTACAGGGACAACGGATACGCCATGGTACTTATGGTGCCCGGTCGTATCGGAACATCGTCTCCGGAGCTTGGTGTTCCAACCGCATTTTCTGATATAAGTGAATTCGATGTAATATGTGAAGTGGAAGAGAAGGGTGCGGGCTACAATCCTGAGCTTTCATACGGAAGCCATTTCTTCCAGGATCTTGTTGAGGCGGAGATTCTCTACGTTGCCGTATTTGCCAATGACAAGACGAAGCATTGGAATCCCGATATGTTAAATGCCTTTTCCGACATTACGGATGAATTCACAGACAGTACCGATGAAAAATACGTTAAGGATATAGTTAAAGTATTTGACGTAAGAGGAACGGGGACTGAGATTTATAACGACTTACAAAGCGGTCGACTGGTGCTAAAAAAGTAGGGATAAAACGCCGTCATAAAAAGCTGAAAAAAAGACTACTGAAAAAATATTATTTTTCCCCTTGACAAAAAATAAACAAAGATGTATAGTATCACACGTAAAGACAAAGACGTCTTGAAGCTTATGCTTCGAGGCGTCTTTTTTTGTTAATTATTCTATCACGCATGGAGGTAATCATGAAGAAATTAGACGTACCCGAGACATACGGATCAATGGTTTTTGATGACAAGGTTATGAGAGCAAGACTATCAGTTGATGTCTACAATTCGCTCAGAAAGACTATTGATGAGAATGCTAAGCTCGATGTCAAGGTTGCGGAAGCAGTTGCAACCGAGATGAGAGAGTGGGCAGTTGAGAAAGGTGTAACACATTTTACACACTGGTTCCAACCACTTACGGGAGTAACAGCTGAGAAGCATGACAGCTTCATTTGCCCATCACCTGATGGCGGAGTAATAATGGAGTTCTCCGGCAAAGAATTAATAAAGGGCGAGCCTGATGCATCATCATTTCCTTCAGGCGGACTCAGAGCAACATTCGAGGCAAGAGGATATACTGCTTGGGATCCTACATCATACGCGTTTATCAAGGATCACACCCTTTGCATTCCAACAGCCTTCTGTTCATACAGCGGAGATGCACTTGACAAGAAAACTCCTCTTCTTCGTTCAATGCAAGCGCTTAACAGACAGGCTAAGAGAATTCTTAAATTGTTCGGTAAGGATGCAAAATACGTTAGAACAAGCGTAGGACCTGAGCAGGAATACTTCTTAATAGATAAGGAAATGTTCGAGAAGAGACCTGATCTTGTATACACGGGAAGAACCTTATTCGGTGCTATGCCACCTAAGGGACAAGAGCTTGACGACCATTATTTTGGTGTTATTAAGCCAAGAGTTACGGCTTACATGGAAGACTTGAATCAGGAGCTTTGGAAGCTTGGAATCCTTGCTAAGACAGAGCATAACGAGGTTGCACCGGCACAGCATGAGATGGCACCGATTTTCTCAACAACTAATGTGGCTACCGATAATAACCAGTTAACGATGGAGATAATG
>CAJODN010000040.1 GCA_905233695.1 uncultured Lachnospiraceae bacterium | reverse complement strand
ATTCATATTGATGCTTCTCGCTAATATATTCAGTAAAAGATCTAAGAATGTGTCAGGGTGACGTTCCCCTGACATATTTTTAATTTCCTATTGACATTTCTAAGGACGTAGGAGCAATTGGCGCGGCAATGCTTGTAGCTCTCGGCGAGGGCATTGCTGATGATTTAACTGAGATGAGAGATTATGTTGAAATAAAGAAAACCTACGAGCCTAATCCTAAGAATAAAGGGATATACGATAAGCAGTACCGCGTATTCAAGCAACTTTATAAAACCAATGCTAAGAACTTTAAGTTGTTGAATGGTTAAGGAGGAGCCTTATGGAATCAGAATTAAGACAGCAGGTAGTTGATACAGGATTACTCTTGTTAGAGAAGAAGCTGGTAGCACGCACTTGGGGTAATGTGAGTGCCAGAGTTGACACTACGCACTTTTTAATCACCCCCAGTGGACTAAGTTACACCAAGACCACGCCCGAAGACTTGGCACTCTTCGATATGACGACAGGTAACTACGAAGGCGAGTATAAGCCCTCAAGTGAGAAGGGAATCCACAGTGCGGCGTATATGGCATTTCCGGATGCTGAATTCGTTATTCATACGCACCAGACCTATGCAACAGCATTTTCACTGACAGGGGCAGATGACATAATAATGACAAGAGAAGAGGAAGAGATGCTTGGCGGTATTGAGGTTGCCGAGTATGGTCTGCCCGGCACAAATAAGCTGAAGAACGAAGTTGCAACGTGTTTCAACAATGGCGCACATTGCGTTCTTATGAAACATCACGGCGCAGTAGTCGTCGGCACAAGTATGGAAGACGCAATAAAGCGGATAGAACTTCTTGAAAATGTGTGCAAGAGAAGTTATGAAGGTCATAAGACAGGGGAGAAGGCTACAGTGGCATTTTCAAGGCTGGGTGTTCCGATGTACGCACAGCTCGACGATATGGCACAGATGATAGGTGCTAAGATTGATGTGATAGACGGCGATGCTAAGAGATATCTTATCAAGAATAAAAAGAATGCGGTAATAGTAAGAAATAAGGGAATTGCCGTAATGGGGCAGGATAAGGATGACACAGAGGCTCTTAGAATCCTCGTTGAGAAAGCAGCCGTAAGCGCTATTCATACTCGTCTTTATGATGAGGATATGAGACTATCTCGATTCGATACAGGGTTGATGCATTTTGTATATGTTAAGAAATACTCCAAGAAAAAGGAGGCGAAGTAATGGGAATAAACGAACAAAAAGAAAAAGAGATTATAAGAGAAAAAGAGGCTACTTTGCAAAATGAGCCCAAACCGGAAAATGAGGTGACAAAAGAAGAAGGTGCCGGCAAAAAAGGCAAGCTGAAAGAATTTATACGAGTGCTTAAGTTCATTGGGTTTTCAATATCGGCAGGTGTAGTTGAAATCGTTTCATTTACCTTGCTTAATGAGCTTATCGGCTGGCCCTATTGGCCCTGTTACTTAATAGCACTTGTATTATCGGTGCTTTGGAATTTCACATTTAACAGGAAATTCACATTCAAGAGCGCCAATAACGTGCCGATTGCAATGCTTAAGGTCTTGGCTTACTATGCGGTATTCACACCGGCCACTACGCTTCTCGGGAACTTTCTTGCGGAGACGCTTGGCTGGAACGAATATCTCGTAACAGGAATTAACATGGCACTTAATCTGTCGACGGAATACTTGTTTGACAGATTCGTAGTATTCAGAGGAACAATTGATACCAACATTAAGAAGAAGGAGGATAAGGAAAATGAGTAATTGTGGAGTTAGTCGTTGGGATGATCCGAGGAAAATTAACAAGAAGTTAAAGGAACTTACATCACAGCCAATATGGGAGGTGGATGATGATTATTATGAGAATGTGGTAATGCCTTATTACAATGAAAAATGTAAGAAGTCATATGCCGTATTCGAGGAATCGCAGAAATATATTCCGGGCGGAGTACAGCATAACCTGGCTTTTAATAAGCCATTTCCTATGTGCATGACTAAGGCGAAGGGTGCCTATCTCTATGATAAGGATGGCAATGAATATATTGATTTCCTACAGGCCGGCGGACCTACAATTCTCGGCAGTAACTATGAGCCGGTTAGAAAGAAGGTTTTAGAGCTTCTTGAAGATTGCGGTCCCGTAACAGGTCTTCTTCACGAGTCGGAGATGCTTATTGCGAAGGAGATTAATAAGCATATGCCAAATGTTGAGATGTTTAGAATGCTTGGTTCCGGAACGGAGTCCGTTATGGCATCTCTTCGTATTGCAAGAATTGCAACGGGTAACAAGCATGTAATTAAGATTGGCGGAGCATATCACGGCTGGTCAGATCAGATGGTATACGGTCTTAAGATTCCGGGAAGCAGGGCACTACTCGAGTCACACGGCATACCCGGTAAATGCTTTAAATATACAGATGAAGTTAAGCCCAACAGCTTAAGTATGCTTGAAGCTATGCTTAAGAGGAATCGTTTAAGAGGTGGAACGGCAGCAGTTCTCTTAGAGCCTGTAGGACCTGAGAGCGGTACAAGACCTGTATCTAAGAAATATAATGAGGGCGTAAGAGAATTATGTGACCGCTATGGTGCGCTTCTTATATTCGATGAAGTTGTAACGGGATTCAGAGTTGCTATGGGTGG
>CAJODN010000039.1 GCA_905233695.1 uncultured Lachnospiraceae bacterium | reverse complement strand
GGCAATAGGTCCGATAATACAGTCCGGTGATGCACTGATAATTAGGTCATCCGGCTTCTTCTGTGCAAGATACCACGCTGATATCTTATTCTCATATTTATCCCAGAACTTCTCAATCTGCTCCTCGTAATCATCTATCATTGTAAGATAGGAGAACAGCTTTCGCTGAACTTGGTAAATGGGAAGCCTACCCATTTTATGCTTAATAAAAGTTATAATAACATCCGGAAAATATGTAAAATATAGTTTTGGATGTCTGTTCATACACCAGAAGCCGAATTTAATTGAGCAATCGGAATAAAAAATTGTTTCGTCAAAATCATATACATTCATTTTGAATCTACCTAACCTTGTTTCAATTTCGCTATAATTCAATAATCTCATTTTTATTCATATGAGTATTTGCTTTTATTATCTATTTTTATTCTGTAGTTGTCAAATGATAACTATCTAACGTTTTTACGAAATTAAGAAATGTTGATATTTTTCTGTGGCAGCCAAGAAAAGTATGCTATACTGACATTTAGGAGGAATTGGTTTTGATTAAGAGGGTAAATGCGTATTTTTCATTAGCGTCGCTGGCACTTATAGCAGTGCATGTAATATATGAAATATTTGCATATATTACAATGTATTATAATCCTGTACTAAGTGCGCTCGTTAGCTACATTCCTGCGACAATAATTGTGACACATGCAATTATCTCGATAATATGTGTGATATTTCTAAATGATTCAATTAAGATTCTGTATAAGAGCATGAATAGAGAAACAGTGCTTCAGAGAGTCAGCGCATTTCTTATGGTGATACTTCTTCCGGTTCATATCGTTTCCTATAATTTATTGGAATCCAGTGCCGGTAGTGCGGGATATATTGTGACGGAGATAGCGCAGGTTATCTTCTATATGTCACTTTATACGCATATAGCAGTATCTGTTTCGAAAGCGTTTGTAACACTTGGCTTTTTGGATGATGACAGAAGGCGTAAGAGGATTGATGTCTTCGCAATGATTATTTGCGGGATAATGTTTTTTATAACGACGGTAATTATTCTTACATCACATGGTAAGATGTTTTAATACTAGGGTAACAGCTACACTAAGGTGCGTATATGAAGAAGGTATTAATTATTGGAAGCGGAATAGCAGGCTTATCCTCAGCGATAGAATGTGCTAAGAGGAATATGGAGGTTACACTTGTGTCTCCGTATTCATCTGAACGAGCGCAGTCTGTCCTTGCGGCAGGCGGAATAAATGCTGTAATAGATGATTCGAACGGTGACAGTATCGAGAGTCATATTGAGGACACGCTTAAGGCCGGTTGTAATATTGCCGGAAGAGAGGCTGTAACGGGGCTTTGTACAGAGGCACCCAATGTCATAAGAAAGCTTGAGAAATGGGGCACGGTATTTTCCGTAGATGAAAAGGACGAGATTAAGAGAAGAGCATTTGGCGGTCAGTCTCATATAAGGACTTGCTTTTGTGGCGCATCTACGGGAAAACAAATTGTGACTGCACTTGTGATGGAGGCAAGACGATACGAAATCCAGGGACTTATTAACAGAAGGCTAAAACTATATTTTTATAGCGCCCTTATTAAGAACGGTAAGTGCTTTGGCGCGCTTTTCTATAATGATGATTCAGATAGAATTGAGATGATTAGGGCAGACTTTGTTGTCTTTGCAACAGGCGGGCAGAATGCCTTGTTCGGTAAGACTACCGGCTCAACCTTGTGCGATGGCTATGTTCACGGCAAGCTTTTTACTCAGGGCGTTAATCTTAAGAATCTTGAATTCATCCAATATCATCCGACAACCTTAGAGACAAGTCAGAAGATGCTTCTTGTGTCGGAGGCGGTTAGAGGTGAAGGTGGAAGGCTTTACTATTTAGACGGCGATAAAAGAGTTTATTTTATGGAAGAAATGTATGGGGAAAATGGAAACCTTATGACTCGTGATGTTGTGTCAAGATGTATGTATAATACGGGTAAGGATATTTTCCTTGATATCACATTTCTCGGAGAAGAGCAGATAAAGAAAAGGCTTCCTGAAGTATACGACCTCTGCATGAAATACAGAGGAATTGATATAACTAAAGAGAGTATTCCCGTAACGCCCTCCGTGAATTTCTTCATGGGCGGAATTGCTGTTCATAATAATCATGAAAGTAACATTAAGAGGCTGTACGCAGTGGGAGAATGTGCATCGATATATCATGGCGCCAATAGGCTTGGAGGCAATGCTCTTCTTGCGGCAATGTATGGTGGAAGAGTTGTGGCGGAATCGATTGCGAAGAGTGAGACAGAGGATTCTTCGAAAGAAGATTTTGCTAAGGAGCTTTCGGATGCAAACGCCGGGATAGATGAACTTAAGAATACCATCGGCAATAGTTCTGTCATGAGTATACGTAATTCATTGGCCAATATCATGAAGACTAATCTCGGAATTGTAAGAGACAGTGACAGACTTTACAAGGGTATTAATGATATTGAAAATGCTATATCGAGTTCGGCCGCTGTTCGATGTGATAACAGGAATCACATTTACCCGATATATTCTCTTCAAGAGATATTGATTCTTGCCAAGGCAACGCTTGTATGTGCGCTTAGCAGAAAGGAAAGCAGGGGTGCACATTACAGAAGCGATTATACCGATACATCGGATGAATATTTCTTATGATAATGGGAAATATAATACGCACCTTGACTTGGAGAATGAATATGAGAGTTAGAATAAAGAGGCAGGAAACGGCAAGCTCAAAACCATACTGGCAAGAATTTAATTACGATAGGGAAGATGACAAGACTGTTGCGGGAATGCTTGATGATATTAACGGCAGAGAAATAATAAAGGATGTCGGTGGGAATGTCACTTCAAGAATAGAGTGGGAATGCTCTTGTATGCAGGGTATGTGTGGTGCCTGCGCCATGGTCATTAATAACAAGCCTGCCTTGGCTTGTGAATACTTTCTTCGTGATGTTAAGGGAGATACACTTACAATAGAACCCCTTAAGGTGTTCCCGACAGTTGCGGACCTTGTAGTTGATAGAGATATTATCCTAGAAAGCTTTAAGAAGGAAAATGTATATATAGAGGAATTTAAGGGTACCGAATCGGAAGAATATGAGAATATGTATCTGGCCGGAAAATGTCTTAAGTGCGGACTCTGTCTTGAGGTTTGCCCTAACTATAACCGCGGAAGGAAGTTCTATGGTGCGGCATTTGCAAACGATTGCTATCTTGTTAAGTCGCGAAGCAAGACTAATGGGGACAGCATTAAGAAATCATACAGAAAGCATTTTGAGAACTACTGCTCCAAATCGCTTTCCTGCGCTGACGTTTGTCCTGTTAATATAACAACACTTGCATCTATTGCGAGCATGAATAGAACTCATTAAACTAATATCTACCGATATAGAAAAGAGAGGTAAATATGAGCATTAGAGGAATATATACATACATTAACGAGATAAGGCTTAAGGTATTCACCGAGGTAGCCAAGCTATCATATAATTACAAAGATGGAGACCTTAGTGAAATGGACCTCATTCCCTACAGAATTGTTCCGGGCGAAATTGCTACAGCAAGGGAAAGCGTCTTTTTAGAGCGAGCGATTGTTGAGGAAAGAATGCGTCTTGCTATGGGCCTTAATTTAAGACCTGTTAGTGAGCATGCACCGGTTTCTATGGGGGCGGAAGAATGTGTCAAGCCGGAGAAATACTATCAACCGCCACTTATTAATGTTATTAAATTCGCCTGCCATGCTTGCCCCGATAATGAGATGCACGTTACCGAGATGTGTCAAGGTTGCATTGCACATCCTTGTCAGAAGGTATGTCCTAAGGATGCAATAACATTTCGTAATGGTAAGTCGGTAATTGATCAGGACAAGTGTGTTAAGTGTGGGAAATGTGCCGATGCCTGCCCTTACAATGCAATCATTAAGGTAGAGCGTCCCTGCGTTAAGGCATGTAAGGTTGACGCCATTGGTTCTGACGAACATGGGAGAGCTGATATTGATTATGATAAATGCGAGAGCTGCGGAATGTGTCTTGCAAATTGCCCTTTCGGTGCCATTGCAGATAAGACGCAGATATTTCAGACGATTCAGGCTATAAGAAGTGACACTCCCGTGTATGCAGCCATTGCGCCGGCTTGTGTGGATCAGTTGGGGCCAAATCTCAGTCTTAATAAGATGCGTGCCGCTTTTAAAGAATTGGGATTCGAGGATGCCATAGAAGTAGCCATAGGCGCAGATCTTTGCACCATTCAGGAGGCAGAGGATTATATGGAAAATGTGCCGTCACAGCTTCCTTTTATGGGTACATCATGCTGTCCTGCTTGGGCGTCAATGGCGAAGCGTTTATTTCCGGAGCAAGCGGACTGCATATCGATGGCACTGACGCCAATGGTACTTACCGGAAGACTCATTAAAGAAAAGCATCCGGGATGCAAGGTTGCATTTATCGGACCCTGCGCAGCGAAGAAGCTGGAAGCTTCAAGGAAAAGTATAAGAAGCGATGTTGACTTTGTTCTTACGTTCGAAGAGACGCTTGGAATGTTTCTTGCTAAGGATATTGATATCGAGAGCTTGGAACCTAATAATACAATGCATGGTGCCAGCGGTGACGGAAGAGCATTTGCGATAAGCGGAGGAGTGGCTGATGCAGTGGTAAATGTTATTAAAGAAAGGTATCCTGACAGAGAAGTTAAAGTGGAGAAGGCGGAGGGCCTTGATAAATGTAAGAAGATGTTGACTCTTGCAAAGGCCGGAAAATACGACGGCTATCTTCTTGAAGGTATGGCATGCCCCGGTGGTTGTATCGGCGGTGCGGGAACGGTTCTTCCGCAAAATAAAGCTAAGGCGGCAGTTCTGAAGAACAAAGAGAATTCTACCAAGAAGCATGCATACGAAAGTACTTATGAGGACATACTTCCAACTATTGCAGAGGAGTAATAGTATGTGAGACTGTCCGAAAACTCATTGCAGCGAAAATTAATCCCCACTTTGCCCGATAATCTTGCCTAATTCAGTCAACGATGTTCCACATCGCCTCCC
>CAJODN010000038.1 GCA_905233695.1 uncultured Lachnospiraceae bacterium | reverse complement strand
TGTTATCACAAGCAACCTTAGCTAATACGCCGTACTTCTTGAGGTTCTCATAGCAAAGTGTAGCAAGTGCATAAGAAGCATCTGTGCCGTATCCGAGCAATGTGCCCTCTGCTCTGTTAGCTCCGCAAGGAAGACCTGCGTTAACGTTAGAGCAAGAACGTACGTTAGCACGTGCCTCGAAGAATGTTGCAAGTGCATCACCCATACCACTCACCAAGAAACGAGTAGGTGCATTAACGATTACGTTAGTATCAATAAGAACTACACTTGGACTCTGCTTGAAATATGCATAGTCTTCAAATTCATGATTATCTGTGTATACAACAGCTGAGTGAGATGTGGGAGCATCTGTAGCTGCGATTGTAGGGCAGATAATAAGATTGGTTCCTTCGGCAACGCACTTAGAAGTGTCGATAGCCTTACCACCACCAAGACCGATAGTAGATGTACATCCGGCTTCCTTAGCCTGTGCTTGAAGCTTAGTGATTACGCTTCTGCAACACTCGCCTTCGAAACCATCGGCATATACGAACTCAACGCCCCATTTCTTCTGTGTCTCTTCTAACTTATCCTTTACAAGGTTAAGTGCGAAAGGATCTCCGATAAGAAGTGCCTTCTCGCCGAATGTCTTAACGAAATATCCCAAGTTCAATAATTCGTCTTCGCCTTGTACGTACTTTGTTGGTGTAATAAACGCTTTTCTCATACCTAAATCTCTCCTTTACATTATATTATTTTCTCCCTAAGATTATCATTAATCCGGGCTTGCGTTACTCGCATACCTATATAATAACAAAGTGAAAACCGTATATCAAGAATGGAAATGAAAAAAGGTAATAAAAATAAGACCTCGGAACAAGTACCCGCACGCTCATTCCTATCCTGTGTCTTCGCGACAAGTACCTGCACGCTCATAACGAAATGTCGTATGCGCACCCCGAATGGGGTGTGCCGGTAACTTAGCAGGTCTTGCTCGCTCAGCCACTTGCGAAATAATGTCGCTTAGCGGGTCTTGGCTCCTCGGTCTTTATATAGTCTCAATTAATCCTAGTAGATTCTTCTTACATCAGCAATTGAACGGTAGTTGGCGTTACTTACCTTGATACCGTCTCTCTCGTTGGATGCGTGAACAATCTGGCCGTCGCCGATATAGATACCTACATGGCTTCCATAACATACGATATCTCCCGGCTGCATGTTGCCTGTTCCTACACTGTAGCCACAATTCTGCTGACTGTATGATGAGTGAGGAAGGCTTACTCCGAACTGACCGTATACACTCATTACGAATCCTGAACAATCTGTTCCGTTAGTTAGCGACGAACCGCCATATACATAACGGTTACCCACAAATTGCAATGCATAATTGGCAACTGCAGAACCACCTGCTCCACTGGGTGCAGAATAAGATCTTGACGAACCTGATGACGAAGAGCCTGACTTAGAAGATGACGACTTGCTTGTAGATTTCTTCTGAGCCTGTGCCATAGCACTAAAGTACTGTTTCATCTGTGCTTCAGCCGCAGCCTGACGTTGTGCTTCTTCCTGCGCAAGTCTTGCATTAGCCTCTGCTACTGTCTCGGCAAGATTATACTTCGTTGAAAGTGTAACATTTTCTGCTCTTACATATCCGTCACCGTTCTCGCAAGTAACCTTAATCCAGCCGGAATTGGCTGTGCTCTCATCTAATACCGTAAATACCTCACCCTGAGGATATTTTGCTATCGAAATTGAATTCTGATCCGGAGCTTCGAATACATCAATTGCGACAACACTTACTGTTGCTATTCTCTGTGATACCGAACGGGCAAGATCAGCATTACCAACAACGAGGTATTCCCTCTTAATGTATCCCGCTACGTTACCTGATGTAATCTTATACCAATCGCCCTCTGTTCCTATAATGGAAGCTGCACAATTATCATATATCATTCCTACAATTTCAGAGTTCTCATCGGGAAGAGCTCTGACATTAGCATATGACTCTACCTTGGCAATGGCTACGTCTTCGTAGCTTGCATTTCCGGTCTGAACAAGAGCCGCACTGTTAGCTGCAACTGTAGCACTTATGTCATCGGCAAGAGCATTTCCCACAAGGAGAGTAACACCTGCAGTAGAAGCGCCTTCGTCTAAAGCTTCGTCCTCATTTGCAGAAGATGTGGTCGTTACAGCTGTAACTCCCGAAAGTGCTGTTGACTTAGTTGCGGCATTGGCTGTGATGCCAAAACTTCCTACACTTATTGCGAGGCTGGCACAAGCCACACATGTCATATATCTAACGTGTTTTGAATTAATCCTTATATCCATGTCTAATTCCTCCACATTTTTTATTTGTTGCAAATTTGTTACAAAATTGTTACATAGCAAAATAGATTATAACAAGGTCATTTTGTTTTGTCAAATAAATGGAGGGAAAAACGCCAAAAATCATTATTTTTTCACATTTTCAAGGTAATGAGATGCACTTGTTATGCAATTTGCACCATCAGAGCATGCTGTTATAACCTGACGAAGAGGCTTAGTCCTGACATCGCCTGCAGCGTATATTCCGGGAATACTTGTCTTGCCATCCTCTCCCGCAATAATATATCCCGCTTCATCCGTATCGGGAAGGCCGCTTAAGCCCTCTGTATTCGGCGTTATTCCTACAGCCATAAAGACACCGTTAACAGTTATGGTTTTTTTATCGCCTGTCTTCTTATTAAGAACATTTACACCACCAACCATTCCGTCGCCTACAACCTCTTCAACAATACTGTCGAGGACAAGCTCGATATTATCGGTTCCTCTTACTTGGTCTTCTAATACCTTGGCGCCTCTGAACGCATCTCTTCTATGAATAAGGTATACCTTGGAAGATGTGCGAGCCAGGAACAATGCATCCTCAAGTGCCACGTCGCCACCGCCTACAACCGCAACTTCCTTATTCCTAAAAAACGCGCCGTCACAGGTTGCACAATATGACACGCCCATACCTGCAAGCTCAGCTTCACCGGGTACACCAAGGTGCCTATGAGTCGCGCCTGTTGCAATAATGACTGTCTTAGTCTTAATGTCTTCCTTATTGGTATGAATTACCTTAACGTCACCCTTATCTTCTATTGACGTTACATTTAACACAAGAAATTCCACACCCTGTTCTTCGGCATGGGCTTTAATCTTGTCGGCAAGCTCCGTGCCCGTAACCTTGGGAAGTCCCGGATAGTTATCAACTTCATAGGTGCTTGTGACCTGGCCGCCCGCGAGAGGACTTCTGTCGATAATAACCGTGTCAAGTCCGGCACGTTTTCCGTATA
>CAJODN010000037.1 GCA_905233695.1 uncultured Lachnospiraceae bacterium | reverse complement strand
AGCTTCTCTACTACGATGGCAGTTCCATTGTTAACCGCATCTACAAGCGCTTCTTCATTATAGGAAATGTTATCACCAAAGGTCACACTTATTCCGTTCTCCTTAAGTCCTGCCTCAACTCTACTCCTAGCATCATCAGACAGTGCATTCGGCACAGTTCCCATAACGTAGACTGAATCCGCTTCCTTTCCCTGAAGAAGGAGCGTTGTCTTCGTTATAAGTCGCTTAAGCGTCTCTTCATACGACTCCATATGCTTATTCTTAGTCTTCATCTTATAGAGCCATGCGTCGATGCCTTTGTATCGATTCTCTTTTCTGAATACAGCAAGGGTATCAATACGGAAAATGTCTCTAAGCTCCGTCTCGTAATTAAGCTTACCGCTTAATATATCTATAAGGGCAATTATTATAGCAACAATAAGGATACCTGCGAAGAAACCGATTAAAGCATACTTTATACTAAATGTTGGTTTAGTAAGTGTTGTATCATCTGTGCCGGATGAACTGCTACTTGCCTGAGTGCCAGAAGTGTTACCTGCCGAATCGACCGCATTCGTATCGCCTGCAGTCTCATTTTTATCAATTGCTGTAAGGCTATTAAGCGCCGTCTTCTGATTATCCGTAAGACTCTTCTTGGCTGTATCCAGACTTGTCTTAGCGGTTGTTAAACCGGACTTAATCTCCTTTTGTTTCTTAAGAAGATCTGAATCAACACGATTAACCTGATATTCATTAATAAGCCTTATGCTATGGCTTCCAATCTGCTCCGAAATCTTAGCTGTGCTACTTTCAATCGTATCCTTTACTGACAATGCAATTTTATCACGCGAATCTCTATCGGGCGCGACAACAGATATCGTTATTATATTGTCGTCACCTTCAGAATTCGCATTTACCAGATCCTGAATATAGTTGGCGGGATAGACAACTACATTCATGGAAGCCACATTAGAAGCAACTGTGCCACCGTTAACAAGGTTATTATACGAATCCTTTACAGCTGACGTATAACTCTCCTTGTTCACTCCGTTATAATCAATCTTATAATCGGAATCAATGTAGTATTCAATAATTGTTGCCTCTTCATTGTAGGCATCAACCTGCATAACAGGGGCGGTAGTTACATACTTAAGTGCCGAGTCATAATCCTTCTGAGAAATATATGCTATCTCCACCGCATCCTTATCATCATCCTTAAGATTCCTAAGAGCCGCCTCCCTCTGCTCTTCCTTCGACATAGAGTCCTTGGCCTTCGTCATCTCTTCCTGCTTCTCCAAAGTAGCATTATAGCTTCGAAGGTTCTTAAAATACATACCTCCCGGAAGAAGAATCGCGCAAATAATCCCCGCAATAAGAAGATATCGCCATGCGAATAATATCTTCCATAATAGTTCTATTAAGTCTATCTCTCTCTCTTGGTATTCCATAACTGTATCCTTTTCCTGATATCTCCACAAAAACCTTTAATAGTTCTCCGCTCTAACTTCGAAGAACCCGGCAGTAAAATACTAGGGTATAATATCACATTTACAACAAACTATCTACAACGCCAAGTTCCGCTATTCTTCTTTCTTCCTCTTAGATGGGATGTATCCCGCTGCCATTCCAAGTCCAAGGAACGTCCAGAACGTAGGCGAATGAACTATCATTGAGTCTCCGGCAATTCCCGCCACCAAGAACACCGTAACCGCCAAGGTGGCTGCGAGGGCAATTCTCCTTTTGGCTATTCCTTCGTCATCCTCCGGCTCCCTCCTAAATCCCTTGAATATCATAATATAGTAGAGTACATAGAATACGATAAGAAGTAGCATGAACGGAAGCCCTTCTTCAACCCAATACTGCAAATATAGGTTATGAGGCTTCACATCGTAGTTGGTTGATCCGAACATTTTCTCTATATAATTTCCCTGGGGATAAACAGTAATAAAGAGCCCGCTACCGCAACCAATCAACAGATAGTTTTTAAGTAAAGGAAGTGTCTTATTCCATATCTCACCTCTGGCGCTAAAGAGCTTACTCGGGAATACACCGGCATCCTCTATCTCTGTTCCATCTTCCTTAACAAACTTGCCGTAAGGGCTAAGGAAATAGTAATCGCCCGACTTATCAACCTCGTTACTTAACATAAGCGACAGATCACCGCTCTTAAGCGCAATTCCATGGGTTGTATCTTTACTTACTTTATCCTGATAACTTGTTTCGCTAATCTCCATACCTTTGGCAAAGTCCTTTTTATCATATGTGTATCGGCGAGGGTTAGAGCCATCACGGTCGGCATATGTTCCGTTAATGGGATTACCGTTTCCGTCCTTTAAGTCAACCTTTAGAACGTTCTTGCCACCCTCATTAACATATTCATAGGAGACGGTATATTCCTTGCCGTCCAAATCGAATGCCACTCCGTTCTCATCGGGAGTTATGTGGTGCATTCTGTATTTTTCCGTTTTATCAGAATCAGTTGCATTGATTCCACTCACAATATAATTCCTTGTCTGAGGTATCGCTAAGACCACCCCGACAACTACACAGATTGACACGATTGAGATAATGAGTCTCTTGGTATTATTAACATTTAATAGGATAACAAGAACGATTATAGCTGCCGCGAATCCCAGACGTCCGCCGTCGGATCCTGCGCCGAACATGTCGAATGCAGCAAGAATGAACAGAGCCGCTCTTACAATCTTCTCCGGCACAGTCTTAGACATGGAGAACATAATAAGGAAGACTACACACCACATTCCAAAGAATGTCGATACATAGTCGATATTATGAAGCGTCGTATATTCACCGGTTCCGACCGTTATCTCGCCGCCACCTGTTCTGTATTCGCTGGACGCAAAGAGGAACTGACCGAACTCGGTCTTGAATAGGTCAAGTCCGAACACCTGGAAGAGACCCACAATTGCTGTGAATAAGAATCCCGGCATGGACGCACGATATACAAACCTAAAGTCACGATAAATCGAACTCGACTCCGAGAACAGAAGGAACGTATAAATCATAGTCACAAAATAACCCAAGGTCACAAAGATACTCTCGAAGTTCTCGAATCCGCCGAGAAGGAGAAGCGCCTTATTGTCAGCAAACAGTCCTGAGAGCAACACGAAAAACACTGCCGCAGCAATGATATAAAATGGCACACAGTTAAGCCTTTTGAACACACTCTTCCTCTTGCCCCAGAACCACATCAGCATTATGAGCAGCATACATACCACTACTATAATGAAGAAAATGGCTTTAATCTTAAGGAATACATCAACTTGCGTCGTGGCCGAGGCAGATGCCCATTCGTAGTCTTCGAGATGCGTGTCGAATTCTAAGGTACGCATTAAGATAGGCAGATACCCTAGAACGAAGATCACCGGGATAAATGGAATATAGTATGCCTTCGTCTCCTTCCTGTATTTAGGCGAGAAGAAGAAAGTGAATTTTTTCTTTTCTTTTTGTTCGCTCTTGGTGGTGGCAGACGAAGTGCTGTCTTTCTTTGTTTTATCGGTAGCGTTTGTCGAAGTGGCTGTGTTGTTGCTTGCTTTTTTCTTTTTTTCTGAAGCGTTAGAGTTCGTGCTATTTTTAACATTACTTTGATTCTGAGAAGCACTGGCGTTCGCATTACTCCGACGCTTATTATTCTTCTTTTGTTTCCTTGCCTTCTTGGACATAATATAATAAACCTCTTTCTCTAAAAGAATCTTAATCTTTCTTATTATAAAGGGTAAGGGCCGATTTTTCAAGAGAAAATGATTTCTCCCCTACGATCCTATTTTTTCTAAAAAATGGTCTTTTTTTATCTAAGAATGGCTTATTTTCGTCAAAATGTGTTGAATATCATTACAATATTCAACACGCTACCCTTAATTTCAACCGACAATTGAAACATCCGTCAATATAGGAAATAAGCCGGTTAAATCCATTCG
>CAJODN010000036.1 GCA_905233695.1 uncultured Lachnospiraceae bacterium | reverse complement strand
GAAGATTACATAAAGTTTAGAGAAGTGTGTGATAATGAGCTTCCGGATGAATTCGTAATCCATGATTATGAGAGGAAGGAAGACCATTGGCTTTTTCTTGCGCGAGTAGTTAACAATGAGAAGATGTGCTTTGAGGATGAATATCTTAAGACGCATAATAATTTTCCTTGGCTTGCGGGAGTCGATATATTTCTTAAGGATTATCTCTATGAAGATGATGAGAAGGAAATAAAGAGAGATAAGGATATAATGTATATCGTTTCTTTTGTCATGTATATAGACGAAGGAGACTATGATGAAAATGTAATTAAATATAGATTGGATGAGATTAATAAGAAACACAACACTAATATCAGAAGAACCGGCACTAACAGAGAGCTATGCATAGAACTATTCAAATTGGCCGAGAAGTTAATGTCAGAGGTTAATGCCGATGATGCCACAAGGGTTGGTCAGATATTTCCCATGATATTAAAAAGCGGCCCAAGCGTAGCAGAGAAGAAGGAACTTTATGACGATGTAATTAGACTTCCCTTTGAAGATACAACCATTCCTGTTCCGGCTTCTTATAACAAAATGCTTATCAATCGCTACGGTAACTACTGCGAGACCCATAAGGTTTGGACGGGTCACGACTATCCATTTTTTGAAGGCCAGCGAGAGGAAATGGAAGAAATAACGGGGGACGATTTCTCACGGTTTAAGTTCGATAAGGCGATGCTTGATAGACCGACGCCCAACACTGCCGATAGTCTTAAGACCACATCCGAAGAGTGTGTTAAGGAATTGTACAGGCTGAATACATTAGCAGAATCGAATCTGCAAGAAAGCAACATAGAAGCCTTCATCCAATGTATCAACGATGAACAACAGCTGGCCGTTGATTTCGGTACCCTCATTGAAAATGTTAAGGGCGAAGATAACACTTTTTCCATAAATGTAGTGAGCGAACTTCAGAGGTTCTGTGACGCACTTTGGGCGGAATATCAGGTTCTTGAAAGAGGAGAAGTCCTAAAAGACTTAAACTTATCAAAAGAAGCACTTGATAATGTAAATGATAGTGTTAATATTAATATATTAGAATGTAAGGAAATATTATTCTTGCCTATTGGCCCGAGAGAGTGGCGCAGTATGTATCCTTATTATGAGAAGGAGTGCGAACGGGAGAGTACGAATGTGTATGTCGTTCCCCTTCCTCTTCTTAAGAAGGATTACTACGGCAACGTGGATATGACCGAGGATGAGATACAAGACGCGGTTCATATGGAAGAATACCCGGATGGGATTGATTACACGAGTTGGTACGAATATGACATTTCCATACATTGTCCGGACAGGGTGTATATCCAGAATCCCTATGATGAGGTAAACCCTTGCCTAACTGTTCCGGCTAATTACTTTTCGTCTAACATAAGGCATTTTACAAAGCACATTACATATATTCCTGCTTTCGAGACATCGGAATTTGGAGCGGAAGACGTGGTTGATCAGTATAATCTTAAGCACTATGCCGTGGCGCCGGGAGTTGTATATGCCGACGAAGTAATAGTGCAGTCGGAGAATACTAAGACGCAATACATTAATGCGCTGTCAGAGTTTGCGGGGGACGACACAAGGGATTATTGGAGGAATAAGATTAAGATGAAGATGAAGGACGAGTCTTTGAATGCTAAGGCATCTGACAGAGATAAGAAGAAAATCTTATATTGCATAGGAGCCAATGAGCTGTATGAAAAGAGGGATATTCTGATTGATAGCATTAAGGACAGAATAGAAGTTCTTAAGAATGCCGAGGGTGAGATTTCAGTAACATTTACAATCTTCCCGGAAGATAAGTCCCAGTGGAAGCATGTTGATGAGGCGTTGTCAAGTAAAGTGTTCGATGTAGTGGACAAGGCATCCGGGGAGCCGGAATTTGATTATCTGGAGTGCGGAATCTCAAGAGCGGAGGATATAGCCGGAGAGTATGACGCATATTACGGCAGTCCATCGCCTTATGTAGTGGAATTTACCACGCAGAAGAAACCGGTCATGTTATGCGATTATAGCGTTGCTATAGATTAGAAGAGGGGGAGTAAGATGGGATTTGAATTAACGGCTTCTATGATGTGCGCTGATTACAGCAAGCTCGGAGAAGAAGTAAGGGAATTGGATGAAGGTGGCATAGATTCATTTCATATCGATATAATGGACGGTCGTTATGTTCATAATTTTGCCATGTCGTTAAATGATATGTGCTGTATAAGAAGGTGCACGAAGAAGCCTCTTGATGTCCATCTTATGGTGGAGCATCCCCTTAACACAATAGAGCTGTTTACAAGCAATCTTAAGAAGGGCGATACTGTCTATATTCATCCCGAGGCAGAGTATCATCCCTCAACAACAATACAGAAGATTATTGATGCCAAGATGATTCCGGGAATTGCCATCAATCCCGGAACAAGTATCGAAGAAGTTAGGATGCTTCTTCGAATAGTAGACAAAGTACTGGTTATGTCGGTTAACCCGGGTAACGCTGCACAGTTATTCCTTCCCTATGTTCGCGGAAAATACGATCAGCTTCTTGCACTTAAGGACGAGATGGGGTTTGATATTTATTGGGACGGCGCTTGTGGTGCTGATAAGATTAAGGAGTATGCACCCCTTGGAGTTAAGGGATTTGTGCTTGGAACCACCCTTCTCTTCGGGAAGAGAGCACCTTACGGTAAGACGTTACAGAAGATAAGAGAGATGAAGTTCTGATATGAATTATGCTTTGCTTTTATCCGGTGGAATCGGAACAAGAATAGGGGCAGAATTACCCAAGCAATACATGAAGGCAGGGGGACATATGATGGTATCGTATGCACTCATGCCTCTTTTGAAATGTTCTTATATTGATAAGGTTTATATCATTTGTGAAAATGTGTGGAAGGAAGAGATATTGTCTGACGTTAGGGCGCTCGGTCTTGATGAGGCGAAGATGGTAAGTTTTGCTTTGCCGGGCGAGAACCGCCAATTAAGTGTAGTGAGTGGGATGGAGGCGATTCTTAAGGATAATGTAGACTTCGGCTCCGACGACACCATCCTAGTCCACGACGGCGCTCGACCCTTCTTAACCGTGGAAATGTTAAATGATTGCTACAATGCTCTTCCCGGTCATGATGGTGTTATGCCTGTGATCCCGATGAAGGATACGGTATATGAAAGTGCAGACGGTAAGAGCGTATCGAAGCTACTTGAACGACAGAAGATATTCGCGGGACAGGCACCGGAACTCTTTAATCTGAAGAAGTATTACGACGCCAATATGGCGCTAATGCCGGATAAGATTAATGAAGTTAACGGCGCAACGGAACCTGCCATAATGCATGGTATGGATATCGCTATGATTCCCGGAGATGAGAATAATTACAAGATTACATCTAAGGAAGACCTATCGGAGTTTATTCGAATTAAGGAAGGAGAATAGCCTGTGAAAGCATGGAGGCTTAATGGTATAGGCGATATTAGGTTAGAAGATACTGATGTTCCCATTCCCGCCGATAACGAGGTTAGAATTCAAGTTAAGGCAGCAGGAATATGCGGTTCTGATATTCCTCGAATATATGATACGGGAGCACATAATATGCCCCTTACCCCCGGACATGAATTTTCGGGAGTAGTTGATAGTATTGGTTCGTCGGTTTCTTCGGATTGGGTAGGTAAGCGCGTTGCGGTATACCCCAAGATCCCCTGCGGGAAATGTTATGAGTGTAAAGCGGGCAATCCCAATATGTGTGAGAGTTATGATTACGTTGGTTCTCGTCGTGACGGAGCATTTGCGGAGTATGTGACGGCACCCGCTGAGAACTTGCTCGTTCTTCATGAGGCTGTGAGCTTTGAGGAGGCGGCAATGATGGAACCCTTCGCTGTATCCGCTAACGCCGTTCGTAGACTTGCAGAATATGATGTTCCCAAGGGGGCGCCAGTCGCAGTATGCGGACTCGGAACAATCGGACTTATGACAATAATGCTTCTTAAGGAAGCTGGATATGATAATATATATGTAATCGGTAATAAGCCTTCTCAGATTGATAAGGTGGCAAGGATTGGGATTAAGGAAGACAGATTCTGTAGCAGCAGAGAGACTGATCCGGTTAGTTGGTTGAATGAAAGAGTGGACGGCGGAGTCAAAGCCTACTTTGAATGTGTGGGAAGAAACGAAAGCATATCCTATGGACTTGACAGTGCAGGCTCATCAGGACTCGTGGTTCTAGTGGGCAATCCCTATTCCGATATGACATTTTCAAGGGATACATATTGGAAGATTCTAAGGAAGCAGCTTACGCTCTCAGGAGTGTGGAATTCTGCCTTCCAACAGAGAGAAACGGAAGGCGAACGACTCGACGACTGGAACTATGTCCTTCAGAGAATCAATGATAAGAAGGTCAATCTCAAGGAACTCATTTCTCACAGATTCGCAATAGAAGATTTGGAGAAGGGCTTCCTTATCATGAAGAATAAGACAGAAGATTATTGTAAGGTTATGATGGTGATTATGCAAGATTTATGTTAGATGTTGATGATGAGCCACGAAGGAATAATGTAGAGAAGCAATACGGAGGATTAACTCATGGTAATATCAGAAGAAGCAAGGAAGATGAAAAGAAGCGCACCGGTGCTTGCATCTTCATCAATTGATACAAGGAATAAA
>CAJODN010000035.1 GCA_905233695.1 uncultured Lachnospiraceae bacterium | reverse complement strand
CCTTCCGGTGACCCTCAATACTTCTTTACTACAAGCACATTGCCGGGCAGTGATTATAACTACGGTAATTATAATGATGATGATGTAACTAAGCTTGTAAGTGATTTGTCTAAGGAATTTAATACTGATAAGAGAGGCGAAATGGCCGTTAAGCTTCAGGATGAAATCTTAGCTGATGATGCATATGTATTCTGCTCATTCTTGCAGATGAACTTAATCTCTAAGAAGAATGTTAAGAATTACACAGCACATGCGTGTGATTACTACGAGATAACAGCTGATTTGGATATTGAGTAATATCTTGGCGGAGTAAACGTATAGCATATTGCGAATAATGCGGGTGTAGAATTTATTCTCATATGGGAAATGTATGAGAATATATCACGCCCGCATTTTGTTGTGATTATGCCTATTGATGAATATACGATAGCCTTATAGAAGGCATAACGGTTGAGAGGGTAGAATAGGTGTGTTATAATGTCTGCGAATGTAATTATACACACTATATGTTATTAAATGGAGGATTACTATGACAATCAATAAGACAACAGAAGGAGATAAACTTACAATTTCTTTGGAGGGACGTCTTGATACGACCACAGCTCCGGATCTCGACGCAGAAGTAAAGAGTTCGACAGACGGAGTTAAGGAACTTGTATTTGACTTTGCTAATCTTGACTATATTTCATCTGCGGGACTTCGTGTTATTCTTTCAGCACAGAAGACTATGGACAAGCAGGGAAGTATGGTAGTTACAAATGTATCTGATGAAGTGAAAGAGGTATTTGAAATTACGGGATTCGCAGACATCCTGACCATAGAATAATCGTCTCTCACCTATACATATTTCTACAGAAGGGATCACGGACAGGATTATGAGTAAATCTAAGCAGGGCAAGAAGAGAACAATAAGGGGGAAGTTTATTGGGGCCCTTGTTCTCTTTGCATTTATAATAAGCCTTGGCGCCAGTATAATTGTGGATACCGTCTATTATGATAATCAAGTATATGAAACGGGAGAAATCGCTTTTGCAGTGGCGAGGACCACGGCCAATCACATTGACGGAGACAGAATACAGGGTTATCTTGACACTAAGGAAAAGGATGATCACTATGAAGAAATACAAAACTTAATAGACAGTAATGTGGATGAATTTGGCTTGCAGCATCACTATGTATTTGCGCCCGTTGGAAATGAGTATATTTATATATGGGATGCCGGAGAAAGTTCGGCGCTTGGAGTAAAAGCTGATGACCTCTCGGATGAAGAGTTAAAAGAGATTCAAGGTTTGTTAAAAGGCGAACCTCAAGGATTCAATATCAGTCTCACTGAAAAGTATGGTCTGTGCGGTACGGCATTAGAGCCTATATTTAATAGCGAAGGAAAGATTGTGGCTGTTGTGGGTGTGGACTTCCCTATGCCGGCGATCATTCAAATGATTCTGATGTTTTCTCTTGTCGTGACCGGTCTGGTTGTATTTGTGACAATTGCCGGCGGAAGTTTATTCTATCATAGCATCAAGATGAATATTATACGCCCCATTGAGAAGCTTAATAAAGCCACCGGTGAGATGGTAAGTAATATTGATAACGATGTTGAATTCAACGTGAATATTCATACCGACGATGAGCTCGAGACCTTGGCGGAATCCTTCGGCAAGATGGATAAGGATCTTCGTACATACATCCGTGATCTTGAAAAGGTTACCGCAGAGAAGGAGCGAATCGGAGCAGAGCTTAATGTTGCAACTAAGATTCAGGCTGATATGCTTCCTCGAATCTTTCCTCCATTCCCGGACAGGAAAGATATCGACCTTTATGCCAGCATGACTCCCGCTAAGGAAGTGGGCGGAGACTTCTATGACTTCTTCTTGGTGGACGATGACCATCTTGCTCTTGTTATGGCAGATGTCTCGGGAAAAGGTGTTCCTGCGGCGCTATTCATGGTCATTGCGAAAACGCTTATCAAGAATTGTCTGCTTACCGGTGACAGCCCGGCGGAGGCTTTAAGCAGTACTAACGATCAGCTCGCAGAGGGCAATGAGTCTGATATGTTCGTTACCGTATGGCTCGCAGTAATTGATCTTAAAACCGGTAAGGGAATGGCTGCCAATGCAGGTCATGAGCATCCTGCAATAAGGCGCGCCGGAGGCGAGTATGAGCTTGAAGTATATCGTCACTCTGTTGCTGTGGCGACAATGGAGGGAATGCCATTTAAGGAGCATGAATTCGAACTAAATCCGGGCGATAGCTTATTTGTCTATACGGATGGTGTGGCTGAAGCAACCAGCGCAGATAATGAGCTCTTCGGTACTGACCGTATGCTTACCGCACTTAACAGCGAACCCGACGCCTTGCCGGATAGGATTCTTGAAAATGTTATGAACGGAATTAACGACTTTGTTAAAGAAGCAGAGCAATTTGACGATATTACGATGCTGTGCTTTAGGTATAATGAACCTAAATAAAGAAAGCGACTGAGGAGCCAAGACCCGCTAAGTGATTTTGGCCAAACATCGAGCCAGCCAAGACCTGCTAAGCGATTTTCCGTATGAGCGTGCAGGTACTTGGTGACGAGATGTAGGAATAAGATTACAGTTGAAAGGGCTTGGACCGAGGACACAAGATTAAGTCGGTAGAATAATAAGAGGTAAATACAGAATGAATGTATATGATTTTGACGGAACAATTTTTTATTCTGACTGTTCAATAAAATTTGGATTCTGGTGCATGAACAGGCACCCGAAGCTTTATTTTACATATTTCCCCAAGGTTATTATAGCATTTATAAAGCATAAGATGGGTAAGCTTCCCAATTACGAGGTACAGCGAAAACTGTTTTCCTATCTTACAATGATAGATGATTATGAGGAGCAGATTGAGAAATATTGGGATAAATATGAGAACAGGATATCAGCGTGGTATCTGGCACAGAAAAAGCCGGATGATTTAATTATCAGTGCATCGCCCGACTGTATCATCGGTCCTATAGCAAAAAGATTGGGCGTGAATTATATGGCTACGGAATATGACCGCGAGTACGGCGTATTCCTTAATAATCTCATGTACGCCAAGGAGAAAGCAAAGTATATGATCGATCACGGCTTTCCTGTGATTGACAATTTCTATTCAGATTCTCTCGCCGACACTCCTCTCGCCTTATGTGCTGAGAAAGCACATTTTGTGACGAATAAGGCTACCACAGTGTCTGATTGGCCTGATCTTGACGCCGAGACGACAGCCAAGGTTAAAGAGAAGATTGATACAGGTTGGAGTGTGCATTTGAAAGAGTAGGGAAAGGCGGTGTCTACACCGCCACAATAACTCCTCCCTGGTTTGCATACATGCTGGAAAGACCTGACATATTGACAACGATAATGTCCTTGAAATGTGCGATTCTTTCAAGGCATTTTTTTGCGTAATCGGCACGTTCCGGGCAGTTGCAGTGAGAGATTGCAATGACCTTGTCTTCCGGATCTTCGGTAGCTGATACTACCTTCTCAATCATCTTACCGATGGCACCGTTAGAGCCACGACCATTACCTGCATTATAGATGGCGCCTTCTTCCGTTGATGCCATAATAGGCTTAATGTTAAGAGATGATACAACACCTGCCTTTAATTTGCTGACACGTCCCGTTTTAACAAATGTCTCAAGTGTATCAAGTACGAAAAATGTATGCATCGACTCGATGTGTTTTTCTACATTTTCTACAACTTCTTCGAAAGAATATCCCGCCTCTTCGAATTCTTGAACCTTGAGTCCTATTAAAGTCTCGCCGATTGAGGCTGACTTAGAGTTGAATACGTGGATATTCTTAGGATCATCTTCGTGTTCTTCATTGTATAGTTCCCCTGCAAGAACAGCACTGTTATAAGAGCCGCTGAGTTCTCCGCTAAGTGTTATGATATATACATTCTCAGCCTCGCCTTCGCATGCCTTCATATAGCTTTCCGGGCTTGGGCATGCTGACTTCGGACCTTGCATACTTCTCTTAACCCTTGATAAGAAATCAAGCTGGTCGAAATTCTCGTCGTCTACGAAGGTTTCACCGTCAATGTCAATGGAGAGGGGGACATTGCTGAAGTGTCCGTCCTTTTTTAGTGTTTCCGGGAGTTCTCCCGAGCTATCGATAATAATCTTATAATTCTTGTTCATAATGTCTACTCCTTTTCTGTGTCCTCGGTCCAAGTACCTCCGGGCGACTAGATGTCTTATGTCCATCCCCGCAAGGGGTGGACCGGTAATTCCGGAGGTCTTGGCACCTCGTCCACCTGATATTATACTTATAGCAACAATTACCCTTGCACACGGTTTTCATTACTACGTCATAATATCATGAAAACCGTAAAAATACAACCCCATTTTCAAAATTGCCCCTGAATAGGTACAAAAATTAATGTAAAAAGGTGGGAAATAGTATATAATATAAGTGTTTTATTTGTTCGACCGGGAATACGTAAGGTAATAGTTGCCCCGGGACAACCTATTCTCTGAATCCTTGAGGTATCTTATGTATAATGTAGTACAAATAATAGAACTTATAAATGTTTTTGTTCTTGCAATTACCATCGCTCTTCTTTTCTATAAATTCAATGGTAGATTGCATTTGTATCTGATATTCTTTTGTTTTGTTCTTCTTTTAAATAATTTTGGGTATCAGGTGGAGCTTATGTCTACTACGCTTGAAACATATCTGGTGGCTATGAAGTTATCTTATGCCGGAAGAATATGGATAGGCTTTGCCCTTCTT
>CAJODN010000034.1 GCA_905233695.1 uncultured Lachnospiraceae bacterium | reverse complement strand
CGACTAACAGCAACAGGGTACTCAGCACGTACATAGAAATA
This sequence comes from uncultured Lachnospiraceae bacterium, assembly GCA_905233695.1. Lineage (GTDB taxonomy): Bacteria > Bacillota > Clostridia > Lachnospirales > Lachnospiraceae > RUG191. Next base: position 4,843 of record CAJODN010000034.1, on the reverse strand, counting down.
TCCTTCCGATGCACCGATAGCATATCCGGCAATCATCATACCCTCTATAACCGCAAACGGATTACCTTCTAAGATAGAACGATCCATAAATGCACCCGGATCACCCTCATCACCGTTACATACTACATACTTCTCGTCGTTCTCTTGATTGAGTGCGAACTGCCACTTACGACCTGAGGGGAAACCGCCACCACCACGGCCGCGAAGTCCGGCATCAAGAACTTCATTAATAACTTCCTGTGGCTCCATGTCGAGTGCTCTCTTGAGGCCTTCGAAACCGCCGAATCCAAGAGCTTCTTCAATATTCTCCGGATTAATAACACCACAACCGTGAAGCGCTACACGTCTCTGCTTCTCATAGAAATTAATCTCATCCTGCTTGATAACTTTCATTCCGGTAACAGGATCTTCATATAGTAATCTGTCTACTACCTTGCCACCGATAAGATCAGACTCAACTATCTCTTCTACATCATCAAGCGTAACCAGACGATAAAGTGTATCTTCAGGATAAATCTTAACGAATGGGCCTTGTGAACAGAAACCAAAGCAACCAACTTGATTAACTGTTACTTTATCTTCAAGCCCCTTCTCCTTAACCAGCTTCTCGAACTTCTCTCTGATATCCTTGGAATTAGAAGAAAGACAACCTGTACCACCACACAGCACAACTGCACGCATACCATTAGCGCCACTTATCTTGTCATCAAACGCTTTAGTACAATCCTGTATCTCTGCATTAAGTGCTTCTTTGCTTTTAATCATAACATGCACCCCCCTTATCCTATATTATAATATGATTCCACAATAGGAGGAACCTGTTCAATTGTCATCTTCGGAAATACCTTGCCGTTAATTGACACCGCCGGAGCAATACCGCATGCACCAATACAACGAAGTGCATCGATGGTAAACATGCCGTCCTTAGTTGTCTGTCCCGGCTGAATGTTAAGCTCATCACAGAACTTATCAATAACCTGTTGTGCTCCCTTAACATAGCACGCTGTTCCGAGGCAACATCCGATAATGTATTTTCCCTTAGGCTCAAGAGAAAAGAATGAATAGAATGTTACCACTCCGTATATCTCCGCTACAGAGATACCTGTTCTGTCTGACACGATCTGTTGTACATCGAGAGGAATATATCCATATTCATTCTGGATGTCACTTAAGATCATCATCAGTGGTGTCTTCTCATCTGCGTATCTGTCGCAGATCTCGTTGATGGTCTTAATTCCATCTTTACTAATACCACCCATAAATAACCTCCTCGTTATAAAATATAATTTTACCCTATGGGGTTAGTATAACAAATAATCTTTGAATTTTTTATTACTAATTTTAGGAAACCGTCCATTTTCCCCCTCTTTTGAGTAATGCATTAAAAAAAGAACAATCCGGAAACTCCGCACTTCAAATCGGGTTTCCGGATTGTTAAAAATTTATCTATTTTTTCTTTGAAAATGTGACTGAAAATCTTACTAAAATCCTTATATCTAACTCACTAAATCCACGTGAGCCATTGTGCCTACATTGCCATCTTCCGTAAGATATATTCCGCTCTTTCTTATGGTGGCATTTGTCTTATTGTTGTCATCGGTAATTGAAAAATCAGAATTAACATTTCCAAGGAAAAGAGCTCCCACATTCTTATCCTTAAGTGTGTAAAGGGTTCTTGTACCGTCGGCGTTAACCTGCCAGAGTCTGAGCTTGGAAAATACGTCGTCCGCTTCATCAATCCAACCGTTACCGTCAGAATCATACTTGGATAGATCTCTGAATCCATCTCCCGAAGATGTTCCAAATAGCTCCGAGCCATCATCAATCTCGCCGTTACCGTTTAAGTCAAGTGCGAGAAACGCGCTACTTTGACCAAGCATCGAAATATTGTCCATCTCACCGTCGGCATCTAAGTCGAATTCGAACTTCATATCCTCCACCGTAGTCGGATTGGAATCAAGATTAATTACTAAGGGATCAATGTACTTAAGTGCCTTCTCGAAGCTCTCGCTATACTCCGATGCAAAGCTTCTACTCATGGTTACATCGATTCCGAAATCAATCTCACGACCGTCTGCGGTAACAACCTTTCCCATAGTAGAAAATGATGTGGTCTCGCTCTCGAAGTAGCTTGATGTATGTGTCAAATTAATTGTGTATGTCGGGGTAATGCTTTGTTGAAATTGGGACATAAGATCCTCAAGCGAATCGGTACCGCCTCCCATTTGCTTAAAGAAGAGGAGCCTGAAGAGATAACTCATTGTCTGAAATTTTAATAATGTGTTGTCATCGTCTGATAAGCCTGAATACTTATTGGCTTTGCCGATACTCCCCGGGGCGTAGTCGCTGCTAATATCGTCATTGACTTCGCCTTTTTCTGCGATCAAGTCCATAAAGCTTCCTTGCTTGTTTTGATTCACAGGTTCTTTCGATACACTGAAGGTATCGCTTTGGCGCCTCATATACGTCCGTGCTGACGCCATCATAACTTGGCTTTGATTAATAATCATATGTTTTCCTCCCATTATTGGCCATAAGGCCTTATGCCGTGTAATGGGCTTCCGTGCCATATCCCGGATCATGTGCGGTAAAGATAATAATAGATAAACAGACCATCCGAATACTCGAACAGTTAGATGAGAAACTATAGATAAAAAGTCACATTTTGCACATAAAAAGGACGGGTAAACCGTCCTTGGGATCTTTCTTAGCCTGTCCTTGGCTAAATATGTTACATAAGTATTATCGGCTAGGACAGGGGAATAATTAAGTAACTATCAAGAACCAATTCTACGCGAATGGATTATCTTTCGGTTTGTCTTCGTTATCTGTTCTTGATATCTTAGAACGCTTAATAAGAACAACTCCGGCATATGCCGCCGCCATAGCAGCTAAGAGTACGATAAATGAAATAACTACCGAACTGTATATCACATTTACATTCATAAAGATAAGTCTCGTTATGCAGAAGATTATATTACATGCTATAGGAATTAAAATATTCTCCGTTCTGTAATACACATATCCCAAAACCATTCCGAAGACGAAGTAATATATCACCTGAACAAAGTTCATGGAAAATGCGCCGAAGAGAAGGGCCTGCACTACATTCGCCGCCATAAAGGACATCCGTCTCTCGGCAAAGCCCAGCGTCAATCCGCGAAATGCAAGCTCCTGGCAAACAGGCGACAAAAAGCAAAAATATATTATAAGGAAAATATTCATATTTCCCATATCCCCGGAATTAATGAGATAGGCTATGTCACTGCTCTCGCTTACCATATCGGGCTTAACCATTGTCACGAAATATACAACAAATGTTGCAAAGATTCCGAGGCCGATGCCTGTAAGTATAACTCCCGGAACAAACTTAAAGTCAAGAACGCCGATAACCTTACACTTATTCCGAAGCGACACATTTGCCGCATGGACAATCTCACGTCTGTACCAAAACAAGAACACAATCGCAAGAATAAGTGTACTTCCGATTGTAATTATCATATTGAAGTTGTTAGAGACGAGCGCCTCCTGATAGCCGGCCATGAATTCATCATACGTGCCCTCCGTGTATGTGTAGCCCTTGTAGAAGAACATAATCTGTCCCCCGAAGAGCTGTGTAAGTATTTGGACACCTATCATTAGGAGAACCGGCATTATAAACTTTAACGGACTTCCGTTTCTTTTACTTAATTCGTTCATTTCTTAATCCTTATTAATAAACTCTCTGAGCCTGTGTAACTTGGCTCTTCCTGTATCAACACCGTTATCATAGAGCTTGGCAAGCATTTCCCCATCAACCTTATAAGTCCCGAACGGAATAATCGGGGATGGGCAAAATGTAAATGCCCTGCCTTCTTTCTCCAGCTTCCTGATCTTACCCATGGACTGGTTGTATCCTATGTGCCTGTTATCGAGAGCTCGAACTATCTCAGGATACTCCTTGAGCTTCTTCGCATACATATGTCTGTACTTCTGATGCTTCATAACATAACCCCGAGGCTTTGAAAAAAGCACTATGAATTTGTCGCACCCGTCTTCAATCATCTTGTCAATCGGAAGGGAGTCGGATACTCCGCCGTCAAAGTATTTCACACCGTTAATATCAATAGGTTGGCAGAGCCCCGGAAGAGCCGAACTTGCCTTAACGATATCATAATTATCTTTTTCCATATGGGATTTATCAAAATATACGGGATTGCCGTGTTCGTCTGTGGAAACAACAATAAGTTCACAGGGGTTATCCATAAGTGCCTCGTAGTCGAGAGGTGACTTACCGCCTGTATTGGACAGGTCGCCATACACATATTCTAACCCGAACAGAGAACCGTTCTTAATGTAATTCCTAAATCCAAAATACTCGGGATCGCTTGAGAATTCCACATAGAATCTCCTGTTACGGCCTCTCTGCTTTGCCACGAATGAAGCCGAATTAGCCGCCCCCGCCGATATGCCGTAGCAAATGTCCGGCATTATATTATTATCAAGAAATACATCTAACACTCCTGCCGAAAATGCGCATTTCATACCACCGCCTTCGACAAGAAGCCCTATCTTCCCGCTCATAAGTTCCTTCCTTTTCTGTAGCAACAGTTGGTATTATAACACATTTTTCTTAATTTTTGTTGAAAAGATAGTTATATTGTGGTATTCTAGCGATTGCGTGCAGATGTGGCGGAATACTTGGTTATCATGCGTAGCATGATATCAGGCAGACGCGCAAGATGACAGATTGCTGCGTCGTACGTGGTTAGTATGCAGATGTGGCGGAATACTTGGTTATCATGCGTAGCATGATATCAGGCAGACGCGCAAGATGACAGATTGCTGCGTCGTACGTGGTTAG
>CAJODN010000033.1 GCA_905233695.1 uncultured Lachnospiraceae bacterium | reverse complement strand
TTGAAGTAGTCATTTTTCTTCCTCTTTTCTATAAAATACTGAAAACACACAATACTTTACCATTATATAAGGAGAAATTCAATAAAAAAAGGACACGTAGCTTCAAAATCTTTATCAAAATCATCTGCAGCTCTGTTAATCTTGTATCCGCTTGATAGCTTCTCTGTCGACTTAGCTTTAAGATTAGTATTTATATTAAATTGTCGTGACGCATATCAGCCGGCAAACCTTGACACATTTCCCACGATAACCTATACTTAAATGGTAATAAATATAAGAGGGGAGCCGGTTGACCGGCTGAGAACGGGCTGTGAGTCCGGACCCATAACCTGATTTAGGTAATGCTAACGTAGGGATATATTGAAACAGTAAGTAGAGATAGCCCGACGTGGCTATCTTTTTCAGTATAAAGCGGTGTACCGGGGGCACCACCTTATATCGCTATATAAAATTAATGGAGGTATTTATGTTTACTGCATTAACGATCGCGGGATCCGATCCCAGCGGAGGCGCCGGCATTCAAGCTGATATCAAGACTATGACAGCACTTGGGGTATATGCCACGTGCTGCATATGTGCACTTACAGCGCAGAACACGACCGGCGTCACTGGAATAATGGAAGTAGAGGAGGACTTCGTAGGTAAGCAGCTCGACTCGGTTTTTTGTGATATCATGCCGAATGCGGTTAAGATAGGAATGCTATCAAGTTCCGGCATCATGGAAGTTGTCCGAGAAAAGCTAGACATTTACCATGCCGAAAATGTGGTAGTTGATCCTGTCATGGTTGCCACAAGCGGTCATAAGCTTATGGCAGATGACGCTATAACAACACTTAAAAACAAGTTATTAAGGGAAGGAACAGTTACTACACCCAACATTCCGGAGGCTGAGATTCTAAGTGATATGAGTATCGCGAGTGCGGATGATATGGTAAATGCGGCTAAGAAGATTTACGACCGATTCGGATGCACCGTTCTTATTAAAGGCGGTCACGGAATTGATGCTACCGCAAGAGACTACCTCTACGGTGACGGCATATCAAGGTGGTACGAGACTCGCCGTGTAGATACGAATAATACCCACGGCACAGGCTGTACTTTGAGTTCTGCAATCGCATCTCACCTTGCCAAAGGCGAAGATATTGAGACGGCCGTGGAACATGCCAAGGCATATATTCAAGGAGCTCTTGAAGCAGGTCTTAATCTGGGCAAAGGAAACGGACCTCTTAACCACATGTGGAATATGTAACTTACTCCTTCCCGTGAAGGAGACAACATGAATAAGAATCTTAAAAAATTAATATTGGCAGCAATATTTGCGGCAGTAGCTGTGGTGGGCTCACTATTCTCATTCCCGGTATTTGGCTCGAAATGCGCACCGGTACAGCATATAGTTAACATAATGTGCGCAATATTCTTAGGACCGTGGTACGGCCTGGGCTGTGCCTTTGTAGCAAGCCTTATCCGTAACTTCATCGGACTCGGAACACTGCTGGCCTTTCCCGGAAGCATGTGCGGGGCACTCCTTAGTGGCCTTCTCTATCAGTGGCTTAAGAAGAGATGGGCGGCCTACGGCGGAGAAGTCTTCGGCACAGCCGTAATCGGCGGTTTGCTGGCTTACCCTTTTGCCTCTCTTATTATGGGAAATGCGCAGGCGACGCTCTTCACTTATGTGATACCGTTTCTTATAAGTACGGCAGGGGGAACCATAATCTCTATTATTCTAATTGAAATTATGGCTAAAGCCGGACTTCTTAAGAGACTTCAGGATATGCTTAAGTAGGTTATGTATTGCTGCCCGAAAGGAGCAACAAATGCACTACACAACCCAAATGGACGCCGCTCGTAAAGGCATCCTAACAGACGAAATTAAAACCGTAGCAGAAAAAGAAAAGATGCCTGTAGACAAGCTTATGCAACTGGTATCAGAAGGCAAGGTGGTAATACCCAAGAATAAGAATCATAGATGCATCGAGCCTGAAGGCGTGGGCAGTATGCTTCGAACCAAGATTAATGTTAATCTCGGTGTGTCAAGAGATTGCAAGGACTACGACCTTGAAATGAAGAAGGTATTAAGCGCCGTCGATATGGGCGCAGAAGCCATTATGGACTTGTCAAGTCACGGTGACACAGAGCCCTTCAGGAAGAAGCTTTGCGAAGAATGTCCCGCAATGATCGGAACGGTTCCGGTATACGATTCCGTTATTCATTATCAGAGAGACCTTGCAACACTTACCGCCAAGGACTTCGTAGATGTGGTAAGACTTCATGCCGAGAACGGTGTTGACTTCGTGACACTTCACTGCGGTATAACAAGAAAGACAATCGACCAGATTAAAAACGTCGGTCGTAAGATGAATATCGTAAGTCGCGGTGGCTCTCTCGTATTCGCATGGATGTCAATGACGGGCGAAGAAAATCCCTTCTATGAGTATTATGATGAGATTCTTGACATCTGCGAAGAGTATGATGTTACAATATCATTGGGCGATGCCTGTCGCCCCGGCTGTCTTGCAGACTCTACAGATGTATGTCAGATAGAAGAGCTTGTAAGACTGGGTGAACTTACCAAGAGAGCGTGGGGCCATAACGTACAGGTTATGGTGGAAGGTCCCGGCCATGTGCCTCTCGACCAAGTGGCAGCCAATATGAAGGTACAGCAGACTATCTGTATGGGCGCTCCCTTCTATGTACTGGGACCTCTTGTTACAGATATTGCTCCCGGATATGACCATATCACATCGGCAATCGGAGGAGCCATGGCGGCTATGAGCGGCGCGGCATTCCTCTGCTATGTTACTCCGGCAGAGCACCTTGCGCTTCCTAACCTTGACGATGTTAAGCAGGGAATAATTGCATCTAAGATTGCGGCTCATGCGGCGGATATTGCGAAGGGAATCCCCGGCGCAAGGGATATTGACGACAAGATGGCGGATGCAAGAAGGAATCTCGACTGGGACGCACAATTCGAATGTGCCCTTGACCCCGAGACTGCCAAGAAGATTCGAGACGAAAGAGCACCGGAAGATGACCATGCCGACACCTGTTCTATGTGCGGTAAGTTCTGTGCCGTAAGAAGTATGAATAAAGCATTGGAGGGTGAATATATTGATATCTTATAAATTATACGCAGTAACAGACAGAAGTTGGCTAAGAGAAGGAGAGACTCTTGCGGGAGCCGTCAGAGATGCCATTCTCGGTGGCGCAACGGTAGTTCAACTTCGAGAGAAGGAGCTTCCCGAAGAAGAATTCAAGGAGCTGGCACTGTCCGTTAAGAAAGTCTGTAACGCTTACAATGTAACATTTCTCATAAACGATAATGTAAAGCTTGCGAAGGAAGTTGACGCTGACGGCGCTCATATTGGGGTGAACGATATGACCGTCTACATGGCGCGTAAAATCCTAGGCGATAACAAGATAGTCGGAGTTACAGCTGCATCTGTTGATGAGGCAAAGGAAGCCGAGAAGGCAGGTGCCGACTATCTGGGAAGCGGAGCAATCTTCGGAAGCGACACGAAAAAGGATGCTTCTAAGCTTAGCCCACAGGTTCTGCGCGAGATATGTAACAGTGTGAAAATACCCGTTGTTACAATCGGTGGGATTAATGCTTACAACGTATCCGCCCTTAGGAGTACAAAAATTGCGGGAGTGGCCGTGGCCTCAGGAATATTTGCGGAGAAGAATAAGACAAGAGCTTCACGAGATATTATAGCCAATCTGTACGGCAATCCGATAGTGCATACAATAACCAACCACGTAACTGCTAACGGGGTAGCCAATATGATTCATGCATTCGGATGCTCTCCCATTATGGCGCATAATGTAAATGAAGTAGAAGAAGTGCAAGAAGATGCATCGGCGCTTCTTATTAATCTCGGCGCCACCGATGATTATAACGCAATACGAAGGGCGTATAGAACTGCAATCGAAGAAGAACACATCATTACTATTGACCCTGTGGGAGTATCCGGTATAAGATATCGTCTTAACTTCCTTATGGAGCTTCTGGAAATCGGGAGACCCACATGTATAAGAGGTAATTATTCCGAGATTATGGCAATATACAATAAGGATGTTACAGGGAGCGGTCTTGATTCTTCAATTGGAAATGTTGATATCAAAGATATTACTCAGAAGCTGGCAAAAGAGCTTGACACAATAGTAGTTGCATCGGGAACTATTGATATTGTAAGTAACGGGAAAAACGTTACCGAGATACAATCAGGTCATCCTCTTCAGAAGAAGCTTACCGGCTCGGGATGTATGCTTTCCGCCGGAATATGCAGTGCACTTTCTGTGGGAGCCATTAATTATTGCGGTATCTCCAATAAGAAGCTGATAATCACCTCATCGACATGCAAGGAGATAGGCGATGCCGCATACATTGCCGCAGAGAAGACATTGGAAGCGGATAAAGGAATCTATAGCTTCCAGACAGCTTGGTTTGACGAGCTATATTAATACATCCTTGTCAATTAATTGACAACTGTGTTTATTTTTTGACAATTGTTGCATAATTTAACAAAAGGCATTACAATATTATTTGTGAATCTTAATTAGGAAGGAGATTACAAAATGGAAAACTATTTTGATCTAAAAGGACAAGTAGCAATCGTAACAGGATGCTCAGGCGGACTCGGCGTACAGATGGCTAAGGCTTTGGCCAGCCAGGGATGTACTATCGTACCTATCGCTCGTCGTCTTGAGAAGTTACAAGAGGTTGCTAAGATGTTAGAGCGCGAGTACTGGGTAGACGCTTATCCACTCCAGTGCGACATCACAGATACTGACAGAGTTAACGAAGTGGTTGACGAAGTTCTTGAAAAGTTCGGACGTATCGACATTGTAATCAATAACGCCGGAACAGGTGCTGTTGCTCCTGCAGAGGACATTACAGACGATCAATTCGATCACGAATTCCAGATTGACTTATTCGGTACATTCAAAGTAGCAAGAGCTGTTGCTAAGAAGGCAATGATTCCTGCTAAGTACGGAAGAGTTATTAACATCGCTTCTATGTATGGTCTTGTTGGAAACAAGGTTGCAGGTTCTGCTCCTTATCACGCAGCAAAGGGTGGTGTTGTTAACTTAACAAGAGCACTTGCAGCTGAGTGGGGTAAATACGGCATCACAGTTAATGCTATCTGCCCCGGATATTTCTACACACCACTTACAAAAGAGACACTTGATTCTGATTTTTTCCAGGAGAATGCGAAAACAATGATTCCTGAAGAGAGATATGGTGAGGAAGGCGAGCTTGATACAGCAGCAATCTTCTTAGCATCTCCCAAGTCTACATATGTAACAGGTGTTATGCTTCCTGTTGATGGTGGTTATACTTGTATGTAATGCGACGCTCATTATAAAAATAAGGACACTACTTTTTCGGTAGTGTCCTTTTCTTATACCTATTATTGTATTTACTATTTAATAATAACTATATTCGATCCAAACCACTTATTTGAAATCTGATCCATTCCACCTTCAGCTGCAAGATCATGAAGTGCCTTGTTAACCTGATCTCTGAGTGCTGTATTATTCTTGGCAAATCCTACACCATATTGCTCTGTAGCAATTGACTCTCCTAAGAGACGGAATGCCTTTTTCTCTGTGTTAATCTTATACTCAGCAACACCCGAATCCATAACAACCGCATTAACAGCTCCCGACTCTAAGTCCATAAGTGCTGTATTGTAATCAGCAACTGATATAAGGTTATTAAATGTTGAACGAAGCTTAGCGCCCTCGCCTTCGTTAAGAGCAGCCTCTGCAGAAGAATCCTTCTGAACCTCTACTGTCTTTCCGGCGAGATCTGCAAGAGTGTTGATGTTACTGTCATTCTTTACAACAACAACTTGCTTATTATCTAAGTAAGGGTCTGACCATGCATAATCATTTTCACGACCATTGATTGTGAATCCGCTCCAGATACAATCAATCGTTCCCGAATTAAGCTCTGCATCCTTAGCATCCCAGTCGATTGGTTGATATACAACCTTCTGACCAAGCTTGTTGGCTACCGCTTCAGCAAGGTCAAGGTCGAATCCTGTGTATTTACCGCTTTCGTCCTTGAATCCGTAAGGCGGGAACTCTGCGTCGAAACCAACTACAAATGTCTGATCGTCATTCTTGGTACTGCCCGACTTCGATGAACAGCTACATCCTGCAATTGCAAGTGTCATAACAAAAACAAGCGAAACAGCTAAAATTACTCTTAATTTCTTCATGTCATTTACTCTCCTTATTAATGTACGCTATGATAACACATTTACCATAGAAATATAAAAACACATTAAAAAA
>CAJODN010000032.1 GCA_905233695.1 uncultured Lachnospiraceae bacterium | reverse complement strand
CATATCAGACCACGCCTCAAGCATAACACTTTCATCAGCGAAATTACCGTCATTACCACAATCCCAATCACTGCTTGTAACAAGACAGACAAGTATCTCACCCTTCTTAGCGCTCTTACGAACAAGCAAATGTCGAAGATAGCCCTCATGTCTTATCTTATGATAGTAGGTTGCACCCAATTCGGAGAAAAAACCCAAAGTTGATACAAGTATCAACTGATAGTCCTCGTCAATAATTCTGCAATCATCTACTGTTACGACATCATAGAAACTTCCCCTCTTATGCATTCCAAGTGTTAATGGTCCGTCTTTCAACTCATCTCCGAAGGAGAATTCCATCTTATTCCTATAGCCAAATTGCTTAGGTGACCTTTTAATACCTTCGAAGACATCATCGAATTCTTGTTCACCGATAATCGGGATAAATATATCACGAATTTGCTTGCTCTTAATCTCTAATTGTGCATCGTAATCAAGAGTCTGATATGTACAACCACCACACTCGCCGAAATGCCTGCATACATTATTAACATTTTCATTATCAGCTCTTTCAACTATTGTTAACAAATTGCCCTGTATTCTATCGGACTTCTTCTTAGTAATGCGAAACTCTATTATCTGTCCCGGAATACAATTCTTAACGGTAGCAATACGACCGACACCCTCATCCTCGCGATTGCCTTCCACCTCAATTACTCTAACCTTACCTTTATTGGGAAATGAAAGCGACTCCACAACGCCTTTACATACTTGTCCTTTTTTCACGAAACACCTCTGCAAAAAAACAACACGCGAAAAATCCGCGTGTTGTATTATACATATAGTTAACTACGAATCAAATCCAAGTCTTATTTTGCAACTTCATCTGCCTCTGCCGTAACATCTGACGGATCATCATCATCGTCGAATAACTCATCGTCATCATCATAGAACTCATCGTCAATGTCATCCATGAATTCATCTTCATATTCAGGTCTGAAGTACTGAAGCAATAGATAAGCAATACCGCAGATAGCCGCAATGATTAAGAAAATCCATAAGAATACTTTGAACTTACTCTTTTTCTTTTTCTTACTCTTACTGCTAACAATAACAATGTCATCTTTCTTAAGATTCTTGAGTTTTTCAACAGCAGATAACTCATTAAATGCAGTTGTAAGTTCCTTAACCCTGTCAACATCAAATACATTTGCTAAATCATCTTTACTAATCATCTTAACTTTCATATTCACTTCTCCTTTTATTTTTTTAGACATACCGTCCTTTTCAACCTTTTTCAATTATAACACATTTATATTCAAATAAAAATAAAATTTGAAATTATTTTAAGATAAATATAATTCACAGGTGTGTCACAACTTAATAAGCCCCGCAAAGCTTGCGAACATCTTCTTACGTCCCGCCGTATCGAATTCAACCGTAACCTCGTAGTCCCTTCCGCCGTCATTAATAAGAACGACATCACCTTCTCCGAATTTCTTATGCTTAACTCTATCTCCCACAGCGTAGTCAAGTGGCTCTTTCTCGATCTTACTTCCGAAATTTCTTGTCTTATACTTCTGTGCAGTTACGGGTTTCTTTGCAAGCTTCTTGTAAGGCTCAGATACTTGTACCGACTCTTCATAAGAAGATTTCTTAGGCTCCCACACATTTCCATCAAGCAAATCCTTCGGTATCTCCTTAACAAAACGCGATATGGCATTATAGTTAATCTGCCCTCTGAATGGTCGCGCCTCAGCACTTAGAAGCGTAAGCCGCTCCTTTGCTCTTGTAATTCCAACGTAGCACAGCCTTCTCTCTTCCTCAACCTCATACGCTTCACTGATACTCCTTCCGCTTGGGAAGAGATCCTCCTCCATCCCGGGAATATACACATTGGGGAATTCAAGTCCCTTTGACGAATGAAGCGTCATAAGGACTACATACTCATCGCCCTCTCTATATCCGTCCACATCAGCCACAAGAGATACTTCGGCCAAAAAGTCAGAGAGCCTTATCTCTTCATTATTATTACGAGCTGTTTCTTCATAATAGTATACTTTAGACAGAAGCTCATCGATATTATTGATTCTGTCCTTCGCTTCATCTGTCTTCTCTGCCTTAAGCTCCTCCACGTATCCCGTATCTTCTATTATCCTTTCTAATAGTTCAGATACAAGAATCTCCTCGGAAGCTTTAGTAAGTTCATCAAGATATTCTGCGAATTCCATCACCTTAGTTGCCGCAGCCTTACTAAGTGTGGAGATACTCGAAGCATCGGAGCAGGCTTCACGAAATCCCATATTGTTCTCCCATGCACATTCCTGAATCCTGGTTATCGTCGTATTACCGATACCGCGACGTGGTACATTAATAATACGAAGAAGTGCCATATCATCATAAGGATTACTTACGGTCTTAAGATATGACACAAGGTCTTTAATCTCCTTCCTTGCATAGAAGTTGGTTCCTCCTACTATATTATAAGGAATGCCTTCCCTAATCAGCTTCTCTTCAAGGATACGAGACTGGGCGTTGGTACGATACAGAATCGCCGACTGACCATAAGAAAACCGCTTCGTTCTTGCCATCCTGTCTATGTCGTCCGCTATCTTCTCCGCTTCCTCGTAAGCGGTATCACAGCGAATGAACCTAACCTTATCCCCTTCCTCAGCTTCCGTCCACAGCGACTTACTCTTTCGCCCGATATTATTCTTAATAACCGCATTTGCCACATTTAAAATGTTAGGCGTTGACCTATAGTTCTCTTCAAGCTTAATAACAGTCGTGTCGTTATAATTACTCTCAAAATTCAGAATGTTATAGATGTTGGCTCCCCTGAACTTATATATAGATTGGTCGTCATCACCAACAACGCAGAGATTCCGACTTCCTTCAGCAAGCAGCTTGATGAGTTCGAACTGCGCCGTATTCGTATCCTGATACTCATCTACCATAATATACTTGAATCTCTCGTGATAACCCTTAAGCACATCATCACATTTTCGAAAAAGAAAAACCGTCTGCATAATCAGGTCATCAAAGTCGAAGGCATTATTGTCACGAAGCTCAGATTGATATTCCTTATACACCCTCGCCACAGTGTCATCCTTTTCCTTATTATATAGTTCCGACAGAAGCCCCTCCGGCGTCATAAGTTCATCCTTGGCAGATGATATCACGCTTAGGCACATCTTCTCGGGATACTTCTTATTATCAATGTTAAGCTTCTTAAGCACATCCTTCATAAGCTTCTTCGCGTCGTCCGCATCATATATTGTGAAATTGTTACTATAGCCTATCCTCTCGGCGAATCGACGAAGAATCCTGACACAAGTCGAGTGGAAGGTTGCAACCCATACGGCGGAAGAGCCATGTCCCACAATGGAGTCAATACGCTCCCTCATCTCATTCGCCGCTTTGTTGGTAAATGTTATAGCCATTATGTTATATGGATTAACACCCTTTTCTTCTATTAAATATGCGGCTCTGTATGTGAGCACTCTCGTCTTACCGCTTCCTGCTCCGGCCAATATAAGAACCGGTCCGTCCGTAGTCATGACTCCTTTTTTTTGATTCTCATTTAACATTGTAAGATCCATAATTAATCCTCTCTCAAAACACCTGCCTATATAATATGACATATAATCCATCTTACTTCAAATATTTTTTATATATTTTCCATAAGAAAATACACACCTGTCTAACATGTGCACAATTCATCTCGTGAGCCATTGTTCAAGGTGCTATTTTTACAATAGACTGTTGATTTATTTAGATTATGGGTTTATTATTAAGTTGTAAGTTTCGTATTAATGTTTTATGTTTTTTGTCAGGAAGGGGGCATTTTCCAAAATGAAAAAATTTAAAAGAGTAGTTGCAATTTCGATGGCACTTGCTATGGTTCTCGGATCAACAGCATTTGCTAAAACCACAGAGGGTAATCAGGTGATGGACGCCGATATTGCCACAGCAACAGAGGGTGAGAACATCACACAGGAAGCTTTAACAGGAATTGCTGCTACAGCTAACGTTAGCGCAGATGCTGACGAACGTGCTAAGCAGATTGCTTCAGCAGCACAGGACGTAATTTCAGGTGAGCAGAAGACTTATAACAGCGCACCGCAGTTGTCAAGACTTGTTATGTTAGGATACTATAGCTATCAGCAAGACGGTCCTATCTCTATTACTAAGGGAACACTTAATTACAACAACTGGTTAGGACAGAGCAAAGATGTATATCTTGTATGTCTCTCAGGAACTGATATGGATGCTAAGAACCAGACAACAGGCTGGTGGACAGATCTTCTTTCAGGATTCGAGTTCGACAACAAGTATGTTAAGAATATTAAGAAGGTAATGTCTGAGAACATTCCTGCAGGTTCTAACGTTATAGTATCAGGCCACTCACTTGGTGGTATGGTTGCACAACAGGTTGTATCTGACAAAACACTTAAGAATAACTATAACTTCCTTAACACAGTAACATTTGGTTCTCCGTTAATCAACGGATTCAAGCGTGAAGGTACTGTTCAGAGATTAGGTGATACAAGTGATGTTGTTCCTTACTTAAGCGTATCAACATTCCTTAACATCTTCTGGCAGACACTCGGACTTAATAAGGAAGACGGTGGATACTCTGTAATGGACTTCAACTTCCATGCTCATAACGAGAGTTATAACAGAACGGACGTATGGGGTGCATACGATGTAACAGGTGTTAAGAACGGTAAGAAGACATTAACACTTGACTTCGGTTCAACTCAATTCTTCCATTCACCGGTTACAGTTACAGAATAATGTAATACGAACTATACGAGGGACCACACCTTAGGGTGTGGTCTTCTTATATTGTAAAAAAATATGATATAATGACGATATGTGTTATAATGGTTTAGGAAACTATGTGATGCCACAAAAGGATCACATAATGTCATAAGGATATTATATGATGTGGTTATAACACTGTGATACGTGGATTAACAGACAATAGCTTATATGACAATAATGTGTTAAAAGCAAGGAGAAAAAGATGGCTGATACAGAAGAGAAAAAAGAAGGTAAGAAATACAACTACACTCAGAAAGAGATTATGTCAATTCTTATTAAGAGTTTCTCGGAGATTGACTATGTCGGTTATAACGACATACCCGATATTGATTTATATATAGATCAGGTTACCACATTTATCGATTCCCATCTTGAATCGGTTAAAAGGAATCCCGAGGACAAGACGCTTACTAAGACAATGATTAATAACTACACCAAGAATAATGTCCTGCCTTCTCCCAATAAAAAGAAGTATTCTAAGAACCACATTCTTACTCTTATATTTATATACTATCTTAAGACATTTCTTAGTATCTCTGATGTAAAGGCAATAATGGAGCCCGTTACCGACAAATTCTTCAACAGCGATGACGAGCTTGCGTTTACCGATCTATATAAGGAAATTGTTGATATAGAGCTTGCTGACGGAAAAGCCCTTACCAAAGACGTCCTTCGTAAATTCAACCTGAGCAGGAAGACTTTCGAGGATGCGCCTGAGGATGACAGGGAGCTTCTGCAACGGTTTTCATTCATTTGCCTCTTGGCGTATGATATATATGTAAAGAAAATGATGATAGAAAAGCTTATTGATTTAGAGAAGGAAGATGAGTAAATCTTTATCTTGACTATAATATAATCACGCCCCGTTCGGCGGCGTAGTCGATATCATCTTCAGGCCAGTAAGATACCTGCACTTCTCCGATATGACATTTACGGAGGAAGAACATACATATACGAGACTGACCTATACCGCCTCCGATTGTGTACGGAATCTTCTTATCCATAATTGACTTCTGGAATGGAAGCTCTAATCTCTCGGGACAGCCTGCCTTATTAAGCTGGCTTACAAGAGATTCTTCATCAACTCTTATACCCATTGATGAAAGCTCAAGCGCTATATCAAGCACAGGATAATATACGATAATATCGCCGTTTAATGCCCAGTCGTCATAGTCGGGAGCACGACCGTCGTGCTTTTCTCCGTTGGATAACACATCACCGATCTGCTTAATGAATACAGCTCCCTTTGCCTTGGCAATCTTCTTCTCCCGCTCCTTAGCATCCAAGTTGGGATACTTGTCAAGAAGCTCCTGTGATGTTATAAAGTAGATTGACTCGGGCAGGAAGCATTCCACATAATCGTACCTGTTGGATACATATTTCTCAGTGAGACGAAGTGCCTCATACACGGCCTTAACCCTATTCTCTAAGACATCGTCAGTCCTGTCCTCTTTCTCGATAACCTGCTCCCAGTCCCATTGATCCACATAGATTGAGTGAATATTGTCAGTATCCTCGTCACGACGTATAGCGTTCATATCGGTATAGAGGCCTTGACCTACAGGAAATCCGTAGCGACCTAAGGCCATTCTCTTCCATTTCGCAAGGGAATGGACAATCTCAACTTCCTTATCGCCCTGCTCTTTAATGCCGAAGGTAACGGGACGCTCCACGCCGTTAAGATTGTCGTTAAGACCTGATTCCGGAGGCACGAACAACGGTGCAGTTACACGGCGAAGATTAAGCTGTGCCGCAAGCTGTGCCTGGAAGAAATCCTTTACTCTCTTAATCGCAATCTGTGTTTCCTTTAGGTTGAGGGTTGGCTCGTAGCCATCCGGTATGTAAATTTTGCTCATTGTTTTTCTCTCTTTCGTAGTCTTTTTTCTTTTTTATTATTATTCGGAACCAAGCTCCTACAGTTCACAGTTACCTACTGTTCTCGGAAACGGAATGACATCGCGGATATTACTCATTCCCGTAAGATACATAACGCATCTCTCGAAGCCGAGACCAAAGCCCGCGTGCCTTGCGCTTCCATATCTTCTTAAGTCCATATAGAAGTCGTAATCCTTTTCGTTAAGACCGCATTCTTCCATACGTTTCTTAAGGATATCTACATCTGCTTCACGTTCCGAACCGCCGATTATCTCACCGATTCCGGGAACGAGACAATCCATTGCGGCAACTGTTTTATTATCCTCATTAAGCTTCATATAGAAAGCCTTAATCTCCTTGGGATAATCCGTTACGAATACAGGGCGCTTGAATATCTCCTCCGTAAGATATCTCTCATGCTCTGTCTGAAGATCGCATCCCCAGGATACCTTATAATCGAACTTGTCGTTATGCTTCTCAAGCTCCTTAATTGCATCTGTATATGTAATGTGTCCGAAGTCAGAGCTTGCCACATGCTTTAACCTGTCGATTAATCCCTTATCTACGAATTTATTGAAGAATTCCATTTCTTCAGGAGCATTTTCAAGAACATAATTAATAATGTACTTAAGCATATTCTCGGCCAGAATCATATCGTCCGTAAGATCTGCAAATGCTATCTCCGGTTCAATCATCCAGAACTCCGCAGCATGCCTTGTGGTGTTGGAATTCTCCGCTCTAAAGGTCGGTCCGAATGTGTAAATGTTCTTAAATGCCATTGCGAATGTCTCGCCGTTCAACTGACCTGACACCGTTAAGTTAGTGGGCTTACCGAAGAAGTCTTCCGAGAAATCAACATTTCCATCAGCCTTGGGAACATCTGCCAGGTCAAGTGTCGTAACCCGGAACATCTCTCCCGCACCCTCAGCATCAGAACTTGTGATAAGGGGTGTATGAACGTATACAAAGTCCCTCTCCTGGAAGAACTTATGAATGGCATACGCGCACAGGCTCCTTACACGGAACACTGCCTGAAATGTATTGGTTCTCGGACGAAGGTGCGATATAGTACGAAGATATTCGAAAGAATGTCTCTTCTTCTGAAGAGGATATTCCGGCGCCGATACACCCTCAATATCTACGTTAGTCGCCTGTATCTCGAAGGGTTGCTTAGCATCCGGCGTAACAACAACTTCACCTGTAACGATAACAGCCGCGCCTACGTTAAGCTTAGCTATCTCTTCAAAGTTATCAAGCTTGTCGGCAAAGACAATCTGTGTCGGCTCAAAAAATGTTCCGTCGTTAAGCACCAAGAATCCGAATGTCTTAGAGTCTCTGATACTTCTGACCCATCCGCCTACGGTTACTTCCTTTCCTTCGTAATCTTTAAAATTTCTATGTAATTTCTTAAGTTCCAATAAATCCAATTATCTGTCCTCCATGTGTATACAATCCACCCATTAGTTTATTACAATATTCCTTATAATTCAAGTATTTTGACATATTGCTAATTGATTTATTGTAAGGTATATTCCTGTCTTTGACAGTGTTTTGATGAAAAAAGTCTCGTAAGTCGCTCTGGGAGCGGATTTCGAGACTTTTATATATTTTACGATTGCACGTTACACTATCTTCTTGTTGGTCGTATCCAGCTTGAAAAGGAAGTCCGACCTTCGCTGTGCTACGGTCGGTCCTTTATTACTTCTTTGTCTGAGAGATGATATTCCTCATTTTTGCGATCGGGATTATTTCCTTCGATGTACAAAACCCAAACGCTTCATGGAGAGCATCCGTTAAGGCTGTTCTTGTATATACAGGTTGATAACCTTTGCCCTCATACTTCATGAAATCCATTTCTTGTAGAACTGGGAGTATCTGATCAATCGTATAT
>CAJODN010000031.1 GCA_905233695.1 uncultured Lachnospiraceae bacterium | reverse complement strand
AATACGGAGGATTAACTCATGGTAATATCAGAAGAAGCAAGGAAGATGAAAAGAAGCGCACCGGTGCTTGCATCTTCATCAATTGATACAAGGAATAAAGCGTTATCTCTTATCGCAGAGAGACTGGAGGCTAACAAGGACACAATATTCGAAGCCAACAAGAAGGACTTGGAATATGCCGATAAGAACGGAATTGTAGACTCTATCAAAAAGAGGCTTAAGTACGACGATAATAAGCTAAAGGACAGCATCAGCGGTCTGAAAGGTCTTGAAGGTCTCGATGATCCAATCGGCAAAGTCTCACTGACACGCGAGCTTGACGACGGACTTGTTCTTAAGAAAATAAGTACGCCCATAGGAGTAATAGGAGTTATCTTCGAGGCACGCCCCGATGCCCTTATTCAAGTGGCATCCCTTTGTATCAAGAGTGGTAACTGTTCTATACTCAAGGGTGGTAAGGAGACGGCGAACACCAACAAAGTGCTCTTCGGATTAATAAAGGAATCTGTAATTGAAGCTGGACTTCCCGGTGAATGTCTCTTACAGGCAGAGAGCCACAACGAGATCGACGAACTCTTAAAGTGTGATGAAGACGTTGACCTTATTATTCCACGTGGCTCCAATAAATTCGTTCGATACATTATGGATAATACCAAGATTCCGGTAATGGGTCATTCCGACGGCATATGCCACATTTACGTTGACGAGAAGGCAGATATGGATAAGGCGCTTAGAATTATCCTTGATGCGAAGAAGCAATATGCGGCAGCGTGCAATGCTGTTGAGACAGTGCTTATCAATAAGAACATCGCCAATGAGTTTCTTCCGAAGCTTGCCGATATGCTTGAGAGAGAAGACGTCAAGATTAACGGCACTTCAGAAGTGAAAGATATTCTAAAAAAAGACATCGGCATTATGAAGGACGATGAATTCGCCAAGGAGTATAACGACTATGAGATATCACTTAAGATCGTAGACGATATGACTGAAGCCATAGAACACATCAACTTCTTCGGCTCACATCACACCGACGCAATTATTACGGAGAATGAAGCGGCGGCTGTAACATTTACCCAAATGGTAGACAGTGCGGGCGTATATGTCAACTGCTCTACCAGATTCGCGGATGGCTTCAGATACGGCTTCGGCGCGGAGGTTGGAATCAGCACCGGCAAGATTCACGCCAGAGGTCCCGTAGGCCTCGACGGACTTGTTACATATAAGTATATTCTAACCGGCGACGGCGACATCGTCGGCGACTATGCGAGTGGTGAGAAGAGTTTTACTCATAGGGATATATAAAAGTGCTTTAGCACAGGATAATAATGTTAAGGCGGCATAGGAGCCGTTAGTGAAGGAGGAATAGATGTACTATCTCAGAACGGAAGCGAGCTTTGATGCTGTTCATTTCCTGAAGGGTTATGATGGGAAATGTGCTAACATTCACGGTCATCGCTGGAGAATAGCCGCCGAGATTCAGGGCGAGAAGTTACAAGAAGACGAAGAGACCAAGGGTATGGTCATCGATTTTACCGATCTTAAGAAGGACCTTAAGGAGCTTTGTAATAGCTTCGACCATATACTGATATACGAAGAGAACACTCTTATGGATAAGACGGTAAATGCGCTTTCCGAAGAAGGATTTGTTCTAAGGGAAGTTGAATTTCGACCGACAGCGGAGAATTTGGCCAAGTATTTCTTTGATAAAATTAAAGAAAAGGGTTATGATATACATCGTGTCGAAGTATATGAGACACCTAATAATTGCGCAATTTATGAAGAAGGCTAGGAATTAATCATGCAGGTAGTTGAGAAATTTGTAAGTATTAACGGAGAAGGAATGAGAGTGGGAGAGCTCTCTGTATTCATAAGATTTCGCGGATGCAATCTTATGTGCAGTTACTGTGATACAACGTGGGCGAACGAGCCCTTCGTAGATTATACAGAAGAGACGCCGGAAGAAATATTCAGATACATTAAGGGAACGGGCATTAAGAATGTTACCATAACAGGCGGTGAGCCCCTTCTTCAGAAGGATGTCGACAGGTTCATAGGACTTATATTATCCGGCGGAGACTATCGTGTTGAGGTTGAGACTAACGGCTCCGTTGACATAAGCAGGTTCGAGAATTCGCCGGCTGTTGTGACAATGGATTATAAGCTTCCCTCCAGCGGCTTCGAAGAGTCAATGCTTACAGAGAATTTCGAACACCTTAAGAAAGAGGATTCTGTGAAATTTGTTGCAGGTTCTCTTGTTGACTTAGAGTGTGCACTTGATATAATAAATGAGTACAACCTTACGGAGAAATGTAATGTTATAATAAGTCCCGTATTCGGAATGATTAAGCCGGAGAATATTGTGGAGTTCATGAAGCGTAATAAACTTAATGATGTACAGCTCCAGCTTCAGATGCATAAGACAATATGGGATCCTAATCTAAGAGGAGTGTAAAATGATAGACACTAAAGCCATAGAAGAACATATACGAGGAATACTTGTTGCCTTGGGAGACGACCCGGATAGGGAAGGACTTATTGATACTCCCGCAAGAGTAGCGAGAATGTATGAAGAGACATTCGAAGGTATGAATTATACGAACCACGAGATTGCCGAGATGTTCAACAGGACGTTTGAGGATGCTCTTGAAGACGTTCAGGACAGTATGATCGGGCGCGTCGTTGTGATGCGTGATATTGACATTTTCTCATACTGCGAGCACCACCTGGCTCTTATGTATAACATGAAGGCCAATGTTGCATACATTCCCGACGGCAAGGTTATCGGACTCTCTAAGATTGCAAGGGTGTGCGATATGGCTGCGAGAAGACTTCAGCTTCAAGAGAGAATCGGTAAGGATATTGCTGATATTATAAGTGAAATATGTGATACAGATAATGTTGCCGTAACAATCGAAGGCTGTCACAGCTGTGTTAACGCCAGAGGTATTAAGAAGAATAATACCAAGACATTTACGGCGGAGCTAAGGGGCGAATTCAAGACAGATCCGTCTCTTCAGATATATGTGAGGTAGGCTATGCGTGTACTGGTATTATCAAGCGGAGGAATCGATTCTTCTACGGCACTTGCCATGGCCGTTTCTAAGTTCGGTAATGAAAATGTTATAGCCCTTTCTGTGTCATACGGTCAGAAGCACTTAAAGGAGCTTGAGGCATCCGAAGCTGTGGCGAAGCACTATAACGTGGAGCATCTAAGCACCGATTTAACGAAAATATTCGAGTATAGCGACTCATCTCTTCTTAAGCATTCTACAGAAGAAATCCCGAAGACATCATACGAAGAACAGATAAATGAAACTAAGGGCGAGAAGCCGGTAAGCACCTATGTGCCTTTCCGAAACGGAATACTTCTCTCCGTTGCAGCAGGCATCGCCTTAAGTAAAGAATGCGATGTTATCTACTACGGAATACATAAGGATGATGCAGCAGGCTCAGCTTACCCCGATTGCTCGGTCGAGTTTAACGATGCAATGGGTAGGGCTATCTACGAAGGAAGCGGAAAACAGCTTAAGATAGAGGCGCCCTTTGTAAAAATGAATAAAGCCGAGATAGTAAAGAAAGGCTTGGAACTTGGCGTACCCTACGAACTCACCTGGTCCTGCTACGAAGGCGGTGACAAGCCCTGCGGAGTGTGCGGTACCTGCAGGGATAGGGCAAGAGCTTTTAAGGAAAATGGTGTTGTAGATCTGTTGGCAGACGACTGAGGAGCCAAGACCCGCTAAGTTACCGGCACACCCCGTTCGGGGTGCGCATACGACATTATTTCGCAAGTGGCTGAGCGAGCAAGACCTGCTAAGTTACCGGCACACCCCGTTCGGGGTGCGCATACGACATTTCGTTATGAGCGTGCAGGTACTTGTCGCGAAGACACAGGATAGGGATGAGCGTGCGGGTACTTGGTTCGAAGGCGTAAGAAAGGAATAATAATGAGAGAAAAAGAAGACCTAACACTTTTAGGTAATGAAAACGTAAAAAACAATAACGACTACAACCCCGACATCTTGGAGACATTCGAGAACAAACATAAGGACAATGATTACTTCGTTAAGTTCAACTGTCCGGAGTTCACGTCGCTTTGTCCCATAACAGGCCAACCGGACTTCGCAACAATAACAATTTCTTATGTGCCGGATGTCAAAATGGTTGAGAGTAAGAGTCTTAAATTATATCTTTTTTCTTATCGTAATAAGGGTGACTTTCATGAGGATTGCGTCAACATGATAATGAAGGATCTAATCAAGTTGATGGATCCTAAGTATATAGAAGTTCTCGGAAGATTCCTTCCACGAGGTGGAATCTCCATCGACCCGTACTGTAACTATGGCAAGCCGGGTACCAAGTGGGAAGAGCTTGCATGGGAACGTCTGTCGCACCATGACATGAATCCGGAGGTCGTTGATAACAGGTAAGAATGCATCTGAGGAGCCGAGACCTGTTAAGCGATTTTGTCAAACGTTGAATCAGCCAAGACCCGCTAAGCGACATTTCGTCATGAGCGTGCGGGTACTTGGTGATGAGACGTAAGAATAAGAGTAGAGTGCAGGTCTTCGGTTCGAGATGCGGGGTATACTTACATCCTCTTCAGCGTCCGTCTCAGCTTCGGCCCAACAATAGCCGCAATCGCTATCTTGATTGCATCCGCCCATACGAAGGGAATTACCCCTGCGAAGAGGGCTTCTAAGAATGTCATATTCCCTTGGTATGCAAGCCATGTCGTTCCGACTATATAGCAACATATCGTTCCGATAGCCATTCCGATTACGTGCATCCACACTTTGCTTTCAAAATGCTCTATAAATAATCCCGAGAAAAGCACAACGAATACGAATCCGATTATATACCCGCCTGTAGGTCCGATAAGCACATTGAATCCGCCCTTAAAGTTCGAGAATACCGGCAGTCCGATAAACCCAATTAAAAAATAAAGAAGAAGCGACACCATTCCTCGTTTTAGTCCGATTGCATATACCGAAATGTATATCGCTAATATGGTGAGCGAAATCGGAACCGGACTTATGGGTATAACAATAGAAAGCGGCCCGATTATACACGTGATTGCAGTAGACAGCGCGATAAATGTAAGTGTCTGCGCCTTGGGTGACCACTTCGTCTTTCTCTTCTTTGACGCAACGTTTTTCGCATTCTCATTCTGAGTCGCCAAAGAATCATCTGCGTTATCATTTTGTCGGTCTGAAGCCTCGGCAGATTTCTCTTTTATGGAATTATCCGTTGTTTCATTATATGTCAGATTCTTCATAACATTTCCTCGAAAAAAAAGAATTATTCTATATGTCTGCCATAAAAGTATACCGAAGAAAAATAAATAAAGCAACTTATTAAAAATAATAGTGTTAAATACTTATCAAACCCACCTAAAGTGTGGTATAATCAAAAGGATTGTAAGTAAAATAGGTTATATCAGTAATAAAAGAATGTCAGACACATGGGGGAGTTATGACTGATAAGAAGAACGATATCGTAATTAAATCAGGAACGTGGTACGAGGAGTTAAAGGATAACGGAAGACTTGACCATATCTATTATTCCGATGAGATGTTGGAAATGCTAGGGTACACTCATGAAGAATTCCCCGATACCTTGGAGGCTTTGATTGAGCATATGCATCCCGATGATGTTAATATCATGCTTCAGGGTGCTATCGATGCGGCAACTCGTGTCATAGACGGATATGATGTCGAATATAGGATTAGAAATAAGGCCGGCGACTATGTTCTCGTTAATGCCACCGGTAAATTTATAGAGACACCGCCGGGCAGACCTAATATAATGCATGGTTCCGTGATTGACATTTCCGATCTTCGTGTTGGGGGCGATACTTTAAGTGATAGGATTTCTCGATATTATGTGGAGAAGGTCAATAAGAGTGAGCTTGTGGACGCTGTGTATCAGATTATGGGTGCGGCTCGCTGGCAAGCTGTGTATGACGAAAAGGGCGAGACGAGAAGTGTGTTTTGGTCGGACGAATTCAGACATATGCTGGGATATAACTCTGTCGAAGATTTCCCCAATACAAGTGAGGCGCTGTTTGAAGCAGTATATCCCGATGACATAGTTAAGCTTGAGAAGCACATTTACAAGGTGGAACATACCAATGAGCCGGACATGATATTCGAAGAAGAATATCGAATTAACAGAAAAGACGGAAACACAATTTGGATTCGTACAATCTGTAAGAAATTCTTTAACAAGAACGGTACACCCAACGAAGTAATCGGTGTGATTTATGATATAACCAACGATAAGATTGCCGAGAGACAGAGGCATCTTATAGACATTTTGTCTCGTGAATTCACATCGGTATGGTACATAAGCGCCAGGTCTCATAAGATGACCTTGATTCAGCAAAATGACAGGGAGAGTACGACAGCGTCTGTAATAACAGAGGGCTTGCAATATGATTCTTATGAGAAAATGTTTGATAATTACATCGAGAATCATGTAGACGATGTTGATAAAGACAGAGTCAGAAAAGAGGTTTCCTTCGGTAATCTTATAACAAGAGTTAAGGAAGGAGAATTATATCCTATTAACTATTTGAGGGATAATCTTGACGGCACTAAGAGTTACTTTCAGGTTTGCTTTATAAGAGTTGTCCATGATACAGGTAAGCTATACTTCGCATGTGCATTCCGTGATGTTGATAAGATGATTAGATCAGAGATGG
Source organism: uncultured Lachnospiraceae bacterium (assembly GCA_905233695.1). GTDB lineage: Bacteria > Bacillota > Clostridia > Lachnospirales > Lachnospiraceae > RUG191. The sequence goes on along the minus strand of CAJODN010000031.1, from coordinate 9,332 downwards.
AGCAAGCCGAGGAAGCCAACCAGGCCAAGTCCAACTTCCTATTCAATATGAGTCACGATATTCGGACGCCCATGAATGCCATTATCGGATTCACAGAGCTTGCAATTAAGAAGCAAGACGATAAAGCATTACTTAATAAATATCTCTCTAACATTCAGGCTTCCGGTCAGAGCCTCCTCGACATTCTTAACAGTGTGCTTGAGATGGCTAAGATTGAGAGTAACCAGATTGAAGTCACAAGAAAGCCCACGGATGTGCCGGAATTCTATAAGAGTGTTCTTACTATGTTCGAGGATAGCATAGAGAGGAATAAGCTTAAGATGGAATACACAAGTAATGTTAAGCATAACTTAATCTTGATGGACAGAACCCATGCGGAAGAAGTTATGATGAATCTTATCAGTAATGCAATTAAGTATACTCCCGAGGGAGGAACAATTAAGGTTAAGGTGTCCGAAGAGCAAGGACCTACTCCGGAAGAATGTTACCTCACTACATTTATAGAAGATAACGGTATCGGAATGTCCAAGGAATTCATGGATCATGTCTATGACGTATTCTCAAGAGAGAGAACGGCTGATACGGTTAATACGTCAGGTACCGGACTAGGTCTTGCCATATCTAAGAGACTTGTGGACTTAATGGGAGGAACCATTAACATTGACAGTAAGCTCGGAAGAGGTACGAAGATATCGATTACTGCTCTTCATAAGATAGCGGAAGATGATGCCGAAGCTTATGGTGGCTCAGACGAGTTAGATATGAGTACGCTTCGAGGAAAACGAATTCTTCTTGCGGAGGACAATGACCTTAATGCCGAGATTGCAACGGAGCTTTTGGAAGACGAGGGCTTCGAGGTTGAGAGGGCATGCGATGGTACGGAGTGTGTATCCCTTCTTAAGAGAAGACCGACAGATCATTTCGACGTTGTATTTATGGATATTCAGATGCCGAAACTTGACGGCTACGAATCAGCGAAGCTTATTAGAGAATTTGATGACGAGAAGAAGGCGGGAATTCCGATTATTGCCGTTACCGCCAACGCATTTGACGAGGACAGGCATAAGGCGATGATTTCCGGAATGAATGCACATATCGCCAAGCCCTTCGAGATTAACAAGGTGTTCAAGACAATGAACAACGTTCTTAAGTTCAAGGATTACTATGTCAATGCTGAGAAGGTGGAGACATTCAAGGATAAGTATATTAAGCTTGGTTGTAAATGCGGTTGCTTCGTATACAAGGTGCACGGAGATGAAGACATTCGGTATGTGGATAACACTACACTGGAAATATTCGGTTGTAAGACGAAGGATGAATTCATGGAGCATGTTGGCGGATCATTCAAGACGCTTGTTCATCCGGATGATATAGACAGAGTAGAGGCAGAGATTGTTAAGCAGCAGAATTCCACAGATGATGGAGTTGACTACGTTAGCTACAGAATAACCAAGGCTGACGGTGAAGTGAGAGAGGTCATCGACGTTGGTTGTAAAATATTCGACGGTAAGGAATTCGTATTCTACGTATATATTGCGGATATTACGGATGTTCGTGAGGAAAAGGGTGCATAGTATGTCAGAAGGAGGAACCCACGTAGTGGGAGGATTCCTTGTGACCGGGCGACATTGAGCGAAGCGAAATGTTGGAAATGTAGAGGATTACGATATGAGTGGAACAGATGTCAATAAGATTCTAGAAGACGTAGCAGAAAAGAAGCTGTCGGTTGACGACGCTGTTCTTATGCTTAAAAAGGAACCCTTTATCGATATGGACTACGCGAAGATCGACACCCATAGGCATCTTCGTCAGGGCTATGCTGAGGTTGTATTCGGCGAGGGCAAGACTGCCGAGCAAATAGTTGAGATCTGTAAGAAGATGAAGGAAGCCGGACAGGAGCGTATTCTTATTACAAGAATATCGGAAGAAAAGGTATCGGTTCTCAGGGAGTCATTCGAACTACATTATAATAAGACAGCTAATGCCGTTTTAATCGGAACAACGCCTACGCCTACGGGAGTAGGCAAAATTGTTATAGCAACAGGCGGAACCAGCGATATAAATGTTGCGGAGGAAGCGGCATTTACGGCGGAAGCCTTGGGAAGTGAAGTCACAAGGTTATATGACGTTGGCGTTGCGGGGCTTCACCGGCTTCTTCACAACATGGATGATATTATGACGGCTACCGTTATTATCGCCATAGCCGGAATGGAAGGCGCACTTGCAAGCGTTATCGCGGGCATGGCAGATTGTCCGGTTATTGCAGTCCCCACAAGCATAGGCTATGGCGCATCATTCGACGGGCTGTCGGCACTACTTTCAATGCTCAATTCCTGTGCGGGCGGAGTAAGCGTCGTCAACATCGACAACGGCTTCGGCGCCGCCTACCAAGCGAATATGATTAACCATATTGGTGTTTAAAAAGCATCTGAGGAGGCGAGACCTGCTAAGTTACCGGCACACCCCGTTCGGGGTGCGCATACGACATTACCTGCTAAGCGATTTTCTGTATGAGCGTGCAGGTACTTGGACCGAGGACATAAGATAAGAGCGATAGTGAGCGTGTGGGTACTTTGTCCGAAGATGCATAATAGGGAGTAAAGTCCAGATGAATAGTTTATACATAGAGTGCAAAATGGGTGTGGCCGGCGATATGCTTATGGCCGCACTTTTAGAATTAACAGATAAAGACACATTCCTGACCAAGATGAACTCGCTTGGTCTGCCCGGCGTCACCCTCTCTCTTGAAAATGTCAAGAAGAACGGAATCACCGGTACTCACGTTAAGGTTCTTGTGGACGGCCGGGAAGAGTCCGAGAACATGCATGATTGTGAAGACGGCAACGCATCGAGAACCCTTGCCGATGTTAAATCAATAATTAACAATCTCGATATATCCGACATAGTCAAGTCCGACGCCATTTCAGTATATAACGCTCTTGCAGAGGCCGAGAGCGAGGTTCATGGTACCACCGTATCTAATATACATTTCCACGAGGTGGGAACAATTGACGCCATAACAGATATTGTCGGCGTGTGCATTCTTATGGAGATGCTCTCTGTAGACAAGGTTATTATATCTTCCATTAATGTGGGAAGCGGAGAAGTCAAGACATCTCATGGAATCTTGCCCGTCCCCGCACCCGCGACTGCACTTCTCCTTCGCGGAATCCCAATGTATACAGACGAGGGTATTAATGGAGAACTGTGTACGCCTACGGGTGCAGCACTAATAAGACATTTCACAGATGAAGTCGGCGATATGCCGGTTATGGCCACGCAGAAGATCGGATACGGTTTCGGCAGTAAAGAGTTCGATAGACCTAATTGTGTAAGGGTGTTCTTGGGAGAGGAGTGTCCCTCGGACGCCGTAGAAGCCGGATCGGATAGTTCGAAATATTCCTGCGACAACTTGAATGACACCGTCGTGGAGCTTCGATGTAACATTGATGACATGACGCCGGAAGATATAGGCTATGCACAGGACAAGCTTCTTAAGGAGGGCGCCAACGATGTCTTCACAACTCCCATATATATGAAGAAGAACCGTCCCGGCATTCTTCTTACCGTTATATGTAATGAAGAAACACTTGAAAGAACAGTAAAGAATATCTTCAAATACACTACGACAATCGGCATAAGGAAGAGTACTTGCGACAGATACATTCTTGACAGAAAGGAAGTAACTCGTAGAACCAAGTACGGCGATGTCCGCGTAAAGGAATCCTCCGGATACGGTATCGTCCGAACCAAACCCGAGTATGAAGACATAGTAAGGCTGGCAGAAGAGAATGACGTATCGCCCATGGTCCTTCGGGAAGAGATATAGCCAAGACGCGCATTAGAAGTGATAAACAGGCAATATCAGATTTATTTGACATATGTCCATAAAAGTATTAATATTCGTTTCAGTGTTTTTTGACAGGACACTGAAATGTTTTTTTGCGTTTTCAAAAAGGAGATTACTATGACAATCGTATTATGTTCAATATTTTTAGTGCTGTTCTTCGCCATAATGATTGGCGTCGGCTTCGTGACAAGGAAGAACGCAACCGATGTTAACGGCTTCGTGCTTGGCGGAAGATCGGTTGGTCCGTGGCTTACGGCGTTTGCATTCGGAACATCGTATTTCTCGGCAGTTATATTCGTAGGTTATGCGGGACAGTTCGGATGGAATTTCGGTCTTGCATCTACCTGGGCGGGTCTTGGAAATGCACTTATCGGATCGCTTCTTGCCTGGAGAATCCTCGGAAGAAGGACGAGAATCATGACACAGGTTCTTGATTCTAAGACGATGCCTGACTTTTTCGAGAAGAGATATGACAGTAAGGCCATTAAGATTGCTGCATCTGTAATCGTATTCATATTCTTGATTCCCTATACTGCTTCATTATATAACGGACTTTCAAGCTTGTTCGGAATGGTATTCTCAATTCCCTATTGGGTAATCATCGTTGTAATGGCGGTTCTTACCGGAATATACGTTATTGTCGGCGGATATATGGCGACGGCAGTTAACGACTTTATCCAGGGACTTATTATGCTTGTCGGTATTATTTCGGTTATCCTTGCGGTTATATTCGATAACGGCGGACTTCTTGAAGCGACTAAGAGGCTTTCGGAGATTCCGGCTGAGGGTTGGTCATCCGGCGGAGCGTTCTCGTCTTTCTTAGGACCGGATCCTTTGTCTCTTCTATTCGTAGTCCTTCTTACATCGCTGGGTACATGGGGACTTCCCCAGATGGTTGGTAAATTCTATGCCATTAAGAGCGAGAAGGATATCCAGAAGGGAACAATTATTTCAACATTTTTCGCATTTATCGTAGCAGGCGGTTGTTACTTCCTCGGAGGTTTCGGCAGACTGTATGCAGATAAGATTCAGTATAAGGCTGACGGAAAGCCGCTTTTTGACTCAATCATTCCTTCAATGCTCGGAACACTTCCGGGTGTGATAATTGCGATTGTAATCGTACTTGTGCTTTCGGCTTCAATGTCCACACTTTCATCACTGGTACTTACGTCAAGCTCAACATTTACACTTGATGTAATTAAGCCGGCTTGCAAGAACGGTCTTACGGAGAAAAAGCAAGTGGGAATCATGAGAATTCTCCTTGTATTCTTCATCGCAGTTTCAGCGGTACTCGCTATCGTTAAGGATTCATTCCCGGGACTTACATTTATCGCACAGATGATGGGTGTATCTTGGGGAGCGCTTGCGGGAGCATTCCTTGCACCGTTCCTTTACGGACTCTATTGGAAGAAGACAAGTAAGGCGGCAGTTGGCGTATGCTTCGTATGGGGATGCGGCCTTGCCGTGTTCCAGTTCGTTGTATCGATGGCAGGAATTGACGTATCCTCATGGGGACCGGTACTCGGCTTCGTCTTCAAGTCGTCAATTAACTCCGGCGTTGTTGCAATGGTGGGCGGACTCGTAATCGTACCCCTCGTAACACTTTTCACCAAGAAGCCGGACAAGGACGATATGGACAAGATGTTCGCTTGCTTCGACGAGAAGGTGTCTGTGCCAAAGAGAGAGGCATTGGATTAGGAATAGATTTTTCCCTTGACAATACTAGCTCCAGACCTTATAATATTCTAGCGTGCGCGTATGCTCACGCTAGTTTTTCTATGTAAATATATGACAAAGGAGGTGAAAATAATGCCAACATTTAACCAATTGGTAAGAAAAGGACGTTCGACATCTGCAAAAAAGTCTAACTCTCCGGCACTTCAGAGAGGTTACAATTCGCTTCAGAAGAAGCCTACCAATAACCCTTCTCCTCAGAAGCGTGGTGTATGTACAGCGGTTAAGACTGCAACACCTAAGAAGCCTAATTCGGCTCTTCGTAAGATCGCCAGAGTTCGTCTTTCTAACGGAATTGAAGTAACAAGCTACATTCCGGGCGAAGGCCACAACTTGCAGGAGCATAGTGTTGTTCTTATTCGTGGTGGAAGAGTTAAGGATCTCCCCGGTACTCGTTATCACGTAATCAGAGGTACACTTGATACTGCCGGTGTTGCCAACAGAAAGCAGGCTCGTTCTAAGTATGGCGCTAAGAAGCCAAAGGATTCTAAGTAATTAAAGGTTGATTTAATTAACCGCGATGGTTACGAGCCATCGGCAGTACTAACAGATATGGTAAATGTTGTATTTATTTTCACATAAGTGAACCGGCGGCGCGTCGGCTCACAAAATAAATCAGCACGAACACCGTTAAAGTGAGTACCGAAGATTTAATTTGATGATTAAGGAGGGAAGTAACGTGCCACGTAAAGGACATACTCAGAAGAGAGACGTGTTAGCAGATCCCATCTATAACAGTAAGGTAGTTACCAAGCTTATCAACAACATCATGCTTGATGGTAAGAAGGGTGTAGCTCAGAAGATTGTATATGGAGCATTTGCAACAGTAGAGGAAAAGACAGGCAAGCCCGCAGTCGATGTATTTGAAGAGGCTATGGGAAATGTTATGCCTACACTTGAAGTTAAGGCAAGACGTATCGGTGGAGCAACTTACCAGGTTCCTATCGAAGTTCGTCCTGCACGTCGTCAGGCGTTGGGACTCCGTTGGTTAACATTCTTCGCACGTAAGAGAGGCGAGAAGACAATGGAAGAGCGTTTGGCTAACGAGATTATGGATGCGGCCAATAACACAGGCGCAGCCGTTAAGAGAAAAGAAGATATGCATAAGATGGCAGAATCCAATAAGGCATTTGCACATTACAGATTCTAATCACATTTTGCATAGGTAAATAATAATAGGAGGAAAAAATCTTGGCTGGAAGAGATTATCCGTTAGAGAGAACCAGAAATATCGGAATTATGGCTCATATCGATGCCGGTAAGACGACAACGACAGAGCGTATCTTATATTACACCGGTGTTAACTACAAGATCGGTGAGACACATGACGGTTCTGCTACAATGGACTGGATGGAACAGGAGCAGGAGAGAGGTATCACAATTACATCTGCCGCTACAACCTGCCACTGGACACTTCAAGAGAATAATAAGCCCAAACAGGGTGCAGAAGAGCATCGTATCAATATCATAGATACTCCGGGTCACGTTGACTTTACAGTCGAAGTTGAGAGATCGCTTCGTGTACTTGACGGAGCCGTAGGTGTATTCTGTGCTAAGGGAGGCGTTGAGCCTCAGTCAGAAAATGTATGGCGTCAGGCTGATACATACAACGTACCGAGAATGGCATTTATCAATAAGATGGATATTCTCGGCGCTGACTTCTATGGTGCTGTTGATCAGATTAGAGAGCGTCTCGGTAAAAATGCCATCGTTCTTCAGCTTCCTATCGGTAAGGAAGATGATTTCAAGGGCATTGTTGACTTATTCGAGATGAAGGCTTACATCTATAATGATGATAAGGGTGAAGATATCTCAATCGTAGATATCCCCGATGACATGAAGGATGATGCCGAGCTCTACAGAACAGAATTAATCGAGAAGATCTGCGAATTAGACGACGATCTTATGATGCAGTATCTCGAAGGAGAGGAAGTAGCCGTTGACGATCTTAAGGCTGCTCTTCGTAAAGGTACATGTGAATGTACGGCAGTTCCCGTATGTTGCGGTACAGCTTATCGTAACAAGGGTGTACAGAAGTTACTTGATGCAATCGTTGAGTTCATGCCTTCACCACTTGACATCCCCGCTATTAAGGGTGTTGATATGGAAGGAAATGAGGTAGAGAGACACTCATCTGATGAGGAGCCTTTCTCAGCATTGGCATTCAAGATTATGACAGACCCCTTCGTAGGAAAGCTTGCATTCTTCCGTGTATATTCAGGAACAATGAATTCAGGTTCTTATGTGCTTAACGCTACTAAGAATAAGAAGGAAAGAGTTGGTCGTATCCTACAGATGCACGCTAACAAGAGAGAGGAACTTGACAAGGTTTATTCCGGTGATATCGCCGCTGCAGTTGGATTCAAGGTGACTTCAACAGGTGATACAATCTGTGACGAGCAGAATCCGGTAATCTTAGAGTCAATGGAATTCCCTGAGCCCGTTATCGAGCTTGCTATCGAGCCTAAGACTAAGGCCGGTCAGCAGAAGATGGGCGAGGCGCTTGCTAAGCTTGCTGAAGAGGATCCTACATTCCGTGCACATACTGACAAGGAGACAGGTCAGACAATTATCGCCGGAATGGGTGAGCTTCACTTAGAGATTATCGTAGACAGACTTCTTCGTGAATTCAAGGTTGAGGCTAATGTCGGAGCACCTCAGGTTGCTTACAAAGAGACATTTACCAAGGCTGTTGATCAGGAATATAAGTACGCTAAGCAGTCCGGCGGTCGTGGTCAGTATGGTCACTGTAAAGTTAAGTTCGAGCCAATGGATGCTAACGCAGAAGAAGTATTCAAGTTCGAGTCAACCGTTGTGGGTGGTAACATTCCCAAGGAATATATCCCCGCTGTCGGTGAAGGTATCGAAGAAGCCGCTAAGTCAGGTATCCTCTGCGGATTCCCTGTTCTCGGAATACATGCAACTGTATATGATGGTTCATACCATGAAGTCGATTCATCGGAAATGGCATTCCACATCGCAGGTTCTATGTGTTTCAAGGAAGCTATGGCTAAGGCAGAGCCTGTACTTCTTGAGCCAATCATGAAGGTAGAGGTTACAATGCCTGAAGAGTACATGGGCGACGTTATCGGCGACATCAACGCAAGAAGAGGTCGTATCGAAGGAATGGATGACATCGGCGGAGGTAAGATAGTTCGCGGATTCGTGCCTCTTGCGGAAATGTTCGGATATTCTACAGACCTTCGTTCAAGAACTCAGGGTCGTGGTAACTACTCAATGTTCTTCGAGAAATATGAGCCGGTACCGAAGTCAGTACAAGATAAGCTTATATCTAACAAGGACAAATAAAAAAAGTTACTATTAACTGTTGAAAAAATGGATTATTTTCTATATAATCAGATTTAACCGATTGCCTTTGCTTGCTGCGAAGGTCAGCAGGTGAGACAATTCATTTAATTAAGGAGGAAAAGGTAAAATGTCAAAAGAAAAATTTGAGAGAACTAAACCCCATTGTAACATAGGTACCATCGGTCACGTAGATCATGGTAAGACAACATTAACAGCTGCTATCACTAAGACTCTTTCTGAGAGAGTATCAGGTAACGCAGCAGTAGATTTCGAGAACATTGATAAGGCTCCCGAAGAGAGAGAAAGAGGTATCACAATTTCTACAGCTCACGTTGAGTACGAGACAGAGAAGCGTCACTATGCTCACGTTGACTGCCCGGGCCATGCTGACTACGTTAAGAACATGATTACAGGTGCAGCTCAGATGGATGGTGCTATC
>CAJODN010000030.1 GCA_905233695.1 uncultured Lachnospiraceae bacterium | reverse complement strand
ATATTGGCAGGGCGAGCCTGTTATTTTCGCGAGAAAACAAAGTAAGGAGCTACTGGCATATCTCATTGACAGAGATGGTGCAAGCTGTACATCAGGGGAATTTCCGCAACATCTTCCGTAACATTTACAATCTGAACCGTCTCCTTACCGTTCTCTTCCATGTACTGCTGAGTAGCCAGTATTACACGAAGTCCGGCAGATGAGACATATTCAAGCTCGGAAGCTTCAATGACGATTTTGTTTACTTCTGCCTGCTTACTCTCCAGCTTCTCCTCGAATTCCGGAGATGTCATTCCATCAAGTTCGCCGGTGAGTTTGACATTTAGTACCTCACCTTCTGTCTCCATTACAATTCGATTATACAATAATAAGCATAGTTTCCTCCTTTTCGATTATACAATAATAAGCATTACATAAACATTACAATTAACTGTATCTTCTCACTACGTATCTAGAATTCCGGCTCAATTAAGCCGTAAGTATTACTCTTCCTCTTATATACAACATTTACCTCGTCAGTCTCGGCATTCATGAATACAAAGAAGTCGTGACCGAGAAGCTCCATCTGAACGCAAGCGTCCTCGGGATACATAGGCTTAATTCCGAAGCGCTTCGTCTTAATAATCTTGATCTCGTCTTCATCGTCGTTCTCATCCACATCTGCAAAATCATCTGTAAAGAATCCTGCCGACTGCTTCTTCGTTACAATCTTACTTCTGTATTTCTTAAGCTGTCTCTCGATAACCTCTTCCACGAGATCGATTGACACGTACATATCGTTTGATACTTGCTCGGCACGGATGATGTGTCCTTTTAACGGAACGGTAACTTCAACCTTCTGTCTTTCCTTTTCCACAGACATTGTTACATGTGCCTCGGTGTCTTTATGAAAATACTTATCAAGCTTTTTGAGCTTGTCTTCTACTGCTGACTTGAGTCCATCTGTGAGTTCGATATTTCTTCCTGTTATAACAATCTTCATAACCGTTACCTCCTATCAAGTGTTATGCCGTGATACGCCGAACATTATGCCGTGATACGCCGAACATTATACCCAACCGCCTCATGACGAAAATCGGCTTGTTGGGTAAATGCTCCTCCGTATCCGTTTATATAATTCTGCGTATCCGATATAGTGACCCTTCGTGTCCAATATAGACTATTATAACACAATGATATATAATATGTTAAATTGAGTGAGGTTGTTATGGAAAATGTGTATATAAGCGGGGCGTCGAGGGGCGTAGGGAAAGGGATTGCGAAGATTCTTGCTTCTAACGGATATAACCTTGCGATGTGCTGTGTTAACAATATAGAAAGCCTGCGTGTGTACGCTTCTTCATTGGAAGCAAAGTTCGGTGTTAAGGCGAGGGCATATAAGCTTGATGTGTCTTCAGAAGCAGAATGGCGCTATGTTGCCCCCACAATCCTTGAAGACTTCGGCTCTATTGATGTCGTCATTAATAATGCGGGGATATCTTATATCGGGCTTATTACAGATATGACAACGGAAGATTGGGACAGGATTATCTCAACTAACCTTAGTTCTATCTTCTATAGTACGAAAATGTTCCTTCCCCCTATGGTTAACAAAAAATCCGGTCATATTATTAACATTTCCTCTATGTGGGGAGAAAAAGGGGCATCCTGTGAAGTAGCCTACAGCGCAACAAAGGGGGGCATCAATTCCTTCACAAAAGCTCTTGCAAAGGAGGTTGCCCCCTCTAACATACAGGTTAACGCCATATCTCTCGGCGTAATCGATACCGATATGAATTCCCGGTTCTCTGAAGATGATATTAGGGATATCGTATCAGACATTCCCATGAACAGATTGGGTACTCCCAGAGAAGTAGGAGAAGTTGTGCTATCTATACTCAGCTCCCCCACCTACCTGACAGGGCAGGTAATAGGAATGGATGGTGGGATGTGAATCTAACGCAAGCATCTGATGAGCCAAGACCTGCTAAGCGATTTTCTGTATGAGCGTGCAGGTGCTTGGTCCGAAGATGCAAGTCATTATCTTACCAGCAGTCGTCTAAGTAGTAGCTTGAAATCTTCCTCCGTCCATATTACCGGCACTGGATAAGAGGGATTTCCTTCCGTAATCGCGCGAAGCACAATGGTATCAAAATCCTCTTCCTTAAGCTCTTCTACCTTATCGGGAATCTCCATGTCCCTATTCATCTGTCTTATGGCTTCGATGAACTTCAGAGCCTTCTCTTCTTCGTCGGCTCCCTCAATTCCCACAACACCTGCAAGTTCAGACAGCGGCTTATAAACAGCCTTGCCGTATTGATCCATAACGTAAGGGAGCAGTATAGCATTGGCCTTGCCGTGAGGAATACCGTACAGCGCGCCGAGGGCATGAGCCACCGCATGAACGTATCCCACGAAATTATTGGTAAATGCTACTCCCGCATAATAAGACGCCTTAAGCATTCTGCTTCTCGCCCTAAGATTGTGACCATCCTTATAAGCAACGGGAAGATTCTCGAATATGAGCTTAACTGCAGACCTTGCAAGCTTATTAACACGCTCCGTGGCATAGAGATTAGTATATGTCTCCACAGCATGTGTAAGCGCATCCATACCGGTTGCGGCAGTTATATGAGGCGGAAGACTAAGGGTAATCTCGGGATACATTACAGCGTATTTCGGAACGAGGCCGAAGTCTGTAATAGCGTACTTTATATGTGTGCCATCCACTTCATCAGTAACAACGGATGCAACGGTAGCCTCAGTTCCGGTACCGGCCGTTGTGGGCATAACGTAGAGGTCCACAATCGGATTCTTAATGGCATTAATACCTCGCATATCTCTAACCTGAACGTCAGGGTTCGATGCACGAGCGGCAACAATCTTAGACGCATCCAAGACACTTCCGCCACCAACAGCCATGATGGCCGTACAGTTATTATCCTTATATACCTTATATGCTTCTTCGATACATTCAATAGTTGGGTCGGGCATGACTCCGCTGTATATAAAGTATTCTATCTCCTTGTCTTCGAAGTTGTCGAAGAGGGGCTGAAGTGAGCCACGCTTGATGAAGCCACCGGTTGTCATGACAAGGATTTTGTTATGGCGGTCGCCCTTGATGATTTCTGCGATTTGCGCAAGGGAATTTCTGCCCTTTATTAGCTCCGGTGTTCGGATTTTTGCCCTTTTAATGTAGATTGATGTTACTTTTTGTCTTATTCTGATTCCTAAGTTCATGATATGCCTCCCTTTACACTATATCTTGCATCCTCGGACCAAGTACCTCCGAGCGACTGGATGTCTTATGTCCATCCCCGCAAGGGGTGAACCGGTAATTTCGGAGGTCTTGGCTCCTCGGCTGCTTGCTATATGATGTCTCTTGACCATAATCCGTTATTCCCTTACCCGTGTTGGGGTGGAAGCGGGAATAGATGTTGTCTGCGACAAATATTATTACCAGTGCCGATAGGATCGGGATGATTACCTTCAGCGGTATCTTCTGGATCAGGCTGTCTAGGACCGGCGCGGCGAAGTAGACGAATACCATTCCCGCAACGCCGAAGACAAGCAGTCCCTCTGCGCAGACTCTTCCGTTAATGTTAAGGAAATACCCGGTGTAATCCCACCACTTCTGACCGTCGTGAGTTACCTCAAGCATCCACGATGTAAAATATTCTATGATTCCGCAAAGCAAAATAGCAAGTATGAACTCAAGCCACGCTCTGTTACGGAACCTATATAAGACAATCAGGATCACGCAAGCTCCCGTACCGTATATAGGAAGCCACGGTCCATGCATCACTCCACGATTAACGAAGACACCATCCTCTACAAGATGGATTCCCACTTCCCAGAGCCATCCCACAAAACAGCCGATGAAGAAAAGTGCAACAAGGCTTACAACGGAATATCTCTTAAGGAACTGTAGGGACTGGAAGATTGGCGTCCTCGAACCCGCCTTTGACGAAGGGTGCAAGCGACGAGGATACAGCTTTCCTTCCAATACAAGGTTATATCTCTCAATCAAGTTAAGATCCTCTTCCTGCTGGTTGATCCGCTTCGCCTTGTCATTATAGTTAAGAACGATTCCGAACACGTTAGCGAAGAATCCAGCAACACCTGTGTATCTCTCAACTTCATCTCTCGACCTTGTCTTGCAATCAGCAATTAATCTGCCATATACAGGCTCCAGGTCTTCCTCGGTGGGGAGATTGGTTAAGTACTTATCGTTAAGAAGCTCGTACTCTTCGATTTTATTATCAATGGCCTGCTCTCTCACCTTAAGATAATATGCCGCAAATGTTGACTCAATATACGGATTAAGGAAAAAGAGTCCGAGAAGTCCCAATGTACATAAGTTGAGAAGCTCCCATCCAAAAAATGAGAGATATAGCTTACACATTTCCCACTTATGACCAACCATCATTCTTCTTGACAGCCTTATTGCCTGATTGGGATTCAATGTGGGATTCTCTGCAATAATGTAAGGAACCATCGCATATGAAAAATACTTGATGAATCCGCCCACTATGGTAATACTCCACAGCAAAAGATAGAATTGCTTCACGAAGAAGGCAACGCAAGCTCTGGCGTAGGTCTTCCTCTTAAGCAAGAATAAGTACACCTTCGGATTAGAGGAGCTATAGTTCTGCGCTTCCAAAAACAGTCTCTTCGTTGTTATCCAGACGGCATTCTCGATGAAGACATCATAAGCAAGAAGCAGAATTACTCCCGCAAGTAATGCAAGGATTGTTATAACGGAAGGATCCTCTATAACATTTGACAGGGAATTCGCAATGGAAAGGATAAATGACCCGGACTTAACATTATTAATCAGAGAAGCCAAGACGCCGTTCTTGTAACTAACAGTTATGAAGCCGTACTGCGAGTCTTCTTCCACCGCCACATTGCCACCGTTAGCGGCATTCTGCATAATCTGGGCGCTTTTACTGTTATTAATAAAAAGCCTCTGTATCATGTCGGCAATATCGTAACTCGTATCGTAGGAACTACTGTTAATTACCACATTGCCGTTTTCATCAATAATAGTGCCATCCTGGAAGCTCTGAGCCGTCTCTTTCACCTTGTCCGTGCCGTCGCTCTTAAGCATTGAGACAATATATGTGGAAGAGCTATATGCAATGCCCATTATTGCGCACAGAAGGAGGCTTATTACGAACATTACGTAATGGCTCTTGATTGTGCCTTTTGCCTGGGCTTTAATCTCTTTTCGATCTATATTCATAGGGGTGTCCTTTCAAAATGTCGCAACAGAAAATCGCTACTATTATAGCATACTTAATTGGAAATGTGATATAATAACTTGACTTTAACTCATACGTTTGCTTTACAAAAAGGAGCATACAATGATTGCAATATATATTTTACCAATATACGTACTTGCTAACTTCTATGTGTGCCAGTGGTTCATGAAGTGGCTTGATGCCGTCCTTAATGGGCATCTTAACATGGTTGCACGGGTGATTATCTGGATAGTCTACTGGGTGCTGAGCCTCGGAATGTACATTACTGCAGCTGTTCCGGAAGGACCGATAAGGAAGTTCTTCCACGTAGAAGGAACCTATTGGTACGGCGTCGTTCTATACGTCCTTCTAATAATCGGAATATGCGACATCATAAGACTCATTATGCGAAAGTCTAAGAAGACTCCGAAGGATGAGCCGGTTCTTACTCGCGGGAAGTACATAGCCATAGGTGCATTCTGCATTGCTTCAATTCTTGCTGTCGCAATCTACGGTGGAATTCAGGCGAGGACAATATATAACACTTCTTATGAGGTAAATGTTGATAAGAGCGGTAATAAAATAGATAACCTTAACATCGTCGTCGTGTCCGATCAGCATATGGGTTACTCTGTGGGCACTGCCATGATGCGGGATATGGTAGACAAGATTAACGCTTACCACCCTGATATTGTATTAATGGCGGGGGATATATTCGACAATAATTATGATGCTCTGGAAGATCCGGAAGAGCTTATTAAGATATATCGTTCTATCGAGTCAAAGTACGGTGTGTATGCGGTGTACGGAAACCACGATATTGATGAGGAGATTATTGCGGGATTCACATTTCCAAGTGAGGGGAAACTCACGGCTGATACGAGGATGAATGAATTCTTAGAGAAAGCCGGCGTTAAGAATCTTCGCGACGAATATGTGCTCATCGACGACTCATTCTACGTCTACGGACGCCCGGATTATCAGAAGGAAGGGCATGGAATTGAGGGAAGAAAAAGCCCCGAAGAAGTGACTTCGGAGCTTGATAAGAATCTTCCTATAATTGTTATTGACCACCAGCCGAGAGAGCTTAAGGAACTGTCGAATGCCGGTGTTGACCTTGACATCTCCGGTCACACGCATGACGGACAGATATTCCCGCTTAATCTCACCGCCAAGATAATGTGGGAGAACCCTTGCGGTCTTCTTAAGGTGGGGAATATGTATAGTATGGTTACGTCAGGCGTTGGCTTCTTCGGCCCCGGGGTGAGAGTCGGTACTGAGGCTGAGGTGGTGGACTTGAAAGTAAACTTCGACAAGTAATTATTATTCCACTTTCTCTCCTGCCTTCCTTGCTTCCAGCTCATCGCAGATCCTCTTGTACTCATCCTCATCCAACTTATACATCTTGTGGTAGATGAACCATGACACAAGCATGAATGCGCAGGGGATGAGGGTTAGGGCGATTAGGAGGCCCACACTCTGCGTATGTCCGACAGATGATATAACGTTATCGATAAGTGATGCCTTCTCATCTGCGGTGATAAGACCTTCGTTAGCCTTCTGCTCCAGGTCTTGAATCTCGTTAGTATAATCCGTAACCCTACACACAATATAAGTAACGGTTGTAATTACAACAACAAGCGAAGTGGCAAGCTTCGTAAGGAAAGGTCTCATGGATGTTATGATTCCCTCATCACGAGTACCGAATGTAAGCTCGTTATACTCAACAGTATTGATAATAGAAATCATCATTACGAGGTAGAGTCCGTACTGACCGAAGTTGGCAAGCATGAATCCTATGGTAAATACCCAGAACTTAAGGTTATCCCCTGTAGGCATGAACAGTCCGCTACAGAACTGAATCGCGTATCCGATAACGGCCACAACCATCATTATCTTAAGGAGCGGCTTACGATTAATCTTACGAGAAATCATGGGATAGAATATCATAAGAAGCGCTGTTACTGCCATTCCCACTGTGGTAAATGTGGAATAAAGCCCTCCCTCATATCCGAACTCGAAGTAGATATAGTTAGCACCGACACCGCCGACTGCGATGTTATTACCGATCTCCTGAAGCAGGAAGCACACGCACATAACAAGAAGCTGCTTATTACCGCCGATAGTCTTAACAATCTTCTTAAGACTTACCTTGGTGCCGGGCTTTGCCATATCGTCCCTATTCTCTTTCACTCCGAAGATTGTAAATAAGCTGAACGCCGGTGCGAGTATACATATAATCAGAGCAATTCGGCCATAGGCTGTCTGCGCATTGCCACCGAGGGCGTATGCACCGGTGGTGAATAAGGGGATTGCAACCGAAGCCGCAACATTTCCTATACCTGCGAAAAGTGTAGCTCTCGATGTGAACTGATTACGAGAGTTATTATCCTTCGACAGCGCGGGAATCATGCCCCAGTACGCGATGTCGTTCATGGTGTATGTAATCGAATATAAGAAATACACAACGCCGAATAGCCAGATGAACGGCCATCCCTGAAGGCTTGTGTTAAATGTTACATAGACAACGAGACACGTACTTATAAGACCGATAACAAGCCAGGGCTTGAACTTACCGAACTTACTCCTGGTTCTCTCGATGATGTTACCCATAATCGGATCGTTAATTGCATCGAACACACGAGCCGCAACCATGATACCGGTTATCGCCGCAAGCTGTCCTGCATCTAACTGTCTCGTGTAAAGCACGTACAGATACACGAAGTTGGTAAAAAGCACATAGATCATATCGCGGCCGACCGTGCCAAGCGGATAGAACCAGAGATTTCGCTTTTTATTCTTCTCTTCTATTGGTGTCTCAGTAGTTTCTTCTGTCGGTGTCTCAGTAGTAGTTTCCTTCTCTTCCATGGTGTTCCCCCTCTTCGAAATACTCTAGTGTGTATAAATTATAGCACTACTTAAGATAGTTCGCAAACGTCTCATCACCAAGCACCTGCAGGCTAATACTTATCCTGTGTCTTCTTAAGTTCTATAACTTGGTCGCGGTAGTCGGCTGCCAGTTCGAAGTTGAGGTCGGCCGCTGCCTTACCCATCTTATCCTGAAGCTTCTTAATAAGTGCTTCCAGTTCGTCCTTATCCATGGCCTCAACGCCTGTCAACATCTCATTATCTTCCGCAGCAATTTCCTTGTAAATGCTTATCTGATCCTGAACAGCCTTCTTAATCGTAGTCGGTGTTATGTTGTTATCTTCATTGTACTTCTTCTGGATCTTGCGACGACGGTTAGTCTCATCTATGGCAGACTTCATAGAATCGGTAATGTCGTCTGCGTACATTATCACTCGACCTTCCGTATTACGGGCGGCACGACCGATTGTCTGGATAAGGGAGGTCTCACTTCGAAGGAAGCCTTCCTTATCGGCATCGAGGATTGCAACAAGGGCAATCTCGGGAATGTCGAGGCCCTCACGAAGAAGATTAATTCCGACAAGAACGTCGAACACACCGAGTCGAAGATCTCTTATAATCTCCGTTCTCTCCAAGGTGTCAATGTCGGAATGTAAGTACTTAACCTTGATTCCCAGTTCCTGCATATATTTTGTCAAGTCTTCCGCCATACGCTTTGTAAGTGTCGTAATAAGCGTCTTGAATCCGGCGTCGGTAGTCTTCCTTATCTCACCGATAAGGTCGTCAATCTGCCCTTCCACAGGATGAATCGACACCTCGGGGTCGAGTAGCCCCGTCGGTCTTATAATCTGCTCAGCGAAAAGAAGTTCATGCTCACGTTCGTATTCGCCGGGGGTAGCGGATACGAATAGCATCTGATCTATCTTATCCTCGAATTCTTCGAAGTTGAGAGGGCGATTATCCTTAGAAGATGGAAGCCTAAACCCGTATTCCACAAGGGAATTCTTCCTTGCAAGATTACCCGCATACATTCCGCGAACCTGAGGCAGTGTTATATGCGACTCATCCACTATAATAAGATAATCATCGCCGAAATAATCCATAAGCGTATAGGGCGGTTCTCCGGGCTGCTGGTTGGTAAGGTACATCGTATAATTCTCTATGCCACTGCAGAATCCCGTCTCCCGAAGCATCTCAACATCATAGTTGGTGCGTTCACTTATACGTTGGGCTTCGATTAGTTTGTCTTCTGATTTAAAATATTTAACACGCTCTGCGAGTTCTGCTTCGATAGCCTTGCAGGCTGATTCTATCTTCTCCGGAGGTACCACATAGTGAGATGCCGGGAATATGGCTACGTGACTTACTTCCTTCTTCACGGAATGCGTCACCGTATCGATTACCGTAATCCTGTCGATCTCGTCTCCGAAGAATTCGATTCTGTATGCATATTCCGAGACATTGGCGGGATAGACTTCTAAGACATCGCCACGGACTCTGAAGGTTCCTCTGGCAAAATCAAGGTCGTTACGGATATATTGCATTAGGATTAATTCCTTAATAACTTCGTCTCTGTCCTTTTGGTCACCGGGGCGAAGGGACACGCAGAGATTCTCATAATCTTCGGGAGAACCTATGCCGTAGATACACGACACAGAGGATACAATTATTACGTCCTTTCTCTCAGTAAGGGACGCAGTTGCAGATAGACGCAATTTATCAATCTCGTCATTAATAGACGAGTCCTTGGCGATATATGTATCGGTGGATGCAACGTAGGCCTCGGGCTGATAATAGTCATAATAAGACACGAAGTATTCAACGGCATTCTCCGGGAAGAACTCCTTCATCTCGGAATAGAGCTGCGCCGCCAAGGTCTTATTGTGGGACAGAATAAGAGTGGGCTTCCCGAGGGCCGCTATGACATTCGCCATGGTAAATGTCTTACCGGAACCGGTAACACCAAGCAATGTCTCCATCTGGTTCCCTTCCTTGAAACCTTGTACCAGCTTCTCTATGGCCTGGGGCTGATCGCCCGTGGGTTTGTAGTTGGAGTGTAATTTGAATTCTTTCATCCTGTGTACGTCGGCACCATTCTGCGCACAAACGCCTTAATGTCCGCATCCTCACTTATTATATCATCATAACTGTCTTCTAAGTCCTTAAGGAACTTATCCTCATCAAAGTCTATCGGGCGGCCTATGTAACGGTAACAGGATCTCCTGCCGCAATCTGCTTCTTGAATAGAGGAATAACCGATCCGTTGTTATCGTCAATTACACATACAACCTTACCGTCCAGATATTGGCTCTGCTTAATCTCACGAAGAACACTACTCTACTACAACTCCGCCCACAACCTCTATCTCGTGCTCTCTTACAGTTGTAAGAAGGGTTGCAATTTCCTTAACCTTAGATTCGCCAAGCTTCTCTACTACGATGGCAGTTCCATTGTTAACCGCATCTACAAGCGCTTCTTCATTATAGGAAATGTTATCACCAAAGGTCACACTTATTCCGTTC
>CAJODN010000029.1 GCA_905233695.1 uncultured Lachnospiraceae bacterium | reverse complement strand
GTAATTATCCCTTTACACCTAACCCCTCAATTGTTACAATAAGATTTGGGGGATTTTACTTATATGAAGAAGAGAGTACTTATTACAATTCTAATTGTAGTTCTTCTCGGTCTTGCCATTGTGGCAGGTCTCTTTATCTATGCGAAATTCTTCGAAAACAAAGACAACGATTCCAAATCGGAACCCACAAGTTCAACCGATAATTCCAACGACAACAATAATAATAAAGAACCGGAAGTAAAACAGCCGGTTAATACATCTATGCTATTTACAGGCGATGTCTTACTCAGCGAATACGTCCTTTCCAATTACAACAGTAAGGGAATAGACGGAGTTGTTGAGGGCTCGCTTCGTGAAGATATGGTTAATGCTGATTTTGCCATGGTTAATGAGGAGTTCCCGTTCTCCAATCGCGGAACGAAGGCACCTGATAAGCAGTATACATTTCGGGTAGATCCGAAGTACGTATCTATATTTAAGGAGCTTGGTATCGATGCTGTCGGTCTTGCCAATAACCATGTCCTTGACTTCGGGAAAGAGGCACTTGAAGACACATTTACCACATTAAATAATGCGGGCATTCTCTTCACCGGCTCGGGAAATAATCTCGCTGAAGCGTCAAAGCTTGTTGTGTGCGATAAGAACGGCGTGAAAGTCGGTATCGTAGCTGCAAGTCGCGTTATCCCCGTAGTAGAATGGAATGTTAAGAATTCGCAGCCCGGAGTGTTCACGGCATATGACCCTACCGACCTTATAGGTGTTGTACAGAAGGCGAAGACCGAGTGCGACCTTGTATACGTTATGATTCACTGGGGTACTGAGCACACAGATAAGCTTGAAGAGTACCAGAAGACCATTGGTCATCAGTTAATTGATGCCGGAGCCGACGGTGTTATCGGCGCCCACCCTCATGTGGTTCAAGGTATTGAGCGATATAACGGTAAGCCCATTTTTTATAGTCTCGGTAATTACATTTTCAATCAGAATATTGAAAGGACATTCGCCCTTAAGATAGATTACGATAATGTGAATAAGACTCCGAATTACAGTCTGATTCCGGCCAAGGCCGTCGGTGCCACAACGAGGAAGATGAGCTCCGAGGAAGCGTCATCTCTCTACAGCTATCTTAACAGTATATCTACGGACGTAAGTATTGATGAAGGAGGAAATGTTAAGTGACAGGTTCAGTCGTTCTTCACAATATAATATTGATACTCCAGATTGCTGAGATAGCCATGAATCTCTGCGCCCTTTTCTTCCTGATGATTAGAAGAAATGAGTTCCAACAGAGGCTCCTTATCTTCATGGCGTTCGGAATGGTTGTATATAATCTCGCTCTTTTGGGAGAGATAATGCCTTTTGCAACATTTAGTCTCATTTATTATTGTAAATGTATTGAGACACTCGCGGTTGCCATGTTCCAGATACCCTTCCTTCTGTTCTGCGCACAGTATATCGGTAAGACAATTCACCCTAAGTGGCTTAGGGTCGTAATGTTATTCTATGGGCTTATTACCATCGTGCAATTTGCCGACTTGGGCAAGGGGCTATATTACAGCGACGTAAAGTATATTGACGACGAAGTATTCCCTCATTTAGAGGTACAGCTGGGATTCTTCGGAGTTTTATTCTGGGTGTTCATGGTATTCGGCCCGGTTATCGTAGAACTTTCCTTGCTTATTTATGGACTTTTACACGAGAAGGATGCCCATAAGAAGAAGACGGAGACGGAATTTATATTACAGGTTTCGGGTTCTGTTATTGCGTTCTTTATATCCATTCCGCTTATAAGGGCTACGGGATACAATCCCTTTATGCTTGTTGCTGGATATGCACTCTGCGCCAAGATATTCCTAAGTTGGAGAAAGCAGGGACTTGATGTAATTGCGATTGCGGCTAAGTCTGCTATTGACTCATTAGGTCAGGCGCTTATTATATTAGATAATGACAATAGGATTATCTATTATAACTATCATGCAAGAGATATAGTAAGTGTTGTTGACCGATTTGTGGGACGTAATATCGATGAATTTATTAAATATGCCAGGGATAATGGGTTTTCAACCGGGGAGCATGAATTTGTCAAGGACGATAAGGTATACATAAGCGAATGGAATGATATTATTGACGCGGACAAGGAAAAGGTTGGACAGACAATAATCTTCGTAGACGTTACGGAAGAACGACATGCTATGGAAGAGGTTATTAAGCAGAAGGCCGTAGCGGATGAAGCCAATGAGGCTAAGTCGGCATTCATTGCCAATATGTCCCATGAAATAAGAACTCCGATGAATGCCATTATCGGAATGAGCGAACTAATCTTAGAAGAATCAAGAGGTCGTAAAGTGTACAATATGGCACTTCAGATTAAGAAGGCTGCAAGGAATCTTCTCTCCATTATCAATAACATACTTGACTATTCTAAGATGGAGGCGAATAAGATGGAGCTTGTGGAGGACGAATATGATTTAGAGGAAATGATTGAAGACACATTTAACCTGATAAGTATCCCTGCACTGGAGCGAGGCTTATCTATCAATCTCTATCTTGATGATAACCTGCCTTCCGTGTTGTACGGCGACGATGGCAAGATAAGACAGATACTTATTAACCTTCTTAACAATGCAATTAAGTTCACCAAGAAAGGCCATATTGATCTTACGGTTAACGGTTCCGTCTCCGGTGAATATGTACAGCTTATCTTCTCCGTGGAGGATACGGGAACGGGAATATCGGAAGAGAATCAGAAGGCCATATTCGAAAGCTTTGCCCAGGTTGACAAGGTCAATAATAAGAGTGTTGAAGGTACGGGGCTCGGACTATCTATTACGAAAGGCCTCGTAGATATGATGGACGGTAAGATTGCTCTTTCTTCAGTCTATGGTGAAGGCTCAACATTTTCAGTATCGCTTAGGCAAAGGATTGTTGATAAGAGGAGTATTAAGGAACACTCCAGAGAAAATGAAATTGAAGAGGTGGAGAGAAGACTCTTCGTATCGCCTGCAACCAAGGTTCTTGTATGTGATGATAATAAGATCAACCTTCTTGTTATGGAGGGAATGCTTGATCTATACGAGCTTAATCTTACACTTGTTTCTTCCGGCAAGGAAGCTATCGATGAAGTTATGAAGGAAGATTTCGACATCATAATGATGGATCATATGATGCCGGAGATGGACGGTATTGAGACGACAGGCTATATAAGAACCGTTTGCGCTTCGAAACCCAAGAAGCCCTATATAATTGCTCTTACAGCCAATACATACGAAGGAGCCAAAGAAATGTTCTTAAGTCGCGGATTCGACGATTTCCTTGCTAAGCCTGTTGATAAGCTTCTTCTGTATGATAAATTGCTCTCTGTTATTCCGGAGAGTAAGAGAAGGTTCAGTGAGGAAGAGATACAACCTATCCCTTATTCGGAGGATGACCTTGCGGATCTCTTTATGAAGGATGTAGATGTGAAAAAGGCAATGGACAGAAGAGAGGGTTCTATAAAAGACTACCTTAATGTGCTGGAGCTTTTCTATCTTGAAAGTAATGATACGATGAATCAGATTAAGACAACATACGAAGAGAAGGACTTTAAGAATTACGAGATATACGTCCACGGTCTTAAAAGTACATCGCTTTCCATAGGCGCCGATAGCCTATCTGACATGGCTAAGGCTCATGAATATGCCGCAAAAGACAATAATATTCGATTTATTGACGAAAATTATGACAAACTACTCAAGGAATATGGTAAAATACTTGATGAGATAAAAGAAGTTCTTCTTAAAAAAGGTATTACAGGTGAGATTAGCGATGAAGATAAGTTGGAAGGAATGACTGAGAAGGAGCTTATCTACAGACTGCGGCGGATACTACAGCTTTCGGAGGACTTTAGGAGTAAAGAAGCATTTAATGATTTGAACCAGTTATTAAAATATAAGCTTGACGAGGATATAGAAAAAGACATAGAAGATATATGCGTTAAGTTCAAGATGTATGATGATGATGCTGCGGAAGAGAAAATAAAAACGCTTTTAGAGAAGATAGAGAAAGCTTAAGAGGGGGATTAAGATGAATAACAGAATGAAGATTATGGTGGTGGATGATAATACTGTTAATCTGGCTACTATTGAACAGGAGCTTAGTGACAGATATGACATCGTCCCAATGCTTACGGGAAGGCGTGCAATTAAGTATTTATACAGAGAGACCTGCGATATGATTCTTCTTGATGTTCAGATGCCCATTATGGATGGAATCGAGACTCTTCGTGAGATTAGGACGCAGGAGAACGGTGTGGATGTCCCTGTTATTTTCCTGACAGCAAGACGTGATGCACAGACCGTTCTTGAAGGCTCTAAGCTTGGTATTGTTGATTTTATAACTAAGCCATTTGATGCGGATAATCTCAAGATGAGAATTGATAACGTATTCAAGAAGCTGGGAATTCTTCCTCTTGAAAATGACGAGCTCTTAGAAAGAATGCAAGATATCTACAATCGTCTGTTGGATCTTGATGAGGAAGCCGTTAAGAAACAGATAGACGAGATGCTTCAATTCAAGATGGAGGATGATATACTCGGTCGTCTTAATAACGTCAAGATGAAGCTTGATAGCGGTAATACCGAGGGCGCAATTGAGATGACGGAACGAATCTTGGAAATGATTGATCATATGATGGAGGGTGATGATTCCGGTAGCCTTTCGCCTATAAGTATGCCGGAGATAATAACTGTTCTTAATGCGACATTAGATGAGCTTGAGGATTTCAAAACGAAGGAAGCTCTTGAACGTCTTAAGGGTCTTAGAGGCTATGATATACCCAATGATATAAGGCACAATCTCAAGGATGCCATTAAGTATCTTAAGAATTATGATGATATCGAAGCTAAGAAGATTGTGGAAGAGATGCTTATGTTCGTGAAAGTGAAGGAGGATAAGCCGACTGAAGAGACGAATCACTTCGGCGGTTATCATAGTTCAAGATTAAGTTAATTAATTTTGTATGGTAAATGTATTATATAAAAGGAGGACAATACAAAAATGGCAGATTTATCAAAGATGGTGGAGTTACTTAAGAAGAACCCTAAGAAAATCGTATTTACGGAAGGATCCGATCCGAGGATCTTAGAGGCAACGGAGAGACTTTCGGAAGACTCGTTTTTACAGCCTGTTCTTGTAGGTAAGACGGAAGAAATTATCGAGGCTGCTAAGGAAGGCGGATACAGAATAGAGAAGGCTATAATAATCGATCCTAACAATTACGAGAGATTCGATGAAATGGTAGACATGTTCGTTGAACTTCGTAAGAAGAAGGGTGTTACGAAAGAGGATGCCACTAAGATGCTTAAGCAACCTAATTACTTCGGCACAATGCTTGTTAAGATTGGCGTTGCGGATGCGCTTCTCGGAGGAGCTACATATTCAACGGCCGATACGGTAAGACCGGCGCTTCAGCTTATTAAGACCAAGCCGGAGAATACAATCGTATCATCTTGTTTTATTATGACAAGAGAAGTAGGCGGTGCGGTTGAGTCAATGGCAATGGGCGACTGCGCTATTAATCTCCATCCTTCAGAAGACGAGCTTGTTGAGATTATGTATGAATCTGCAAAATGCGCTGAAATCTTCGGAATCGATCCTAAGGTGGCGTTCCTTAGCTACTCTACACTCGGTTCAGGTAAAGGAGATGACGTAACATTGGTTCAAAATGCTGCGAAGAAAGCTAAGGAGAAATATCCCGATATGGCAATTGAAGGTGAACTTCAATTTGATGCGGCCGTATCACCCGAGGTTGCTAAGACCAAAGCGCCCGGCTCTAAGGTGGCGGGACAGGCTAACGTATTCGTATTCCCTGACATTAACGCAGGTAACATCGGTTACAAGATTGCTCAGAGATGTGGTAATTACGAGGCATTCGGACCTATCCTCCTCGGTCTTAACGCGCCGATTAATGATTTGTCGAGAGGCTGTGTGGCTGACGAAGTATATGCAATGGCTATAATTACGGCAGCACTTGCCTAAGACCCATTTGTATTAAATAAGCTCCGGAGAATGTGAATTTTGCATTTTCCGGGGTTTTCTTATTGGGTAAATATCATAAAAAAACAAAAAATACTTGCATATAATGTGTTTCTTTAGTAGAATAACACTATATGTTGTTATTTTATGGGAGGAGCATGATATGAAATGTCCTTTTTGCAGCAGTGAGAATACCAGGGTAATTGATTCAAGACCTGCAGATGATAATAATTCAATTCGTCGTCGTAGACTATGTGATGAGTGTAACAAGAGATTTACCACATACGAGAAAGTTGAGACGATACCGCTTATTGTTATTAAGAAAGATAATAACAGAGAGCAGTACGACAGGTCTAAGATAGAATCAGGTGTTCTTCGTGCTTGTCACAAGAGACCGGTTCCCGCTGCAGATATATCTAAGCTTGTGGATGATGTTGAATCAGAGATTTTCGCAAGAGAAGAGAGGGAGATACCAAGCGACGTTATCGGTGAGATACTCATGGATAAGATTAAAGATCTCGACGCCGTTGCTTATGTAAGGTTCGCATCTGTATACAGAGAGTTCAAGGATGTTAACACATTTATGAACGAGCTTAAGAAGATGCTTGACAAGTAATAGCATATGTGGATTATGAGAGAAATGTGATTGGAGGGTTAAGTAGAACAGGAATGGACCGATATATTTATGTGGATAAATAGGTTCAGACAGGAGACTATAACTTTATGAATATTTCAGGAATACGTCCGAGTAGCGGTTTCTATGATTACACGAAATTCAATATAGATGCACTTAAGGCTGAGGAAGAAGCAAACGTTGCCGATAATCAAGCGGTTGCAACAGAAGAAAAGCTTGTAACGGATGAAGAGATTGCCGAGGCTAAAAGTAAGCAGACTTTCAGTTCATTTGACTTCTCAAAACAGTACGATGCATCAAAGTACGCTGAGAATTTCGATGATTCTAACGGGTACTCCTACAAGGGTAGTGAAAGTGAGCTTAAGAATCTCGATGTTATGAGGGCTATCTCCGATATGGAGAAAGACAAAGCCATTCAGAGATATCAGTACTTTGTCGGAGACAGAGATAAGGCTGACTTTGCTATCGGTATCGAAGATTTTTCATTATAACTAAGACACTATAACCTGCGGCAGTTTTCGCAGGTTTTTGTATTTACACACATTTACCATGAGGAGGAAGATTATGAAGATTGCAATGGGAAATGACCATGCGGCCACAGGTCTTAAGTGGGTTATTAAGGAATATGTGGAAGGCATGGGGCACGAAGTAGTTAATTTCGGAACTGACGATAATGAGTCATGCGACTATCCTGCATTCGGCAAGGCTGTGGGTGAGGCTGTGGCTAAGGGCGAAGCAGACTGCGGGATTCTTATATGCGGAACGGGCGTAGGTATTTCTATTGCCGCTAACAAGGTCAAGGGCGTTCGCGCAGCGGTATGCTCCGATGTTACGACAGCTCACCTTGTTAAGGAGCATAATAATGCGAATATTATTGCGTTTGGCGCAAGAATAGTTGGAGAAGAGCTTGCCAAGGATATTGTTAAGTCATATCTTACCGCAGAGTTCGAAGGCGGAAGACATCAGAGACGAATCGACCTTATACACGATATAGAAGGTTAGTGCGCTAGCCTTTAGATTTATAACGCATTTCCGTAAATAGTATATCGGCACTTGCAATAATACAAGATATAGTATATAATATCTTATGTCTATGTAATATTTTAATAGACAGTTTATTTAAGGAGGATTTAACAATGATTACAGCCGGAGATTTCAGAAATGGTCTGACGATTGAGTACGATGGAAAGGTATGTCAGATTGTAGAATTTCAGCATGTTAAGCCCGGTAAAGGCGCGGCATTTGTAAGAACAAAGTTAAAGGACATTGTTAACGGCGGTGTAGTTGAGACTTCATTCAGACCGACAGAGAAATTCCCTCAGGCACATATTGATCGTAAGGATATGCAATATCTGTATGCTGACGGAGATCTTTATAACTTTATGGATGCGGAGACATATGATCAGATTGCTCTCTCTAAGGACGATATAGGCGATGCCCTTAAGTTCGTTAAGGAGAATGAGACATGTAAGGTTTGCTCTTATAAGGGAAATGTTTTTTCCGTAGAGCCGCCTATTACTGTTGAGCTTGAGGTTACAGAGACAGAGCCCGGATTCAAGGGTGATACTGCAACAGGTGCTACGAAGCCCGCTACAGTAGAGACAGGTGCTAACGTGCTCGTTCCTTTGTTCGTGGAACAGGGCGATGTAATTAAGATTGATACCAGAACAGGTGAGTATTTATCGAGGGTATAGGTTATGGTTGAACTTCGTAAGGAACCATTATCACAGATTCTTCGTTCGGAGAAGGTGTATAACCTGTTTTACGAAGAATTTTCAAAAGAAAAATGGCTTGATGCGACAGCACTACTTCAGTGTGACTGCAGTGTTGACGATATAATAGATGACGGCTCGGTACCGAAGACCGTCATGCTTCGTATCGTCGACAGACTTGACGATATGGAGATGGCTAATTAATCTCTGATTATTGGTAGGATGTGGTTATGAAGATATCTGTTGTTAATGACAAGGGGGCAACTGTCTACTCGGAAACGGTAGAGAGGAAGGAAGTCGACCCCCAATTTTTACAAAAATTACAAGACGAAGCGACGAAGCTTTACGACAAATACAGTAAGCTGAGTGTCGGCGGTTCGGGTGAGCAGACTATGTCCCTTGAGGATATGCTTAATGAAGCGGCGGCTACTTACAATATTGATATTAATTTCCTGAAAGCAGTCGCTAAGCTGGAGTCTGATTTTGATCCGAATTGTGTAAGCTCTGCGGGAGCTGTGGGTATTATGCAGATGCTTCCGTCTACGGCTGCCGGTCTGGGAGTAGAGGATGTATATGACCCATACCAGAACATTATGGCAGGGGCTAAGTATCTAAGGCAGATGCTTGATACATTTAACGGTGACTATGAATTGGCCTATGCAGGCTACAATGCCGGTCCCAATGCAGTTAAGAGAGCGGGAGGGATTCCGAATAACGGTGAGACTCCCAAGGCTGTCGCCCTTGTTATGAAATATTTTAACCAGGGTGTAGACGTGCCTGATAGGACTTATACCATCAATACGGGTTCGTCGAGAGAGATATCATCGGAGTCTGCTGCGGCAAGAGCTGAGGCTGCCCGGGAGCTTTCCGAGAAGCTTAAAGAATTCCCAAATCATACGTCATACAGCTTCTTCGTAGAGGAACTTCAGAAGAAGAGTAATACTACAACTGATACAGCGTATGAGAACTTACTAAGCCAGGCTAATCTTGTTATTAAGGATATGCTTGGGAATAGTTAGTAACATTGATTTTGACAATACTATTATATAATCTTTTCCGTCTTCATTTTTGAAGGCGGTTTTTCATAAATGCTTGAAAAATACATATATCTTTGATATACTATCTTTCGGTTAGCTGGCGTGGCACAGTCGGTAGCGCGTCTCATTGGTAGTGAGGAGGTCACGGGTTCGATTCCCGTCGCTAGCTCTCGCGTAAGCTACGAGCAACAACACGGACAAGCGGAAGCACCCGGCGGGCAA
>CAJODN010000028.1 GCA_905233695.1 uncultured Lachnospiraceae bacterium | reverse complement strand
TTCCTTGTCTGATTAATGAATTTCAAAAAAAGTCCCATGGTATTGTCCTCCTTACTTCCCAAACTCTATCTTCACAATTATCATCTTAACCAGACTATCACAGAACTTAATCATAAGTTTATGAAAGAATCCTACGTCGCTATAGATGTCTCTGTAACCACGCATATAGCTTTTTGCTGATACATTTTTAAAATCGTCACTCCAGTCTTCAAGCTCAGTATGGCTTTCAAGTGAGAAAAATGCCTTAACGTCGCTTATACCGGCCTCCTTCAGCCACGTCTTCGTCATCATTTTAGCGCCTCTTTGATTGCAGGCGTCGAATACAAGAATCGCTCCCGGAAATCTTTTTGCCATCTTGCAAAATAGTGTTTTTACGTCTTCTGTTTTGAAATAATAAAAGACGCCTGTTGCAAAAAAGATTGCTCCTTTTGAAGCATCGATTTCATCCATCCACCTATCATCATTAAGATTGAACCCGAGATTAACCTCTCTGTCACCGGTAGGCAATAACTCATTCCTTACTTTTATAACATCGGGCATATCAATGTTGTATCCATTGCAAGTGCCGTTATCACATTTCCTATATGTATCATCAAGACCGCACCCCATACTGACAACTGCTGCCTCAGGATTTTTCTTTAGATATTCTTTTACCTCACATCCAATATCATACTGCCTCTGCGCAACTTCAAGTGCTCCGAAGAGTCCCGCTCCGGATTCCATCTTCTTCCCTTTTTCCGAAAAATCATAATCAAGCATATTGCAGATTCTCTCTGCCTCCTCGTCTTTAAAGAGATTAGGGAATCTTTCGGAGCAAACTTTCCTTCCGTATAGCGGTATTATAAGAGTCTCTTGTACTGTGTTCTTTTCAATATGGTATTTCTGCAACTTCTATCTCCTTATCATTCCACGCCTATTTTCTTCCGACCAACAATTTAGAACCGGAAAGTTCCATCCAAAGAGCTTCAAACCCACTCATAAACTTTCCGTCAGTTGTGTCGATAAGTCTGACCTCGGCGTATCCCATGTCCCGAAGTTTTTCTGCAAAAGCATCCATATCGCCATATCGTCCTTTAGACATAATATCGTGAATAGCAAAAGTTCCACCTTTTTTAAGTGTACGTAAGGTTTCTAACAGAATGCTTTGCCTGTCTCTGCTCGGAATATTGTGATAAACATAATTACTTGTAACCGCATCAAAGGTCTCGTTCCTATAAGGCAGCTTCAATGCATCGCCTTTTTCAAAAGCAGTATTATTAACTCCTTCTGCTTTAGAATTACTCTCACATAGCTCCTTACTGAATGAGGCATATTCCTTGCCCCATCTGTCTATACCTATCATCGTTGCTTTGGGATTCCTTTTAGCGCATGCTATGGTTAGCGCTCCGCTTCCGCAACCAACATCAAGACCTTTTCCTTCATCGGGAATATCTACATAATCGGCAATCCCTTCAATAATATGCTTTGACAGCTGACGCTTGCCATTATATGAAAACGCTCTGTACATAAGTATCATCCATATTGTCACAGGAAAAAGTACTATAGTAAGAACAAGCGCCGTCAACCTAACAGCTTTGCCTAACTTGCCATCACCAAATAAAGATAGCTTATCCTGAATAATAAATGCTACAAATGATATTATTGCTCCTATTCCGGTGCCTGCCACCATTCCTTTTGGCATCCAATTTTTGTAATTTGGTTTCATACTTTATCTCCCAAACATCCCTTTCTTCTCTACCGCTTCCGTTTGCATTGATTTTACCTCATACCCTATCCCTGTAAATGCTTCTTTTAACATTTGTTCATCAGGTGCTTCTTCAGACATGAATGTGCTCTCTCCCTTCCTATAGGAACTCTTAATCTTCTTAGCTCCCGGAATTTTATTTCTAATCAAATCATTGACATGTACCTCACACATAGAGCACATCATATCGTCAATCTTAAGCGTTGTCTTATACATACTTTTCTCCTTTCGAGCTCTTACATATTTTACATTTCATTAGAAATATCTTCGTCAGGCAAAAGGCGTGTCATACTTTTAAGTCCAAGCGCAATAGTCGAGCTGTTATGAAGCATCGCGGAAGTCGATGGAGATATCACTCCTGCTACTCCGAGAATAATGAGCCCTGTATTAAAGCCAACAATGGTTCTGTAATTAAACCTTATTCGCCTCATCAACTTAACACTAAGATCACGAAGTGTCACAATGCTCCACAGATTTGCCGAGCTAATCGTAATATCAGATATCTGCCTTGCTATCTCTGCACCATCGCTTATAGCGATACCGGCATCGGAAGCAGAAAGTGCCGGCGAATCGTTAATGCCGTCTCCTACCATGATTACATTTCTTCCTTCTTTCTTCGCGTCTTCAATATACCTTGCTTTATCTTCCGGAAGAACTTCTGCGTAATACTCATCTATTCCCGCTTCAGCTGCAATCTTCGATGCGGTTCTTTCGCTGTCTCCCGTCATCATAACAATATGTTTAAAGCCCTGACTTCGAAGCTTCTCTACAACGACATTAACCTCTCGACGCATCGGATCTTCAATTAAAATACAAGCGCAAAGCTTACCATTTATAGCAAAATACAGATGTGAATATTCATCCGGTAGCGTTGTAAAAAGTCTCTTCTTTCCTCTCGGAATCTTAACGCCTTCATCTTCGAAAACAAAATGATAGCTTCCTATAACCGCTCTTTCATTATTAATCTTCGACGCTATCCCATGTGCCACGATGTACTCAACATCAGTGTGAAGTTCTTCATGACTAAGTCCCTTTTTATGTGCGGCGTCAACTACAGCTTTTGCAACTGAGTGTGGGAAATGTTCTTCAAGACAGGCAGCTTGACGCAAAAGCTCATCCTCAGACTCATCACAAAATGACACCACCCTTGCAACAGTAGGCTTCGCTTCGGTAAGAGTTCCTGTCTTATCGAACACTATCGTATCGGCGTCTGCGACAGCCTCTAAGAACCTGCCACCCTTCACCGTAATACCATATCTCGACGCTTCCCTTATTGCTGAGAGAACAGATATCGGCATAGCCATCTTCAATGCACAAGAATAATCAACCATAAGAACAGATATCGCTTTGGTAATATTTCTGCTGAATAAATATGTTAATCCTGCGCCGAGAAGCGTATACGGCACAAGCTTATCTGCGAGTCTTTCTGCTTTACTTTCCTGTGCAGATTTCATCTTCTCAGACTCTTCTATCATCTTAACAATCTTATCAAATCGTCCGCAACCTTCTGTCTTAGTAACCTTAATAATTATTTCGCCTTCTTCAACAACAGTTCCGGCAAATACGCTCATTCCGATACTTTTCTGTACGGCTACGGATTCGCCCGTCATTGACGCCTGATTAACCATTGACTCGCCGGACACAACTTCTCCGTCAAAAGGAATAATATTTCCCATGCGAACAACAACCTTATCGCCCTCGATAATCTCGGACGAGTCGGTTAAGACCTCGCTATCCTCTGTTACAAGCCAGACCTTATCAATGTTAAGAGACATCTGTCTTGCCAAGTCATCTACAGAGCGCTTATGTGTCCATTCTTCAAGGGTCTCTCCGATGCCGAGAAGGAACATAACACTTGAAGCAGTATTATAGTCTCCCATAATAACAGCCGCAGTAATTGCAATCGCATCAAGAAGCTCCACTTTCAGATGCCTACTCTTAATTGATTTAAGACCGCGCCATATGAACTTAATTGCTTTTAGAATAGTAAATATTCTTCTAACAGAGAAAGGAAGTATAAGACGCCTTGCATAGTGAACCATAACTCCTGTCACTATCTTGTCGAAATATTTTGCATTAACTTCTCTGCTTGAACTATCAATAACCGTCCTTGGCACCGTCACATTTTCAAAAGAAAAATCACCAAGAATCTCTGCGACTCTGCTCCTGTCACAATCAAAGAATATAGCCGCGTCCGCGGTTCTCTCGTATACTTTGACTTCTCCTATCTCATCAAAGCTTGTAAGGTAGAATTCTAACGTGTCTGCCTGTTCAAAGCTCATTTTCTTCATGGGAAAATGAACCCTGATTCTACCTTTGATTTCATGTTTTAATTCGTATCTCATTAATCAGCTTCCTTCTTTTTTCTGCCGGGTCTCTTCTTCGTTTCTTTCTCAGATTCTTTTACTTCTCCAAAATCGTAATTCTCTTCCTTCTCTGCATTAATTGCCTTCGCTTCCTCGTAAATATCGCTGCAATTCTCCTGAAGAACCGTAACTTGGTCAAGTACATCATCCTTCGCTCGTAAGACTCCTGCGGTACAATGTGCGTAGACCTTCTTCGCTTCTCTTGACGAAAGAATCTTGATTCCTTCCAGACCGAATAATGTACCAAGCGCAAATATGCCTATTCCTTTTAGTTTCATGATAAGACCTCCTCATATAATTGGTTAGATATCACTAACTTATGCCCCAAACTAATGCACCCAATTAGGGCGCTTACAAGTTAGACTACGCTAACATTATACTTCATATTAGTTTAGATTTCAAGTGTGTCAATCTACTGTGACCTTGTTTATAGCCTCCTATTATGGTATATTTATTAGGAGTGATTAAGAAAATATCTAACGAGATTCAGAGGACTTGATGAAAAAGAGAAAAACAGTTGGCGTATTCCTTGGCGCCATCAACAATCAACAACCGAAAATACTTCTCAGTGATTTATATACGCGTCTTTCGAATGAAGGATTTGATACCCGTTTTTTTGTAGGTACCGAGGTTATCAGTTACTCCGGTGGATTCTATGCTCTTAGCGTTAATAATGACTATCATTACTCTCGTTTTTATGACTTAAGTAATTTTGACGATATCGATGTACTTATTATTGCTTACGGCTCTATTCACATTTACCATGAAAAGGAGCCGATAGTTCAGTTCGCGGAGAGATTCCCTAAAGTTCCCATCGTGTTTCTTGAGGATATGGTTGAGTATCCCGGCAGCGTTAGTTTTGCTATAGATAACTACCACGGTTCGGAGGAATGTGTAGAGCATCTTATCTCAGAACACGGCTGCAAGAAAATCGCATTTTTAGGCGGACCGGAGAATAATAAAGATTCAAAGGAGCGACTTTCGGCTTATAAGGATGTAATGAATAAATACAACTGTCCTGTCACCGATTCCATGATTCGCTACGGTGACTATTCCGAAAATGTTGAGGGATTGGTGGAAGAACTCATTGATGAAAACCCCGGTCTTGAAGCAATTGTTTCAGCTAACGATGAAATGGCGCTTGGCATATATAAAGTATGCGAGCGACGTGGGCTTAAGGTTGGAGAAGACCTTCTTGTTACAGGATATGATGATATTGACATGGCATCATATATGAATCCGCCAATTACTACCGTGAGACAAAATGTGGATCACATGACTCAGGCGGCGGTTGATTCTGTCAACCTACTACTTGAAGGAAAACCGGTTAAGTCATCTCGTATCAAAGTTGATTTTAAAAAGCGGGGTTCTTGCGGATGTCATTATGAGAAAAGTGTCGTTGTCTCAACAGATGAAGCCAAAGAGAAAAAAGAAGCCAAGGATATTGCTAATATGGTTGGCAATCTCCGTGAATTCAAGCGCCATTCCTGGGTTGGACCAATGATGGTAAGAGAACTTGCCCTTAATATGGGAGATATAAAAGAGATATGTCAAAAGCTCGGCGTTGCACTTTGGCGTCTTGGAACAAAAAGTTCTTATATTACTCTTTTTAAGAAGCCATATCTTTATTCCGAGGGAGAAAAATATAAGCGTCCCGAGTCTATGTATCTTGTTATGCGTCAAGAAGGCAGCACTATCTCCGGCTTTGACAAAACGGACTGTCCCGTAATTAGAGATGGTAAGTTTTCTGAAATTGCAATAACAGAAGATTCCGGCAAGAACTTAATTTCATTCTTACTTTATGAGGGTGATGTTCAGTATGGAGTTCTTACATGCGAAATTGACCCGAGAGAAATTGATTTCTACTACACGCTCTCGCTTCATATTGCAACGGTTTTCCGCTTCTATGAGCTTTCGCTTAACGAAAGGAAATATCATGAAGAGCTTAAAAAAAATAATGAAATTCTTTCGTTCACGGCCACGCATGATGCTCTTACCGGTGCTTATAACAGAATCGGAGCACTTTCACGAGCAGAAGAACTATATAAGCTCCACCAAGACTTTGGCATAATCTTCTTTATCGCAGACGTCGATCATTTGAAGGAGATTAATGATACCTTCGGTCACATACATGGCGATAATGCAATTCGTGTTACTGCCAATATTCTGAACGAAGCCATAGGCGAGCGAGGTGTTGTTGCAAGAACCGGCGGAGACGAATTCTGCGGTGGACTGTTCGTAGATTCACGACATGATATAGATGCAGAAGTAATGCGCCTTAGAGATTTGATTACATCGTTGTTCAAAAAATATAATGATTATTCCGACGAGGAATATCTGATAAGTGTATCAATCGGTGTGGCAATTCTAGACGGCGGCAGCGAGGAGGATTTGCATGACGGTTATATAAAGGCCGATGCGGATCTGTATGAAGAGAAGAAACTACGACCGATGTCGATAATTAAGAAGCAAAAAGTGTATTAGCAATATGAATGATGTCAAGAAAAAGCATCGGTAAAGCAGAGCAATTTGACGATATTACAACGCTTTGCTTTAGATATATGGGAAAAAAATAAGGTTCCCTTTTTCTAGTTCTCAACAATGCACTCCATAAGAGCCTGGCTTAGTTGGTCGGCGCAGGAAGTGTTTTTATAACCACAGGTGTTACCTGCAAGTATCGTTGCTATCTCCTCTGCATCCGCACCTTCCACAAGCTTTCCTATGGCCTTAAGATTGCCGTTACATCCGCCGGTGAATTTAACGTTATATATTTTCCCGTCTTCATAGTCGAAATCAATTTTCTTTGCACAGACCTGCTTTGGTTTGTATTCGTAATGTGTCATGATATATTCTCCTTTCTCTTGATACATTTTGTGTCAGGGGGACGGATCTGTCACACATCGCTGTACCTATCTACAGCATCCTTGGGGTCGTAGAACAGCTTGTCGTCGGCTATAATTTTGCCTACACCGTCTTTTGCTTCCACAACGTTAACGACGCAGTTATACGGAACATGACCGTGCCAGAAGTCGGTTGGGTCATCATATAGGAAGTTAAGCATAGCACGAAGAGCACATCCATGTGTGGCGATAAGATATGTCTTATCGTCATCCTTTTTTATAAGTTCTTTCAGAAATTCCTGTGTTCTCTCGCACACCGTCTTAATGGTTTCGCCACCGGGACAGCCCGGGAAATCAAAAGGATCTTCGAAGAATGGCTTAAGTCCTTCCTCGCCTACTTCTTCCTTAAGAGACACAAAATCTCTGTCTTCCCACTCCCCCATACTGATTTCTTTTATACGTTCATCAGTTTCGATAGGAATGTCATTACCGGATTCCTCCAATAATAGTCTGGCGGTGTCTTTTGCTCTGATTAAGGGGCTTGAGATACACTTGTCGAACTTAATATCTTTCATGTTCTGTCCGACAATCTTAGCGAGTCTTATACCGCTTTCATTAAGCGGATTGTTGTTCCACCCTTGGAGCCGTCCCTCAAGATTCGCGTCTGTCTCACCGTGTCTTATAATGTAGATTAGCATTTTCCATACCCCTTCTGAATCGCCTCAGTATCTATTCGAAATCAGTTTTCTTTGACTATCCCAATTCTGCTAAGACATATTGTACCATAAAACACATTGTGATAGAATAGAAAAGCGGACTTTGTCGGTAAATAAGTTTAGATGTTGGGGAAGTTTTGTTATGAGCTTGGATTACAATATATATCTTGAGGTTGCGGCAATTCCGCTTGATATAATACTATGTATATTCCTGAACTTAAGATACAAGAAAAAATCTAAGTCTATTATTGCGCTTAAGAGATTCGCTGTCTTAGTTTTGATAGCGACGACTGTTGATGTGGCAACGGCCATTGTTACAAGCGCTCACGGCCTTGTGCCCAATTGGATTCACTATATCTTCAATACTACAGATTCTCTTATTGCAAGTATAACGGGTGTTTTCTTTATCAAGTATATAAGAACATATGTGAAAAATAATGAGTTTAAGAAGAGGTATATAACAATACAGGTTTTGCTTTTCATAAATGTGTTACTTCTTGTTACCAATCCTCTTACGCATCTTGTATTCTCTTATGATGAAAACGGTAATTATATCCATGAAGTATTGTTTGTACCCGTTGCCTACGGTTTCCCGATTCTCTTCTTCGTTATAGGATGCGTCTTTATGTATGTCCATTGGAAGCATTATAAAAGAATGCAAGTTATCACAATGGGCTGGGCAGTCATTATTGTTGCAATTGTTTTTGCTTTGCAAATGTTATTCTTTGATACCCTACTAATAACATTTTTCGTAACAAGTCTCGGTGTACTTGTAATCTATCTGTCTCTTGAGAGTCCGGATTATGAGCGGCTGTTAGATACGATGTACAAGCTTCGTGAATCAAAAGCAAAGGAGGCGGCAGCTGTTGCTAAGGAGCGGCTTTCTAAGGAAATTATGATTGCTCTGTCGCAAGCAGTCGATGCCAAAGATCATTATACCAAAGGTCATTCCACTCGTGTTGCAGAATACTCCAAATTGATAGCGGAGAAACTTGGCAAGTCAGAAGAGGAATGCGAAGAAATATATTATATGGGACTTCTTCATGATATCGGTAAAATTGGTGTTCCCGAGGAAATTCTTAATAAAAAAGGTCGTCTTACGTCTGAAGAATTCGGAGAGATTAAGAAGCATACAGTTACCGGATATGACATTTTACATACCATAACAGAGATACCGGGGCTCTCTACAGGAGCGAGATGGCACCATGAACGATATGGTGGGAAGGGATACCCCGACGGTCTTCATGGAAATGATATACCCGAGGAGGCTCGTATAATCTGTGTCGCGGATTCCTATGATGCCATGACATCTAAGAGAGTCTATGCGTCGCCCAAGACACAATCCGAAGT
Organism: uncultured Lachnospiraceae bacterium; assembly: GCA_905233695.1. Taxonomy (GTDB): domain Bacteria; phylum Bacillota; class Clostridia; order Lachnospirales; family Lachnospiraceae; genus RUG191. The sequence goes on along the minus strand of CAJODN010000028.1, from coordinate 10,617 downwards.
TAGAGCCGAGATACTTCGTTGCAAGGGTACACAATTCGACCCTGAAATGGCCGATGCCATGATAGACATAATAGATGAGGATAAAGGATTTAAGCTAAGAGAAATCATAAGTTAGATACTCTCCCTCTTCATCAGTTAAGCCGTTTGATGCCAACTTCGTAAGATACTCTGCCCATTCTTTTGCAGTTTTATTATTATAGATTACAGCATCAAGTCCGTCTTCTTCGATTCGAAGCACCGCATCCTGAATCTTATCTATACTGTCTATATTGGATAATTCATTTTCCAGTATATCAATATTCTTATCGGAATAGACCATTCCCTTAATAACGGCAGCAAAGCCAAGGGCTCTATCGATTGGAAGGCTGTCAACCACCCTAATCTCAATATATTTCTTAACGCGAAAATGATAGAAGCTCATCGACAGGAAATGCTCCATCAGACTAATGCTTCTATCTTCATCTATATCATCTTCGACAATAATACTCTCTTCTATAAGTTTTTTCGCACTTTTCCTTCCGACATAAGTCGTATTGCCCTCATCGGTAAGAAGGATTAGCGGAAGGTTATATATCACCTCCGCAATTCTCTCATAACCGAAATCATCATCAAGAGATCCCGGAAGGAAGCCGGTTCTGTCAGGGTCAACGTTATCCCAGATTTGCGTTCTGAATAAATGTGGCTTATCGATTACACCTTTAATAATCGAATTATACCTTTTCTTATTCTCGAACATTATCATAAGAATCGGCGATATCTTCTCTAAGACAACAAGCTTACGGGTAAGATCCTTCTCATCTCTGTAATCTACGGATATCTGAGTGGCGGCAGTAGAACGCATCATGTACTTACCACATTTACCCGTATCTTCGAAATACCTATCCATATACTCGTATCGCTTCTTGGGTGACAAAGGAATCTTATCCGGTGTAATTGCACCAAGTTCTACTAATGGGAGATTACCCTTCACCACAAAATGATATCCGTTCTCATAAAGAATAGGCTCCCAAAGCTCCGTGAACTCCTTATATATCCTCTCAACAGACGCAAGGGATACGCGGGGACTGATACTAATCTCAAGCTGACAGGCGGGCTCTAACGTAATCACGTACTCCTCATTACTGTAGCCCACCACATACCCGTCAGTGTAATCTATTTCAGCATTAAGCTTCTTGGCAACTTCCTTAAGAAGCTTAGTCATTAAGTCGAAGCCTATGGGGAGTCCCCTTTCATCCACAACAAAATGCTCTATCTCAAGACCCAGTCTCTCTTTAGTCGTCTCCCCGGACTTGATGTAATCTTTAATTCCTTTTAATAAATCCATATCTTTTCCTTTTTCCGGTAAATGTGTGGTAATTCCTATTCCTCACTAAATAGCGGTGTTGAGTAATATCTGTCTCCGCTGTCCGGAAGGAGTGCCACTATTACCTTACCCTTATTCTCAGGTCTCTTGGCAAGTTCAATTGCTCCGTGAAGTGAAGCTCCCGATGAAATACCTACAGAGATTCCTTCCTTACGTGCCAAAAGCTTCGCTGTATCGAATGCATCCTGATTAGAAGCCTTGAATACTTCGTCATATACCTTAGTATTAAGAACATCCGGAACGAATCCCGCTCCGATTCCCTGAATCTTATGCGCCCCTGCCGTTCCTTCTGAAAGAACCGGTGAATCCTCAGGTTCTAATGCAACAATCTTGATATCAGACTTCTTATCCTTAAGATACTCGCCTACACCCGTTACTGTTCCGCCTGTACCAACACCTGCGATGAAAATGTCAACATTTCCGTCGGTATCATTCCATATCTCGGGACCTGTTGTGGCTCTGTGCATTGCCGGGTTGGCCTGATTAACGAATTGTCCCGGAATGAAGCTTCCTTCTATTTCCTTAGAAAGCTCATCTGCCTTGGCGATAGCGCCCTTCATTCCCTTGGCGCCTTCCGTAAGAACAATCTCAGCACCGTATGACTTAAGGATGTTACGACGTTCAACACTCATAGTCTCGGGCATTGTGAGGATAATCCTGTATCCCTTAGCTGCTGCGATAGCCGCTAACCCGATTCCGGTGTTACCCGATGTGGGCTCGATGATAGTTGATCCTTTCTTCAACAAGCCCTTTTCTTCCGCATCTTCAATCATTGCCTTAGCGATTCTGTCCTTGACGCTTCCGGCGGGATTGAAGTATTCAAGCTTGACTAAGATAGTTGCTTCTAAGCCGAGATCCTTTTCAATATTGGTAACCTCAACAAGAGGTGTGTTGCCAATAAGACCTAATGTTCCTTTGTAAATATTTGCCATTGTAATGTCCTCCTATAATATTCCTTATCTCTTATTCTTACGTCTCATCACCAAGTACCCGCACGCTCATACAGAAAATCGCTTAGCGGGTCTTGGCTGATTCGCCGTTTACTTAATGTCGCTTAGCAGGTCTTGCTCGCTCATCCACCTTCTTTAGTATTATAATTGCCGACATTTTACATGTAAATTATTAGTGTCTTATCGTCTGCGATAAGTGTAGGTTATCACAGCCTATCATATCTCTTTATACTTTAAAAGCTCCTCTATATATGCCTTCCCGTACTCGGTATTGTCCCTTCCCTTTCTTGTGATGTAGCCGATTGTGAGGGGGTCTTGCTCCTTAAGCTTGATAGCCACCATCCCCTTTAATATGGCATTTTCACCGGACAGCATTCCGCATCCGATGGCATAGCCGTTAAGCCTGGCGATAATCTCTAAGGTTGTTGCTCTGTCGTCCGACTTAATAACCTTGTCAAATTCGTAGTCCCCCATGGCCTCCTCCGTAAGGTAGACACTGCTGTCGTTACTTTGGTCGAAGGACACGCAAGGGTACTCCTTCATATCGTCAAGAGACACCAGCTTCCTACCCGCGAAGGGGTGTTCTTCCCACACGTACACATAGGTATCCCTACTCATAAGCGGAGTAAATTCCAGCTGATAATCACGAAGAAGCTTCTTAATTATTTCCTCGGTGGAGCCGGAATATGACACAATCCCCACTTCGCTCTTAAGATTTCTTACATCATCAAGGACTTCCTTCGTTCTTGTCTCTCTTATGGAAAATGTGTATTTACCTAATGTCTTCTCCTTTATCATGTCGGTAAATGCGGATATAGCGAAGTTATAATGCTGGATTGATACCGAGAAATGCTCACGAGACGAGTCTTTATTGAGATACCTGTCTTCTAATATCTCATACTGCGCCACTACTTTCTTGGCATAGTCGATAAATTCTCTGCCCTCGTCCGTGGTGGAGATACCCTTGTTGGTTCGCTCGAATATTAAGATGCCGAGTTCGTCCTCCAGTTCTTTGATACTGTTGGAGAGCGCAGGTTGGGATATATACAGTTTTCTTGATGCTTCTCGCATGGAAGAGGCTGCTGATACTTCTATAAGATATTTTAACTGGTTTATATTCATGGCAACTCCTTATCATGTGTATTCGCTACAAGCACCTGCACGCTACTCTTATTCTTACGTCTCATCACCAAGTACCCCTACTACGAAGCCAACGGTTCTATCCACCTGCTCAGATTGGGGGATGTCTTTCTCCCCGTCTCCGTCTTGCGGGCCGTATGAACCGAAGCCGGCGTGAGTTCCGCCCTCTATTATAAGTTCCTTTGATTCCGAAGGAACATTTCCCCGATTCTTCTTAAAATTATCTATCTTAAGAACCTTATCATTCGAGCCTCGGATTAATTAGATAAATAAAAAACACATACATAGGCTCATTATACCACAAAATATGATATAATACTGTGAAAAACAAGACAAGGTAATCCACTATGAAAATGAGAGCTTATTGCAACAGAATAACCGGCATCGTACTGCTGATAACAATGTGCATCACCCTTAGCGGATGCAGTCTGTTCACTGACGCCAACGAAGACAGTACAACCGACGGGAACTTCCATTCCAAAACCATAACCGCTTATTTATACGATGACGATAAAACTAAGGTTAATGCACTGTTTCGCGATGGTCTCAACTTGCCGTATATCAATATGGAAGATTACTTTAGTAACATTTTCAAAGGAGAATACAGCACTCGTAAATCAGGCCGCACCTATATTATTGATGGACCGAAAGGCTCTGCTGTATTCGACCCCGACAATGACACTGTAACATTCGAGAGATACGAAGACTTTATCTCAGACGAATTAATAATCATCGATAAAGCAGATACTGTTGCTACGGAAGAATACGTTGTAGCGGGAACAAGTGAGCAAAAGCCATATACATTCAATTTCGGAAAGTACGGTATTGATATTTACTCAGACGGAAGATACGTATATATGCCTGTAAGCTCTGCCAATCTTTTAACCGAGACAACCTACAGGGGGGCATTATACCGGGACGAAGACATATATTTTACAGAGACCTATGATCCGGTATCGTGGATAGATATGTCCGACCTATTGGATAATGATGATATTGATCCTGCCATAAGCGATCTTAACTATAAGGAACTATGCTTTCTTATGGATAATCTGTACGGACATCCTTCGAAGGGATATCTTGCTAACGAAATTAACGCAAACGGATTCGATAACACACTTAAAAACCACGATGATGACACAAGGTTATTAAAGGATCTTCTGACTTCAGATGACATGCTGGAATACTACTATGGACTTAAAATCCTAGGACTCTACACAGAAGACGGCGGTCACTCATGCCCAAGTATCGGACTCGATACTGCAATTATGGAATATGATGATTCATTTGTTGCAATGGAATACAAGAATATAAATAAGCAGCTAAAAGATAAGAAAACCATTTTACCTGTAACACTTAATCAAGGCGTCACGTTATATAATACTCTTAGCCAAAGCTATTGGTACAGAGACAAAACCAAGTACAAGAATCTCGGTACAATAATAGGCAAGGCAAGAGAAAGCGCATTTTCCAAATATAACAAAGTCAGAAGTTGGAATGGTGGAGATATAATTCTTACATCTTCTAATGATACCGTAGCATTCTCATTCAACGGCTTCTCTCCGGATGTGTTTGAGCCTATGATGTGGTCCCTTGACTACGCCAAACAAAACAATGTCAAGAACTTCGTGATTGATCTTACCTGCAACGGCGGAGGGCAGCTTTCAACGCTCGTATGGATACTGAACATACTTACCGACCAAAAGACCACACCGGCTATATCCGCTCTTACAGATAATAAGCTCTCCATTCAGGCCCTTGTTGATAAGAATCTCGATGGAGAATACAATGATCTCGACAATGATTCATATCGCGGTAATCTGCGTCTTGCGGTGCTGACAAGCTCCGTAAGCTACTCTTGCGGCAACATACTTCCCACATTACTTAAGGATAACAAGATACCCGTGATAGGTGAGACTTCCGGTGGCGGAACCGCAGATCTTATATTCCACCTAGGTCCCATGGGACTTCCCATTATGGTATCGGGTCCTAACACATTTACCAATAATAATTATGAGAGCATCGACGAAGGTGCAACACCGGACTATGTGCTTGTTCGGGAAAATGCGTCTTCCATCGCGGATTATCTGCCTCTCTATGACATAGATACCATTCGGAAGGATATGGACGAGTACTATTCACGTCGTTAAAGTCATCTGAAAAGAAGCTCTTCCTTCGTTGTCTCGGAACTATCGGGCTTGATGCATGGATCCTTATCTATCCCTCGAACAAATCAGTTTCTTTTATTTATGGTACTCATGATTGAGGGCTTACTTTGCTTCAAAGCAAAATCCATTCAACACATGTATTCTAATCCCTTCTGAACAAGTCTCTTGTATAAACCTTGTCCTGAACATCATCCAAAATGCTATCATAGCGATTAGCTATGATTGCATCGGACTCGCTTTTGAATTTTCCAATGTCGTTAACAACCAAGCTTCCAAAGAAGGTCATTCCATCTGTGAGTGTTGGCTCATAAATGATAACTGTCGCACCCTTCGCCTTAATTCTCTTCATTATACCTTGTATGCTACTCTGGCGAAAGTTATCGCTATTTGCTTTCATTGTAAGTCTATATACACCTATTATAATTGATTTCTCTTTCTCTGCTTTCCACGTGGAATTATCAGAATAACTATAGTAGCCTGCCTTTTCTAATACCCTATCTGCTATAAAATCCTTTCGGGTACGATTGCTTTCTACAATTGCCTCTACTAGATTCTCAGGAACATCTTGATAATTCGCCAATAACTGCTTAGTATCTTTTGGTAAGCAATATCCCCCATATCCAAAACTTGGATTATTGTAATGATTTCCTATACGTGGATCTAAGCAAACACCATCAATAATATCCTTCGTATTTAACCTCTTCATTTCAGCATAAGTATCCAATTCGTTAAAATATGACACTCTTAAGGCCAAATATGTATTAGCGAATAACTTCACAGCTTCTGCTTCGGTATATCCCATGAACAATGTATCTATATCAGGCTTCTTTGCCCCTTCCTGAAGTATTGATGCAAAAATCTCCGCCTTTTCTCTTGTTTCCTCATCACAACCTACAATTATACGGCTAGGATATAAATTGTCATATAGTGCCTTCGACTCTCGTAAAAACTCAGGACTAAAAATAATTCTATCAGTATGATATTTGCTCCTAGCACGCTCTGTAAAACCTACAGGTATCGTCGACTTAATAACCATAGTTGCACTATCTGAGGATTCCAAAACAGCTTCTATAACACTTTCTACTGCAGAACAATCAAAGAAATTCTTCTGTGGATCATAATTTGTTGGCGCTGCGATAATAACATAATCTGAATTACGATAGGCATCAGCCCCATCAGTTGTTGCTATTAGCTGTAAATGTCTTTCACCAGCCTTTGCCTCAGAAAGATATTTTTCAATATACACATCTTGAATAGGACTAATATAGTTATTTATTTTTTCAACCTTATCCGGAACAATGTCTACGGCAACAACCTCATTATGCTGCGCTAATAAGACTGCTAATGATAACCCGACATATCCTGTTCCAGCTACTGCAATTTTCATTAATAAGCGATACTCCTTTCAAAAGTAATAAGCCAGTGACTAAAAATACCAGTCACTGGTCCAATCACATCTCCCACATAGTAACAAATTCCTTAAATCGCGGAAGATGAATTGTAACATATCCTCTCTCATCAGTATTAATCAAATGTTTATTCATTAATCTATTACGTATTGTGCTGAAATTACTCGGATTGTTCATTAGCTTTTTAACGTCAGATACTTTGCCGTCTTCTGTCTGTAATATGCACTTAACAAGAGCCTTCTCTTCTCCCGTAAGTGAGCTCCATATTAGATCATAAGAATCTTGTGCCATTATCTTATCGAATTTAGGGACTAGGTCTTCAAATTCTTCATTATCCTTCTTATTAAAATATAGTGTACCCAACACTTGATATGCATATGCATATCCATTTACAAATCTGGCCATCTTAACAGCAGCTTCCTGCGTGACTCCAAGCAATTCACAATACTTATCAGCGATTTCGAATCTATCAAGCTCTCGTATCTCAGCGGTATCGCTTCTTTTAAAAAATGTCAAATTAGATTCGCTCTTAAAGTCTTCAATGTTCTTATTAAGACCGGTACATACCAAATATGCCTTTGTATCTGTGTCTAAAATCATTGCACCGTATATAGATAAAAACTTAACCATATCATCGGTTTTGGAAATATCATCTATACCTATAAGTATACGATAGCCTTCTCTGTTGACCTCCCGTACCAAAGACGTTAATTCAGCCTCTGCAGAGTAATAATTCACATTATCCATTGAAGATTTGGTTATACTAACTGATGCTCCACCACCTACAACTAAGCCTTTGGCATCAACTTCTGCTCCTGTATTAATTGACATCGAATGCGTCTTGGCATCAATAAACTTCTCCTTGCTAATAAGAGATATTAATGTGTCAACAGGGTTCCCCGCAGCAGACAGCGTATAGACAAGCCACTTATCCTTATGCTTAAATTCGTCTATTATCTTCCTATATTCCACAGACTCTCAGTCCAACAATCTTATATACATACTTGAATGACTCCTCCGCGGCTAAGTTCTCAATTATTTTATCTGCATAATGCATATTTATAAAAGCCTTCCCTGCCAGTCCCGGAGTTCTTGTAAATGGATCTGTCTTCATATGTTTTCTCCTATTATCCCATTTTGTTATGTATTGTTATGATTTTCGCGATTTGTTATGCCTTGTTATGATTTTTGCAATTTGTTATGCCTTGTTATGCTTTGTTATTATAATAGCGATTTTAACCCTTGTTAATACAGATGTCAACGAGCTATCGCCACAATACAATTTTTTCGTATTTTTTACCAAATATATAAAAAGGCCGTCCCCTGTCACCTATATCCATTCGCCTAATTCGTCTTTTACACAATCGTAAATATTAGAAGCAATGGATTTCGCCTTTCTTCTGTTAATTCCAATATAATCTGCAACAGCGATTATATCTTCAAAAGTTGGATTCATCCCTTCTCCATTAATTGTAGTTGCATGTTCTCCACCTATAGAATTGCTATATGTCAAATCATACGCAGGAGATAAAATCCAACGCTTTTCTTCATATATGTATAAATACGTAAAATTTTTGGAATGATCATCACGATTATGTGCAAATACATTAAAGCACATTAGTCTAAAAAGCTTCTCACATTCATGCATATCATTTGTAAGCTTCATAGTAAGCTTCATCAAGGTGTTGTAATCAAGATTAGGAATTCTATGAGATGTCTCAAGAAGAGCCGAGGCTGTAATCATATGTATTTTTTTAACCGATGAACTGCTCCTGATTCTATCAAACCTTCTCGTGCCAAAATACCCCTCACAAATATTTGATTCAAAAAGACGTGTTTTATCCATATTAATTCCGCAATTCTTAGCACATAATGAATACTCATATTCCTGTCTTCCTACAAAGTCTCCATCTGCCTTTGCCGGAAATTTGATTATCCAATCTTCTCCATCAACATTTGTTAGTATTTTAGGTCGTGCACCTCCCGGAGAACCTCCTAACACCACAAGTGTATCAAGCTTATCACTATACTCAGTATTAAGTATCTTTTTACACTCTAGTGCAATCTCATCAAACGAAAACTCGTCATATTTTTCTGTAACGATAATAGACGGAACGAATTCTAGCGCCCCCATACCGGCATCACCTATCATGGCAAGTCTATCAAGGGATGTGACGCTGAAAGGATCTATACCCATTTTTTTCAATAAACGGTCTATAAGTAGTCTGCCCCAGCCATCCGGCAAACTATCTGAAAAAACTCCAAACAAGCCCTCAAATGGCTCTATCTCAGAAATAAATACTTTCTTCTCAAGTGGCAATGAAAATGGGCTAATGGAAAAGCCCTTACTTATCCATTCATCGCTATACTCAAAAGCCACCTTGTATTTTTCATATAAAGCCAATGTGCCAACGCTCATATCCTTATATTTCACGAAGAGTTTCTTAACCTTGTCCATTAATTACCTCCTCAATCGACATATAAGGAATCTCGCAAAAAAGTTTATCAAGTTCATCATCAATTTCCAATGCTATTGCAATTTTAGATAACGATAAAAGTGAAATCTCTCCTGTCTGCTCGAATCGTCTGATAGAAGCATAACTGACTCCGCTTTTTTGCGATAACACTTTTTGCGAAATCTTTCGTCTCCTTCTAATAGCTTTCAATCTACTTGCTATACCCATATTCAATTCGATAGGGGTTTTTTGTTCTATGTTAATCATGCTAATATATTAGCATTTTATGTGAATTTTTGCAATAATTGATATTATATTGGCATTTTCCCAATATACAAAAATATAAAACTACAACGGAATCCTCTTTCTTGCTAACCATACAAAAACTCCTATGACTTTTGCAAGTTTATTGGCAAAAATCATAAGAGTTATGCAATAAATAACATGCATTAATCTTTTACAGTCCACTCATGACCACAACTATTACATTTGTGACGATGGTAGGTAGTCGACCCTCAGTGTAAGTGGAAACGCGCTTAGTATTAGCACGACCACAATCAGGACAAACCTTTCTCTTAGGTGTTCTCCTCAGTATATCTTCCGTCCTCGTGAAAATAACCGTCACTAACTGTCTAAACTGCAAAGGCAAGCTTATAGTGTCGACAAGTCCTCTTCAAAATCGAGATATACTTCTTAGAGTCGTATTTCTGAACTCCCGTCTCGGAATCATTAAGACCTATATATATTGTTGTCTGTGATATATGATTATCCATATTCTTACTTTTCTCCATAAGTCTCCTCGTTTTCTTTTTTATCCTGACTGTTGTCCTTCCATCTTCTGTATATAGCAGCCAATATTGCACCGGACAGATTATGCCATATGGAGAATATAGCACCCGGTACAGTCGCCATGGCAAGAGTAGGAAATGTACTTGTTGCAAGACTAGTAGCAAGTCCGGAATTTTGCATTCCAATTTCTATTGATATTGCCTTTATCTTAGACGGTGGCATCTTAAAGCATTTGCCCACTGTGAATCCGCACAAATAGCCCAGCAGGTTATGTAGTATTACAACAGCGAAAATAACAAGACCTGTACCAAATATCTTCTCAGAATTATGTGATACAACGCT
>CAJODN010000027.1 GCA_905233695.1 uncultured Lachnospiraceae bacterium | reverse complement strand
GCTTAATGCCGATAATTACAAGGACAGATTAAGCAATGTATCGGGTATACTTATACCCGGAGGCTTCGGTAACAGAGGTGTAGAGGGAATGATTCTTTCTGCAAGATATGCAAGAGAGAATAACATTCCATACTTCGGAATATGTCTCGGAATGCAGGTTGCCGTTATAGAATATGCAAGAAATGTGGCGGGAATTAAAGACGCCTGCTCCGGAGAGTTCGAGCATCCCACAGAGCATAAGGTTATTGACTTCATGCCGGGACAGAGTGATGAAGTCGAGAAGGGCGGAACGCTACGACTCGGCGCATATCCTTGCGAGATAGTACCCGGCACTTTGATTGAACACTATTATAATTGTAACAGCATTTCCGAGAGACACCGACACAGGTATGAGTTCAACAATGATTACAGGGAAGTGCTTTCCGAGAACGGACTGATTCTTTCGGGAATGTCTCCCGATAAAAACCTGGTTGAGACGGTGGAGATTAAGGAGCATCCTTTCTACATAGGAGTTCAGTTCCATCCGGAATTCAAGTCGAGACCTAACAGACCGCATCCTTTATTCAAGGGATTTATCGAAGCTGCAGTTAAGGGAGGAAAATAAGTGAGACCGGATAGAAAGCTTATCTTAGAAGACGGTTCCTGCTACGAAGGAGTAGGATTCGGTGCAGAAAAAGAAGCAGTGTGCGAAATAGTATTCAACACATCAATGGCGGGATATCAGGAAATATTATCGGACCCTTCATATACGGATCAGGCAATTGTTATGTCCTATCCTTTAATCGGTAATTACGGCATAGCGGACGAAGATTTCGAAAGTAAGATGATTGGTGCGGGAGCGTTTATAGTAAGGGATATTAATGACAATCCCTCTAACTTCCGTTCCACTAAGTCGGTGCCGGAGCTTCTTGAAGAAGCGGGGATTCCCGGGATATACGGCGTTGACACGAGAAAGCTTGTAAGAAGCATCAGGGACTACGGTTCGAGACGCTGTATCATAACGGACATTAATACGAATACGGATGCGGGAGTCGCCAAGATCAAGGATACTCCCGTGCCCCACGACGCTGTAAAAAGGGTTAGTTGTAAGAAGAGATATTACTCTCGTACATCTAACCCCCTTTATAATGTTGTGGCAATTGATTGCGGAATGAAGCTTAATATCGTCCGTATGCTCAATGATAACAGGTGTAATGTGACGGTGGTGCCATATAACACAACAAGTGATGAAATAATTGCCCTTCACCCCGACGGACTTTTCATATCCAACGGACCCGGCGACCCTACAGATGTTCCGGAGGTAATCGAGACACTTAAGGCGCTTAAGGGTAAGCTTCCCATGTTCGGAATCTGCCTCGGCCACCAGCTTATAGCGCTTTCTTACGGCGCCGAGACTTATAAGCTTAAGTTCGGTCACAGAGGTGGCAACCATCCCGTTAAGGATGTGAGAACCGGTAAGATTGAGATTACGAGTCAGAATCATAGCTACGCCGTTGATTCTAATTCTCTTATGGGAAATGTGTTAAATGTATCTCATATTAATCTTCTTGATGACACCGTTGAGGGACTTTACTCTGATGAGAATAAGGTGTTCTCAGTACAGTATCATCCCGAAAGTGCACCGGGACCATGTGACAGCAGATACTTATTCGGTAGATTTACAGAGCTTATGAAGAATGCTAAGAATAGCTAATTCAAAGAAAGGTTAATTCGTATGCCAAAGAGAACAGATATTAAGAAAGTACTTGTTATAGGAAGCGGTCCTATTGTAATAGGTCAGGCGGCAGAATTCGATTACGCGGGAACACAGGCGTGTCTTGCTCTAAAGGAGGAAGGGTACGAAGTTGTTCTTGCGAACTCCAATCCGGCGACAATTATGACCGATAATTCTATTGCGGATAAGGTGTATATGGAGCCATTGACTCTTGAATATATGGCGAGGATTTGTAGGCACGAGAGACCGGATGCTTTGCTTCCCGGAATCGGCGGTCAGACAGGTCTTAATCTATCCCTTCAACTATACGATAAGGGAGTACTTGACGAGTGTGAGATTGAGCTTCTCGGAACCGATGCTAAAAGTATAAGAAGAGCGGAAGACAGAGAAGAATTCAAGGAGCTCTGCGAGGAACTGGGCGAGCCAATAGTCCCTTCCATGATAGCTAATTCAGTTGAGGAGGGCTTAGAAGCCGCAAGTGAAATCGGATATCCCGTTATTCTTCGTCCTGCATTTACTCTGGGAGGAACAGGAGGAGGATTCGCAGAGGATGATGAAGAGATGGAGAGGATGATGAAGAATGCCTTGTCCCTTTCTCCCGTTCATCAGGTGCTTGTTGAAAAGTCAATTAAAGGCTATAAGGAAATAGAATACGAAGTGATAAGAGATGCTAATGATACGGCAATTACCGTATGTAATATGGAGAACCTTGACCCGGTGGGAATTCATACAGGTGATTCCATTGTTGTTGCGCCATCTCAGACGCTTACCAATAAAGAATATCATATGCTTCGAGACAGCGCCCTTTCAATAATAAGAGCGCTTGAAATTAAGGGCGGATGCAATGTTCAATTCGCCCTTGATCCTGAGTCATTTGATTATTATGTAATTGAAGTTAATCCGAGAGTATCCCGTTCTTCGGCGTTAGCGTCTAAAGCAAGTGGTTATCCGATTGCAAGAGTATCGGCTAAGATTGCAGTCGGTATGAATCTTGATGAAATTAAGCTTGCCAATACGCCTGCATGCTTTGAGCCTACTCTTGATTATGTAATAACCAAGATGCCCAGATTCCCCTTTGACAAGTTCACGCTTGCCTCTAATGTCTTATCAACACAGATGAAGGCAACGGGCGAAACAATGAGTGTGGGCCGTACAATGGAAGAGAGTCTCCTTAAGGCAATCAGGTCACTGGAAGATGGCAAGAACCATATTCATCTCGAGAAATTCGATGTTGCAAGCCTTTCCGATACAGGGGATAAGAAGGAAGCAATTGATAAGCTTCTTAAGTATATTGAAGAAGGAACGGACGACAGAGTGTATGCAATATCGGAGCTTCTCTGGCTTGGAGTAGATCCGCAGGTCATCTATCTTCGAACGAAGATTGATATGTTCTTCCTCGATAAGATTAAGAAAATAGTTGACTTCGAAGTTAAGATTGAAGAAGCAGGTAAGACATGTAACGGTTCTCTTGATAAGGAGCTTTTGTACGATGCTAAGAGAATGGGCTTCTCCGATTCATATATCGCCGAACTTATTAATTGCAGTGAAGATGATGTGTGGGAGCTTAGGCGTAAATATAACATTTACCCGGTATACAAAATGATAGATACCTGTGCCAGTGAGTTCGAAAGCTACGTTCCCTACTTCTATTCAACTTACGAAGACGAGAACGAATCTAAAGTATCGGATAATAAGAAGATTATTGTTCTGGGTTCAGGTCCCATCAGAATCGGGCAGGGTGTGGAGTTCGATTATTCCACTGTCCATGCCGTTAAGACAATTCACGATATGGGATATGAAGCCATTGTAATTAACAATAATCCGGAGACTGTGTCAACCGATTATACAACGGCTGATAAGCTCTACTTCGAGCCTCTTATAATTGAGGATATCATGAATATAATTGACCTTGAGAAGCCAGAGGGTGTTATTGTGTCTCTCGGCGGTCAGACAGCCGTTAACCTTGCCGATTCGCTGGAGGCAAGACACGTTAATATTGTCGGAACAGATACTAAGGCAATATTTACAGCGGAGGATAGGGATGCTTTTGAAAATATTATTAAGGAACTCGGGATTCCTCAGCCTAAGGGAGTCGCCGTAACCAATATACCTGACGGAATTAAGGCGGCAGCCGACATCGGATATCCTGTTTTGGTACGTCCTTCATTTGTTCTGGGCGGTCGCGCCATGGAGATTGTGGCTAATGAGGAAATGCTCAGTCACTATCTTAAGAACGCCGTTGAAGTCGACAAAGACAAGCCTGTCCTTGTTGACAAGTATATCGTCGGTAAGGAAGTGGAAGTCGATGCCGTATGCGACGGTAAGGACGTATTCCTTCCGGGAATTATGGAACTTGTTGAACGAACCGGTGTCCACTCCGGCGACAGTATGAGTGTATATCCGCCATTTTCCATTTCCGAAAATGTTAAGGATAAGATATGGGAATACACGAAGAAATTGGGTGTCGGAATCGGTATTAAGGGACTGTTCAATATCCAATTTATTGTTGATTCCAATGATGACGTATTTATTATTGAAGTTAACCCGAGAGCATCGCGAAGCGTGCCTTTTCTTTCGAAGTCAACGGGAGTTCCTCTTGTAGATATAGCGACAAAGGTAATGCTGGGAGAGAGTTTAAAAAGCCAAGGCTATGCCGATAAGATTTTACCTGAGAAAGATTTCTGGTATGTTAAGGCACCGGCATTCTCATTTGCCAAGTTAAACGGAATGGACGCATACCTCTCACCGGAGATGAAGTCAACGGGAGAAGCAATCGGCTATGACAAGAGCTTAAAACGTGCACTTTATAAAGCGCTTCAGGCATCCGGAATCAAAATGAAAGAATACGGAACGGTGGTTGTAACTCTTGCCGATGAAGATAAAGAAGAAGCGTTACCGCTTATTAAGAGGTTCTACGAGCTTGGATTCAATGTGGAAGCAACAATCGGTACGGGAACATTTCTTAAGGAGCATGGCGTAAGAACCAGAATCAGAGGTAAGATCAGCGAAGGCAGTAACGAGATTCTCAAAGCAATCAAGGCCGGATATGTTAGTTACATAATTAACACGAGAGCAATTCTTTCGGGAATACATTATAATGATGGCGTTGAGATTAGGCGCTGTGCTATTATGAACGGTGTGACGATGTTCACATCACTTGATACGGTAAGAATTCTTCTGGATGTGTTAGAGGACATTTCCCCAAGGATAAGTGTGATATAAAGGAGATAAGAAAATGGAATACACATATGATGAAGTAATAAGCTTTATAGAGGAAGAGGATGTTAAGTTCGTCCGTCTTGCATTCAGAGATGCTTACGGCGTACAGAAGAATCTCTCAATTATGTCGAGTGAGATTAACAAGGCATTTAAGGACGGAATTCCCGTTAGCACAAGAGAGATAGCGGGCTTTACCGATTGTCCCTATGCGTCACTCTATCTTAAGCCGGATCCGGATACAATGGCAATATTACCTTGGCGCCCCGATAGCGGTAAGGTCTTAAGGATGTTCTGCGATATGTATACGCCGGAGGGGGAAGAGTACATTTCCGATACAAGGGCAATTCTTATTGATGCGGTGAAGGAAGCCGAGGCGCAGGGAATAGAATTCAGGTTCGGTAATGAGACGGAGTTCTACCTCTTCAGAAGGGACGATAACGGAGATCCAACCAATGTGCCCTATGACAATGCGGGTTATATGGATATTGCTCCTCTTGATAAATGTGAAAATGTTAGACGTGAAATGTGTCTTACAATAGAGAGGATGGGACTGAGACCGGAGAGATCTCATCATGAGAGAGGCCCGGGACAGAACGAGATAGACTTTCATTACGCTAAGCCTCTTAAGGCGGCAGATCAGATGACAACATTTAAGATGGTTGTGAGTACACTTGCTGACAGATACGGACTTAATGCCGACTTCTCACCCATGCCACTTAAGGGTAAGCCGGGAAACGGATACCACATTAATATTTACGCCACCGATAAAGAAGAAAAGGATGTGGTGAAATATGTTGCCGCAGGTATCATCGATAAGATAAGGGAGATGACGGTGTTCTTAAATCCTTCCGAAGCGTCTTACGCAAGACTCGGTAACAGCAGCGCACCGGATAAGGTTAATTGGTCTTCTAAAGGTGAAGCAGAGCTTATATATATCGAGACATTTAACGGTAGGACCAAGGTGGAGCTTCGTTCCCCCGATGCATCATGTAATCCCTATCTTGTGTATGCTCTGCTTATAAGGGCGGGGTTATACGGAATCAATAATAAGCTTAATCTTCCGGAGGAACTTTCGGAGTCTGCTATGCATCTTCCGAGTTCAATTAAGGAGGCAAGTAAGCTTGCCATAGAGAGTGAGTTCGTGAATTCATTTGTACCGAAGGGAATTATTGAGGAGTATACCATGTAAGGAGGATTCTATGTCCGGAAAACAAGATATATATCACTCCATACTTATTGTATCTTCCTCGGAGAAATTCAATTCTCGCATCAAGAAATCGCTTGCAGGTTTTATCACTATCGACGTAAGAAAGAGCGCAGCTCTGGCAAGAAGGTGTATCTTAGAGAGATATTATGATATTATAGTTATCAACGCACCACTTAAGGATGAGTCGGGAATAGAGCTTGCTTTTGATACAGCGGAGAAATGTAATGCTTCGATTCTCTTCGTATCGCCGGCGGAAGTCTATGACAGTGTTCTTGAAAATGTTACTGACAGAGGTATCCTCGCAATCACCAAGGACATGCCGGAGAACAGATTGGATACTGCAATAAGATATCTTGCCTCGATTCAGGATAGGATACGAAAGTTGGAACAGAAGAACATTTCCCTTGAAGAGAAGATGAAGGAAATTAAGATTATCGGTAAAGCCAAAGGTCTTCTTATCGAGAAAAAAGGAATGACTGAGGAAGAGGCTCATCGCTATATCGGCAAGATGGCTATGGATAACGGAGTGTCACGGAAGCATATAGCCGAAGATATAATAGATGAATATTAGTTTGTCGGGGAGGATTACCATGTTTGATGCAAATAAAGAGATAGATGGAATCGTTAATTGGATAAGAGAGTGGTTCTCGGAAAACGGTGCAAATGCTAACGCCGTAATCGGACTCTCCGGCGGTAAGGATTCGTCGATTGTGGCAACACTTCTTGTTAAGGCACTTGGTAAGGAGAGAGTTGTGGGAGTTATGATGCCTAACGGGGAGCAGGCTGATATTAATGACTCGAGGACAATTGCCGAGTTTCTTGGCATCAAGACTTATACCGTTAATATAAAGTCAAGCTATGACGCTTTTCTTTTAGGATTATCACAGAGTAACGTTGATATATCTTCTAACAAGGAACTAAAGATTAACCTTGCGCCGAGACTTCGAATGGCGACTCTTTATGCAGTTGCACAGTCACTTCCGAACGGTGGAAGAGTGTGCAATACTTGTAATGCATCAGAGGATTATGTCGGATACTCCACAAAGTACGGCGATGCAGCAGGCGACTTCTCTCCGTGTTCTCATTATACGGTGACCGAGATGCTGCAGATTGGGGATGCACTTGGTGTTCCGAAAGAACTAGTCCATAAGGATCCGTCAGACGGACTGTCGGGAATGACGGATGAGGATAAGCTTGGGTTCACGTATGCAGCACTTGATAAATATATTGAGACGGGCGAGATGGAAGACGAGGAACTTAAGAAAAGGATTGATAGGCTACATAAGTTGAACTTGCATAAGTTGGAAGTGATTCCTGCTTATACAAGATAGACACCACCCATTATACCGGAAGGGAATCATTATGAAAGTAGTAATACTGGAGAAAGCTACCGTCGGAGACGAGGTTAGTGTAGAGTCAATAGAAAAACTCGGCGACGTAGAAGTGTACCAAACAACTCCATACGAACTAATCGCAGACCGTGTCAAGGATGCCGACATCATTGTTGCCAACAAATCACCTCTCAACGAGAAGACTCTCGATAGCGCTAAGAATGTCAAACTAATATGTGAACTTGCCACCGGATACGACAACGTGGATCTTGAATACTGTAGGAGTAGGGACATCCACGTGTGTAACGTCAAGGGTTACAGTACGGATGCGGTGGTACAGCATACCTTTGCACTGTGCTTATACATTTTCGAGAAGATGTCTTATTACGATGATTATGTTAAGTCGGGAGAGTATGGTAAGCAGGATAGCTTCAGCCATTTCGGTAAGCCCTTCAGCGAGCTTGCGGGTAAGACCTGGGGTGTAATCGGCTTCGGCGCAATCGGAAGTAAGGTTGCTAAGGTTGCCGATTCCTTCGGCTGTAATGTGATAAGGTGTTCCCTTCGGGATAAGCCTTCTGACTCGCCATACAAGACCGTAAGCTTCGACGAACTTCTTACAACTGCAGATATAATTTCGATTCACTGTCCTCTTAATGATAATACGAGAGGGCTCTTTGATTATAACGCATTTACCAAGATGAAGAGAGATGCAATTCTTATTAATGTGGCGCGTGGAGGTATTGTTAAGGACGAAGACTTATATCGTGCCCTTAATGAGAATCTTATATACGGAGCCGGTCTTGATGTAACGGGAACGGAACCTATGACAGACCAAAATCCCCTGTCCCAATATTCGGACAGCACTCGTCTTGTAATAACACCCCACATGGCATGGGCCAGTAACGAGGCAAGGAGACGTGCAGTCGAAGAGACAGCACTGAATATAGAGTCGTTTCAGCAAGGTGGGACACGTAATAGAATTATATAATATAGAGTATAATAACAGAATACGGCTTTCGCTTGACATATGCTTGCGGAACTTATTGGGTACAGCTAACTTTAATGACTAACCGCGTCATTCTATCTCTTTTATATACTTTACGAGACACGCTCTCGCTCTATACGGGTACCCCTAGCGGACACTAAGCTCTTGCTTCGCAATCGCTAAGTGCCGAGACCCGTAAAGGTCTCTTTAAAGCATATAAAAGAGATATCCTGACCGGCGGAGCTATATATGGAATTATAGTGTATTATTTAATAGCTTGAGGCTTTCGGCTGACATATGTTTTGCAGACCTTATTGGGTCTCAGCGCTTAGTGAACACGAGTCCCCGACGAAGTGTGAACTTAGCGTCTGCTAGGGGTGCCCAATTAGAGCGAGAGCGTGTCTGAAAAATATATGTCAAGCGAAAGCCGTAAACGATACATAACACTGACTATTAGGAGCATATTATGATAGATTTAATAGTGGCTGGCGGGGGCGTTGCGGGGATGTTCGCAGCCATAACTGCAGCACGCCAAGGAAAAGAAGTAGTGATTCTGGAGAAGAACGACACCCTCGGTAAGAAGATACTTATTACCGGTAACGGTCGCTGTAACTTCACCAATGAAAGTATGAATAGCGGTTACTATGAATCCAATTCTCTCGACATCAAGGATTCTTTCGTAAGTACAGTTATTAACAAGTTCGGTAAGGATGACCTTCTTAGAGAGCTTGACGACCTCGGCATGTCTTACTATGTACGCGAAGGATATTATTATCCACGTACCGATGAAGCAGTGACGTTTCGCGATACTCTTGTTAACGAGATTGACAGATTGCCGAGTGTTAGAGTGGTATATAATTACAACCTTCGTTCTATAGAAAAGACAGACGGTGGCTACATCCTTAGCAATAAAACCGACACCTATGAAGCTAAGAATGTCCTTATTGCAACAGGCGGCAAATCGGCTCCGAAGACAGGTTCATCCGGCGATTCATATTACTATCTTGAGAAGCTCGGTCATAACATTTTAAAACCGTACCCTGCACTTACTAATCTTAAGGCTGATTATCCTGATACACTTCAGGGTGTCAATGCCCTGGCCTCAATATCTCTTATTATAGATGGTGAAACTGTTGGTACGGAGCGCGGCTTTATCAAGTTCTACAAGGGAATGCTTTCCGGTATACCGATTTATCAGCATAGCATTAAGGCTGTTCCGGCAGTGGAAACCGGTAAGAAGGTTACGATATCGGTTGACTTTATCAGGGATACCAATGCAAAGTGTGCAATTAATAGGATTGGTCTTGGTATATCGCAGGCACTTAGCCAATCAATTAACCCGAAGATAGTCGATTCGTATTTGAATAGATTACATATTTCCACGAATAAAACGACAGAGGAATTCGATGATTATACAAAAGATAAGATTCTTCGATTGTTTTCCGCTGTTAATTATGAGATAATTGGTTTTGGTGAATTTGAAAATGCGCAGTCGACCTTCGGTGGAGTAGATATATCCGAGATTGATCCCGAGACTATGGAGTCCAAGAAATGCCCCGGGCTTTACCTTGCGGGGGAAGTAGTGGATATTACCGGAAAATGCGGAGGATATAATATTCAGTGGGCGACATCAACCGGAGTTATAGTAGGTCGAAGTGTTTAGCGAGACATCTCGCGATGATAACACATTTTCAATATAAATCATAGGAAAGGCTATATCTGATATGGAAGACGTTAAGATTATTGAATTAAAGCAGAATGTGTTCAAGGAAAATGAAGTAAATGCTGATATTATTCGGAGTGAATGTAAAGAGAATAAACAGCTTATGATAAATGTCATGTCAAGTCCCGGAAGCGGTAAGACAACAACGCTTGTTAGGACAATCAAGGGGCTCTCGGATCTGAGTATAGGAGTCATGGAGTGCGATATTGATGCAGATGTCGATGCTTATACAATAAGAGAAGCCGGTGCAAGATCCATTCAGCTTCATACAGGCGGAATGTGCCATATGGATGCAGGGATGACGAAACAGGGAATGCTTGAAATGGGCATGGAAGGTTTAGATATTGTGTTTATTGAGAATGTGGGGAACCTTGTGTGTCCGGCGGAATTCGACACAGGTGCGTCTGTTAATATGACAATTCTGTCTGTTCCCGAGGGCGACGATAAGCCTGCGAAGTATCCTCTCGTGTATGAGGTAAGCGACATTGTTCTCATCAATAAAATTGATGCTCTTTCGGTATTTGATTTTGATAAAGATTTATGTGTGAAAAGGATTAAGGAGCTTAATCCGAAGGCTGATATATTCTTCGTATCATCTAAGACAGGCGAAGGCTTCGATGAGTGGCTTACGTATCTTAGAGATAAGGTGGAAGAGTATAAGAAATAATGTGTACGGTTAATGGGACATATTTTGAGGTGAGTTATGGGCGAAGTTAAAGTAATAGAGATTAATGAAAGCGTGTTCAGCAATAATGAAAAAGAAGCTGATATGATAAGGGAACGATTGACAGAGCAGGGGACTTTCTTTGTAAATGTTATGTCAAGTCCCGGAAGCGGTAAGACGACGCTACTGTCTAAGCTTATCAACATGCTAAAGGATGAGATGAGAATAGCCGAGATGGATGTCGATATTAAGACAAGTCTCGATGCACAGACCGTTGCCGACGCTACGGGTGTACGTGTTCTCCAGATTCATAACGGGGGACTCTGTCATATCGATGCTGATATGACAGGAAGAGCAATTGCCAAGTTCGGCGTAGACGATACTGACCTTTTAATCTTAGAGAATATCGGTAATCTCGTGTGTCCCGCGGAATTCGACACGGGCGCTCATAAGAATATAATGCTTTTTTCGCTTCCCGAGGGAGATGACAAACCGCTAAAATATCCTCTTATGTATGAAGTGTCCGATGTTGTAATAATTACGAAGATTGACACGGCCGATTTCTTTGACTTCGATATGGATAAAGCCGTATCGCATATCAAGGAGCTTAATCCCAACGCAACAATATTCGCAGTCAGCGCCAAGACCGGCGAAGGTCTTGATGAGGTGGCGGATTATTTCAGGGAACAGGTGAAGGCAACCAAGGCAAACTAATAATTGTTATTTTTGATATCTTTTGCTATAATCGTCTGTGGAGTGATTGATTTTTAAAGGGAGGGAAAATATAATGAAGAAAATAAAAATTATAGTAGCAACACTTCTCATAGCTACATTTGCAATCGGTTTGTGCGCATGCTCTTGCTCATCAGGTGGAAGTAGCGGTGCAACCAAATTCGAATGGTACGAAGCAAAGGTTCCTTCAGGATTCACAGACGCTAAAGAAAGCGGTAAAGAAGGTCAGAAATTCGTTAATGATGCTGATAAAGATCAAATAATTAAGGTGTACGAGAACACTAAGTCATCAAGTAAGCCTGATGCTGCAGCGGCTAAAGCAGACAGAATTTCTATGGATCCTGAGAAGTATAAGGATAAAGGTCAGATTAAGATGGGCAATTATACTTGGGAAGCAGTTGGATATACATGGAACGGTAATAAGGCGAGTCTTATGCTCTTTGCCGACGGCGATGATAAGAATATTGTTCAATTAGACTTCTTCTGTATGGATGAGAACAATGATAACACGAAGACATTCGCAGAATCATTCAAGTATCTGGGCGAGCAACAGAGTAAATAATAAGCTTATTTACAACCTTAGGGACTAATTCCCTAAGGTTGTTTTTTAATTATGTACTATGATATAATATTACGGTAATAAATTGTTTATTATGGAGGATGATATGAGTTCATTTAAAGACCTTAGAATAGTAGATAATTAATGATAAACGAAGACAAGAGAAGGGTAAATAAAAAGTAGGGGGACAGAGCTATGTCAATTTATGAGAGACAGAAGATAGAGAAGGATCGT
>CAJODN010000026.1 GCA_905233695.1 uncultured Lachnospiraceae bacterium | reverse complement strand
GAAGGAATGATGATGGTATATAAAAAAGCCATAGATCAAGACAAATAGTAAGATAAATGTGAGGTTTATTAAGTGGATAAAAATGCGTTGCCGAGCGAAGAATTATTATCAAAATACAACAAGTTAAAGGATTATTTAGCTTCTCTTAGAAGCGTCGCAGTCGCATTCTCCGGTGGCGTTGATTCCACATTTCTTCTGTATGCTGCAAGAGAAGCCTTAGGTGAAAACGTGACAGCATTCACCGCAAGCCTCATGTCATTTCCCGAAAGAGAAATGAGTGAAGCTCTATCACTATCGGACTCCTTAGGTGTTCGAAATGAAGTTATAGTTGCGGACGAATATAAAATAGAAGGCTTTATCAATAATCCCGAGAATCGCTGTTATCTCTGCAAGCGTAACATCTTAGAAAAGATTATAGATAAAGCTCATAAAATGGGGATTGACACTGTTATTGAAGGCTCTATTGTAGACGACTTAAGCGATGATAGACCGGGCCACAAGGCTATAAAGGAACTTGGCGTAATAAGCCCTCTTATTCAGGCCGGACTTACAAAAGAAGAGATACGAATTCTATCGAAGCACTTCTCTCTTCCAACCTATAATAAACCATCCTATTCCTGCCTTTATACCAGGATTCCTCACGGAGATAAGATTACTGACGAGAAACTCAGAATGATTGATGAAGCGGAGGTCTTTATTCTCGGTTTGGGCTTTAGTGATGTAAGAGTCAGATTTCGCGATGGATCGGCTCGAATAGAAGTTCCGCCGGATGAGACAGCACATTTCACAGATGAAAATGTAAAAGCAAGAATCGATAGTGAGCTTAAGCGGATTGGTTTTGATTTTTCAAAAAACTGTTGACAACAAAAATATTATATGATAAATTTTTGTAAACCGTTGAGGAAGAGTAAGTAAGCAAAAGCCTCCTTTTAAGAGAGAGCTGTGGCCGGTGGAATCGCAGTAAAAGTGCTTTTGACCGAATGGACTTCTGAGGGCGAGCTTAAAAGGAATTATCCTTAGTAGGCGAGACGGAGCAGACACTTCGTTAACAATGTCAGCATATGATGGTATGCACTAAGTGGATGTATATAATACATCAAGCCGGGTGGCACCGCAGGTTAAGATTATAACACCTGTCCCAGCATGTAACTTATATGTGGGACAGGTTTTTTTATTTCCCAAAAATCTGTCTCCCCATCAGAATAAAGAAAGGAGACAAGAAAATGTCAGAAAACAAAATCCCTTATAAAATCTATTTAACAGAAGATGAGATGCCGAAGAAGTGGTATAACATGAGAGCTGATATGAAGAATAAGCCCGCTCCCCTACTTAATCCGGGAACAGGACAGCCTCTAACAGCCGAAGAGCTCTCACCAATCTTTTGTGAAGAACTGGTAGCACAGGAACTTGACGATACTACTCCGTTTATAGATATCCCCGCAGAGATTCGTGATTTCTATAAGATGTTTCGTCCTTCTCCGCTTGTAAGAGCATATTGCCTCGAAGAAAAGCTTGGCACACCTGCTAAGATTTACTACAAGTTCGAAGGTAACAACACAAGCGGAAGCCACAAGCTTAATTCAGCAATAGCTCAGGCTTATTATGCTAAGAAGCAGGGCTTAAAGGGTGTAACAACAGAGACAGGCGCCGGCCAATGGGGTACAGCACTTTCTATGGCTTGCTCATACTTCGACCTTGATTGTAAAGTGTTCATGGTTAAAGTATCATACGAGCAGAAACCTTTCCGTCGTGAAGTAATGCGTACATACGGAGCATCTGTAGTACCTTCTCCTTCGGAGACAACCGAAATCGGCAAGAAGATCTTACAGGATCATCCGGGCACAACAGGAAGTCTTGGTTGTGCAATTTCAGAAGCAGTTGAAGTCGCAACTAAGAATGAGGGATACCGATACGTTCTCGGAAGCGTTCTTAATCAGGTACTTCTTCATCAATCGGTAATCGGTCTCGAGACTAAGGCTGCTCTTGACAAATACGGCATCAAGCCTGATGTTATTATCGGATGCGCAGGCGGCGGTTCGAACCTCGGCGGTCTTATTGCACCGTTTATGGGTGAGAAGCTTCGCGGTGAAGCAGATTATCAGATTATTGCAATCGAGCCCGCATCATGCCCGAGCTTCACTAGAGGAACATATGCATACGACTTCTGCGATACGGGAATGATCTGTCCTCTCGCTAAGATGTATACACTGGGAAGCGGATTCATTCCATCAGCAAACCATGCCGGCGGACTTAGATTCCACGGAATGAGTTCAACTCTGTCACAACTCTATGATGATGGACTTATGGAAGCAAGAAGCGTAGAACAGACTTCCGTATTCGAAGCAGCTGAACAGTTCGCAAGAGTGGAAGGAATCCTTCCTGCTCCTGAGAGCTCACACGCAATCCGCGCTGCTATAGATGAAGCTTTGAAATGTAAAGAGACAGGCGAAGAAAAGACAATCGTCTTCGGTCTTACGGGAACCGGTTACTTTGACCTTGTGGCTTATGAGAGCTTCCATAACGGCACAATGACAGACTACATCCCTACGGACGAAGAGATTGCAGCATCCATTGCAAAACTTCCCAAAATAGGATAGAATATTATACATCTGAGGAGCCAAGACCTGCTAAGCGATTTTCGTATGAGCGCGCAGGTACTTGGTTCGAGGGTGTATTTTTTTGCACTCTACTTATGCTAAGAGAATGATATGGAACAGGCGATTACAAAAGAAAAAAAATACAGAATAATAGACTGGTGCTGGCTTATTTGCATTTTATCCTTTGTGGGTTTTCTTGTTGAAAATATCTGGAATATTTTTACAAGCGGACGCGTAGACAATCGTAATATGCATTTACCATTCATTCTCGGTTATGGACTTGCTATTCTGGGGATTTATCTGTTCTTCGGTACACCGACAGATAACCACGGACTTATCAATCTCTCTTATAAATCCAATAAGGTATTTCTATACGTATCATATACCATACTTGTAACAATCTTTGTTTGTATAAATGAACTTATAATCGGAAATGCCATGGAGTATTTAAGCCATATACATTATTGGGATTTTAGCGATGTACCTTTACATATCACAAGGTATACTTCCATATTAACCGCTATTGCATATTCAACTCTGATCACGCTTTTTATGAGTTTGCTTTTTGATAAAATGATGACTTGGCTTAATGGCTTTAGCGATAATATGTATAGGATTATTGGGTTCACCCTAATTATTCTTCTTATTGTCGACCTCTTCATTAGCTTTGACACAATGATTAAGAACAAAGACTTTAACTTGATATGGCATATAGAATTATTTAAAAAGGAGAGCTAAGCTCCCCTTACTTCTTAGTTCTTATATTTATTACCATTAACGGTTATCTTACCGGAATCTACATCCAGATTAAGAACCATCTCTGACTCCGATTTCTTAGAATTAATCGTTATATTTCCCGAATCAGCCTTGGCCGTTACAATATGAAGATCTCCGTCAAGCTTAATATTGCCTGAGTCTGCCTTGACTTCTGTCTTTTCTATATTACCGTTAACCTCTATATTTCCCGAATCAGCTTCTACATTAACATTCTCAATATTGCCATCAACTATAATGTTGCCCGAATCAGCTTCTACTTTAAGATTTCGTGACGCCAAGTTATTAATCTTCAAATTGCCCGAATCCTGATTCGTTATGACATCATCACATTTAACATTTCTAATCTCAACATTGCCCGAATGTGTCTTCGTATTAATTCTTACAAGCTGCTTGTCTCTCGGAAGGGTTATCTTAACCTCTTTTTTCTTACCGCTTCCGAAGAAATTAAAGTTGACTTTGTCACTGCTTTCTCTGAATGAAACCTTGCCGTTCTCGCTTTGTAAACTAATCTCCGACTCCTCAGGGAATGAATAGTATATATTCGGTGTGTCGCCTTCTTCTATAATAACATTGGCAGAATGAACATCAACATCTAATTCTGTTATGTCTGCACTTAAGTCTTCTGTCTTCTCTATATATTTACCCGTGCCGAAATTGAAGATATTCCACGAGCCCGAACCTATAAATCTATATACTCCGAAAACAATTACACAAAGCGTTATTACCCAAATTATAATAAGATAAATTCTCTTACCCTTGTCACTCATAACTATACCTCCTTAGCAAATGCTGTGCTGAAAATCTTACGAAGTACTGCCGCTATCGGCCAGATTATCCATGTAATGTACCATGCAAATGTAAGAAAGCTTACGCATAAATAGATACAGGTAATTGTGGGCCAATAAACACTCATTATAACTTCTGCCGCTTTACTGTTATATTCAACCTTTGCACCGTCACTGTATGTTCCGCTGATGGTTGTGCCATCGTTAAGACCGAGGATTCTCTCCATACTCTTGCTTGTCATAGACGTATATATTATGAGAAGTACTCCAAAGCCTATCATTAAGAATAATATTACCACCATGTACTCATTTCGTATTGCGGCAACCGGTACCCAACAGAATGCACAGAGCATAACACCAACAGATAACAGAATTGCATTGACCGGTCTGTAGGCTCTCAGTCTATCCTTAACATACTCTGCCGTCGCCATATCAATCTGGCAAGGCTCTCTTCTTATATACGACCAGTCCCTGGAAATCACGCCATTGAAAATGAATAGTCCAACCGCAATTGCTATTGATATAAACATAAGTCCTACCGAAGGTCCCGGATCGATCATCGGCGATATTCCTCCGAGAATCGGGAATATAACCGATATAATGCAGAGCATAACTGCCACTGACACAAATATTGCAGATCTTGTCTTATGTGATAAGTACCTCTTCACTTCTTCCATAGATACAAATCTTCTGTTAACATTTTCCTGTCTGTTATTGACTTCGTCAACTTCCTTTTGAAGACCTAAACTTTCGGCCAGTTCATCAAGATTACCGAACTCGGAAATGACTGTTCCCACTGCGGCGTTCTCATTGACACCTTCGGCGATAAGCTCATTATACTTATCTTCCATCATTTGAAGGAGTTCATCCTTCGCTTTCTTAACTTCAGGAGTGTTCGGCATATTAGCGAACATTGTTTCTAAATAATTTCTAATCGTTTCCATACAATCACTCTCCCCTTATAAATTTCTGAATTACTTCTTTTGTTATTTCCCATTCATCACATTTTGATTTGTAATATTCTTTTCCTCTGTCGGTAATTCGGTAATAAGTTCGTTTTTTGCCGTTACCGCTTGAATCCGGCTCTGCTACGAATGATTCGATGTATCCGTTTTTCTCCATTCTGGTAAATGCGGAATAAAGGGTCGTCTCCTTAATAACATATTTTTCATCAGATATTCCTTTAATCTGCTTGGATATTTCATAGCCGTATGAAGGCTCTTCCATCAGAATGTAGAGGATAATCGTGTCATTATAGCCGCGAATTACATCACTGCTTATCTGACTCATATTTACCTCCTTTAATTTTTACTTTATCTATCGTACTACGACTGTCGTACTATATCTGATGTAGTAAATATACTACGACTGGCGAAGTATGTCAACCCCTTTTCTGAAAAAAATTAAAAAAGCGTCCGAAGACGTTTTTTTTAAGAAAGCGGTTCTGCCTTGGAATAGAGATATCCTTGATAACAGTCACAGCCTATCTCATGCAACGCCTCTTTGTACTCCTCTGTCTCCACGTATTCCGCCAGTACAGATAGTGAGAGCGCATGTAGGCGACTTTACGGAAGGTGCTGAACAGTTTGACGACATGACAACACTGTGTGTTAGGTATAATCATGATTCTTAAAATAGTTAAGCCCTGTGAATAATACACAGGGCTATTACTATCTCGGATTAATCATCCTCTAAATGTCTGCCATCTCCAGAATCAACTTCTCAGTCTTATCCCAGCCGAGACATGCGTCGGTAATGGATTTACCGTATATTCCTTCACCTATCTTCTGGTTGCCGTCCACAATGTAGCTCTCTACCATGAAGCCCTTTACAAGAGTCTTAATACTGTCGTTGTGCTTTCTTGTATGAAGCACGTCCTTAATAATTCTCGGTTGCTCGAAAGGATTCTTACCGGAATTGGCGTGGTTCGTATCGATAATAATTGCCGGGTTCTTGTAGTATGACTCATCATACTGATTCTTAAGCCGTATAAGCTCCTCATAATGATAATTGGGTTGTGTCTCGCCATGCTTATTGGTGTATCCTCGAAGTATAGCGTGAGTATGGACATTTCCATCGGTATGAACCTGCCAGCCCCTGTAGATAAATGTATGACCGTGCTGAGCCGCATTAATGGCGTTCATCATAATGCTGTAGTCCCCTGATGTAGGGTTCTTCATGCCTACGGGCACACTTATTCCGCTGGATACAAGCCTATGCTGTTGGTTCTCAACGCTTCTTGCACCTACGGCAACGTATCCAAGCACGTCATCAAGATATTGATAATTCTCGGGATAAAGCATTTCATCTGCAGCGGAAAAACCGGTCTCATCCACAACCCTCATATGAAGATGACGAGTTGCTATAATACCTTTAAACATATCGGGACGCTCCTCGGGATCCGGTTGATGAAGCATACCCTTATAGCCTGCTCCCGTGGTTCTAGGTTTATTCGTGTAAATGCGCGGAACAATGAATATCTTATCTTCAACCTTGTCCTGTAATTTCCTAAGTCTCGTAACATAATCAAGAACACTGTCCTCATTATCGGCACTGCATGGCCCAATAATAAGAAGCAGTCTGTCGTCCCTACCTTCAAGAATCTTCCTAATCACAGCATTTCTGTTGTCAACTATCTCCCCCATCTTACCTGTAAGTGGGTACATCTCCTTAACTTCAGCGGGAAGTGCAAGTTGTTTTTCGAATCTCATAATTAATCTCCTTTTCTATCTCTTTATTGTTTCACATTCATAGTTACCTATAATTCGCACATTTTCACAGCACTCGTCTAAATCCTTCAATAATAGTCTGCCTTCTTCCACGCCCATATCTCCTTCGCCTTCCACGTAAAAGTAATAGCTCCAGGATATCTTCTTCGACGGTCGGCTACGTATACTCTTCATATTGAAGCCACGCTCTCCGATTGCCGTCACCGCCTTGGCCAGGGCTCCTGCCTCATCCTTAACGGTAAAGACGAGGGAAAACTCGTGGCAAGCATCGGAGCGCAAGTGGCTGAGCGAGCAAGACCCGCTAAGCGACATTTCTTGGTATGAGCCTGAGGAGCCAAGACCTGCTAAGCGATTTTCGTATGAGCGTGTAGGTACTTGGTCCGAAGGCGCAAGATAGGTATAATTGTGCGGGTACTTGTCGCGAAGACACAAGTTAGATTCAACGCTCACTTTTGTAATTACCGCAAACCTCGTAGTATTATCCGGACTATCGCCTATATCCGAGTCAAGAATAGTTAGTCCGTAAAGCTCTGCCGTCTCTTTCCCCGCAATCGCCGCAATCGTTATATCATTCTCCGTCGCCACAGTCCTAGCCGCCACCGCTGTATTCGACATGGCTTCAATCTCATATCCTGCCTTCTCAATATAGTTCTTACACTGCTCAAGAGCTTGAGGATGACTGTATACTTTCTTGAGTTTCCTAATATCTGTACCCTCAGCGCCCAGAAGATAGTGGTTGATTGGCATTTCAACCACCCTCACAATGCCTAGATTACCAAAGTAAAGTAAATCTAAGACCTGTGACACGTCTCCGGCATAGCTATTCTCTATGGGAAGGATGCCGAATTCACAGTTTCCTTCGGATACAGCCTTATATGCCCTCGAGAACGAACTGTAAGAGATAATCTCCTCTCCGGGAAATGTCAATTTGGCCGCTGTCTCCGCATACGCTCCCTTGATTCCGCTAAATGCAATTCTCATAATGAATCTCCTTTCTTTTTGCATAGAAAAAGGGTGTGACACATTTCTTTGTGTCACACCCTGTGTGAATCTCTTTAATTACTTACTTCACACTTTAGCATAACGACAAAGCCCTACTAGATTTTTGGCTAGTAAAGTTAAAGAAAAAGCTAAAGTTAAATGTGAAGTATGTATGCTTATTCATCTTTCTTCCTTTCAAAAGTTTATTTGCGACTACTATAAAGCATTATAACGTGATTGTCAAGAATTAATATGGCAAGCGACTGAAAAGCCATTACCCGCTAAGTTACCGGCACACCCCTTTCGGGGTGTGCATACGACATTTCGTCATGAGCGTGCGGGTACTTGGTCCGAAGGCGCTATATGGGTAAATGCTGAGGAGAAACTCTATACAGCCGCAAATCCTTTCTCTAGATCCTCTATAATGTCATCAATATGCTCAGTTCCTATAGAAAGCCTTATTGTATTCCTCTTAATTCCCTGGTCAAGAAGCTCTTCCTCAGAAAGCTGCGAATGAGTTGTTGACGCAGGATGAATAACAAGGCTCTTAACATCAGCAACATTTGCAAGAAGGGAGAATATCTTAAGGTTATCTATGAACTTCCATGCCTCTTCCTGACCGCCCTTTAGTTCAAATGTGAATATAGAACCTCCGCCGTTAGGGAAATACTTCTCATAAAGCGCATGATCCGGATGATCTGACACAGACGGATGATTAACCTTCTCTACCTTCGGATGGTTCTCTAGGAACTCGACTACCTTGTTCGTATTCTCCACATGACGCTCCAGGCGAAGGGAAAGTGTCTCGACGCCCTGAAGGAGCAGGAATGCGTTAAATGGCGATATACAAGCTCCGGTGTCACGAAGAAGAATCGCACGGATATATGTAACGAAGGCTGCAGATCCTACCGCGTCATAGAATGATACGCCGTGGTAGCTTGGATTAGGCTCTGCGATGTTAGGATATTTACCGCTTTTACCCCAGTCGAACTTACCTGACTCAACAATAATTCCGCCAAGTGTCGTTCCGTGACCGCCGATGAACTTCGTAGCAGAATGAACCACGATATCCGCGCCGTGCTCGATAGGACGGATAAGATACGGTGTGCCAAATGTGTTATCAATTACAAGGGGTAAGCCATGCTTATGGGCGATCTCTGCAATAGCGTCAATATCGGGAATATCACTGTTGGGATTACCCAGTGTCTCGAGATAAATCGCTCTCGTATTATCCTTTATTGCTCCCTCAACCTCTGATAAGTTGTGTGCATCAACAAATGTTGTCTCTATTCCGTACTGAGGAAGAGTATGCTCAAGCAGGTTAAAGCTTCCGCCGTAGATTGTCTTCTGCGCTACAATGTGACCGCCGTTAGCCGCAAGAGCTTCTATTGTATATGTTATTGCTGCCGCACCGGATGAAAGTGCAAGAGCCGCGCTACCACCCTCTAATGCCGCAAGTCTCTCTTCTAACACTCCCTGTGTGGAATTGGTAAGTCTTCCGTAGATGTTACCGGGATCCGCAAGTCCGAATCTGTCAGCCGCATGCTTACTGTTTCTAAATACATACGAAGCCGTCTGGTAGATCGGCACCGCTCTCGAATCACTGGTGGGGTCTGCCACCTCCTGTCCTACATGTATCTGTTTTGTCTCAAATCTTAATTCGCTCATTTTTAATCTCCTTTAATCTATTACCTTAATCTGTGAAATGTGCATTATTATTTGAAACTCTACATTCGATAGGACGTATCGTTTTTTAGTTTATGAATTAATAATCTTTTCACTTCTTTTACCTCGCTTACATTAGTTTTTCAAAACTAGAGTAAGTTTACATTTTATTACCTACTTAGTCAATAGGTTTTATGCAATTAGCGATAAGTTTTTCTTATCACTAGTGATTGTCCAGCCATAAGAACAGTTCTTCAGACCGCGCTATTCCTTAGAATTATAGTCGTCAAGAGCTGATTTAATTGCCTCTTCCGCAAGGACGGAACAATGCATCTTATAATCCGGAAGCCCGTCAAGGGCTTCCGCAACAGCCTTGTTGGTTAACTGCATTGCCTCTTCCACCGGCTTTCCTTTAATCATCTCGGTTGCCATAGAGCTTGACGCAATCGCACTTCCGCAACCGAAAGTCTCGAACTTAACGTCCGTTATAACATCATCATCGATTTTAAGGTACATTTTCATGATGTCACCGCACTTTGCATTGCCAACTTCACCCACTCCGTCAGCGTCCTCGATTACCCCCACGTTCCTGGGATTCCTAAAATGATCCATTACTTTCTCGCTGTATAAAGCCATAATTACCCTCCTTATTACTCGACTCAAAATCCCAAACGCCTCATACCGAAAATCGGCTTATTGGGATTTTTTCTCTCGTAGCTTGATTTATTAATTTCTTCTTTATGTGAAGTCTCACTTACAATATGAATGCCTTCTTGCCCGACTGAAGGTCTCTCCATATGGGCGAAAAACCTCTTAAGTACTCGACTACTTCCTTAACCGACTTGATAATGTATTCCACATCCTCATCCGACGTCTCTTCATTAATGCTGAGTCTCAGCGACCCGTGGGCTACATCATGCACCCTTC
Source organism: uncultured Lachnospiraceae bacterium (assembly GCA_905233695.1). Lineage (GTDB taxonomy): Bacteria > Bacillota > Clostridia > Lachnospirales > Lachnospiraceae > RUG191. The sequence goes on along the minus strand of CAJODN010000026.1, from coordinate 7,250 downwards.
CGATTGCAAGAAGCACGTGACTCGGGTCAAGGGAACCGGAGGTACAAGCACTTCCGGATGACGCCATAATGCCTTTATCATCAAGGAGTAACAGAAGCGACTCTCCCTCAATTCCTTCGAAGCAGTAATTGACATTTCCGGGAAGCCTAAGAGATGCATCACCGTTAAGTGCGCTATGTTCTATCTCTCCCAGCCCCTGAATCAGTCTGTCTCGCTTCTTAACTATCGACTTGGCGTTACTATCCATATTAGCTACGGCGTCCTTAAGGGCAAGTGCCATTGCGCTTATTGCCGGGACATTTTCCGTGCCGGCTCTCTTACCTCGCTCCTGAGCGCCACCCTCAATAAGATTGGTCAGTCGTATTCCCTTCTTAACATATAGGAATCCCGCGCCCTTGGGACCCTTGAACTTGTGACCGGAAGCTGACAGCATATCAATATTATCAGCTTCCACATCAATTGGGATATGTCCGATTGCTTGGACGGCATCAGTATGGAAAAGCACTCCCTTATCCCTACATATTTTCCCGATTTCTCTAATAGGCTGAACGGTGCCGATCTCATTATTGGCATACATAACGGTAACAAGCGCCGTATCATCACGAATCGCTTCCTTAAGTTCATTAGGTCTAACCAGACCATCTTCGTGAACATCAAGAAGCGTAACCTCGAATCCCTCCTTCTCTAACGCCCTTAGCGTATGAAGTACCGCATGATGCTCGAACGCCGTACTTATAATATGCTTCTTTCCTTTCTTAGCTCCAAGTACTGCTGCGCTTCTTATTGCCTGATTGTCTGCCTCGCTTCCCCCGGATGTAAAATATATTTCTCTGGGATTGGCATTAATAACAGACGCCACATCTTCTCTGGCTTCTTCAAGGACTTCCTTCGCCTTCTGTCCAACGCTGTATAGGCTCGAAGGATTACCGTATGTATCACGCATAAGTTCTGTCATTCTATTATATGCGGCATCGCTCATCTTAGTTGTCGCCGCGTTATCTGCGTATATCATTTTTTCTTATTCCTTTCTTGTAATTTCACCTGACTTGTATTATAATACCTATAACCTACTATGTCAATAGGTAATAAGGAGACTATTATGATTACTACAAAGGGAAGATACGCAATACGCGTAATGCTGGACCTTGCCGAAAATGAATCAGACAATTACATTCCTCTTAAGGACATTGCGACAAGACAGGACATTTCCAAGAAATATCTGGAAATAATTGTAAAGGAGCTTGTAAGCGGCAAGCTCATAATAGGTGTAAGCGGAAAAGGCGGCGGATACAGGCTGTGTCGTACGCCGGAAGAATATTCAATCGGGGAAATATTAGAACTAATGGAGGGCACCCTCTCTCCCGTGGCATGCCTTGCAGAAGGCGAGAACGACTGCCCAAGAAAAAAACAGTGTGAGACACTGCCTATATGGGAAGAGTATGATAAGCTGACAAGGGATTTCTTCTATAAGAAAAAGTTAAGTGACATTGTACCAACTTAAAGCAAGTGACCGAGGAGCAAAGACCTGCTAAGCTACATTAGGCAAGCATCTTGGGAGCCGAGACCTGCTAAGCGATTTTCTGTATGAGCGTGCAGGTACTCGATCCGAAGATGCAAGCTCATCGCTCCTTAAGTGCCCTCTTATTATTATACATATTCTTATCAGCCTGAGCGAATACGGTGGCAACATTTCTGTCACCGTTGTATCTTGCCATTCCGACGGCAATTACAACCTTGCCTTCAGCCTGATTCTTAACATTAGTTTCATCAATCTTCTTAACGAGCTCAACTATATTATTATAGTCTTCGCCCTGTGATATAACGGCGAATTCATCACCGCCGATTCGAAATACGGGGCTGTGTTTAAATGTCTCACATATAATATGACAGCCTTCTTTAATGAATTTATCACCCTCCTGGTGACCATGCGTATCATTGATTTCTTTAAGTCCGTTAAGGTCGAATACCGATACGGCGAACTTAAGATCTTCACCCTCTTCTATACGACTGTTGAGCTTCAACTCTGCATCAACATAGGCATGCTTATTCTTAACACCGGTAAGGGTATCCTTGTTAGCCATATTATTAGCAGCTGTTATCTTCTCAGAGTATTCCTGCTCCTTCTTTATCAGCTTATCAATTTCTATAATTCCTACAATAATCTGCTCTCCGACTTCTTCTGTAATAATCATGGCTCTAATGCGGGTAAACTTAGGTTCACCATCATACATAAACCGCATATCAACAGAGAAAATACCGTTTTTCTCGATATTGTCAAGAATATTTTCCTCGGTAAATTCAGTGTAGAAATAATCCAGATCATCAGGGTGTACAATTTTCTTGGCACGTTCCATTGACTGCCCAAAGAAATCGTCTCCCTTAGGAGTTATTCCGACCTTTGCATATCTCTCATTAATTATATATTGAACATATCTGCCGGTCTTCGGGTCCACATTATAAATACACATAACGTCTCCGGAAAGGGCCGATATCCTATTGTACATTCTTCTTTCTTGCTTAATATGTTCAATAGCTTCCTGATGCCGGAGCGCCTCATCATTTTCTTCATATCCGAGAACAACTATGGCAAGTGCTACCACCCCTGTTACAGGATTAGTTGCAATACGCCTGAAGAGTAGGTGAACCACGCCATTCTCACGGCTTCTGGTATCAGCAAGCACAGGATGTCCCGTCTTCTTACACTCTTCTATTGCAGCGAAGAACTCCTCATTAAGAAGTGTCTTAATGTGGGCATAATCGTCCTTTTCTATGTCTTGGAAGAGCATATAATGACGGTCTATAAATTCTCTGAATGATTTATTACCTCTTGCGAGCCTTACTTCTTTGTCACTGACTTCCAGAATGAACATAGGCATCGTATTGAAATAGTCTTTGACACCTACAGCTTCTTCCTCTGATGTAAAGGATGCGTCGTATAGATTAACATTACCCAAAATAGAAAAGTATTCAGACTCCTCGGGATTCTCGAATCCTATTCCCTTGCCCTCATCAACAAGCCTAAGCAGGTCTTCAAGAGGCAGAGGCTTTCTGTAATAGTACCCCTGTATTCTTGTACAACCGATCTCGTTAAGGAAATCAACCTGCGCTTTACTCTCAACACCTTCTGCAACAGTCTCGCACCCGAGACCGTTGGCAAGACGAACAAGCTCGGTTATAATAATTCGACTGTTCTCATTATATTCTATCTGGTCCACGAAGACCTTATCTATCTTAACAACGTCAAAATGTATCTTCTGCAGTATATCCGGCGCAGAGAATCCGCTTCCGAAGTCATCAAGCCATACACTAAAGCCAAGCTCTCTGAAACGATTAACCTGTATCATCATGAATTCCACGTCCTTCATAACGACACTCTCTGTAATCTCAATTGTAATCCTACTTCTGTCAACTCCGGCTTCGTCGACTCTCTGTCTTATTTCCTCTACAATATCACAGCCGTAAAAATCCGTTCTAGACAAATTGATAGAGTTAGGAACAATATAGAATCCTTTTTCCTCAATATCCTTTATCTTCTTAAGAACTTGCTCAAGCACATACAGATCAAGCTTGTATGCCACCTTAGCATCCTCTAAGATAGGGATGAAATCAAGAGGCGGGAACACACCTTTCTCGGGATCGTTCCACCTTATAAGCGCTTCTTCATCACAGACTCTGCCGTTGGCTGTTCTGATAATCGGCTGATAGCATACCTTAAGCCAACCTTCTTCCATAGCTCTATCCAGATTCTGGAAGACATGCTTTCTGTCCTCGAATTGCTTAAGCATTTTCTTGTCAAAAAACACATAGGCAGACTCATATACATTACCGCAAGCATCACAGGCTATCTTCGCTCTGTCTGTTGCTGTGGCGGCGCTTACGGTCTCTAAGTCAGAATAATAGACACCTATCTTAACAGGCAGAGTCTTACCGTCATTAATTAACTTGATATCCTCAATAAGATCATTAATCCTCACTTCTATCCGGGAAGAATCTGTGTATACGGCAAAATGATCGGCTGTTGTCCTACAACAATTATCGCTTTTAAATGTTCTTGCAAGAAGTCGTCCCATAGCCTTAATTAACCTGTCGCCTTCTTCGTAGCCGTAGCTCTGATTAAAGCCCTGCATTCCGTTGAGATCTATGAAAAGCATAGCCAGTATTCTATTTTCCTTTTTAGCTTTCGTATGTTCCGTTTCCGCAAGTTCGAAGAAATAATTAACATCGGGAAGGCCTGTAAGATAATCGTACCTTAACTTATCTATAGCTTCCTTTGTCTTAAAATACATCTCATGGTAATTCTCCATGGACAAGGATACATCTGTCGAATTAGGATCGTAGAAGCCCTCATTCGTATAGCTTACTTCAGCAAGACGAACTCCGTCTTCCGTGTATATATGCTTACCCTTGGAATGAATAATAAGCCACTTATCACCATGCTTATAGCGGTAGAGAACATCATAATCATTGTCATCTGTGGCAAACGCCAATGCTGCGCTTGCAACCTTAGCTATATCATCGGGATGTACATCTCTGTACATATTATTATCCATAAGATCCATTGCTTCTTCAATGGTATCGGTTCCGATAATCTCCCTGTGTCCATCGGACATAGCAACAGTAACAACCCTTTTATCTATGTATTGATAGATGGAAAAGGGAACACTGCTTCTCTCTATTAATTTTCGCTCTTGTTCGCTAAACCGGTATTTCTCCATAAAGTACCTCTTTAAAACCACGAAGCGCTTTTAATAGTTAATCCACATTATACCATATCATTTTACTCTTGACTATCGAGTTTTTCACTTAGGAAACTCTCGGCTATTTTCCAAGGACTTCAAATACAGGTAGCGTCCGTTCATTTTCATGTGCGACAATAATTTCACCGCCAATACAAGTTCTCATAAGAACCCCGGAGAATACACCGTTATAAACATAAAGTCCCGGCATATTGATATAAGGGTGCCACTTCCCATCACCCCAAGCAAAGTCAATGTTATCTGTCTCATATTGCGGACAATATTGTTGACAAATATAGCCCTTTCCTTCAAGCTTAGCAACAAGCACGTTCCACTCATTCTCGGTGCATTCTTTTCCTGCCACATAAATCCCTTTCGAAGCATAAGCATCCATCGGCTTAATTATGTAATCGTCCTTGTTATTCCTGATTTCATCAAGGTTGACTTTACTTTCAACAAGCAGGTTTGTTCGCGGAATATGCATTTCCACAAAGCTATTCTCTTCCTCAGTAAGGATCGCCTTCGTCTCTTCTCTATGAAGGACATGGAATAGCCATTTAGTATGGAGGATTTGTGTCTCAAAGGCTCCGGCCATAAATACCGAATCAGAACGGATCGCATCAAGAAGCGGCGTCACCTCACCTATACGTTCCATCACATCAGCGGTCACAGCTCGACGATAGACGGCATCTATACGATTGCCGGTCTCAGAGTAAAGAACCCCATCTTGAAACCTAAGAGAACGAATGTCTGAGATCTCGCAATTATAGCCCGCTTTCTGAAACCTCCTGGCAAATTCTTCAAAATCCCGAAGCGTGGCATTATCAAGAAAATCCACGATTGCAATGTTCGGATGATTCTTTTTCTTCGGATAGGTATTGTAAAGCTTCATAAACTCCCGAATAAAGCTATCGAAAAGCTCGAACTGTCTAAGCTTAAACTTTCGTATCACTTCCTGGTGTGCCGGGTTACATATAAGCGCTTTTCCAAGCTCAAGGTCTCTAAGCATCGCAGCCGTTCCGTCCGTGTTGATTTCGCAGAAATAAAATTCTCCGGTTTTTTCATTATAAAAAAGATCAAAGCGCGCAATCGGAAGAAAGCCCTCATATTGGCGTGGCAGTAGAATCAATTCTTCTAATTCTTTTGAAAAAGGAAAAAGTGCTCTGTAACCGGCATTTCTCCGATATTCATCCACTACCTTTCCGAAAATCTTATATGTGATATCTGTAATACGCCGAAAATCCGAAATCGTCTCACTGTCAAAAACCTTAGGAATCTGAAGCGTCTTATCAAGAGAACCATTCCACACAAGCGGTGAATGCTCGAGAAGTTCCTTCATCTTCAGTGCGCCCTCTCGGTTCATTTCGAAATGTTCTGTTATATGAGTACGATATGCATCATATACATCAAATTGTAATCCGGTACTTTTATCCATTTTAACCCCTTTCTATAGCTTTTAGAAAACTCTCCTTCCTATACAATACCATAATGTCACCTATATTCAAAACAGTTTTAGGGAACTTTCCGGGACGATACGCCCCATAAGTTCCCTAAAATCAATTAGTTACACTACAGCATCTTCTCTATTCTATTATTATAAATGTTTATCACTAGCCAAGTGCCACATCAACCGCCATTCCCTCCGGAAGGTCCTACTATAGCTGTAGTAGTATTTTCTTTTATATCAAGAGTAGCTTCCGCTATTATCATCAAGCACCGAGCCTAATGGTATCTTAGATAATTTCTTGCAAAGTTGCGTTCTTATTCCTCCAAGTACAGTAAATGTAGCAACATCGTTTTATTACCCCGCCTTTAGCGGGGCTAAGTATTATACTATTTCTGCAGTCGCAATACGGTCCGCCTGTCGCAAGAGTATATTCCCTTACAAATCTTGACACACCGCTCATTTCAGTCATTGTATAATCAAGATGACACATAGCGGGTACCAACTCATAGAAACCGTACTCCTTCATCAGTGCACAGATACCGCATTTTGTAAAACGAGCTTCATAACCGCTACCATCTTCATAAGGAATAAATTCCATATTCCAAGAATACGGATTCCTGTCAGCAGCATTTAGCTTCGCCGTCCTCTTCATTCCTTCAATATCCTTATCACTATACTTTTTCTTTCCTCCCAGCTTGCAGAATATCTTAGTGGGTATATTGGTCATAGCCTTTTCATAATAATTTGTAGCCTTTTCAACTGTTGGTCTCTTATCCATAATCTGCAAGAAAGATATAAGCATTGCACAATTTACAATATTGGTCTTGAACCTGTCTGCCTTCTCAAATTCAGGGAGCTTTATAATAATCCACCTATATCTATGCTTAGCTTTTTTGGTAATTCTTTCTGCGCTTTTTTTATCATATCCGAGAACAGACACAAGACTGTCTCTAAATGATTTTCTGTAAAGTAGCCACATACCCGATGGCATTCCGGTGTATTTCATAGTAAGCCTCTTTTCTTAACTTCTTTTCTTATTCAAAACTATTTTACACACTTAAAATATA
>CAJODN010000025.1 GCA_905233695.1 uncultured Lachnospiraceae bacterium | reverse complement strand
ATAAGTGCGAAGAACGACGCTAACTACTTCAACTTATGATACGCCTTCCGGAGTGCCCCTTTTGTCTTCCTCTTAGCCTTTCCCGCCAAGACTTCAACGTCGCTGTAATTAATTACATCATAGGTCTTATACATATTAAGATTCGGATTATATGTGGACGCATTAATCTTACTTATGAAGTTCCACTTAGACATAAGGAGGGCATCCTCAGAAGCAGAACTGCCGGTCGCAGACTTGCTCGAAGAGGCACCGTTTATTACAACAGACACCGTCGGATCCACAACCACATTTCCTGAAGGATTCTCCTTCTTCATCGTAAGGCAGAAATCAACACCCTGATACAGCGATGTGAACCTGGTGTCGAATCCGCTGGATTTATTCCACATATCTCTTCGAATCGCAATACATTTACCGCTTATACAATCAACATCCATAGAGCAGAGGAATCGGTCAAGACTCGCACCGTCAATCTTGTTAAGGCCGAGACCGTTCTTCACAATTCCTTTGTTGCTTAGAGAAAGCCCTACATTGTCGATGTCCGTTTTGTTAAGAAGGAACCGAGGACCTGCCGCGATAACATCATCACGGATACAAGTTGCAACAAGCTCCGTCCATGAGCCTGCAGTGAACTCGATATCTGCGTCGGCAAAAAACAGATAAGCGCTGTTAGATTCGTTGAATCTTACACCGAAGAAGTCATTATAATCTCTTTCGTTTTCGGCAGAGACGGTAGTAACACTGATGCCGAGCTTTTTTAATCTCTCTATGTAAAATGCTATATCCGAAAGAGCGGGTCCCACAATAACAATCTCATAATTGGCATCCCCGGCAGTTCTCTTAATGGAATTAATACATCTGTTAAGCTTATCAATATCTCCATTGTAACGAATTACAACAGATATTAATTCCGTCGGTAGCTTATACTTAATCTTGAACCTTCTCGGACAGATGTCGGACTCTACTACAGAGCCCTCAACACCTGTGCGCTTCAGATGCTCTTCAATTGATAGGATACTGCTGTCTAATGTATAGTCCTTCTGAGTCGCAGAGCTCGCCGTTGAATCGGCATGAACTCTCCAATGGTATAGAATCTTAGGCACATGATGAATACAGCGAGCCTTCTCGCCGATTCTGTACGTCATATGATAATCCTGGGAACCGTCGTAGTCCGAAGTGGGAAGCTCCATCGAATCAAGTATGGATTTTCTTACAGTCAGAAAATGGCATACGTAATTCACCGCATTGAGATAATCGATATTCCAATCCGGCTTAAAGAATGGCTCGCAATATCGAGTGCCTCGAAGCTTATCTTCGTCGCAGTAGAACATATCAATCTCAGGGTTCTCGTTAAGAGCCTTAGTGTATTCATAGAGTACATCCGACTCTAATACATCATCATGATCCAAGAAGCACAGGAAATCACCCGTAGCCTCCTTTATTCCGTAGTTCGTATTCTCCGTAATTCCGTAATTACCGTCAAGTACGATTTGCTTAACACGAGATGACTTGGAAGATACCTCATTAGCATGACTAAGCAACTTCTCGTTATCCTTCGACGCATTTACAAGGATGAGCTCGAAGTTCTTATACGACTGACCAAGCACCGATTCCAGCATGTCATCGAAGAAATCGATGGGCGTATTATAGAGCGGAACAATTATAGAGTACTTCGGTGTCAGGCTGAATGATTTAAGGCTTTGATTTGATAATTCCTTTGAAGTCACCCTGTTCTTAAGGAACCAATTCCCGTAATTCTCGTCAAAATACGAAGACTTAGCTTTACCATACACCGCAGGAGTCTTCTTAGAAGCTCCGGACGACTTAGATGCGCCCGAGCCGCCTGCAGTCTGCTTGTCGGCCTCTATCGCTTCATCCGTCCGAAACTCTTGGAAGAACACTCGCTGAAGTTCTTTGCCCTTGTAGCCTGAATCTTCAAGATATGTAAGGAATATTCCGCAGAGTCGTTCACCCAGGTATCCGCTTACACGAGCCGCAACAGGTGAATAGTTAGAGATATCGCATAACGTCTCATGCTTTTCAAGCACATCGAATAAGAATGAAGAGTACTCCATGAAGAGCTCCTTCTTCATTATGAACATATTACAGAGGTAGCTTTTTGTACTGCTTAGATATTTTTCCGCATACGGGTAAATGTGCGGATGATCCGTCTTAATTATATCAACGACGGAATCGAGATCGGAGATATAGTGATCTACCGAATCATGGTATTGCTCGTATATCGTTCTTCCGTCCGATGCATCTGTCTTGACGGGCGCGATATAGTCGTATCCTTTAAGTGTAGCCGCAATATGCTCTTCGTCGATCAGGTATTTTTTAAGAGTCTCTTCGTCGTTTCGGGTGGCGAGTACGTCACCGCAGACAAAGGGTTTGATGACAACAGGATACTTTACATCGCTGAAGTTAAAGTATCTGCGATAGTGGAAGAAGCCGTAGTAGTCGGCTTTTATATTCTTATACGCGTAGTACTGCGCTGTAAGTTCGCAGTATGACCCGTTCTTAGAGGCAATATTATCCCCTTGGTTATCGTGAAGGATTCCCGGGAAGCATTTTTTCTCGGTTGTACCTACCTGTATGGGATACAGGAATCTGTTTTCGGGGAAATATACGTCAGATCTGTGAGTTGATATAAAAATTTTGATTTTCGGCGCCATAAGATGTCTCCTTTATAGCCTATTTCTATTTATAAAATTTACATTTACATTATTCTATGATAAAATTCTTAAGATGTAAAGAATATTGTATCGGAGGCTTTAAGGACATGGGCGTATCCAGAAGTAAGAATAATAAAGATGCCGGTTCGATTTATGACATTTGGAGGAATAACGCGCTTTATAGCAATTTCTCCGTTGCGATTATGAATCTCGATGGGAAAAGCGATGTAAAGAACCGTTCCTTCGGAACTATCGTAAAAGAGTTTAATAAGGTGTCGGATCTTAACATATATCTTAAGAATTCTTCTTTTGAATACACGCTTCTTATCTATGCCGATTGCGAGGTTAGTCCGAGCATTTGCGATGTATATTCAGAGATTCTCTTACATAGGGAAGATATCGATATTTTATATAGCGACGAGGACATTCGTTGTGTCAAGGATGATAGCAGAACTTTTCCTTTCTTCAAGCCGGACTTTTCCCCCGACACTCTTATGAGCTTTCCCTATATCGGTAAAGTATTTTTGTTCAGAACCAAGCTTATCGAAGAGGTTGGCTTCTTCGACGAGTCTTTGGGATACGAGACATATTATGATTTCTTGTTGAAATGTTTTGAAAAAGGTAAGAAGTTTTACCATACGCCTCGGGTTCTTTTCTCGCAAGTGAGAGAGTCGGGCGACTACGAATACTTTGATGCTAACGACAATATAAGAATCTGTCAGGAAAATTCTCTGGTAAGGCGAGGTATATTCGCCACAATGGCTCTTGAGAAAAGGGGCGGAAGCTTCGTTGTTGATTACGCATGGGACGATAAGCCACTTGTTAGTATCGTGATTCCATCTAAGGATAACTTCGATGTGATGAAGCGTTGCGTTGACAGCATACTGAAGCTTACGGCCTATAAGAACTACGAGATAATTTTAGTAGATAATGGAAGCTCGGATGATAACAGGGAAATGTACAGTAAGTACACCGCTGATAATAGTATTAAATACGTATACGGCAAGAAAGATTTTAATTTCTCATATATGTGTAATGTAGGTGCAAGCCATGCTAAAGGCGAATATCTATTGTTCTTAAATGACGATATCGAGATAATAGATGTAATGTGGCTTAGCAAGCTTCTTGGTCAAGCCGAGCTTCCCCATAGCGGAGCTATCGGCTGCAAGCTTCTCTTCGGAGACAAGGAAAGAATTCAGCACTGTGGAGTTATTAATAATTTAGGGCCCACTCATGCATTCTGGGGCTTTAGCGATTATACATATTATTACTTTGGACGTAATCGCTATAATTACAATTATCTCGCTGTTACCGGTGCTTGCCTTATGGTATCAAGGGCTAAGTTCGATGAAGTGGATGGCTTTAATAATGACCTTTCTATCTGCTATAATGATGTGGATCTATGCTTTAAGCTGTATGAGCACGGCTACTACAATACAGTTAGAAATGATGTGACGCTCCTTCACTACGAGTCCGTAAGCCGAGGCTCTGATTATAAGGACGAAGAGACGGAGAAGAGGTTGAATGTTGAGAGAAAGCTTCTCTGGTCACTTCACCCCGACTTTGTTAAGAAAGATCCCTTCTATAATATCAATCTTACACAGGAGAAGGTTGACTTCGATCTTCGCGAGTCCGGAACAGGAAGCGTTAACGAAATTGACCTTACGGACGTTAAGAAGACTGACTCATTTATGAATATCGACTCAGTTGAAGTAGGAGACGAGATTAAGATAAGGGGCTGGATTATAAGTAAGACAGATCTTAGGACATTAGGCTGTAAGTTGTCCGTGGTTCTTAGGTCTGATGAAAATGTTATAGAGGCAGACGCAGTTCGACAGATTAGGACGGATGTTCAAGAGAGCATGGGTCTTAAGGTGTCAGATATAGGCTTTAACTGCATACTCCCCAAGGAGTATCTGCAACCATGCTCCAACTACACAATTGGCGTCATTGTAAGAAATCCCGAAGGCCAGGCAGAAGTTACTTGGACTAAGGAGAAGATATGAAAAAACTTAAATATATAATACAATCTAACTTAGAAGATCCTAATGCCACCTTTAGGTATTTTATAGAAGGAGCCCAAAAGATCGACGATGATATCGATATCAAGGGCTGGGTGGTAAGCTCTGCCGGCACCCCTGTCAAAATCGATGTCGTAGCAGAAGGAAACGCCATAGAAGGAAGTAACACTTGGCGTCACACCCGTCCTGATGTAGCAGATGCTTTGGGTATAGAGGAAGAGTGGAACGCAGGGTTCGAGATAAGATTCGAAAGAGACAGTGTACAATGTGATAAGGTACAGATTGTATTTTCGGAGGGAAGCGATAAGGAGTGCAACGCAGATTCCGGTGCCACACCTCTTCCTATTGACTTTGACTTAAAAAAGTTCGATTTCTCGGTAAGCTTCGTCGGAAGAACTGTTAACTTTATGACAGACGATCCGGTTAGGAGAATTAAGAACCGACTTAAGAGTAATAAGGGAGAGGGTGAGATGAACCCCTTAGATGCCATGTATAAGACTTGGCGTGATGAGAACAAATTGACAGAGGAGGATCTGAAGGCTCAGCGAGAGGCTAAGTTCGACTATAACCCTCTTATCAGTATATCAATTCCTCTTTATAATACGAAGATAGAATTCCTAAAGCCTCTTATGGATGGCATAGTGAATCAGACTTATACTAACTTTGAGCTCTGTCTCGCTGACGGAAGCGACACGGATTACCTTAAGCAGTATATCGACAAGAACTATCCGGAAGATAATCGAATTAAGTACATACATCTTGATGAGAATCTTGGTATATCCGGTAATACCAATAAGGCAATTGCCATGGCAACCGGTGACTACATTATGCTTACCGACCACGACGACCTTCTGGAGGTTAACGCCCTTTATGAGATAGTAAAGGCGCTTAACGAAGATAAAGATATCGATATTGTCTATACTGACGAAGACTTGGTTGATGAGACAGGTACGCATTATTGGGATTATAAATTCAAGCCCGAATACAACCTTGAGATGCTTCGCCACAGGAATTACATTTGCCATATCTTCGTTGCAAGGAAGTCGATTATGGATGAAGTGGGCGGCTTCAGAGAAGAATATGACGGTGCCCAGGACTTCGATATGATTCTTCGTTGCTGTGAGAAGTCGGATAATATTATCCATGTGCCGAAGGTTCTCTACCACTGGAGGTCTCACATTGATTCCACTGCGGGAAATGCGGATTCCAAGAGCTACGCTTTCGACGCATCCGTTAGAGCACTTAAGGCGCATTATGAGCGAGTGGGGATTGATGCAAAGGTCGAGCCGACCGAGATCTTCATTATGCTTAAGACCACAAGGAAGCTTAAGGCTACGCCTCTTGTATCGATTATAATTCCTAATAAGGATCACATAGATGAACTTGATAAATGTATTAAAAGCATAATTGATAAGACAGAATATAAGAACTATGAGATAATTATAGTCGAGAATAATTCCGAAGAGGATTCGACCTTCGACTATTATAAGAAGATAGAAAGTGAGTATAATTGTATCAAGGTGTGCTACTTCGAAGGCGCTTTTAATTTCTCGAAGATTAATAACTTCGGAGTTAATAATGCCAAGGGAGAGCATTATATTTTCCTTAATAATGATGTTGAGATAATATCCCCCGACTGGATTAACAGAATGCTTGGCTACTCTCAGGATGAGAATGTTGGTGCCGTTGGCGCTAAGCTTCTCTATCCCGATGACACCGTTCAGCACTGCGGTGTTGTTGTTGGAATAGCGGGATTTGCCGGTCACGTATTCCACGCCCTGTCAAAGCGTGACGTGGGATATTTCGGAAGGCTTCGTGTGCAGCAGGAAGTCTCCGCCGTCACCGCGGCATGTATGATGGTTGATGCCAAGGTATACGAGGATGTGGGCGGATTCGATGAGGACTTCGCAGTTGCACTTAACGACGTCGACCTATGTCTTAAGATAAGAGATAAGGATAAGAAGATTATCCTCGACCCTAACGTACTCCTCTATCATTATGAGTCTAAGTCACGAGGCTCCGATGAGGATGAATCCAAGAAGGAGCGCTTCCTAAGCGAGGTTAAGAGGTTCAGAAGTAAGTGGAAGGACTTCTTGGAAAAGGGAGACCCCTACTACAGCCCCAACCTGACTCTCACCATGCTGGATTGCAGCCCAAGGAGGGCAGATGAACGATTTGAGATTGTGGAAGAAATTGATTTGAACTAGGCAAGTGGCTGAGGTGCCAAGACCTTAGATATTAAAGCAAGCGACTGAGGAGCAAAGACCTCCGAAATTACCGGTCCACCCCTTGCGGGGATGGACATAAGACATCCAGTCGCTCGGAGGTACTTTGTCCGAAGGCGCAGGATATGAAGTGAGGGTACTTGGACCGAAGACACAGGAAAGGAAATATATTTTGTCCAAAGCTAACATAGTACTACATAAAATAAGAGAAAATGCCATAAGCGACAAATACATCACTATCGAAGCCGTCGAAGTCGATGAACGTACTCCCGTAGAGTCAGTAGCAGTATTCATCGATAACGAAAAGTACACCTACGAAGGCGTAGATATTATCGTAAGAGACGATCGCTTTATATGGGATAAGTACGACGTCCCGGGCCACAACCCCATCGCCGAAGTATTTATCAATATTCCTAAGATGCTGATAGATGGTCGTGGCAAGGTTGCCGTGTCTATTATCGACGAAGTAGACGGCACCGTAACCAAGTGCTTTGATATGAGTGCCGGCAAGATCAAGAGTAACCTCGGCAAAGGTATGGTAAAGGTCGATTCCGTTGACGTAAGCAAAGGCACGGACGAAGTTGTTATTCGCGGCTGGGGAGTTAACAAGGATTCCCTTGAAGTCTATATAGAAGACGAGACCGGAAGTAAGATTGAAGCTAAGACCGCATATGTTATAAGGAAGGATATCGAGACTTGCTTCCCGGAGCTTTCGTCAGTTCCGGCGGAGGAGAGACATAAGGAGCAGGGCTTCTTATCCACATTTACAAGAACAGGTAAAAAAGTCAAAGTTCATATCATACGAGACGGCGTAGACTGTGTGGAGGTTGTTGATCTCGACAAGGCGCTGGCCTTCGATCCGACCAACAGGTGGCACAGAGCCATAAGATACTTCAATAATAACGGTCTTAAGTCCTTTATTAATCACGGCCTTAAGAAGCTTTTCGAGGTTACTATGGGCGGAAGCGACAACCGCTACGAGACCTGGATGAAGCTTAATAATCCAAGCGAAGAGGAGCTGGAGGCTCAACGTAACAGGGAGTTCACGAAGTATATTAAGTTCAGTATTATCGTGCCCCTCTATAATACGCCCCTTAACTTCCTTGACGATCTCGTTAAGTCCGTTATGGCGCAGACATATTCTAATTGGCAGCTCTGCTTCGCCGACGGCAGTAACAACGTCAAGGTGTCGGATCATATTAAGAAGCACTTAGAGGACGGAAGCTATCAAGGTCGTATTACATATAGGCACTTAACCGACAACGGCGGAATCGCTGATAACACCAACGAAGCGCTTAAGATGGCGATCGGTGAATATGTGGTGCTTCTTGACCACGACGATATGCTAAGTCCCGATGCGCTATATGAACTTATGGTGCAGATTGAGGAGAACGACGCCGAGGTCATCTATTCCGATGAAGATAAGATTGACATAAGCGGTAAGGAGAGGTTCGAGCCTTACTTTAAGTCGGACTTCAACATCGACCTTCTTTGCTCTAATAATTACATCTGCCATGTGTTCTGCGTTAAGCGTGATATCGCCCTTAAGGTGGGCGGCTTCGATGCCGAGTACGACGGCGCCCAGGATCACGATTTCATTTTGAAATGCGTAAGCGAGACCGACAAAGTCTGTCACGTACCCAAGATTCTCTATCACTGGAGAAGCCACAGGAATTCCACTGCCGAGAATCCCGAGAGCAAGATGTACGCTTACGAGAACGGTAAGAAAGCCGTTAAGAAATACTTTAATAACAAGGGTGTCGAGGTTGAGATGGAAGACGGAATCTCCCTCGGCCAGTACCACGCAAGACATATTGTGAAGGGTAACCCCCTTGTGTCAATCGTAATTCCTAACAAGGATCACATCCGTGACCTGGACAAATGTCTTAAGTCAATTGTGAAGAATACTTACGAGAATTACGAAGTAATTGTTGTTGAGAATAACAGTACCGAAGACGAGACCTTCGAGTATTATAAGAATATAACAGACGTATGCCCCAAGGCTAGGGTAATAACCTGGGAGCACGAATTCAATTTCTCTAAGATTAACAACTTCGGTGTTAAGGAGACGAAGGGCGAATACCTACTCTTCCTTAATAATGATATTGAAGCAATTAACGATGACTGGCTCGACAGAATGCTTGGCTTCTGCCAGCGTGAGGACGTTGGAATTGTGGGAGCACAGCTTCTCTATCCGGATGGCATCATTCAGCACGCCGGCGTTATTATAGGGTTCGGCGAGATAGCGGGGCATGCCTTCGTGGGACTTCATCCCGATGAGTGTAAGGCCTTCGGACGTGCAATGTTAACTCAGGACTACAGTGCCGTAACAGCCGCATGTCTTCTCACCACCAGGGAAATATTCGACAAGGTCGGAGGTTTCGACGAGGAGTTCAAGGTTGCATTCAACGATATCGACTTCTGCCTCCGTGTCAGAGCTCTCGACAAGAAGGTTGTATACAATTCCTTCGCGGCCCTTACTCATTACGAGTCGAAGAGCCGAGGAGCTGAAGATACCGCCGAGAAGAAGCAGCGCTTCGCTGACGAGATCCGTATGTTCCAGGAACGCTGGGCCGACATCCTCGCAGAAGGCGACCCATATTATAATGTGAACCTGGCACTAGACAGAGCTGACTTTGCTATACGTCAGACATAATGATATAATGTAGAGCAAGGCGTCGAATCAGCCAAGACCCGCTAAGTTACCGGCACACCCCGTTCGGGGTGCGCATACGACATTTCGTCATGAGCGTGCGGGTACTTGGTGATGAGACGCATGATACACACTAGGAGTATTAGATGAAAAAGAAAATTATAGTCGGCATTCTATTCCTGCTCATAATGGCAGCGACAAATATTGCCGCTATACTTCACCAAGAGAATATAGGCGACATCGGCGTCACCCTTCACATCGAAGCCGACGCCGGCAACGACACCAACCTCCAAGTCTACTATACCCAGGTCAACTACAAGGACCAGGGCTTCTCCGTAGACCACATGGTTAATGTCGCCGTAAAGACTTCTGATGATAAGACCGATTACGAAGCGGCGCTTCCCGGCGACGTAAGCGCTGTTAGGGTTAACCCCGCTAACGTCTTCATGGATGATGTGAAGATTAGCAAGGTGTATCTTGCCTACAAGGACAATGTAGTAGAAGAGTACCCGCTTACCGACGCTTACTATAATCCGGCGGAGAGGTACTATTCCTGGGACGTTAACTACGATAAGACGAAGACTATCGTAACCGATGCCCGCCATCTTCGTAACCTTATCCTGAAGATACTTGTCTGCGCTATTATTGACATTTTACTTATTGTTATCTGGCTTAAGCTCGATAACATACTGATAATCCCGAGAGATATCGTTAAAAGCAGGAAGCTTATCGGCTCCCTTGCCAAGAACGACTTCAAGCAGAAGTTCGCAGGTTCTTATCTCGGTACCATATGGGCGTTTATCCAGCCTGTTATTACGGTACTCGTGTATTGGTTCGTATTCGAGAAGGCCTTGAATGCCGGAACCCAGTCAACGAAAGCCGGAATTGCGATTCCGTTTATCCTATGGCTTATTGCCGGTCTCGTTCCTTGGTTCTTCTTCTCGGAAGTATTGGCCTGCGGAACCAACGCAATGATAGAGTATAACTACCTCGTTAAGAAAGTGGTGTTCAAGATCAGCACACTGCCCGTTGTTAAGGCCTTGTCGAGCCTCTTTGTGCACCTTTTCTTTATCGCATTTACGGTGATACTGTATAGCGTGTATCAATATTTCCCGACGCTTTATACCTTGCAGCTTATCTACTATTCCTTCTGCATGTTCGTATTGGCGCTCGGTCTAATCTACGCGCTGTCGGCTGTTATGGTATTTTTCCGTGATATGGGACAGATTGTAAATGTGCTTCTTCAGATCGGAATGTGGATGACGCCGATTATGTGGAACATGGACGCAATGGCAGGTCGTATCCCCGGCTGGGCTATGACCATCCTTAAGGCCAACCCCATGTACTACATCGTCAACGGCTACCGCGACGCCCTCTATAACAACATGTGGTTCTGGGAGCGCCCCGGCATGACCGCCTACTTCTGGGTCTTCACAACCATCGTATTGGTTGGGGGTATGGCAATCTTCCGTCGCTTGCAGCAACATTTCGCTGACGTATTATAGAATGAGACTTTAATGCGTCAGTACATATAATATATGACTGACGCCTTATTCGAGCTTAGAATACGTTAGCGATTAATTCAGCGAGGGAATCGAGCGACAAGGACGTCGCGAGAAGAAAATACCTGACCGGACGGAGGATTATTTTCGGTTCCCGTCATACGTAACTAGCGATGTAGACCTTAATCGCTTGCATATTCTTAGCGAAGAATATCCGGCGAAGTCATATATTTATATGTACTGAAGCATAAAGATATAAACCACAGGAGACTATATATGTCAGATTACGCCATCCGAGTACAGGATGTAAGCAAAATGTATAAACTCTATAACCGCAACCGCGACCGCATCATGGACGCTTTCGGCCTGTCCAAGCAGCCCCGCTACAGGGAGCACTACGCCCTTAACAACCTGTCCTTCGACGTTAAGCGCGGCGAGACCGTGGGCATCATCGGAACCAACGGCGCGGGCAAGTCGACTATTCTTAAGATTATTACCGGCGTCCTTAACGCCACATCCGGCGACGTCCTTATTGAAGGTCGTATATCCGCCCTTCTTGAACTTGGCGCAGGCTTCAATATGGAGTATACCGGTATTGAGAATGTATACTTAAACGGCACCATGATGGGCTACACCCGTGAAGAAATCGATAAGAAAATGGACGATATATTGACATTTGCGGATATTGGGGACTTCGTATATCAGCCGGTTAAGACATATTCTTCCGGTATGTTCGTAAGGTTGGCATTCGCCGTGGCTATTAATATCGATCCCGAGATCCTGATTGTAGACGAGGCACTGTCTGTGGGAGACGTATTCTTCCAGAATAAATGCTACAAGAAGTTCGACGACTTCAAGAAGCTTGGTAAGACCATACTCTTCGTAAGCCATGACCTCGGCAGTATATCCAAGTACTGCGATAGGGTGGTGCTTCTTGACCACGGTAAGAAGCTGTCCGAGGGTACCCCCAAGGATATGATTAATATATATAAGAAGCTTATGACCGGAACCGCCGTTGAGGATGCATTGAAGGCTTCCGAAGAAAACGACGTTGATAATAAAGCAGGCGAAGATGAGAGCGAGAATAAGAGTAACGACGCCACTATCAAGCGTTCCATCACGGACGTCACAGATAGCGAGCTTTGGCGAAGTAACTTCGTTATAAATCCCGACCTCAACGAGTACGGCTCGCGCAAGGCTGAGATTATCGACTTTGCCATCTTAGACAGCGACGACATCCTCACTAATTCCATAATGAAAGGTGACACATTTACCATTAAGAGTAAGGTTCACTTCAACGAGGACATCAAGGATCCCATATTCACCTATACATTCAAGAATGTGAAGGGCGTGGACATAACCGGCACCAACACTATGTATGAGAAGACATATGTGGAGCAGGCTAAGGCCGGCGATGAATATGTGGTTAGCTTCACCCAGGAGATGAACCTGCAGGGCGGTGACTACCTCCTGTCTATGAGCTGCACCGGCTACGACGACAAGGGCGAGCTTGTTGCATATCACAGGCTCTACGATGTCCTTAATATAACGGTTGTGTCGGATAAGAACACGGTCGGTTTCTATGATATGAATTCCAAGGTTAGACTAGAGAAGGTTAAGTGATGAGCGGATTTAATGTAATAAGACGAAGTTTACTTGAGTGGTACGACTCCGAAGGCGAAGTCCTGATTCTTAATGAAGAGGAGGGCTTCCTTTCGGAGTGTTTTTCTGGGGACGCAAGAGTTATAAGTACCTCTGATTCTTCCTCTTTATGGGAAATGTGCGAAAAAAACACCACTTTCGATCTGATAATAATGTACGACCTGTACGACTTCTGTATTAAGAGCGAGACACCCGTCCGCGATATGATAGAGAAACTCTTATCCATTAAGAAGGACGACGGAACTCTCTTTCTTGCCATGGAGAATAAGCTGGGACTTAAGTATTTCGCGGGATGCGGAGAAGAGCAGAAGGGTGACTACTACGTTGGAATAGAAGATTATAACGACTTCGAAGGCGACATCTGTCCTTTATCCAAGAAGGAAGTGGAAGATGTACTTAACTCATTCGAGGGCGTAGACTACCAATTCTACTATCCTTACCCGGACTATAAGTACCCAACTGTGATATTTACAGATGACTGCTTGCCTAAGGAAGGCGAGCTCTTCCGTAATATCCGTAACATTGACCGTGACAGATATGTAATGTTCGACGAACGCCGCGCCTTTGATTCCGTAATCAAAGCCGGCCTCTTCCCGGATCTTGCGAATTCGTTCCTCATCTCCATCGGCTCCACTATGAAACTAATCTATACCAAGTATTCTACAGATAGAGATAAGAGATTCGCTATCCGAACAGACCGCCTCTTAGATAGCGACAACAAGGAGACCATCATTAAAGTCCCTCTCTTCCCCGAAGCAGAGGCGCATCTTTCTCACATGGTCGAAATGTCTGCGAAGTTGCAAGAGCGCTACGAAGACAAGCTAATAATATCCGAGAGCGCTTTCGAAGACAGCAAACTCTATAATGAATACATAGAGGGCATAAGCTACGCCGAACATTTCCTGGACTTAATTCGTAAAAAAGACATAGATAACGTAAAGGAAGAGTTAAACAAATACCGCGACATAATATATTACTCAAAAGAAGGCGAAGAGCCCTTCGAAATAACACCCGAATTCAGAGAAGTCTTCGGCCCCGAAGCCGGAATAAGTAAGGCGACCTTAAAGACTGCCCCCGTCACCGACATCGACATGATCCTTGATAACATTATCGTTGATAACGCCGGCAACTGGAACCTTATCGACTACGAATGGACATTTGACTTCCCCATTCCCCGGGAGTTCGTGCTATATAGAACAATCCATTACTTATACAACGAATCCCCCATAGATACCCTTATATCCTGGGATGATATGATGGGTTGGGCAGGAATCGATAAGGATCTATGCGAATGCTTCGACAAGATGGAAGAAAGTCTCCAGAACTACATAATGGGCGACACCGAGACAATAGAGCGAGCTCTTCCGACTTGTGGCACCGTGGCGACAAGCCTTGATACCCTAAGAGAAAGGGCAGAACTCTACGAAGAAGGCATAAAGTATAGAGATAACTACAACAATCTCATTAAGGAGCATAATAGAATCGTTAACTCCCCGGGATATAAGAACGCTACGAAGCTAAAGGAGTATAACGATAATATTAAGAACATTTACCTGGCTAAGGAGAATTACCTTAATGACATGATGAAAGAGCTTGATAAGACAAGAAAAGAGCTTGCCGGCACACAAAAAGAACTTGGCGACGTTAATATGGAGCTTCATAACATCAAGGAAAGCAAGTGGTACAAAGTAAGAAATAAGCTTAAAGGTGAGTCTTAAGATGAAAGACATATATAAGAAAGAATTAGAACGAATTGAATACGAGAACGCCCCTTATACCAAGTGGCTTAGGCTCAATAAGGTGAAGAATGCCAAAGCGCAGAGTACCGCCGACGCCGAAGTAATCACCGAAGTTCAAGGGGGCACCACGCCCGAAGCCTATGAGTCCCAACCTTACGAACCCCTAATCTCTTTCGTAATCCCCGTCTATAATGTAAGGGACGACCAACTTACACAGTGCATCGACTCTGTCCTTAGCCAGACCTACCCGAACTACGAGCTTTTCCTAATTGATGATAATTCCACCATGGAATCTGTCCGTACAGTATTAAAGCGCTACGAAGACAACCCCAAGGTTGACATTACATATAGAAGTGAAAACGGCAACATCTCCGTTGCCACTAACGACGGCATTAATAAGGCAAATGGCGAATTCATCGCCCTTATGGACTGCGACGACTTTATCGAGCCAAATGCCTTGGCCGAAACCGTATATTTTCTTAACAAAGAATCAGAAGAAGGCAAAGAATACGACATTGTCTACACCGACGAGGACAAAGTGGACGAGAACGGCAGGAATAACCGATTCCCCTTCTTTAAGCCCGACTGGTCCCCCGACACATTCCTGTCAATGATGTATATTAACCACCTGTCTATATATAGAAGAGACATCGTAGTTAAGATCGGCGGTCTTAGGACGGAATATAACGGCTCCCAGGACTACGACATGGTCTTAAGATTCATGGAGCACTCGGATAATAAGCGCGTAGGCCATGTGCCTAAGATTCTGTATCACTGGAGAGAGCGCCCCGAGTCTGCCGCTTCATCATCAGACTCTAAGTCCTATGCCATCACAGCCGCCGGAAAGGCCAAGGAAGATATGGTTAAGCGCCGTGATATCGACGCCGATGTGACATTTGTGGAAGGCACATTTCAATATCGTCTCGATTACCGTACCACAGGCGACCCTAAGGTCAGTATTATTATCCCATCCAAGGATAATCCCGAGATGCTTAAGCAATGCATAGACTCTATTATTGCTAAGACAGACTATAAGAACTACGAGATTATCGTGGTTGATAACGGAAGCACCGCCGACAACAGAAAAGAAGCAGAGGAATATCTAACAAGCATAAGCCAAGATAAACAAGATGCAACAGCTACTTATATATATGAAGAAATGGCTTTCAATTTCTCGAGGATGTGTAACATCGGTGCCAAATCGGGAAAGGGCGACTATCTCCTTTTCCTAAACGACGACATCGAGGTAACGCACGGTGATTGGCTTACGAAGATGCTCGGCCAGGCCATGCAACCCCATACCGGCGCTGTAGGCGCGAAGCTTCTCTATCCCGACAAGATTCACACCCAGCATATGGGCGTATGCAATCTGGCGGTAGGCCCCAGCCACATGTACGCAGGGGTAGACGATAATTACACCGATCCCTTCTACAGAAACAGGCTTACCTATAATTTCCTTGCGGTTACCGCTGCATGCCTTCTCGTGTCACGCGATAAGCTTAAGGAAGTGGGCATGTTCGACGAGACACTGACCGTTGCCTATAACGACGTGGACCTCTGCTTCAAGCTCTACGAGGCAGGGTATTATAATGTAGTAAGAAATGACGCTGTCCTTCTCCACTACGAGTCCTACAGCCGAGGTAATGACGTAGAATCGGAAGAGAAGCTTCTAAGACTTGAGACTGAGAGGAAGCACCTTTACAGTAACCATCCTGACTTGTTCGGCAAGGATCCCTTCTACAATCCCAATATGGCGGCCTGTCAACTGGACTTTCGCCCTGACATATATGAGGTGGAGGTTAATAACTATAATGTAAGCATTTATAATGACATATATAATGAAGAAAGTGACATGACTATATGTATAGATGAGGTTATCGCAGCCGATATGGTTGTTATCACAGGCTGGGCATACTTAGATGGTGCCGAAGGTGATCTTACATCCGAGAGATACCTTCTTCTTCGTAATAATACAGGGGAAATGCTAAGAGTTCCCGTAGAGATACTCCCAAGGGAGGAGTTAATAGAGGCTCTCGAAATAGAGAATCCCTTAGAAGGCTTTGTGTGCCGGATAGACAGGAAGCTTCTTGCTCTATCAGTATTTGACTATGATATAGGGCTTCTTCAGATTAACTCTGACGGAAGCAAGGTGGTAGCCTGGGCGGAAGCGAAGCTTAACTATGACCCGGTATCTAACATAAGCTATAATTATTATAGAAGAGTTATCCCTATTTCCGATTGTATGGAAAATGTTGATATTCAATATAGTATCGATAGTATAACCTACGGTGAATATGTCCTTTCACACGCAGGAGCTTTTGAAAATGTTACATATATTAAAGGCTGGGCTTTCCCGCGTGGCGAAAAAGCCCAAGACTATCGTATCGAAATCGGCGTAGCTTCTGAAGACAACCCCGATGAGCTAACCCTCTATGATACTTTAAGAGAAGTCCGCTTCGACGTCGCCCACGCGCTCCCGGATCAATGCTGCTACATCTCCGGCTTCGAGGCGGAGCTACCCTTTAAAGTTGGGGAGGCGGATAAGCTATATCTTATATTAAGTAATATTCATCATGATAATGATCAGTTTTATCTACAAGATATTTCCTAAGCGTCGAATCAGCCAAGACCTGCAAAGCGATTTTTGTATGAGCGTGCAGGTACTTGGTGATGAGACGCAGGATAAAATTTTCTTATATACCCCCAAAATGATAAAATGCCCCCCGAAAATATATATTAGACGTGATAAACAGTGAATCATCTACCTAAAATATACGGATTCACACCCTACAGTTGCATATCCGCACAAAGATAAGCAGCTGTTTTTGTTAAATTATTACAAAAACCACAGCGCAAAAACCCAATCTACGGTGAAAACGCGGATTTTCGCCAAATAACTCGAAAAAATATTGCGATTGTGTATTTTTTGTGATAATATAACACAGGTCGGAAAGGATTATGTCAAATTTTCGGTTGCTTTATGAAGAAAATTAAGATATAATTCAATCTGATAGTTAGTGTTGAATATCATTACAATATTCAACACGCTACCCTTAATTTCAACCGACAATTGAAACATCCGTCAATATAGGAAATAAGCCGGTTAAATCCATTCG
>CAJODN010000024.1 GCA_905233695.1 uncultured Lachnospiraceae bacterium | reverse complement strand
CGTTGAAGTCTTGGCGGGAAAGGCTAAGAGGAAGACAAAAGGGGCACTCCGGAAGGCGTATCATAAGTTGAAGTAGTTAGCGTCGTTCTTCGCACTTATTTATTATAATTTATGTAGATATATTTTATAAATATGATAAAATAGTGACCACGGAGGAAGATTATGAAAAGCTTTTTCAGAAAAAACGGAGCGTTAATCGTCGTATCCGTGTTTATTGCGATAATTATTAAGCTATATTTCGAAATGCGTGTCTTTTTTGTAACAGGCATAGCAGTTGGACTTTTGGGCAATGAATTCGAGCTTAAAACCATAGGAAAGCTTTTGCTCCTCTTCCTCATTATATTCGTAATTCTTTTATTATTGGACCGCTATAAGAAGCTGTTTATCTATGTCGACAAATACAGGTATATTATAGGTGCGGCTATTATCATACTCTGTACTATCTTCGAACTTAGCGGTTCATCAATCGGAATCATCTATACATATCTGGGAAATGAGTATACATCGACGGACGTCCTGTTGGAACAAGGGACTTTAATCGGCGTTCCAAGGGCTATACGAAGCGATGAATGGTCTCTTTTTACTCAATTTAACCTGTCACAATATTATAATGACTATAATTCCGTGTCGGATATTATAAGAGGTACCGACACCGACGTTACCACGTTTTATGCGAGCCCTTGCTTTGCTGTAGCAACTCTCTTTCGCCCGTTCCTCTGGGGATACATCGCTCTCGGAGGTGCCAAAGGTCTTGCCTTCTACTGGAGTGCGAGGCTTGTTGTCCTATTCCTCGTATCATACGAGATGGGCAAGCTTCTTACCAAGAACAGAAAAGTTCTAAGTGCTGCATATGCGGTTCTTATAACATTTTCACCAACCATTCTCTGGTGGTTCTCTACAAATGGTCTGGTTGAAATGTTCATATTCGGACAACTCGCCGTCGTCCTTCTCTACTACCTTGTTCACACGGACAAGATGTGGGTTAAGGTTATTATTTGTCTTGGAATTATTGAGTGTGCCGGCGGGTATCTTCTCGCTTATTATCCCGCGCAACAGATACCTCTTGCGTACGTATTCGGCGCCTTGGCGCTCTTTATAATTATTGATAACAGGAAAATGTTCAAGGGGCGGGATATACTCCTTATTGCTGCCGCTGTGATTGTTTTTGCAGGTCTTGTGGGACTTACTGTGTACAATTCTCTCGACACAATCAAGGCGACTATGAACACGGTTTATCCCGGGAAGCGCGTTAATACCGGTTTCGGAACAAGCGTTGTGCAACTTTTCTCGTACATAACATTTATCTTCGCGCCTTTTGACGAGTCCAATCTTATTCTTAAAGACAATGTATGTGAGATGTCCGTGTTCTATTCTCTGTTCCCTGTCGGAATAATAGGTGCTGTCTATTCGATGATTAAGAGAAGGAAGGCCGACTTCCTATATATTATCCTTATTCTTATAGAAGTGCTTTTCCTCATATATTGTATCTTCGGGCTTCCGGTTTTTGCTTCGAAGATAACGCTTCTTAATTATTCATTCTGCAACCGCATTATGTCGATTGTGGGATTTATTGACATTATACTTTTATTCAGATTTCTTTCGGGGAAATCTGCGGACAAGACGCCAAATGAAAAGAAGCCTAAGATATTAAAAATTGTCTTATACGTCGCATTTATCCCTATCATCGTTTTGGTAATGGTATGGCTGTACACGGCGGGACTTAGACCTTCTTACATAATATGGATAACGGCTGGAGCGCTTATAATGTGGCTTGTATATCTGATCCTTAGAAATACGGCCGAGCATAAAGAGAGATTCGCCATAACAATAATATGCGTGATGTCCCTCTTAGGTCTCTGCGTTAATCCGGTACAACACGGAACAAAGGTAATATACGAGAACGAAACCGTTAAGGAGATATCATCCATAAGAGAAGAGGATCCGGAGGCTCTCTGGATATTCGTAAGCAAGGATAGCCACGTTAACAACATTCCGGTGGCGGTAGGTGCGAGAACAATTAACTCCACCAACACATATCCGACTCTTGAACGTTGGCATAAGATTGACAAGACCGGACAATATGAAGATGTGTACAATCGTTATGCATTTATTAAGGCCGATATAACAGATGGCGATACGAAGTTTACTCTGAATAATCCCGATGATATAACGGTTGAGCTTAACCAAAACGACTTGGATACACTTGGCATTTCCTATATTCTGAGTTATAAGCCGATAAATGCAGAAGGATATAACAAGATATATAATGACTCAAATTATTACATATACAAGAAAGGTTCTGTATGAAGCGAGACAAGGGACTGGATTTAGTGCGTTGTATTGCGTGCCTATTTATAATTGTATTTCATTTCAGCATAGAAGAAATCGGCGGTCATACTTTTAGAACTACTTTGCCTACGTCCAATATTGACCTGGGCCATATAGGTGTGGCTCTTTTCTTCATACTGTCGGGGGCATCGCTCTATGTGTCTATGGAGAAATATAAGGACAGCTCTCGCGGTAAAAAGATAGCTACATATATCTACAAGAGATTCAAAGGAATATTCCCGGCGTTCTGGTCGGCATATCTTCTGATATTCTTATTTACATTTATAATGAAAGGGGGATTCGACAGCACTATCCCTAAGGAAAGTATATGGATGTCCCTGGTCGGTATGGACGGGCTTTTATTATACCTTGGACCTAACTTTTATATGACGGGAGAATGGTATATCGGAGCAATGATAATTGTGTATCTTTATTATCCGTTCCTTAAGATGCTGATTGATAAGCTTCCGAAATTGTCGCTGATAATTATTCCGGTGCTTTATATCGTTTTTATGGTTGTATACGATTTTGATTTGATGTTCTATCGTCATCCTCTGGCGCAGATTCTTTGGATTTCATTCGGAATCTATTTCGCAAAATATGTTATCTTGTGTAAAGGTCTCGGAAGCAAACTTCGGTGGATTCTCTTCGGGGTTAGTGTAGCTGTTTTCGTAGTATTTTCCCTTGTCCCGATAGAGCAATTCTATTTCCACGCAACCATTATAAATGCTATGGGAATCGCCATGTTCTTCATCCTTTATAACCTGGCGTTTGTCATGAAGAATAAAGCGGTAGATAAAGTTGTTACAACAATAAGCGTATATTCCTACCCCATATTCCTGGTGCACCATGCAATAATATATGCACTTCGTGATGGATTTACGGATTTTACGTTCAACAGGGCGGAATACATTACCTGCTTCGTACTCTACCTCGTCCTCATTGTGCCATGTGCAATGGTGGTGAAGTGGATTGCGAAGAAGTTCGTGGAGATAATAGAGATGATACCGAAGCGGGCGTGTTAGAGTAAATGACTACACTGCCACTCTTCCTTCTGCCTTTCCACATCTGATATAGTGGTAGTAATATTCCGGTATGTTGAACCAGAAGGTGTAGAAGAGATCCGGATAATTCGACGCATAGGTAAATACGTTGAAGTCCTCACGCGCCTGTCTTCCTTCATTCATACCACATATCACAAAATGCTCTATTGCTCCGTCCGGATTGTTCCTATAAACGTTATACAAATCGGGGTGATTCTCGACGTAGTAATTAAAATTGTATACACTGCTGTAATCTACACCTTGGTAAATTGTCTTGCCTGTTTTCTTGCCGGGATTCAGGCCTGTTAACAACACTTCCTTTTGAGCCTCAGCCTTACCGTCACCGTTATTATCAATCTCTGAATATGCTGTATAGGAAGTATTGGCCTTGACATCATAGAGAAGGTAGCAGTTATCCTTAGACCAATCGGTATTATATATGTCTTTTCCGGTGCTGTTATCAGTCAGTCGGAATTTGAATCTAAGGTTGTCATAATCTTTATCATACGCATTTACCTTAATAATATAATGATCATAATCCTGTTCGGAGCGGATAGTATCTATGCCGGTCGTACCGCGAGCCTTAGAAAGTGCCTCCGTAACTGTTTCGGCAATTATCTGCATGCCTTCTTCATTGGGATGAACATATGAACTGTCGTAATTTTTCCCGCTTGTTTCGAGTACACCTCGAAGATCTACGAAGTAATCGTCATTTAATTCTGCAATTTTTTCTATGCTTTTATCATATCCATCTATCTTATAGTTTTTGGGTGCATAATCGGCTTTATAAAAGAAGAGACCCGGTGCAATAAGTATAAGCCTTACGCCTTCATACATTTGATGTAATCTGTTAACAAGCAAATTGTATCTTTTTCTAAAAGTGGCATCACTAAATTCACCGGCGCCGTCAAAAGGTCCAATCGCATCATTGGTTCCACCGTATACCGCAATCATATCAGGCATGCCTCTCTTACTCAGACTACTGATTCTCCCGGGATTATTAAGAGAAATATACTCTGAATCCGCTACCGACACCTGCGAGAAACCTACGCCGCCTACCCAGCCCAGATCATAGTTATTACCTTCTGCGAACCTGGACCACCACGTATCTTCTACCTCCATATTATAGCCGGAGCTATCATCCAATCCGTAATAGGAAAGGGCTTCGTATGCTTTATGCGATGATATAGAGTCTCCGAGAATTGACAGTATCGGTCTCTCAGCATATGAATAATTCTTGGCGCTCGCGGGCGTATAAATTCCCCAGAGGCACAGAAGTGCCCCGAGGGAAAGTGTAATTGTTGTTATAAGTTTTTTCATTGTTTTTTATTTATGTCTCCTTAATATGTAATCAGCCTTTCTACATACCGAACATTCCTACGCCTTCGTAACGCCAACCGACTCTTTCAAGGTAGTCCTTGTCTGATGCTTTTTCAGTAAAGAAATGAGCCCCTTGCAAAGCATTAGGATTGTACAGTCTGTAAATCGACGTACGATTCGAATCATCGGAATAGAATGCCACCTTCTCAAATGTCCATCCGAGACCTACGAGATATTCCTTGCCTGCATAGTCTGTAGTGAAGAAATGGTCGCCGTCGGGATTATACAGTCTATATACAGGTGTAGTGGAACACACTTCAACCGGAGCTTTCCATGCAACTCCTTCATATTTCCAGCCCGCTCTCTCCAAGTAGGTTTTATCACTACTATCTATAGTATAGAAGTGTTCTCCGGAATTGGGATTATATAATCTGTATACATCGGTATATTCGACAAAATCCTTCGGGCATTTCGGTCTTCCTACGTAATTCCAAGGGGACGGCTCTATCTTATGCGCCCCACTTTGATCTTCATATGTAACCGTCTTGTCGCTTTTATTAAAATACTCATAAGATGTTTTGCCGTAGTCGTCATCGTCCCAAGTGACATCAACAACATACCATGTGTCTCCAAGTTTAACCTGGCTCCACTCGTGAGGACTGCTTGTTACGGATATTGCGGGAATTCCTATTGCATAACATAGCATATTAAAGCCTTCCGAGTATCCGGCACAGACGGTTTCTCCTTCAACTAGCGCGGAATACGAGCTTTGACTGTGATCAGTGTAACTATATACAACATTTTCACATATAAGGTCGTGTATCTGCTTCTCCTTATCGTATAAGGTCTTACCATTTGCCTGTCTGAGATACCACTCTATACTATCACGTAATTTCTTTGCACCCTTTGCCCTATCCGTAGCATCGGCAAAGTCTTCGAATACTTCGAACTGTATTGTCTTATTACCGGAATTTGTTTCTCCGATAGTACATAACGTATCTATAAAGTATAGTTCCGGATGCTCGTATATAACAACGTAATGTATCCTATCAAGAGCGTCCCTGTCAATGTTACCGCAAGATATAGCCGGAGTAACATAATAGTCGTGCCTTCCCATCGAAAAGTCTTCTCCGCCATCGATATATTTATATAATTCATTGTATATCTTGTCATATATCTGCTTTTCTTCAGCCGTCATTCCATCAGCATAATTATAATAAGGCCGAGAGAACTTAGACCAGTATGAATCGGTATACTTATAATTCTTCGTAGCATTCTCTCTTGCTACAACTTCTTCATATTCCTCTTCGGAAATGACATCGTATACAGCCTCTGCTTTTTTTAGACCGGCCTTTTCGCTGAGGGTGGCGTTAGCACCTGTACCTTTATTATATTCCGTCGCATTTACATCATTATATACGCCGGCTACAATGCCAAGCGTAAGCAAAAGTGCCAGTGTTATAGATATGATCCTTTTCATGTTGTTCCGCCTTATCTTGTGTCCTCGATCCAAGCACCTGCACGCTCATGACAAAATGTCGTATGC
The DNA here is from genome assembly GCA_905233695.1 of uncultured Lachnospiraceae bacterium. Classification (GTDB taxonomy): domain Bacteria; phylum Bacillota; class Clostridia; order Lachnospirales; family Lachnospiraceae; genus RUG191. The sequence continues at coordinate 34,594 of CAJODN010000024.1, read as the reverse complement.
ACACCCCGAAAGGGGTGTGCCGGTAACTTAGCAGGTCTTGGCACCTCGGCCACTTGCTTAGTCTAGCTTCATACCTTTTCCGTTGCAGTAGTCTTTAAAACTCTGGTTGACCTTGTCCTTGTCTGAGAGGATTAGGTCGGCTTCGGTGAGGCCGTCACTGAACGGCCACTCTACTCCGATATCAGGATCGTTATACATAAGTCCACCCTCATCATTGGGATGGTAGAAGTCAGTTACCTTGTAACAGAATTCTGCATAGTCCGATACAACAAGGAACCCATGGGCGAATCCCTTGGGAACGAAGAATTGCTTCTTATTCTCTGCTGAAAGGAGAATGCCGTAGTGCTTACCGAATGTGGGTGAGCCGTTTCTTAAGTCAACCGCAACATCGAATACTTCACCGTTGATTACGCGAACAAGCTTATCTTGTGGGTACTCTAATTGGAAATGCAGACCACGAAGGACTCCCTTCTTGGATGCGGACTGGTTGTCCTGCACGAATTTATGATCTATGCCTTCCGCCGCGAAGTCATTATAATTATATGTCTCCATGAAATAGCCGCGTTCGTCGCCGTATGCTGTCGGCGTAATGACATGCAGGCCTTCTATTCCATTTACATTATGTTCTACTGTGATTTTTCCCATAGTGTCCTCCTCTATAGTCCTTCCGCCACCTCTACAAGGTACTTGCCATAGTCTGTCTTCATAAGGGGTTCTGCCAGCTTCCTAAGTTGATCGGCGTTGATGAAGCCCTTCTTGTATGCTATCTCTTCAATACATGAAATGTAGAGTCCCTGCCTCTTCTGGAAGGTCTCAACAAAGTTGGCCGCCTGAAGAAGCATTTCATGATTACCGGTGTCGAGCCATGCGAATCCACGACCGAGAGTCTCCACATGAAGATTGCCCCTATTTAAGTATTCGTTATTAACCGACGTAATTTCGAGTTCGCCCCTGGCAGAAGGCTTAACATTTTTCGCAATGTCCACCACATCATTATCGTAGAAGTAGAGTCCCGGTACCGCGTAGTTAGACTTTGGCTTCTCGGGCTTTTCTTCTATTGATACCGCAATTCCGTTCTCATCGAATTCAACAACGCCGTACTCTCTTGGATTACGAACATAGTATCCGAATATTGTTGCGCCGGGTTCCGATTCGGTTCTTGTCGCAGTCTCACGAAGCACTTTAGAGAAGCTCTGGCCATAGAAGATGTTGTCGCCCAGCACAAGTGCCACTGCGTCATTTCCTATGAATTCGTCTCCTATGATAAATGCTTCTGCAAGTCCGTTAGGTGCATCCTGAATCTTATACTGAATATCCATGCCCAGTTGGCTGCCGTCACCGAGAAGCTCCTTGAATGTGGGGAGATCTCTCGGAGTTGATATAATAAGTACCTCTCTAATTCCCGACAGCATCAACGTTGACAGGGGATAATATATCATTGGCTTATCGTATATAGGCATTATCTGTTTTGATATCGCCTTTGTAAGCGGGTAAAGTCTTGTACCCGAGCCTCCTGCAAGTATAATTCCTTTCATGTCTGTTTTCCTCCTAATTTTTATATTGCTTAAAGTAATAACGTCTTATCCTCGCCCATGCCCATGACACCATCAAGCTCATACTTCTTGCCGGTTTCGTCGCGTAGGTAGCCGAAGAGCTCACCGAAGGTAATGTAGTAGTCAATGTTGACAACTCCGGCATGCATTACCATGGGGTTAAGGCTGTAAACTTTGTATGTGAGATTCACCATATCATACTCATCTCGAATCAGCACTTCCTGCTCGTACTTGAAATCTTCCGTAGCGATGCTGTGCTCGAATGTTACCGGCGGAAGAAGACTTGACTTTCCTTCCAGCCAGAGTATGTTCTCGTTATATCTCTCTTGATCTATCGATTGATTACGCGTCAGGTTAAATGCGAGATATTTATCCTCGCCGTCTAACTTATAACGACCAAGGGTTGTCACCCAGTCATAGTGAGCTTTCCTGGGATAGTAGCCTCTGTGGTCATCAATTATGGCTGTTGTATTCTCATTTGCCACCATCTTCTCACCGTTAAGAATAAGCTCACCCTTAACCTTGAAGAAGTCCTTCTGAGAATAAAGCGGTCTCGGTCTCTCCTCGTCAAACGGAATACTTACAACAGAAGGATCCGACATCCTCTTAAGCTTCAGATTGAACTTGATGTCGCACTCCTTATAGTTCTCCTTCATGGCTTCAACCGCCGTCTTATCCTTTCTCGGGCGAGTGACGAGACATTTCCCCGTACTCTTACCCTTAAGGTTAGCATAGCCTCGCTCGAACCTGTTAACATACTTGATGAAGCCATCGTCAGTTCTTGCGTATGCCTTGGTTCCTCCGATAAGGTTAGGCGCGATGTGTGTATCTGCACTTCCGAGGCTTATGTCCCAGCAATACGTCTCCTTCGTTCTCTTATCATAGAACACATTAAGAATCTTACCGAAGAACGCCATGTCGCTTACAGCCGACAGAAGTACGCCGTTATCAAAATGTACTTCGCATGCCTCCCACAGTGTCAGCTTCCACTTGTTAAGCTGATTGGGAAGCGCGGTGGGACCGTCGAGCTTCACGAAATCCATTTCTTCGAATTCTTTGTCGAATGTTCCGAATTCGCAAGTGCCGTCGTCCTTAACAATACTTTTCGGTGTTGGGCGAGTTCGCCTTGTCTCGCTGATGTACTTACTGTAATCTCCCCTAATCTCCATAATACTACCCCCTTATCTCTAGTTCACATTATGTGTCTTCGCGACAAGTACATGATCACTCACTTTAATACTTGTGTCTTCGGACCATCTACTCTTATTCATACGGCTCATCACCAAGCACCTGCACGCTCAGCTACTTGCTATACTTCTACAATTACGTAGAACCCCTTCTCTGTCTCCTTAATGTCCACCACCTTCCCCTCAGTTGCAGACACACGTTCCGTTATCTTGTAATTACCCGACATGGCAAAACTACGCCCAAGGGTGTAGTAGTATGAGTTGGGTAATTTGCCTTCTGTTATGGGAAGAACGTCACCCACGCTTAGAAGTCCGCTCCTCTCCATCTTGAATTCCATCGTCATATCAGAACTCCCACACTCAGGCTTATTTAACTACTTTAGACTCCACATATCCCGGGCCGTTCGCCATCTTCTTCATATACGACGAGCTTCGTATTGTGACGATGGTGGTCACAACGGCATCGATAATAAGAATTACACCCATGATAATTCCGGATAATTCCAGAACTCCGAATGCACAGAATATACATACGAATCCAAGCGCAATGCTAAGAATCGAGAATACAAGCATTACCCACCAGGTCTTAACCCCCAGCGCCTTCACGCCAAAGGATGCCGAGAAGTCGGATATACCGTGTACAACAATCATGATACCGATTGCAATCGGTATTATTCTCATAAAGCTTGCGGGATTAAGTATAATCCATATGCCGAGGAATCCCAGAAGTAGCGATAAGAGAAGTCCGGGAATACCGGCCGGCATCATCATGATGGAGCCTATCAGCATAATTGCCGCAATTACAAGAATGAATACGCCTATGATAATTGCAAGAATTGATTCGGCATCTATCGGGAATATTATGAATAGGACACCAATTACCAGCGAGATTAATGCCGATAAGTAGGTCTCGATTCTGAATGCCTTTAATTTGTCTTTCATTATTTTTTCCTCCTATACAAATCCCAATACGCTTATCATACCTGCGTAGCTTGAGACGGTCATTAATATTATAAATAGGTTGTCCACGTTGGGAATGCGAATCTTCTGCCATCTTCCCACAGAAAGCATCATGATTGAGAGTGTCGGTATTATGTATCTTCCCTGGAAGCCCTCAACCTTCGTATCCCACGGATATGTCCAATACAGGAGCATTGCGGTAAATGTTATTACAACGGGCGCAAGTCCTATGAGAAACGAAACAATTCTGTTACCCACATGAAATCTATCGTCTTCCTTATTATACCTAATCATGGAAAGAAGTAGAAGAACGAGATTAAATCCTGCAATCTTCGTCGACATAAAAATCCTGTAAAAGCCCAGGACTCCTCCGCCAAGTTGATTAAATATGTGAGTCTTTTCTTCCTTAACGTAATTAATAATCAGGCTGAAGAGTCGCCCCGGATTATTAATATATTCTATGGGCGCCACTCCGCTTACCCCAAATGTTCCTCTTATATCCTGAGGGACAGCTGTAAGAAATGTTACTACCTTAGCGTAACCGCCGAGAAATACAACATAGGCTGCTGCACCGGCAATCGCTATCACTATAACGGGTATTGTTATAAGCTTCCCTCGTCCCGTAAACCATTTCTTATTAATACAAAGTGCAATGGGAAGAAGGAACACTATTAAGAATACGCCCCTCTTCACATTTAACAGAAGGAATCCGCAAAAGACGTACATAAGAAGTTCCGTTACGGATACCTTAATAAAGGGAATCTCTATATTCCACTTCCAATTATGTCTTGTACTCCTGTCGCCGTACTTTAGGAAAAATGCTTGCGCTATAACAACCGTTATGCACGCTATGGTTCCGCTGTCATAGGAAAACGATGCGGCCTGCTGAAGCGTAATCGGAAGAAGCGCAATTATAAACAGTATCCTCTTACCGAAGGGCATCTTCCTTATGGCGTAGCTTGTCATCAGCACATAGAAGATTACGTTGAGTAATGCTCCGAAGCCGTACACATAACCGAAATTAAGGTTAAGGATTCTGGCAAATGTTACTCCCACCGCGGGAAGATAATACATTATGAAGCCTTCGTTAGATGACTTCCATGTGGTCCTTACCATAACGTCCTCTTCGGATGACACATTTCCAAGAGAACTAATATAAGCTTCATACTGGGAAGTATCGATTCTCTCAGGGAAGCTTGTGTCCGGGAACTTGGCGTCCGCGTATCTCGCATCCCTAACGAGCACCGGCCCATACTTCTTATCAACCTCTATACTCGGATTATAATCGGTACTCATATATTCGTCCGAGACAAGATATGCGGAATTGAAATGGTCGTGCTCATCCGGCGTCTCGAATGCGGGAACAAGCACGATATAAATAATCCCCAGCGTAATGGCGATAAAAGGATATACCTTGTCTATGGGAATCTCTCTGTATATTTCGAAGAACCCGACAACCAGCACCAGGATTCCTCCTACGATAAGAACAAACCATGCGTAGCCTCTGAAGCCTGCGCCGGCATCGGGATTATGTCCGAATATTCGGACACCCCCTACCACAAAGCAAGTAACCGCTATCGCGATAACAAGAAGCATTCTAACCAGTTTTATTTTGTTGGAATATTTATATTTGGCGTAAATATAATCCATTATTCACCGAAAGCTTTAGCTTAATTAAATTCCTCTTTAACACAGTCGAGGGCAGCCATAAGCACCTTATCCATATCGTAATACTTGTACTGACCGAGACGACCGCCGAATATAACATTTCCTTCCTTCTTCGCCTCAGCGGCGTACTTCTCGTAAAGGGCGTTATTCTTGTCGTTGTTGACCGGATAATAGGGCTCAACTCCGGGGCTCCACTCAGATGAATACTCTCTCGAAATAATCGTCGTAGGCTGTTCACCGAATTCAAAATGCTTATGCTCAATAATTCGAGTATAGGGAACCTCGCGCTCCGTATAGTTCACAACAGCATTTCCCTGGTAGTTATCGGTGTCAAGCTCTTCCGTCTCGAAACGAACTGAGCGGTACTCAAGCGGTCCGAACTTAGAGTCGAAATACTCATCGATCTGACCTGTGAAGAGAATCCTGTCGTATTCTACTTCCGTGCCGTCAGAAAGCTTACCGGTCTTCTTAAGGTCGAAGAAATCCTCGTTGACCTTGACGTTGATACCATCAAGCATCTTCTCTACAATCTTAGTATATCCTCCTATGGGGATACCTTGATATCTATCGTTGAAATAGTTGTTGTCGTACCTGAATCTCATAGGGAGACGCTTTATGATAAATGCGGGAAGGTCCGTACATTTCCTACCCCACTGCTTCTCGGTGTAGCCCTTAATAAGCTTCTCGTATACGTCCTTGCCGGCAAGGGAAAGCGCCTGCTCCTCAAGGTTCTTGGGCTCGTCGATATTATATTCTGCCTTCTGCTTCTCGATTATCTCCTTAGCCTCGGCGGGAGTCTTAATACCCCACATCTTGCTGAAGGTATTCATATTGAAGGGCAAGTTATAGAGCTCGTCCTTATATACGGCAACCGGCTGATTAATATAATTATTGAATTCAGCGAACTCGTTTATATAATCCCATATTGCTTTGTCCGATGTATGGAAAATGTGTGCGCCGTAGACGTGAACGTTAATTCCGGCCTCTTCCTTTGTATACACATTTCCCGCAATATGATCTCTCCTGTCAATAACAAGGCAGGTTTTACCCCGTTTCTTGGCTTCATATGCAAACGTTGCGCCAAACAAGCCGGCACCCACAACAAGATAATCGTATTTCATAAACAGTTTCCTCCGTTTTACCATATTTATACCAGAAAATTTTATCATATATTAAGTAAATTATCAATCAAATGGCAAGTGTCTATTGACGGAATACTATATATAAACTAGAATTTAGGCAGACGGCGAATCAGCCAAGACCCGCTAAGTTACCGGCACACCCCGTTCGGGGTGCGCATACGACATTTCGTATGAGCGTGCGGGTGCTTGGTGATGAGCCGAATTAATGGAATTAGAGGAACTCACTATGAACTTTAGAATGATAGTCCACATCGTGGGACACATTATTAGAATAGAAGGCCTCCTCTTTCTGATTCCGTCAATCACGGCACTTGTGTACAACGAATCGGAGGGCTTTATCTATGCCATAATGGCTGTCGCTCTATTTGCATTGGGCTCGATTATTAACTTTTTCAAACCAAAAAACAACACTTTATACATAAAAGAGGGTTGCGTCGCCACAGCTCTCTGCTGGATATTCCTATCCATATTCGGCGCACTTCCCCTCGTATTCGCAGGAGAAATCCCCTCATTTACAAATGCTATGTTCGAAATCGTTTCGGGCTTCACAACAACAGGATCCAGTATCCTCGAAGATGTGGAAGCACTCTCACACGCATCACTTATATGGCGAAGCTTCACACACTGGGTTGGCGGTATGGGAATCCTTATCTTCCTGCTTGCCGTTATTCCGCTGACGGGTGGTTCCAACGTTAACCTAATGAAAGCAGAATCGCCGGGGCCGCAGGTGGAGAAATCGTTGCCACAGTTAAAGCAGACAGCGCTTCTTCTGTATGTTATCTACTCTGTTCTTACAGCGCTTGAATTCATAATCCTACTCATTACCGGCCTTCCGGTATTCGACTCAATCTGTATGACCTTCGGAACAGCCGGAACGGGAGGCTTCGGAATACTTAATACATCGGTTGGCAGCTACCCTGTAGCATCGCAGTGGGTTATAACAATATTTATGCTTCTCTTCGGAGTCACATTTGACGCCTACGTTTTGATACTGTTCCGCCGCTTCAAAAAAGCATTTTCAAAAGAAGAAATATGGACTTACTTCGGAATCGTACTGGCGGCAATAATAGTAATTACAATCAACATATATTCAATGTGCGAAAGCTTATTCGATGCCATCACCAAGTCATCATTCCAGGTTGCTTCCATAATGACAACTACGGGATATTCCACAACTGACTTCAACGCCTGGCCGACGTTTTCAAGAGTACTCCTTGTACTTCTTATGTTCTGTGGCGGATGCGCGGGAAGTACTGCCGGCGGAATCAAGGTATCCAGAATATGTATCGGTGTGAAAATGTTTCTTCGAGAAGCCAATTCGTTCCTTAGACCCCGTGAGGTTAAGTCCATTAAAATGGACAGGCAAACGGTTGATTCCAAGACGCTTCGCGGAACAGCGATTTATTTTGTTTCATATGCCACAGTGTTTATTGTTTCCCTGATACTTATTGCACTTGACGGCCATGACCTTGTCACAACATTTACATCGGTGGTGGCAACATTCAATAATATCGGTCCGGGCCTCGATATGGTTGGTCCAACAGCGAACTTCAGCTTCTTCTCTATCCCCTGCAAATGGGTGCTTATATTCGACATGCTTGCGGGAAGACTTGAGATATTCCCGATGCTGATGCTTTTCCACCCCAGCATTTGGAAGGGTACCTTCGTTAAGTACAGAAAGGGTTACTAATGGGAACTACTATCTCTACAGAGCGAGTTAAAGCTATTCTTGATGTGCTTGACGAAACATACGGAACGGAATACATATGTTACCTTAATCACACTGAGCCCTACGAGCTTCTTATTGCGGTTATCCTGAGTGCACAGTGTACCGATGAACGAGTTAATATGGTGACAAAGGACCTCTTCGTGAAATATCCGACCTTGGATGCATTCGCCTCGGCTTCGGCTTCGGAACTGGAGAAGGATATCCATTCCATAGGTTTCCACAGGGCGAAGTCTAAGAATATCATTAACTGTTGCAAGAAGCTTATATCTGAATACGATGGGCGCGTGCCGGACAATATGGATGAGCTTCTGACGCTTGACGGTGTGGGACGGAAGACTGCCAATGTTATTCTGGGAAATGTGTATCATATACCGAGTATCGTTGTTGATACGCATGTGCTTAGGATATCCAGGAGGTTGGGGCTTACCACCGAGTCGGACCCCGTCAAGGTTGAAAAAGATTTGATGCGAGTACTCCCTGAGGAGCACTGGATACTATATAACATACAGATTATAACATTTGGCAGGAATATATGTTATGCGAAAAAGCCCAAGTGTGATGAGTGTCCATTACAAGATTTATGTATAAATGTATGACTATGTACTTGCCTGTTAGCTATATGCTTACAAGGAGTTAATTATGAAAATATACTTAACCAGACACGGACAGACGGAATTAAACAGGCGGAAGCTGATGCAGGGACGGACAGACGAACCCCTTAACGAGAATGGAATTACTCAGGCGAAGGAAGCTCGTCCATTCTTAGAAGGCATAGAGTTCGACGCCGTATATTCCAGTCCGCTGATCAGAGCAATCCAGACCGCTTCTATCCTCTCCGGCAAGCCGGAAGAAGAGATTATTACTGACGAAAGAATAAGAGAAGTCGAGTTCGGAGATTATGAGCTTAGGAAATATAATAACCTAGGGCCGCGCTTCAACGCCTTTTGGCTATTCCCGGAGACATTCCCGAACCCCAAAACGGTTGAATCGGTGGAATCTATGGTAAGCCGAAGCCATGGATTTCTAAAAGAGTTGGAGACAAAGAACTATAAGAATGTACTTGTTGTATGTCACGGTGGAATAATGAGGCCGATGTCAGGGTATCTTATGGACAAGGAGAGTGGGCTCTATTGGAGGCCAAGGCCGAAGAACTGTGAGATACGCGTGTTCCAGTCGGTAAAGGGGCAGCATAGATATATTAACAATTCGTTGAGACCGAAGGCGCAAGAAATGGAGTAAAAAATGAGTAATAAAATAAAGCTATCAATAGTAATACCCATTTACAATAGGGAGACCTCCCTCGTGCCCTGCGTAGAGAATGTACTCTCGCAGGACTACAAGAACTTCGAACTTATTCTTGTTAACGACGCGTCCACAGATTCAACGGAAGGAATCTGCAAAACCTATGCGCAGAAATATACTAATGTGTCATATGTCACCAACAATGAGAACTTGGGACCGGGGCTAACGAGAAATGTCGGGCTCGATAAAGCTACCGGCGACTACATCATATTCCTGGACTCTGATGACAAGTATGACAAGAAGCTTTTCAGCACAGTTGTGAAAGCCATCGAAAAGAGACACCCGGACATCTTGGTGTACTCTCTTTGGGAAGAATATTACAATGCAGACGGACAGCTTATGTATAAGAATTCTCATTCCCTGCCAAGTACGCATTTAACAGAGAAAGAGGACATACATCGCTTCGCAGTACTCCTTGAGGAGGAGACAATGCTAGGATATCCTTGGAACAAGGCCTATAACCTTGATTATCTTAGGAAATGTAAGGCTAGATTCACAGACATCAAGCATGTAGAAGACATACTCTTCAATATTGATGCATTCGAAAATGCCTCGTCTCTTGTTGTCCTGGAGGATAAATTGTACCGCTACTGCAATACCGCCGATAATAGGCTTACGGAGAAGTATCTTCCGGAGTATTTTGAATTGCAGAAGAAGCGCATAAAGAAGTTCTACAACCAGCAGAAGCGCTTTGGAACACTTGACAGATATTGCTTATCGGTTCTTGCGGGAGAATACTACAGATGGCTCCTCTCTGCGGTAGAGCGCCAAATTAACGCAGAAATCCCCGAGGAAGAGATATCAAGCTTCCTCAGGGATGAATTTAAATCTAAATTGTTCCGTAAGCTTCGTAACTACCTTGATGTCGGTCCGAAGCTTAGGGTTCTCTATTTGCCCATTTATAATTGTAATGTAAAGGGTACGATTTTCATTGCCGGGAAGGTGTCCCTCGTTAAAAATGGGATGCCGGGGGTGTTCTCTGTGCTGAAGCAGAACCGGTAGTTACCTATCCTGCTATAACGTCACCTCCACCTTGGCTGACTTATAGTTACTGTCTGCCTTGGCGACTGTTATGGTTATCTTGTCGCCGGATTTCTTCGTGGTGAGAATGTTCTTAACCTGAGACATGCTTGTTACCTGCGTGCCGTCAATCGCTGTAATTACATCTCCTTGAGAAATGTTGGCTTTCTCTGCTGCAGCTCCCGTGTAAACCTTCGTTACATATACTCCTATAGGAATATTATATTGCCTTGCAATGGATTGCGATATATCCATACCCGCTATTCCGAGATATGCACCACCGTTTGTATTGGCATTTTCCGAACTGTTAGCTGTCTTATTATTCATTATTTCATTGATAATTGCAGCAACGGTTGAGCTTGGTATCGCGTATCCCATTCCTTCTACCGTTGTATCAGAGAATTTCGCAGACACAATTCCAACCATCTCACCCTTCATATTAAGAAGCGGTCCTCCGGAGTTACCGGGGTTAACGGCCGCATCCGTCTGGATTACCGTGTTGGTTATGTTTCTTCCGTAGTTATCCTGAGCGTTAATCTTACGGTTTAATGCAGAGATAACGCCTGTTGTAACTGACTGACCGTAGCCAAGAGCATTTCCTATAATAATCGAACCGTCTCCGGGCACAAGCTCGTTGGAATCTCCTATTACACTAACCTTAATCGTCGACCTTGTGGCCTCATCAATGTCGCTAAGCTTAGCACTTATAACAGCGATATCATCCGTCTGTGATGCTCCAACGATGGCAGCATCAACAGCAGTTCCATTTGAAAATGTTACCGTAAGAGAATTGGAATTCTCCACAACATGGTTATTGGTAACAATGTATACTTTCTCATTATCCTGGTTGAATATTACGCCGGTTCCTGCGCTGGGCGTCTCCTGAACGCCGGTTCCGTAAAGCGTACGATATTGTGTAAGGGAAATGTTGGTAACACAACGGACGGCATAACGTTACTTACGATGTCAGACACGTCCTTTACCGTCGTTGCAGTTGATACAGCCGTGCCTTCTACTGCAGTTCCCTTGTAGCCCGACGTTTCGGTCGTCGTGCTTGGGAAGAACTTAGAATATGCAAAGTTAACGCCTGCGAACGTGCCGCCGGCCACCAACCCGAACACTAAAGCGATAACTATTACCTTTACTAACTTCATACCAAAACCTGATTTTCTTGTATCCATATTATGTCACCTCCCAGTAGGTCTGTATATATTCTACAATCTGTATCGTCTCATACATAACAAAGGTTAATCCTAATTTGTGTTAAAACTGTGACACAAATATGTATAAAGTTGGACATAATACAAGAGACAGAAGCATGAACTCCCGTCTCTTAATAACATTTCCCATATAAAAATTAGTACTCATCAACCTCGGCATTCTTCTCCGTCTTACCGGTCAAGTCCACGATGTCCCTACTTATCTTCTTAACCTCTTCCGACGGAACGTATCCCTCTTTATTGAATAAGAAGAAATAGAGTTTCGATACGTTGGTATCAAGTGTACACGGTACAACGAGACTTCCTTTGCTACCGTAGGTTCCGGTGGTCTTATCGAACGGGAAGCCGCTTGTTGCTCCGAGATTATAATCTCTTAAGGCTGACGCCAGCGTTGCTATCTCTGAAGCACTGAGACTTGTTGAGATCTCCTTAAGCACATTTTCATCGGTAGCAAGCTTAAGAGCCTGAGCTGCACTCATATTCTTAACCTTGTTGACAATCTGCGAAAGAACCGTTCTCTGTCTCTCGGCACGCTTGAAGTCACCGCCTGATGTGTAACGAAGTCTACAGTAAGCCGTAGCCTCTACACCGTTAAGTGTCTGATGACCTGCCGCCACACCGTCTGAGTGCTTGCCTGTTATGCTTGCAACCTCACCGATGTAATCATTATTCATAAGCTTAGCTTCTTCAGCCGTAAGGTCAATCTCAACACCGCCGACATCATCGATAACATCGGAAAGCGCATTGAAATCAACTGCTATATACTCCTGAATATCAAGATCGAGATTCCTATTAAGCATCTCTATTGCCTCCTGATATCCACCGTGATTATATGCGTAATTACATTTTCTGATTACGTTGTCCTTCATCATAAGAGCTGTATCTCTGTAGAGTGATATAACCCTTACTTCCTTCGTATCATTATTGATACATGCAACCATAATACTGTCGGAATTACCGCTTTCAAAATTGCCGTTAGACCGGTTGTCAACTCCGAAAAACGCTATACATTTGTATCCCTTAAGAAGATCGATTGTATCGGTAGATAATTTATTCTTCGATAAATCTCCCAGATCTTCACAGCTTATAAGCCCGAACTTGAGCCATGCCACAAGAAAAGCCACAACTATGAGAAGAATTATCACCTCAATAATGATGAGCGTCTTCCTTCTCTTCTTCCGCTTCTCCGCTTTGGTTAACGGTTGTTTAATTTTCTTAGCCATATATAATACCTGTATAAAGCCTAGTACAGCTTCATTCTTATATCCTTAGTGATAATATCAGTATAACTGAACGAAAGTAACTGTGCCGGCTTATCATCATCCTTATCATCTACGAGAATCGTAAATACGCTTGGATAAGCCCCCTTAATAACTCCTTTTTGTACATCAACTTTGTTACGTCCTTTGTCAAGCTGAATAATAACCTTTCTGCCACATTGCTGCTTGACAGATGCCCTAACCTTGTCGAAATCTCTTTGTTCCATTTCTAAATTCCTCCTGCGTGTTTAGAATTCGCATTTTACGTTGAGCAAAAACACGCTGGAATATTATAACATTTATAAGAACATTTTACAAGCATTCCTTCATCTGAACGGCTGCATCGTTGATTACATCGAGTCTCTCGGTCATTTCGGTCATGTGTGCTACATTATCATCGCCAAGCTGAGCAAGTGCTGTGGTAGATGCTGCTACTTCCTCGGTAGTAGCAGATAAATTGGTTACAGAATCCATAATCCTGGAGTTAGCATCCACTACATCACGAATAACAACAGTGATATTATTAATGGAATCCATAAGTCCAACGATATTATTGTTAATAACTTCGAATTTCTCTCCTGTATCCTCTATCATCTCGCTCTGCTGTGTAATACTATCGGATGTCTTAATCATATTGGATGTGGCATCCTTCATATCATCGGCGAGCTTAGTAATAATCTCGGTAATCTTCTCGGTAGCGGACTTGGTTCCTTCAGAAAGCTCTCTAATCTCGTCTGCAACGACAGCAAAGCCTTTACCGGCTTCTCCGGCTCTTGCCGCCTCAATAGACGCATTTAACGCAAGAAGATTGGTCTGATTGGAAATGTTAAGAATTGCTCCGGTAAATTCTTCAACCTCTTCAATTCTGGCTTGAAGCTTCTTCGTTGCCTCCACTGTTATCCTATTAATCTCTCCTGTTTCTTCGGCCTTCTTCTCAAGCTCTGTAAGAAGATTGGCACCTTCCTTAACCGCATGCGACGTATCGTCACTTGCCTTCTTCATAATATTGGCACTTTCAGCCGATTCCTCAAGCCTCTCTTGTATCTGAGATGTCATTTCCGTCTGATTCTCAACGGCCTCTGCAGTACTCTGAATTGCAACGGAAATACTGTTAGATGACTCACCGCTCTTCTCGATTCCCTCATTAAGCTTGGCCACAATATCAGTTGCCTCATCTAATTTCTCGAGAATAACCGTGGATTCTTTAATAATATTTTCAGCAATATCACCCTGTTCACTGGTCTGCTTCTTAAGGTGCGTTGTCATCTCAATTGTCTGCTTCTCCATGAAGACGGTAAGAACGGCACCCATTACTGCCGTCGACACCGCGAATACAAAGCAGATAATCTCAACCATAAGCTCAGACATATCGCCGGTTATAAGGAATATAACAAGATATATGGCATTTACCACGATACATGCAGAAGACGAGACTAGCGTCGTCTTCTTCTGCTGGTCTAATATAACGACGAACATTATGGGGAATTGTATAATGAATAGATAAGGTTGTCCTGCTGTAAGAAACAGCCACGCATAACATATAGCAAGAATAATGAGGCACACCTTGGCAAGTCCTTCTCCGCTTTTCTTAAGCAGGAAACACACCAGGTAGAAAATTGCGCCTGCGGCAATGACGCCGGTTCTAATCATTCCGAACAAGCTACCGCCCATGTACAGAAACGAAATAATGGCGAGAATTATCATCGTAAGCGTACGAATAAGGAATATAAATCTCTCCTTCTCTGCATGCTGTCTCTCATAGATTGTCATAACTTGACCTCCTTATTATTTGTCATCCTCGTGTTTCTTTTCTTCTATTTTTGTTACTTCTTTGGTTTTCTCCCCTTCTGTTTCTTTATCTTTCTTAGCTTTTTCTCTTCTAGATGGCAAATATACTTCCTTAATGAGATAATCGATTATTGCAACAACAGGTATTGAAATAAGAATACCGATTACTCCGAGAATTCTTCCGCCTACGATAATGGCAACAAGTATCCAGAGACCTGATACGCCAAGTGTCTTACCGAAGAGCTTCGGTCTTATTACATAACCGTCTAAGGTCTGATATACAAGTTCGAATATTACGAATGCAAGTGCATGCCATGGGTTAGAAAGAAGGAGTATCACGGCACCCAGCACAGTACCAATAACAGGTCCGAATGTAGGTATCAGGTTGGTAACACCGATTAGTACTGCAAGAAGTCCAACATATTCCATTCCGAAAATCACCATGAATATTGCCGTTGCAACTCCGATAAGAATACTGTCAACAATAGTAAAAGCAAGGTACTTAGATACTATCTCATTCATGCGTGTAAGATGCTTAAGTACATTAGAAGTTCTTTTTTCTGTACGAAGCATGGCACCGAGAAGCTTCTTAGATGTCTCAATTATCTTATCCTTCGCTGCGAGGAAATATATTGAGAAGATAAGACCAATGCCCCATGCACCAAGGTGTCCGCCGATTGTCATTACACCGTCCTTAATAGCTTCTCCGTTATTACCGAGGAAGCCTATTACGGTTTCGAACAGACTCGACTTACCCGATGTCAATCCCTGAAGATAGGTAAGGATTGATGTGGCACCCCATTTATCAAGAACATCATATATCTCATTAAGATACTCATCCTTATTGTTATAAATTGTAACAATACTTCCGTAGAGATCCGGAATAAGAAGCCATATTATAAGGGCTATAAGAACAAGCACAATTATAATGGCCATCGCAAGAGCAAGGGCTCTTCTTATGCCCGGTTTTTTCATCTTACCAAGCACCTTATGTTCAAAAAGTTTCATTAGGGGATTAATAAGATATGCCAGAATCACACCCGCGATTATCGGATAGATATAATAGCAGACTGTACCAACCACTGACACTGCTGTGTCAAGATTACTCAGTATGAAGTAAAAAAGTATTGCTATACAAAGAGCAACCGCCATGGCAAACCAGGGTTGCTTTTTTAATTTACGTTCTGTATTGTTGTCTCTCTCTCCCACTTTCGTTCCTCCGCAAAATGTCTATCTTAACTAATACTACATTATATGCTACATAGAAATGTGCATACATACAAGATATTGTAACACTTTTTGGAGTATTGTCAATATACTCTCATAACTCTCTCCGGGTGATTCTTTTCTACGTAGCGCTCCATGGCCTTGGAGCCGACGACGCATACACACTTGTAGTTCTCAGAGAGCTTCTCTTTTTCGTCGCGGAGGCGGTCGGGATCCATGCCCCAGAGGAGAAGTATGGGGAGGCTTCCTTTTTCTTCTGCCCTTTCCTTTTGCTTATCCTTGGAAATGTGTTTCTTAAGCTGTTCTTCTAATTCCTCGTAGTGAACAGGCTTAGAGAGGTAATCGGTGAATCCCATATTAAGATAATTCTCTTTCGCACCCACAATGGCATCAGCTGTTAGTGCTACCACGGGAGTACCTGATGCGAGGTTCTCCTTCTGAATTATAGAGAGCGTTTCTTCGCCGCTCATCTCGGGCATCATCTGGTCTAACATTATAATGTCGAAGTCTTTCTTCTCCCTAAGTTTACTTAGGCATTCTTCACCGGAGAGGGCATATTCAACCTTAGCCTTGGTGTCACGAAGAAGGCCTTCCATAACATCAAGGTTCATCTCATTATCATCAACGACAAGAATCTTAGCATCCGGTATATAAAGTGTCGTCTCAGAGAGCTTCATATTGTCAACATATTCCTGAACGGCCTTCGAGAAATCGCCGATGGTATCATCGGAAGCAACCTCCTGAGGCAGGAATATGCGAAATGTACTACCTTTACCATATTCGCTTTCTACTTCTATTCTTCCGTCCATCATATTGACAAGACGATTCGTGATATGAAGTCCGAGACCGGTACCTTCAATCTTCTTATTACTCTTCTCATCTATTCTCTGGAAGCTTTTGAACAGTTTGCCCATATCCTCGGGCTTAATTCCCTCCCCGCTGTCAGAAACCTCGACACGAAGGGTTGTCATGCTCGGAATATCACTATTTCTTACGCCTATTTTCACATGAACATATCCCTCGCTCGTGTATTTTACCGCATTATTGATTATATTGAGGAGAATCTGCTTCACTCTTATTTCATCACCCCTAAGGCTTGCAGGCACATTTTCAGAAACATCAAACTTAAAATCCAGATCCTTCTCAAGTGCCTTGGAGCGTGTCATATTAAGGACATCATTAAGAAGAGATGATGCATCGTATTTCGCAGGAATAAGCGTAAGTCTTCCTGCTTGAATCTTACTTAAGTCAAGTATATCGTTAATAAGTGCAAGAAGAGTCTCTCCGGCGCCCTTAATATTAACCGCATATTTCCTGGTGCGCCTCTCCTTCGTATCTCGAAGAATCATCTCGTTCATTCCGAGAATTCCGTTAAGTGGCGTCCTAATCTCATGGGACATATTGGCAAGGAATTCGTCCTTGATCTTACCGGCATCAAGGGCATCCTTGGCCGCAAGCTGAATTCCTATAATCTGCCTTATTGTATGAATCATGGCGCAGATTATGAACGCAAGAAGTCCCAGCGCCATAAAGAGCCCTGAGAACACTCCGTTATGAGCAAAGAGATATATAAGTATCTGAACTATGGCGGCAATACCAAGTGCCATGAAGCCAAATGCAACATATCTATATGGACGTATCTTCTTATCAATTGTATCTCTAATCATTGTGTATGCGATAATTCCGATAGACGCGGCTGCTGATGATGCCGCAAGGATAAACGTTCCCGCAAGCGGTACAAGACCGCTTACAAAAAGCACCGCACACACAACAAAGTCAAGTAGCTCTATATCAAGAGCCACTCTGATAAGCTTGTAGTGCCTTCCATTTTGAAGGGAATTAATGAATACAAGAAACGGAAGTGGCATTATCATTACCATTAGAAATGGTATATTAGCCATTATCGATATATTTCTGGAATACAGCTGTCTGAAAACGGAATTACTTAGAACCCAAATTGCACCGATTATAACACCAAGGGAAAGGTCTCGAAGCTCGAGATAGCGCTTATGAACACGCTGATATCCGAGGGCTGCAAGATAACATATAAGACCGAGGATCAGAACGGCTAACCCCACAAAGAGTTCAGCTCCGTAATACTTAAACAAATACGAAAACACACCTATCCTATTGCCCACGAACACCTCGTAGACAACGCCGGCATTGTAGGCATAATAAACGGTAAGCGTCTTGCCTGAATCCTCGGGATACAGAGATGTCATTATATAGCACTCGGAAGAGCGGTCTCCGAGAAGCATATTATCCTGAACCTCATAATTCTCACGAAGCTTCCCATCAATATAGATTCGCATATCCTTACCGCGAAGACACAGCGCATCCTTATCTCTTCCGAGCTCATCCGGAAGAACTGTCTCAAATACAATGTCGCCATCAGCCTTACCGGGGACTTCGAAGGGTTCTCTCGAACCATCAGGATTAATCTTGACAAAGCTATCACTTGGAAGAATCTCGCAGATTGCTCCCATGTCCGGAACATACTCAGGGAACACAATTTCACCTATAATAATATAGGCTGCAACAATTATTAAGATAACAGACGAAAAGAACTTTACACGTTTCATAGGACCTCTACTCAATGCCGGGGATTATTTCTTTTATTATCTCGGCTGCGTCATCATACATAAAGTCGGATATTAATTCGGTAGCTTCCGAGAGCTTATCTCTCTGTGTGATCCTAAAGGGATAGCCGGAAAGCTTTCTTGCAAGTTCAGAAGAGACCTCGTCATCAAAATCGTCAAGGGCTTCAAGAAGTTCGTTAGCCACTTTTCTTGCTTCGTCAGCATCTATTTCGTCAGCAGGCTTAACGGCACTCATTTCACCGATTGGCTTAAGGCCTTCGATAACTTTTTTGTACATAGACATGGTGCTACTATGGTTACTTTCTATAATAGAAGTCTCGCCGTTTCTTGATGCCATCTCCAGCTTTTCGAACTCCGTGGACAGAGATAGCGCACCTATCATCTTGGAATTACTTTTAAGGGAGTGCACAATAATAGTATAGTTATCCCAGTCTTTGGCAGAGTAGAAATTCTCGGCTGACGAGCTGTTCTTGTCATAGGCCTTGTAATACCTCTGCAATGCGGAAATGTACTTATCTTCCGCACGGGTGTAGTCAAGGCCGGTGTCGATGTCGATGCCGAGTGGGGCTAATGTATCTAAGTTGTAATCCATAATGCTATCTCCCTTTAGTTCTTATCTTGCGCCTAAAACGTCTATAATCTTAGCTACAAGTTCACTTTTCTTAGCCGGTTTTACTATGTAGCCTTGTGGCTTAAGTATAGTTAGCGTCTCGACCACTACGGCCTTCTCAGTAATACCGGTAAGGAAGACGACGGGAATGGTTCTCATGTAGGAATCCTGCCTCAGCGCATCGAGTACCGTGGGACCATCCATTTCGGGCATGACATAGTCGAGGAGGATTAGGTCTGCATTCTTCTTGGAGAGGTACTTAAGCGCCGCCTCTCCCGACTTAACAACCGACACATCATAGAACTCTTCAAGTAAGTCCTTAATGTGCATAAGCTGCTGCGTATCGTCGTCAACAACAAGAATTCTCTTCCTCTCAATTCCTACGTTGGGGTTGTTGAATTCTCCCATAAATGCCGACTTATCATCCTTTATATCCTTAAGATCGTCCGCAACAATTATGAGCTTCTCATATAGTGAGAACAGTGATACGGGACGAGACAGAAAGTATACCTTCTGAAGACTGGAGAAATTCTGAAACCTCTGCTGATCCTCCTCATTGGCAATCACAAAGACGGACATTGTCCCCATGCCGATGGCACCGGACAAAATGTTGTAGTCCCTAATCTCATCTATCGTCTCATTGTTGGTACATATAATTACAACGTTTGGCATTTCCGCATGAATAATATCGAAAATGACTGCTCGATCGGGAGGGCACATAACGGTAAGGTAGTCCCTGTCCTCTCTGCAGTGATCGCATACGTCCTTCGCAATTCTTCTGTTTTTACCGGTAACAAGTATCTTAAGTAACGATTCCATATATACTCCTTACTGTTCTCTCTGTCCTATAAGTGCTGATATGGCAGGCAGCGCGTTATAGACCGCAGTCTCTCTTCCGTGATCGTTATGACCTTCGTTAAGCCCGAGACCGTAGCAATAGTTAACGCCTTCCTCACCGGGTAATCCCACCTTGAACATATTCGGATGATTCTTAACATCATCAAACTGCATATCAACAGTTGACTTAGCAAAGTCAACCGTGCCGGTGGATATATAGACAAAGAAGTCGTCCTTGCCGTAGCCCTGCGCCTTTACAGCATTTTCCATCTTAGCCCCTGCGTCGAAATTCTTCCTGTTCGAGTATGCATCCGTCGTCCAATAAAGGGAACCCGACACGGGCATATAGAACCTAAAATAATCCATTGACTCGCATATCTGCTGGCAAGTTGTTACACCACCCATTGAGAAGCCACCCATAATACGATGGTCTCTCGAAGCTTTTAGTCCTTCCGGATCGGTGCTCTTAGCATACGTAGAATACTTAGATTCCACAAAAGGAACTATATCATTACGAAGCTCCTTACCGAACGCATTAAGAATCTCCATATCATAATCGGAAGTTTCTTCGTCTTTATTATCATCATAGTATGTGACGCTTACCACAATCATCGGGCGAACTTCGCCATTCTCAATAAGATGATCCAAGACATTTTTCATATTATGAGGATCCGTCGGCGATCCTATCCACGTTGTGGCACCGCCGGTATGACCGTGAGTCACATACAGTATGTCATACTCCTTACTTGAATCATACCCGTATGGCGTGTATACCACGAGATATTTCTCCATTTGACGCATATCGCCGTTATAGTCAAATGTATTATAGTCCTCGTATTGAAGACGACCCTGCATCGTTGCAGGTTCTCTGTAACTATCGGGAACCGACTGGTTGTCAATAATCTTCTCACCGGCATTGCGGTATACATACTCGCGCAGAGCCGGATGGTAGTTACCGAAGTTGTTCGCCGGGTTTGTTGTGGTGTTGGTTGTCGTGTTCGAGAGGTTCGAGGTGTTACTGCAGCTGCAGCCGGCGAGGGATAATGTAAGTATTGATATTATTGCTAGCGCTGTAATTCTTTTGTTCATGTAGTTTCCTTTCATCTTGTGCATTCTGAATTCACTCTGATATAGTCGCCGTGGCCGTCACGGAACTTAGCGGGTCTCGGCTGATTCAACGCCCGCTATACATACTGACACAACGTACTCTTCATCATAGAGCCATTGATATATTATATATTCCTGCGTCTTTTTATCTCTTATTATGTGAGCACTTCCGAGAAACTTGGCCGTTAGGTTGATTGGGATATCCCTACATTTCTCTTCGTCAAAAGAAATCTCATATCTGTCGAATTCCAGCAGTATCCCTTCGCCGGTAAGCTTGATGTAACTCTCTCTTGCCGTCCAGATTCGATAGAACGAAAGAGTCGGTGCGTCCGATTCGTTCATCCATGAGAGTTCATTCTCGGAAAAGCATTTCTTGGCGGGAGTGACGTTTCTGTCTCTTATATGCTCGATGTCACAACCAACCTCGGTATCGGATATTGCCATTATAACATATTTCCCTGAATGGCTTATATTAAAATCGAGTCCTTCTATGGAAGGTCTGCCGTTCTTACTGATGGTTATATCTTCCGGATTTTTGCCATGTCTTAAAAGGTTCTCATGAATCATGATGCCGGCGCGGAGGGAACGCTTCCTGTCCTCCGGTTGCTTGTAGCGAAGGATCTTCTCCTTCCTTCTGTCCGACAAGGGGGTCATGATTTCCGGAACGTAAAAAGGATCATCCAGATTTATGCTGTTTTCTATAATGCACTCTATCATAGATGATCCCTTTCTTATCATTGTGTTCTTAGCCTTCTATAAGGTCTATTAGTTGCTCCCTTGTCTGCACACCGACAGCCGTCTTAACAGCCTCGCCGTTCTTAAAAATCTTAATGGTTGGGATGCTCATAATACTGTACTCACCTGCGAGCTCTTGGTTCTCGTCAACGTCTATCTTCGCCACCACATATTTCCCATCAAATTCTTCAGCGAAGCTCTCTAAGATCGGTCCCTGTTGATTACAAGGTCCACACCATGTAGCCCAGAAATCAGCCACAACCGGCTTATCCGAATTAAGAACTGCTTCTTCAAAATTGTCACTTGTAATAATTACTTCTGCCATAAAAAACCTCCTTTACAAAAGTACATTTTACCCTTTGTCTTCCTTCTCTATAACGTGAAGATCCTTAAATACAACATAATCCACCTCATGCTTACTTAAGTATTTCTTCGCCTTCTCCATATCCTTTACATAAGAACCGTCATACCTTGCTTCAAGGGCTTCCCTTGTCTTCTTAAGATATTCGGGATCGTCATCAATAACAAGTATTTTGCTCTTACTTACAGGATTAACATCTTGCTTTTCGTCGTATTTCTCAGCTTCCACAATTTGCCTAATCTCATCTTCTGAAAGCTTAAGGTTATCCGGAAGATATTCATCAAGAACAGATTCAATTTCAGCGCCTTCTACGGGCTTCGCCACGAATCCGTTGAAACCTTCCCCTAGGTATTCATTCTTGGCACCGGCATCAGCCGTAAGAACGATTATGGGAGCTTCAACACCCATTTCCTTCATCTTCTTCATTGTGGTGGTTCCGTCCATTTCCGGCATCATCTGATCAAGGAAAATAAGGTCATAGTGCTTCTTCGCTACGAGTTCCAATCCGTCAGCACCGGATATTGCATTGTCGACACGAATCTTGGTTCCGAGAAGAAGACCATCAATAACATCCAGATTCATCTCATTATCGTCAACAACAAGAAGCCTTGCATTCGGTGCCATAACCTTAGGTATGTACTCCTTAACAACTTCCATGCTCTTAACTGCGTCTCTGATATCACCGATTGGCTCAGCATCAGATATGTCGAGAGGTATATGTATGGTAAATGTTGAACCTTTGCCATACTCGCTTTCCAAATCAAGGCCGCCGTGCATCATATCGAGGTACTTGGTTGTAATTGTAAGTCCCAGGCCTGTTCCTTCAATTTTCCTATTACGGGTAACCTCAAGTCTTGAGAATGACTGGAACATCTCCGCCTTGTCTTCTTCCCTGATTCCGATACCCGTATCCTTAACGGCAACAATCAGCTCCTTAACAGGAAGATCATCATTATAATCATCATACTTTATGTCAACCTCAACGTAGCCGTCCTTCGTATATTTAATGGCATTGTTGATTACATTAAGCATAATCTGTCTTACTCTTATCTCGTCTCCCACAAACTGCTTGGGGATATCAGGGGAAACGTAGATATAATACGAAAGTCCTTTGTCGGTTGCTCGGCTTCTTGTGATATTTCCCACATCCCTGATAACATTGACAACGCCGAACTCTTCCGTTACAAGTTCCGCCTTGCCGGACTCAATCTTACTTAAGTCGAGGATATCATTAATAATGGAAAGGAGCATATTACCCGCCGACTGAATATCACCGGCATACTTAAGAATCTTCTCATTACCGCGAGCTTCCCTTATAATAATCTCATCCATACCGAGAATTGCATTCATGGGTGTTCTTATCTCATGGGACATATTGGCAAGGAAATTAGACTTGGCTTCGCTTGCGTTTAATGCTTCCTTCTCTGCTTCCTTGGCACGACTAAGCCTATCTAACTGCTCCATTATGGCAAGACCGATCCACACATATGCACCAACCATAAGACCTGTTCCCACATGTCTGTCCGGAATCGCCATATACATTATGAACTCAACAATTGTATAGACAAGAAGAATTATCGTTCCGATAAAGCTCAGTTTATATTCTTTAAAATGCTTACTTATAACTTCTTTTATAAGACACACTGAACAGGTAACAACAACAATCAAAAGAACTGCCATTACATCTGTAGTCTCATCTCTGTAGGAAAGATCCATCACAAAATGATGCACAATTATGCCAACCGTAAGCACCTCGCACACAATGGAGACGATGGCATAAGCTCTCCTGAACCTCCCCTCCTGAATAACGTTAAGGTAAGCCATTATCGGATACCCTACCATAAGAAGCATCAGGTTCGCCATGATTCCCCCGATAATACTGTTATGGTAGAAGAATTGATATAACTCGGAATTGAACACAAGCCAAAGCGATATAAAAAGTACGGTCGCACCCGCAGGAATGATAAGAGCATTATCTTGCCTCATAATACGAAGCACTATTCCTATAAGCACCACAATAGTTGCAATAATAACAAGGGCTGCCGACAGAATAAAGAACATCAAATTGGCATCTATTATTCTGGTCATAAGTCCGAGTCCCGTACCTACGTACACCTTCTGAAGATATATGGTACCACCCACAATAGGTCTTGTTACAATTCTTATTTCTTTACCACCGTCTTCCGGCTTCAGACTTACCAATGTATGGAACTGCTTGATTCCGCCATCAAACACAGGACTGTCCGGAGGATTAAACTGATAACGCAGCCGTCCGTCAATATATAAATCCGCATCAACGGAATTGCAGAAATCAAGCGCCGTGTAATAACTTGTATCCTTGGGGAGCGTTGACACAATGGTATAACGCTTCCTGTCCTCAGTAGGAACAGACACCGGCAGCTCCACTTCTGAAGCATTACCGTCACCATCAATAAGCGTCCAATCTGTCATCTCATCAAGTATAAGGCTCCTCTCGCTCCTTGACTTGGTCAGATTAGCCCCGGTAAGATAAAAGACCGAAGCCAGCACAACAAAAAGCAGGAATATGATAAAGCCCACTATTGTAAGAATTCTACTTATTTTATCCCCTTTAAAAAAACTACTCTTCCTTTTCAAATTCTACTCTTCCTTCTCTTCCAATTCTTTCTTAATCTTCTCCGACAATTCTTTAGCCTTCTCGGCTGCTTCGTCATACTGGAATTCTTCTATCTCTTCCTTAATTCCGTTATACAGAGACTTCTCGCTAATCTTGAAGTTGTAGTCGGAAAGCTTGTTGAAAAGAAGTATTGATTCATTGTACTCGTAATCCTCTAATACCCCGCTAAGCTCATCAAGAATCTTAACTACACTCTCTTTACTCATGCCCGTGTCTTCTTCTTGATTATCCAGGAATTCCTTTATCTCGGCAACCTTATCCTTATACATAGAAAGAAGGATATCGGTAAATTCATCCACCGTGTCCATATCATTATCTTGAGATGCATATTGAAGCTTCTCGGCAAGCGCTCCTAAGTCCATACATCCCACCATGCGAGCGTTCGACTTAAGAGAATGAACGAGAAGTGTATAATTCTCTATATCTTTTTCGTCATAAAATCTCTGAATTTTACCGCTGTTCTTTTCGTGGGCGTCTTTGAATCTGGTTAGTGCCTTCACATATTTACCGGGGTCGCCGGTATATGTAAGTGCCTGCTCAGTATCAAAGCCTTTTTCTTGTAACTCCTCGAACATTATATGCTCCTTTCTATTGTACATATACCATCTCCGACTTCTGGTATGTGGCGATGATTCGGATAACTGCCTTGTAAATGAAACCACCGGCAAATACATATACCAGCATTTCCGTATCCCTTAAGAATACAACGCAAAGCACTCCAATAAGCACATTTATAATACCTGTAATAAGCTTCCTCTTGAAAAATGGCGAGCCCATCTTCTTTGCATCCACCGCATTCATAATGTCTATTCCGCCGGTGAATAGATATACACCGCATAGGTAAAGCATTACATATACCGTCGGAGTTACATTTAATACCATGGTAAAAATTCCAAGGTTAAGAATAAGAATTCCCTGGTACAGAATTCTTCTTCCGCCCACCATTCTCGGTGCCATAGTAAAGAAAAACCAAAGTGTTCGTATTCCATTTACAATGAAATAAACGGACAAGAGAATAACTATGACATCATATCCAAGATCCGAATCGAGTATAAAAAGCGCCGCCATAAGTATCATCGAAATCGCAATAAGGATATTTTTAATCTTCTGCATCTTAGTCATTCTCATCACCTACCTTCAGGGAATTCTTGACCATTTCCATTGCGACCTTCCTCCTATCCTGAACAACGCCGTATCCCGCAAGCATACTTCCGGATTCGTATATCTTGCTGGTAACCATAGCTTTGTGATTAATGGCTGCGTCAATGAACTTACCGAGGAATGTCTCCTTCTTCTCTGCCGCATTCAAATATTCGTCCTGGTATGTGTCAATGTCATAGTCGGGAATCGTCTCACCCGAAAGCCTCTCTCCGAAGGCCTTCCAATCTTCGCTATCGAGAAGGCGTCTCGTCTTAATTATCTTATCAATCTCTTCCTCATATCCTTTAACTGCTTCTTCATCATAAGTGTCAAGGCAGAACTTGTCATTTACCCCACGAATGTATTTCATGGCATATATCATCTGGCGATATGCTTTATTGTAATCCGAAGGATTATCCTTAACGAATTCCCTATATTCTCCCCATGAAGGAAGATACTTGTATACACAGTATCCGTAATCAGGTAAATGTCCTACCCTACCGTGACCAAGATTCATAATATTATTCTCGTTACTCTGGTAAATGCTTGATGTATATATTCTCTTCTCAGCATCATCAGGTGCCAAAGGATTATGGCGAAAAGAAATATGTTCCTCCGTACCATCGGGAAGAATCTCATAAAAGTGATCATCCGTATTATTAATAACAAGAGAAGGTGTTCCAGCAAAATACATATGAGCCCATGTGTCGGCAAGTACATGCATAGCAATGCCTACTCCCTGGAGAGTACCTGATGCTTTTCCATTTTCAACTGTATCCTTGACAAGATCTCCGTTGGGACCGCATATAAGACGGTATTTCTTAAGATACTTCCTAGAACATTTCTCCTTTTCAGCATACAAATCCTTCGGAAGAAAATGAAAAGAAGACCATATTCTTGTTATATCCTGAAGTCCCATTACATCTGTCGGCGCATCCATTAGCTCCATCTGGGACTGCGATGTGGCAGCAATCCGTGGTGCCTCAAGCTTAGTAAGAAGTGTCTTAGTACAAAAGTCAACGGTAATCGAGCTGTACCCGATAGCAAGTGCCTCTTCGTGACTATAGCCCGCAAGAATTGCAGCCGAGTATGTAGCGTAATAGTGAAAATCTATCTGCATTTACTTAACCTCCCCGGACTGAATTTTCCTATCAAGCATTCTAACTCTGATTCCGCAATATATTATCTCGATACAAGCGAACGTCATTGTAATATCGATAATTATCGCGACAATTGTCATTATTAACCCGTATTCAAACTCGTGAGAGTATCCGTCAAAATACGGAACAATCATAGCTATAAGTGTAATAACAGTAAGAACTATGTAGACTATCGAACTCTTTTTCTTCTTGCCTTTTCCCACTTTCATTGCCGCTCGTCCGATATATATCGGGATGGCGACTACTATAGCCAGCGTTACAGTAAAGATTATAAGAAACACAATATACCCGGCCAGCTTCTGCTCTCTGGTATATTCATCACCAATTACAACATCAATATATTGTTTGTCTTGTATAACTATTACTACATATCGAAGTACGCTCCATACGGAGAAGATAATCATTCCGAGTCCGCTCATGGAGAGTCTGTTGCAATACCTTCTTAAGTTGATATGATCGATGTCGTTGTTGAGTTGATACATAATATGCTCCCCTCTTCATCATGTGTCTTCGCGACAAGTACCCGCACGCCTTACTATACTTCATACGTCTCATCACCAAGTACCTGCACGCTCATACAAAAAATCGCTTAGCAGGTCTTGGCTGATTCGACGTTTGCTTAGTGTAACTTAACAGGACTTGCTCGCTCAGCCACTTGCCATAGTTACTACAATTTTACATAATATGGAAAAAAAAAGCAACAGATGTTATCCCTTTGTTGACGCAAAAAATCCCTCCACAATTATCTCTTAGAGAACTGAGGTGCACGACGTGCAGCTTTTAAACCATACTTCTTTCTTTCCTTCATACGAGGATCTCTTGTTAAATATCCTTCTGCCTTAAGAGTAGGTCTGTAATCTGCATCAACCTCTAAAAGAGCTCTTGCAATACCATGTCTGATGGCTCCTGCCTGTCCGGTATATCCGCCGCCCTTAACATTTACAAGAACATCGAACTTATCAACTGTATCTGTAGCAACAAGGGGTTGTCTTACTACAACCTTGAGTGTCTCAAGACCAAGGTACTCATCGATGTCTCTCTTATTTATAGTAATCTTGCCTGTGCCGGGCACGAGATATACTCTTGCAACAGATGATTTTCTTCTTCCTGTGCCGTAATATTTATTATTATTCTTCTTAGCCACTTCTCTTTACCTCCTAATTATACTGTCATCTCTTCCGGCTTCTGAGCTTCATGCTTGTGGTCAGGTCCGGCATAGACAAATAACTTCTTATACATAGATCTTCCAAGAGGTCCCTTAGGAAGCATTCCCTTAACGGCATGCTCGATAACTCTCTCCGGATGCTTCTCAAGCATCGTCTTAAGATTAGTCTCCTTCATACCTCCGACATATTCTGAGTGATGATAGTAAATCTTCTGCTCAAGCTTCTTACCTGTAACCTTGATCTTCTCAGCATTTACAACGATTACATAATCACCCATGTCTGCGTGAGGTGTGTATGTCGGCTTATTCTTACCGCGAAGTACACTTGCTATTACAGATGAGAGACGACCAAGCGTCTTACCCTCTGCGTCTACTACATACCATTTTCTCTCTACATCTGTAGGACTTGGCATATAAGTCTTCATTGTTATTTCCTCCTTAATGTTACAAACTGCAAAAATTTCAAAATGTCCAAAAAGAATCTTCGCATTTTATCTGTAAAAACCGTGCTTCGGGGCTAGTGAAGCGAGGTCTTTTCACAACGTTAGCCTAGGTATTCTACTATAAGTGGAGGGTATTGTCAACATTTTTCTTGCATCTTCGGACCAAGCACCTGCAATCCAGTCTTATTCTTACGTCTCATCACCAAGCACCTGCACGCTCATACAGAAAATCGCTTAGCAGGTCTTGGCTGATTCGCCGTTAACCTAATGTCGCTTAGCGGGTCTTGGCTCCTCAGATGCCTGCCAAATGATTACGTATGCCTTACAACCTCGAACCGATATAGTTGAATACTTTCAGATGGGAGGATGCCACCCTTCCTTCTGGCGATGTCGACCTGGTCTTCTACGGTGTCGACGCCCTCAAGGTCGGGGAGGAGGAGGCCTCTCTTATATCCGCTCTCAACTATAACGCCGTATTTCTTAACATCAAGTTCATCTATAGATGCGATCCGTTCCGGCTCGGTAAGCACATCAACATTAATATCGAGCCACTTAAGTTCATCCTCAGTTATGGGATTAAATCGGTGGTCACGTGATGCGGCGCTAATTGCATTGCCTATAATCTCTTCCGCAAGATTATCCTTTGTCGGAAGAATAGTTCCGATGCATCCGCGAAGCTGTCCCATTTTATGGACAGATACAAATGCTCCTGCTTGATTTGTCAAAGTTTCGAGGGGCGCCCACTCAGGCACTTCCATCGCTTTACCGTTCTTAACGAAATATTCGAGGGAAGCTCTTGCAAGCTTAACATAGTCATCCGAATTCTCTCTTTGTTCCATAAGGGCTCCCTCCTTCTCACGAAACTTCACATCAAGGAAATGTCTGCTTTCGCTTTTACCGTAAGGGATAAATGAGCAAATACCATAGCCCACTCCGGTTATATCTTCATGGGAATAAACGGTGGTAGCAACATCTTCTCCGTCAAGAGCACCTGCCATTATTACAAATGAACGATGACCGCACTCTGCTGCCTTGTCGCAGAAATTCTCGTCGAAGTCAAGCATTTCACCGAAAGCGGCTCTCTTCGCCACATCCATTATGCGTTCGTCATACTGCGGTCCCTCGGGAGCATAACCGTAAGGCCCGTAATCCTGAAGCTTATGGGACAAGTCCCCGCTCGCTACGAAGACAACCCTTCTGTCGAGGTCGTTTACCGCCTTCTTAAGAAGCATTCCATACTCATAATGAACAAAGAGATCAAGACCGGAAAGACCGGTTCGGATCAACTTAAAATCAGTATACTTCTTCATTATATAATAAAGAGGCACCATTGTTCCGTGATCGAGGGAGGGATTCTTTTCGCCCATGAATCCCGCAGGGAAATGCTCCTTAGAGGCCATATTGTTGATATGCTCCACAAGGTCGGAATCGTAGTCTACGTTAAATGTAACATTTCCCGCACCGAAATCAGAAAAGCTTCCCCGTGCACCTCTTCCGGCAGAAATATGAAAATAGTCGGCGTACATTACAGAGTGGGGGCTGGATATAATTATGGTCTCCGGCTTAAGCTCTGCTATTCTTTCTGCCACCTTCTCATAAGATTCAATAGTCTTCGCGACCTGACGCTCACTGCCCTTGCCCACATCCGGTATGATGAGCGGTGGGTGTGGGACCATGAAAGCTCCTACTATAGGCATATAATTCTCCTCTCTAAATTGCGTCAAGTCATATAACCATATGCCCTCGCTGGTTATATGACATGACGCCTATTAACCGTTAATCTCTATATCTTCAAATGCACCCTTCCGTACCCACACTGACACCTTACCGGAGTCGGTGTAGAAGGTGCAGTTACCGTCATCTCTTATTTGGACGGGCTCCGTACACTCGCCCATGGCGTCGTAGAACATTTCACCGGCAAACTGCTTGCCCACATACATATCCTTCGCTCCGCCCTCGGCATTACTCATAAGAACCGCAAGGCCGGAATCCTTATGCTCCTTGTCTCCCATGCGAGTCCAACCCACGACATGGAAGTCATCGAAGTAGTCCTTTTGCTCTCCGTATGCGTAAGCCTTCCTTATTCTAATAAGCTTCTCTAGGTTCGGAACCGCCGGCCTGTCACGTCCCGGGTTACCGTAGAAGTCAGAATAGAATACGCAAGGATAGCCTGCTTCGCGAAGCAGAATAATTGCATAGGCAAGAGGCTTGAACCAATCCTGAATATAAGACTCCAAGCTCTGACCGTATTGGGTGTCGTGGTTATCAACAAATGTCACCGCATTCTCCGGTCTGCACGCTACCAGTGCATTATCGAATATCATCTTCATATCAAACCCCGCACCGTGAGTTGATGCATTGAAGAAATTATAATGAAGCGTAACATCGAAAAGTGCCATCTCATTATCAACGGTATCGAGATAATACTGAAGCCTTCCGATATCACCGCTCCAGTATTCCCCTATTGCGGGAAGATCCATTTTCTTAGCAGACCTTATTCTCTTCAGCATATCCTTATAGAAATCGAACTTGATATGCTTAACGGCATCAAGTCTGAATCCGTCTATTCCCGTCTCGTCGATATACCATGACAGCCAGTTAAATATTTCATCAACAACCTTAGGATTATCCATATCAACGTCACAACCCATAAGGTAGTCAAAGTTACCGTTCTCTATGTCGGTCTGCTGATCCCACTTCTTGCCGGCGAAGCAATAGAGCTGTCCCTTCTCCTTTGTATTTTCATCCCAGTCAGTACCCGTGAAGCAGGTATAGTCCCATTGGAACTTACTGTACTTTCCTTTTCTTCCGGGAAATGTGAATTTAGACCAGACCTTAATAGGTCTTTCGCCACCTGTCGTAACATTCCTGTCGTTGGTGGCAACTGTATATGCCATAACGTCTTCTGTTTCGTCGGCACCGAGTCTATGATTAAGAACAATGTCGGCAAGAACCTTGACGCCGTTTTTCTGAAGCTCCTTTATTGCGGATATGTATTCCTCTTTTGTTCCGTACTTTGTGCGGACAGTTCCCTTCTGGTCGAACTCGCCTAAGTCATACATATCGTATACGCCGTAGCCCACGTCGTCCTGCTTGGTGCCTTTGTAGGCAGGAGGAAGCCATACGGCGTTAATGCCGGCATCGGCAAGGGGCTTCGCCTTCGCGGCGACTCTCTTCCACCATATTCCATCATTATTAAGATACCATTCAAAGTATTGCATAATAGTTATGTTGTTAGACATAATCGTCCTCCTCTTTATCCTGCGCCTCATCACCGAGTGCTCTAATCCCATTCTTGCGCCCTCGGACAAAGTACCTCCGGGCGACTAGATGTCTTTTCGGAGGTCTTTGCTCCTCGGTCTCCTGCTACACTATACAGGTCTCGGCTGATTCGCCGTTTGCCAAGTGTCGTTTATCAGGTCTTGGCTCCTCAGTCGCTTGATACATTCTTTAGTCTTCTCATGCCAAAATACAGAATAAATATATACGCAACCGTCATAAGCAGATTTATATACATTACATTTCTAAGAAGAACCATTGCGACCACGAACACCACCGTTATTCCAAGGAACTTGAGGATAAGCTTCCGGTTGAAGCCACAGGTCTTCTTGGCATAGCGACCCAATAGCAAAAGGAACGCATAGTATGCCACAATGGACAAAACCAAGAATATCACCTTCGGCATGACATCCACTTCTACGTCCCGCATAAATTCCAACGCAGTCGTAATGTTATTAAGTGCAAACAATATAAAAATATGAATCGCCATATAGAGCATTCCGTTGTCGTCCTTATCCCTGTCGAGAAGGTGGTCGTAGATAAGACCATACGATAGGAACAGCCCCACCACAACGAGGAAGGTCATAAGTGAATAATATATTACAGTTATATCAAACGAACCGTCTCCAACGAAATACGTTGCGAGAGCTATTATCATTTCCCCGAATGTAAAAACGACATACAGCATGGCACGTTCCGAAAGGTGGGCGAAATCCACCATTCCGCCGGCACTGTGTCTCGTACCGATTGACGTAAGAAGAATACCCGCAACAATTGCTACGGCAGACGCTATAATTCCGAGAAGCTGGTTCGGTATCGCCGCAACAAAGACAATCGCCGCCTCTATAAAGAGCGTAATCGCCATCCTCTTAATTATATCTTGATTCCACACGTCCGCCTTGTGGTTCCTATACTCAATTACATATTGAACTCCGATGTTAATGAGGATAAGCCCCCACGCAATATGATACTGAGTCTGGTAGTCGGCCCAATCCTCCCTGGTCGCCTCACCGATAAAATACATAAGATACATATTTATAAAGAGGAATATGTATTCACGCACGTTGTTCTTGCCGAACATGTTGATATAGAAGGTAGTAAAGCCCCATATCTGAATAATGGCAAGAGAGCAGAGGATATATACGAAGAAATTCTCCCAACTTATAAATCCATCTTCCACATGGTGAAGAAGGGTATTATTCCTGCCCACCATATATACGAATATCAGGTCGTATATGAGCTCAATATATTCAACTTTTCTTTCTTCTTTATTGAAAATGTTCATAACAATTTAAGACAGCTTCTCCCTCGCCCATTTCATGATTTCGTCCTTATGCTTCTCAGTGTCAGCGCCGTGAACGGCAAGGCCTTTCTTAACATTTGCCCCCTTACAATTCTTCTTAAGCGACTTCTCGCTCTTACCGAGTCCGCTGCCTTCGTGAGTCATAACCGGGAACACGTTCTTGCCCTTAAAGTCAAGCTTATCGAGAGCCGAGAAAACAGCGCAGGGAAATGTGCCCCACCAGCAAGGGCCTGCAACAATTATGTTATCGTATTCGCTTATGTCGGTTAAATAATTCTTAAGCTCCGGTCTGGCATTTTCCTTAAGTTCCTTCTTGGCAACCTCCGTACAAGTCATATAATCAGCAGGATAATCTGCCACAGGTTCAACTTCGAAAAGCGTTGCCCCCACAGCCTCATCTATAAACTCAGCCACAAGTTCTGTGTTGCCTTTCGTGAGATTCACAACATTTCCATTGGCATAATTCTCACCCTTACGCGAATAATAAATAATAAGATTCTTCATATCTTGCAACCTCTTCATCCTTAATCAACATCTTATCTACCGGTGCGCTTGTCTTCATAATTACTAACCCCCTAATTTATACTGTTGCTACTACTCTATTATTCTATCAAATGATTCTTAAAAAAGTAAGTATATAAACAAAAAAGGTCATCCGCAAAATGCGAACTACTTTTGTCTTGTCTCCGGGTATACTTTTCACTTATGCATGCCATCTGCAGTATAGTATAATTTTTTCGTAAGAACACCTTCTTAAACAACTATAAAATAATATTATATACGGGAACCCACCACTCCCTGAAGGTGTTCTTTTTCTTTAGTAATAGTCATATCACACCATAAAACGATTTAAGAAGATAAATAAGCACCCTCCTGACACATATATCAAGAGAGTGCTACTTTTTTCATTAAAATCACACTATTTTACATTAATTTACTCAAGCTCAATAGCTCGTCTTTTTCAAACCGTTATATCCTTTATTTTACGTACATTTTCTGCGTATCTTTTGATACGTTTTTCGTCAAATTCGTATCATTCAAAATCTCCTGTACCCAAAATGTACCCAAAATTATAATTATCAAACCACTAATAATCTATATGGATTTCCCGCTAATTCCTCCTTTAAAATGTCTAAAACTGCT
>CAJODN010000023.1 GCA_905233695.1 uncultured Lachnospiraceae bacterium | reverse complement strand
TACCTTCATCATGCTTCCGGACTTAAGCTGGTACATAATAGTACATACCAGAGCCAGAATATGAATGGCCATTACTCCTATAAAGGTAAGATTATTCTTTTGAATCAAATGCTTTAGTTCAATATCCTTTTTGTTCATTATATTCTCCCCACTCTTAATTTATTATCTTGCATCTTCGGACCGAGTACCTCCGAGCGACTGGATGTCTTATGTCCATCCCCGCAAGGGGTGGACCGGTAATTTCGGAGGTCTCGGCTCCTCAGATGCTTACTTTAATAACTTATAGTTGTGCCTCGAGTACTTCTTTAGCCTTATCGAGGCACTCGTCAATTCCCGCAGGGTTTTTACCGCCTGCCTGTGCCATGTTGGGGCGACCGCCACCGCCACCGCCTACAAGCTTAGCAATTTCCTTAATGAGGTTGCCTGCATGGGCACCCTTCTTAACAGCTTCTTCCGTTGCCATAACAACGAGATTAACCTTACCGTCATTGGCTGATGCAAGGACAATAACACCCTCACCGATATTCTTCTTAATATCGTCTCCCACATCGCGAAGACCGTTCATATCAACGTTATCAAGCTTCGTTGCAAGGAAGTTAACATCCTTAACCTTCTCAACCTGTGCTGCAAAATCACCGATGGCATCTTTTGCCGCCGCATATTTAATAAAGTCAAGCTGACTCTTAAGCTTCTTATTCTCTGTAAGAAGTGAATTAATCTTATCTTCAACATTGTCAGGGCTTGTCTTAAGTATCGTTGATATAGAGTTAAGCTTCTTCTCCACATCATTAAAGAAACCGAATACCGCCCTGTCAGTTATGGCTTCGATACGACGTGTTCCCGCAGATATTCCGCCTTCCGATACAATCTTAAATGCAACGATATCAGAGGTGTTACCAACATGCGTACCACCGCATAATTCCACGGAGAAATCACCCATTTTAACGACACGAACAACATCGCCGTATTTCTCTCCAAAGAGAGCCATGGCACCTGTCTTCTTCGCTTCCTCTATTGTCATCTCTTCTGTTACAACGTTAAGACCTTCTCTAATCTTATCATTTACAATTTCTTCAACCTTAGCAATCTCTTCCGTTGTCATTGCAGAGAAATGAGAAAAGTCAAAACGAAGTCTGTCGGGACTAACCTCTGAACCCTTCTGCTCAACATGGTCTCCAAGCACTTCTCTTAAGGCTTTCTGCAGTAAATGTGTAGCAGAATGGTTCTTCATGATAAGATTCCTTCTGTTCTTATCAACGTTCATGGAAGCCATTGAGCCGATACTTAATTCTCCGCTCTTAACGACTCCGATATGAGCAATCTTATTATCACCAATCTTAATTGTATCAGTAACTTCAAATATACTCTGTCCGCCTTTAATTATTCCCGTATCACCAATCTGACCACCCATTGTGGCATAGAAAGGCGTCCTGTCAACGATTACCGTTCCCTTCATGCCTTTACCGAGAGTGTCAACAAGGTCTTCTTCCGATGTAAGAGCGATAATAGTCGAATTAGCGCTTAACTTGTCATATCCGATAAACGTAGACGAAATTTCGGGGTCAAGCTTCTCATATACGCCGGCGTCTTTACCCATGTAATTCGTCTCCTTACGAGCGGCTCTGGCTGTATCTTTCTGCTTGTCCATACATTTTCCGAATCCTTCTACGTCATAGGTCATACCTGACTCTTCAAGAATTTCTTCCGTAAGATCCACAGGGAATCCATAGGTATCATAGAGCTTGAACGCATCCTCCCCGGGGAGTACGGATCTTTTCGACTTCTTAAGTTCATTTACCATATCTTCCAAGATACGAAGTCCCTGGTCGATTGTCTTATTAAAGCGGTTCTCTTCTTCCGTAAGAACCTTGAATATATAAGCTTTCTTCTCGTCGAGCTCAGGATATCCATCCTTAGACTCTTCTATAACCGTTGAAGAAAGTTCTGCAAGAAATGTGTCTTCTATTCCAAGAATCCTGCCGTGTCTTGCGGCACGTCTGATAAGACGGCGAAGGACATAGCCTCTTCCCTCGTTAGAAGGAGATACACCGTCAGCAACAAGAAATGTTGCACTCCTTATATGGTCAGTAATAAGACGAATCGATACGTCTAATGCTTCATCTTCTCCGTACTTTTTACCGCTTATTGAGCATACCTTATCGCGGATTGCCTTCATTGTATCAATGTCGAATACGGAGTCAACATCCTGCATAACAACTGCAAGACGTTCGAGTCCCATACCCGTATCAATATTCTTACTCTCTAATTCTTCGTAGTTACCATGACCGTCCCCATTAAACTGCGTGAATACGTTATTCCAGACTTCCATATAGCGGTCGCACTCGCAACCCACTTTACAATCCGGCTTACCGCAACCGTACTTCTCACCTCTGTCATAATATATCTCGGAACAAGGTCCGCAAGGTCCCGCACCGTGCTCCCAGAAGTTGTCACACTCTCCCGTCTCGGGATCACGATAGAACTTAGTTATCTTATCTTCAGGTACTCCGATTACATCAGTCCATATCTTAAGAGCTTCATCATCCTCTCCGTAGATAGATGGATAGAGTCTGTCTTCCGGAAGGCCGAGAACCTTGGTAAGATATTCCCACGACCATGTAAGAGCTTCCTTCTTAAAATAATCCCCAAACGAGAAATTACCGAGCATCTCAAAAAAAGTCAGGTGACGAGCAGTCTTACCGACGTTATCTATATCACCTGTACGAACGCATTTCTGACAGGTACACATCCTTCTTTTGGGAGGTATCTCCTGTCCTGTAAAATATGGTTTTAGCGGTGCCATTCCAGCATTAATAAGAAGTAAACTATTATCGTTTTCGGGTACAAGAGAAAAGCTGCCCTTAGACAGATGTCCCTTGCTCTCGAAAAATTCTAAGAAGCTTCTTCTTAAGTCATTAACCTTCGTTATCATTTGCATTAACTCCTTCTACGACTTGAGTAGCTTCAGCCGCAGCAACTGCAGCATCCTTCGCATCCTTTCTTTTGCGTAAGGCTTTCCCGATAAACACTCCGAGAATAGCTACTCCCACAAGTAAAATAAATATAATTAAATATGTTAAAAAGCTTGATAAAAATGCCATATCTATATCCTCCGATTATTAATCTCTCTAACTTATAAAATTATAAACGATTTTCCCTTCTTAATCAAGTTTATGATAGCGATAACACATAAAAAAGAGACGATTATTTGATAATAACCGCCTCTAAAAAAGGATAAAACAAAAAATTATTTAAATTACTTGATACTCATAGCAACATCCCATGCGCCCCAGACAACGGAACGAAGGTTTCCTACCTTCTTGGCGTCACCTATAAGATGAACGTGTTTTGACTCATTTTCAAGAGGCATGCTGTGATAACCTACTGACATGATAACTGAGTCTGCCTTAAGCTTGGTCTGCTTCTTATTCTTCTCTTCTACGATAACGTAGTCTTTACCGATTTCCTTAACTCCGCTTTCCAGGAATACCGGAACACCGTTAGTCTTGAAGAAATCGCGAAGATAACTTGAGTTAGCAAGACAGAGGTTCGGGACAGCCATAAGGTCATTCTTCATCTCAACGATTACAGGCTTCTTACCCTTATTGTAAAGGTCAAGTGCCATCTCACAACCTGTAAGACCTCCGCCGATAATTACAACATTCTTGCCAACCTTTTCCTTCTCAAGAAGGTAATCGCAAGCGTCCATTGCATATTCATCAGCTCCGGGAATAGGAATATGATTAGCTTCCGCACCTGTTGCAACGATGTATTCGTCAGCGTCAATATCAGAGAGATTCTTAACTTCATAGTTAAGCTTAACTTCGATTCCTCTCTTCTTAACCTGACGCTTATACCACTCGATTAATTGCTTATCATTCTCCTTGAACGAAGGAGCTGCGGCTGCGATAAATATTCCGCCGAGCCTATCGGATTTCTCATATATCGTAGGAATATGACCGCGAATAGAAAGAATTCTTGCAGCTTCCATACCACCGATACCACCACCGATAATTGCAACCTTCTTAGGAGTCCGAGTCTTCTTAAGCTTATACTTATCAGACTGCATTGATACAGGGTTAATTGCGCAACGACACATATTAACCGAATCATTGAAGTCCTGATCGTTAGCCGTGCCCTCATGCTTAGATAGGTTAAAGCATCCGGCATGACAACAGATACAAGGACGAATATCGTCTTCGTGACCTCTCATAAGCTTTGTAACCCATGCAGGATCTGCCAGGAACTGACGTCCCACAACCATAGCGTCGATATCGCCTTTCTTAATTGCATCAGCACCTGCCTCAGGTTGCATACGACCTGCGCAAAGTACAGGAATATCAACGAATTTCTTAATATGTGATACATCCTCAAGGTTACAATTAAGCGGCATATATTGCGGCGGATGAGCCCAGTACCAAGCATCGTATGTTCCGTTATCACAGTTAAGCATATCGTATCCTGCGTCCTGAAGGTATTTTGCAGCCTTCTCGGATTCTTCCATATCACGACCGATCTCGATATAATCTTCGCCCGGCATAGCACCCTCTCGGAATGCCTTAGTCTTAGATACAACCGAGTAACGAAGAGATACAGGGAAGTCTTCTCCACAGGCAGCCTTAATTGCCTGAACTATTTCAACAGGGAAACGATACCTGTTCTCGAATGAACCGCCGTATTCGTCTGTTCTCTGGTTAGTATACTTAAGTGTGAACTGATCGAGGAGATATCCTTCATGAACAGCGTGAACCTCAACACCGTCAACTCCCGCTTCCATACAGAGTCTTGATGTCTCCGCAAATGCGTATACTATGTCGTCAATCTCTTTCTTCGTAATTGCTCTTGCCGTTACGCCGTCAGCCCATCTATTAGGGCTCGGAGACGGTGCCGCCGTAAGAAATTCCGCGTCAATAACGGGCTTAGCCAAGGTATTAAGAACCTTATTCTTAGCAAGCATTGCAAGCGTATCCGAAAGAGCCATGGAACGACCGAATCCCGCTGTCATCTGAACGAAGAATTTTGCTCCCGTAGCATGTACTTCATCCATAAATCTTGCGAGCTGTTCGAATTTTTTCTTGTTCTGATACAGCCATCTTCTTCCAAGTACGTCACGAACAGGTGCGATACCCGGAATGATAAGTCCGCAGTTGTTGTCTGCTATCTTCTTAAGCAGTTTTGCCGCTTCCTTATCGAAGTGGTTCGGCTCCATCCAACCGAAGATACATGTTCCGCCCATAGGAGCAAGAACAATTCTGTTTTTGATTGTGAGATCCCTTACCTTCCACTCGGTAAATAAAGGCTCATAATCCTTGTTCATTGGCATAAAATCCCCCCTTTTTATATTTTATTACCTTCAAGAAACCCAACTCCCAACATTTCGCTACGCAAAATGTCGCCTTGTCGTAAGAATTCTCCCCGCATGCGGGTCCCCTCTTGCGACGTGTTATGCTACCTTAATAATAACCCTGTTATCTTCAAGGTCGATGTGGTCTATCTCTCCCTTTATTTTCTTAACTCCCCCGAAGAGATCCTTTAAGATTACAGTGTCACCTTCTACCTCAATTTCTTTTGTGTTCTCCATAAGAAGCTTCTCTGACTTCTTCTCATAAGTATTGGCAAGACACATATAAATCACCTCTTTTACAACTTATTCTTATAGAGTTCTCTTGCTTCCTTGAGCTTCCTTACGGCTTCATTAACATCCTTAGCGGCTTCTTCAGCAAGCGTCGCTGCATCAGTAGCCCCCTCTTCTTTAAGCTTACTTGCAATGTCAATAAAATCCTCTGCATGATGCTCATTATGATGTATAGTGTGATCCATTAAAATGATAATCTTGTTATCTTCCATTTCATTATGTCTCCGTTTTCTCTTTTTTCTTTTTATTAGCCATTCCGAGGTGCATCTCCTTCATGCCCTCGACTTCGTCGCATACTTGCTTAAAGT
The DNA here is from genome assembly GCA_905233695.1 of uncultured Lachnospiraceae bacterium. GTDB lineage: Bacteria > Bacillota > Clostridia > Lachnospirales > Lachnospiraceae > RUG191. Next base: position 12,731 of record CAJODN010000023.1, on the reverse strand, counting down.
CACAATGACCGCAATCTGTTGCAAGACCGTCATAGATATGGGTGAGAGACTTAGTTATATCATCAGCTTTCTTCGCATACTGACTTAAGTTCTCTACAAGTTCTTTATCTGTGATGAAGATAATGCGAACATTAAGAACATGGTCAATAGCCTTATATTTATCAATATAAGCCTTACCTACGGCCGAGAAATTAATTCCCTTCCTAACAGCAACATTACTGAGTCTAACCTGCTCTTGATTGCTCTGGGAAGATACGCGAACCATATACCCTTCCGGGAACACATGATACCTTGCGAATTCCATATTCCTTATGGCATCGTATGCTTCCTCTGACTCTCCGATTTCCTCTGTCTTAATTATTACAATTCTTGCAAAAGGACAGTCTGAACTTAGTTCACTAATATCTTTACCAACGAGAAACACCCCGTCTTCATCCATTGAGACTTCCGTAGACACAAGAGTATAATTGGTGGAAGGATTCATCCCGCCCCCAAGCTCGAATGCACTGTCCCGCATCATAACAAGCTCGCTATTCTCCGTAACGGGCCACGGCTTATTGGCGTTATCGGTAATCTCGATAACGCCTGCCTTCTTCGTCTCATCAAGAACAGTTGTAATAATACTATCATAAAGCTTCATATCTTACTTCTCCCGGTATCAGAAATTCAAGTCTGTAGACTTCCTGTCGAACAACTCATTAACTCTGCGATATGCCCATTCCATAAGCTTCTGATCCATATTCCAGAAGTAAACGGCAAAAAGCACACCAACAATCAGAAACAGATATAAGAAAATATATTTAACAACCTTCATTAACGCTTCACCGATCCTTTCTGACGAGCATATTCTGCGGCACCGAGTGCTCCCATAAGCTGAGGATCTGTCTTAAGCTCTACAACCTTAAGCTTAAGAACCTGCTCGATTGCCTTCTTAAGACCGTCATTCTTAGCACATCCGCCTGTAAGAGTAATTGAATGTGTAGCTCCTGACTTCTTAGCCATAACAAAGCATCTCTTAGCGACTGACATCTCAATACCGGCTGCTATTTCATCCATGGCTTTACCTTCGCCGACAAGTGTTATAACCTCTGACTCTGCGAATACAGTACACTGTGCAGAAATAGGTACAACATTCTTAGCACTAAGTGACAGCTTAGAAAAGTCTGAAAGTGACATTTCAAATGATCTTGCCATAGCTTCGAAGAAACGTCCCGTACCGGCAGAACATTTATCATTCATTGCGAAATTCTTAACTGTTCCGTCATCATCAATTGCGATACCCTTGATATCCTGTCCGCCGATATCGATAATAGCCTTGGCACTGGGGTCTGTTACATGAACACCCATTGCGTGACAGCTGATCTCAGATATGTTCTCATCTGCAAAAGGCACCTTATTACGTCCGTATCCCGTACCTATAAGATAAGTAAGATCCTTAGAACTCTTAAGTCCGTCAACCTTAGATATTACTTCTTCCATAGCAGCCTTAGCTGACTCTTCCGCATTAATCTTAGACTTAATCGTTGTGTCGGCAACAATCTTGCCGTTCTCATCAAGAATAATTGCTTTCGTATAGGTACTTCCTACATCACATCCACCAAAGTATTTCATTTTTTGCTCCTCCTTTTTTACCAACTTGCATCATCTTCGAACTCAACGAGTGAAGGATCAAGAGGTTCTTCTCTCATAACTGTTCTCATATATTCGTTAACCTTTGCACGCATATCTTTTCTTGATACGGTACGAGGGTCCATAAGGTCATGCTCGATCCAGATTAAGCGAACGCCGCGCTCTCTTGCCTGGTCTTCGAAGAGACCGGTAAGTGTTGCCATGTTCTTACATGACACATGCATATACATGATAACAATCTCGGGCTTCCATATCTCAACCTGTCTCCAGAGCTCTGTAAGAACGTGGTCATAACCGCCGTTGGTATGACGTCTCATAACCATTCTCTCATAGAGTCTTGCCATATCCTTAAGGGCTTCTTCTTTATCTTCCGTCTCTAATGGCTTCGTAAAGTTAAGGCTTTCCATTTCAACAAGAACGTTAATACCCCAACAGTTAGCAAGCCAGTTAGAGAAGTTAGCATAGTAATGTGCAGGCACTGACCATACGATTGCACGGTGACGCATCTTGCCTCTCCAAGGCTCCTCACGGTTCTCATAAGCTTCCATCATAAGCTTATCAACCTTCTCGAATGTCTTCATGATTCGAGGATCGATACCACCGTCCATCTCGTAATTCCATTTTCTGAAGAGCTCATAGCAAGGACCGATAAGCTGAGGATAAGGAGTCTGGTTAACTTCCCATTTCTGAAGCTCGTACTGTGTCTCCTTATTGAATCTCTTCATTGCCGTAAAGTAAGCATCCCAGCTCCATTTAGCACCTGTCTGCTCTTCAATGAACTTAATACATCCCTTAATATCCTTAACGGCACAGTCCATAATAGACTCATCCTCGTAACGAACGGGGAATGCCAAGTGATACGTAGGAAGATCCTTGAATCTTCTTGATGTATAGCTTGATGCCATAACAGAACCGTCACAAGGCATTGAGCTTGAGATAAAGCAAGCGCCCATGTGCGGAAGTGCATCAATAACGCAGGCACCGCATTCCGATGTGGGAACGGGGCAAGTATCTGAAGGAAGTCCGTAAGACTCAACAGCGTCAATATATGGCATACAAGCAAGCTGATCAATCTCGGAAAGTAAGAATACCGGCATAAGCTGATAAGGTATTCCAACGAGATCCGGGAAGCCTGCCATAATCTGTGCCATTGTCATCTCGTCGAGAAGGACAATCTTCTTAGAAAGGTCTGTAGAGTTACCGCCCTTTTCATCTGACTTCATAAGAAGTACGAGGTTCTCGGCAACGTAACGGAAGATTGCATATATAAGTTCATGATGCATCTTAAGAGCCTTACCGCGAAGACCTAAAGTATTCTTATCCATGAAGCTATGACAGCAGAAATATGATATCATCCAGCGATAATGAAGTGCTCCGTTAAGAGCAGGAACTAAGTCCTTACTAAATGTAGAAAGGAGCATTCCCCACATTCTAACCCACTCGTAGAAATCATAGGCTGTATCTTTTACACCTCTAAACTCTCTTCGAACAGTTGCCATCTTACCGCTCTGATAGAGTTTACCAAGCTGCTTCTCACCATTCTTAAGAAAATCAATCCACTCGTCCTTAGACATATTCTTGGCGAGATCAGCTTCCTTCTTAAGTCTCTTCTTCGTAGCCTTGAAGTCCTTCTTAATATTCTTACCGACTTCCGGCCAATCAATATCTTTAACCATGTCGACGATAATACCGGCGACTTCACCAATGTTTTCTCCCTGAAGCTTGAAGTTCATATGATCCTTCATTCGGAAGAATTTGGAATCAGGATATCCACTCACGATGCTTTCCCCCCTTCCTCTTTATGTATCTTCTTAATCTCAAGCGCTTCAACGAAGGCTTGGAATCTGGTACGAAGCTGTCCGGAACTTCTTACATTGTACGGTCTGTCAATAGATAGAACAGGCCAACCGAACTCTTCCTGTAAAATGTGTGAAGCAAGAGGTCTCTCAAATGCCCAGAAGTCACAGAACTTCATCTGCTCATAAATAATACCGTCGGCATTATAGTCGCGAGCCAACTTATCAACGGTCTCTCTTCTCTGACTGATCTTATCTTCACTCATATAACGAGCACATTCAGATGTCCTCATATAGTGCTCAACTATCTGCGGTAAAATATCTTTACTCTTATCGAGCTTAATCTCTTCTCTTCCGGGCTTAGATCCGTAGCAATAACGATCTGCCACAACAAAAGCGCCCGACTCTTCAATAAGCCTTGTAAAGTCAAGGTCATCAACTTCAGAGCCCGCAACGGCAACTCTTGCGCGATACCATACCTTCTCATCAGGCGTACGCTTCTTAATCTCTTCCAACGTCTCTTCCAGCTTAGGAAGAATAAGAGATGTGGGGCAACAATATGATACGAGACAGAGAACGTGATATTCATATCCCGTAATAGGAGGATTCTCCTTCTTTCTCATATCACCGATTTCAGTCATGACACGGCACATCTTATTATGCTCTTCTACTGCTTTAATAAGAGCTTCGTCCGATGTATCGGCACCGCATTTCTCCTTAAGTACATCAAGCAGGCGAAGACGCATCTGCGTCGTCATTGCCTCGACCGTGTAATCTTCAACCTTATACGGAATATCGCAATGAGTAACGAAGAAATTCTCCTTATCGTTAATATTAAGAATCTCCATATGCTCATAGCATCTGTTCATTGCAGAGCAGGCATCAACGCCGGCAATACCGTCAAGGAACTGATATCCGCCCTCAATACCTCTCTCAAGCAGTGATCTTGCGAACTCGCATGTATAGTTACTCATATAATAAGTAGCTATATCAATAGATGAACTTCTTGGCGCTCGTATCCTTACGGAAAAACAATTATCCACATTTAAGAGCACCTCAGGCATATGATAACAGGTATAACCAATGGCCTTCTGTCCGTCTTTCTGGGCCTTCTTTACAAGATCATTGTCCGCATCCTGCAAAAGATTCTCGAACTCAATCAAGTATTTTAAATCCTTCACATTATTCCCCCCTCTCCTTTGTAGTTGATGTTATATAATTTCTAATTTCTTAAGTGCTTCCCTTGCACCATTTAATATCTTAGCATCATCCGGCAGGTCAAAAGAACTCATGCCCTCTATATCATTTTCCACAAGAACATCATCCGCTCCTATTACGGAAAGAAGCGGTATACCGTCAAGTATCTCCTCCTTAAGATTCTCCGGATGAAGAATCCTGTTAAGAACGGCTCCCGTCTTATCCGCCATAACAAGCTCTTTCGATACGTTGTCGATGGTCTTGATTATCTCGATACCCTTCCTACTCTGATCCGATACAAGAAGTAAATGTGTTACCTTCTCCATAACACGACGGTTAATCTGCTCTATTCCTGCTTCTCCGTCAATTACAACGTAATCGAATTCCTCGGCAAGCATACTTATCACTTGTCGAAGATATGTATTGATTGCACAGTAACATCCTGCCGCTTCGGGACGACCGATTGCAAGAAATGCGAATCCCTTGTCTTCCTTCATAGCATCAAGGAGTCGGAACTTTGCTTCCGCTAAAATGTCCTGGGTATCATTCATACCCTCCGTTACATCCTTGGCAACGCGAAGACGAATATCATCAAGAGTATATGATACGTCAACACCTAAAGCTACCGACAGTCCGATTGCGGGATCAGCGTCAATCGCAAGTATTTTCTTGTCTTTCTTTTCTTCGGTAAGGATTCGAACTATTGATGCGGAAAGTGAAGTCTTACCTACTCCGCCCTTACCGGCAAGAGCAATAATCGTAGACATATATTATCTCCCTTCCAAAACTAGTTAATTGTCCTCTCCTCAACCTCGGAATCAGGCATTACATTTGCCTTCTTACCGTAAGGAGTCTTAACATTGTCTTTTCTCTTCATCTTGTCAAAACGTGTTATTACATTCGGCTCCCAAATGTAATATAAAAACTTACCGTCAAGATCAAAATAGAACACGATGAACAGAATTACATATGTTATCCCGAGAAGTTTAAGTGTCGTTACAATGAATTTTTTCATATTATTGTTACCTCCAATTCCAACATTTCGCAAAGCAAAATGTCGTCGGTTTACCAGCTCGCATCATCATCAAAATCAATAAGTGAAGGATCAAGCGGTTCTTCTTGCATAACAGTCGTCATATAATCATTTATAATCGAACGAATCTCTTTTCTCGATACGGTACGCTTATCGGGAAGAGCGTGAGGAACCCATATAGCATGGATGTTTCTCTCTCTGAATTCGTCCTCGAATCTACCCTTGATACCCTGCATACCTTTACACTGAAGCTGATCATACATAATGACCATATCGCAATTGAACTGCTCCATATAATCCCAGAGCTGGAAAATATGCTCATGACCGCCTACTGCCATTGAACGCATTGGTGCAAGTTCATTATATCTTGCAAGGTCGTCAAGTGCATGCTCATATGTATCGGTACGGATTGTCTGATTGAACATAAGCGAATCCATATTGATAATAGTATTAATTCCCCAGCAGTTATATGCCCATGTACACCAGTTAGAATAATAAAGCGGTGCGCAAGACCATGCGATTGCACGATGACGGGTGTTGGGAAATGTCTCAATCTTGTTAAATACGCATTTATTAAGAATCTTCCTGACATGGGCGTCAGTCTTATGCCATATCTCTCTGTCGCCGTCCTGTGAATAGTAGATTCTGTATAGTGCCTGAGCAACACCGTTAATGGGATAATAAGGAGTGTTGGCTGCAACATCCCACTTCTCACGCTCGAATTCCGTAAGCTTATTCTGAGCCTCGGCATGCTTCTTAAATTCTTCCCAATTAAATGGTTCGCCTGTCTCTTTCTCAATGAATTTCCAGCACTGTTCTATCTCTTCCATACAATGCTTATGTACCAGTGGATCATCGAATCTCATAGGCTGGGGCATAGCAAATAGCGGTCTGTCAAGGAACCAGTCAGTAATAATCGATGTTGCAACAGAGCCGTCACAAGCCTCGTTACTTGTAACCATAACAGGACTGTAATCCGGGTAATCGTCAAGTACGAAGATACCCGACTCAGCCTGACACATAGGACAAGGATCGGCGGGAAGACCGATTGATTGCATAGCATCAATATAATTAAGAACAGTCTTATTATTAACGTGACATGATACGAAGTACGGTATCATCTGAAGTGCAACATCATCAAATCTGTCTCTCCAGCCATAGAAGATATTACCCGATACCGTCTCATCATGCGCAATCGTCTTATACCAGTATTCATTAGCTTCATCAAGATGTAATTTCTTATCAGCAGCAAACATTCTCATGAACTGACGGATTGTCTCTGAAACCATAGCACGGTAATGCCATGCCGAAGCCTTAAGCGCTTCACCTCTAAGACCTTCAAGACCACGGTCAAACCAATGCATAACAGTAAGGTAGGTCTGGCCCATCCAGCGATAACGCAGTACACCCTTAAAGAACGAAAGCGGTTCATCGCTTTTGAAAATGTCAAGAAGCATGTTGCCATAGTTATAAAGCCATATCATATTGAAGTAATACATTGTATCCTTCACACCACGCCACTCACGGTGCTTGTAGAGCCCTGTATTACCGATGTATAAATCACCCAGACGTCTCTCGCCGTGAGGCTTACCATACCAGAAGTCGTGAAGTGTCTTCTGTAAATCAAAACCTTCTTTTCTATCTTCTATTCTTCCATGAAGTTCTTCTCTTCTCTCATCAAGCGCACCGGACTTAGTATCATTGTAAAACTTCTTACCTGCCTGAACTCCGGTGAATTGATTAAGAAAACCTTTTATACTGAAATTCTTCATATCACACCTCCTCCGAATGATTCTCGGCATTAAGCTGTTTCAGCTCAATACTTTCAATAAATGCCTGGAAACGTGTCCTTAACTGTCCGACAGCATTGTTAACATATTCCTTTTCAATCGAACATGTGGGAACGCCGTAGTCTCTCGGGAAAATAAGTGTGTCGATTGTTCTCTCATAACTCCAGTATTCACAGAACTTCATAGACTCAACTATGATTCCATCTGCTTTATATTCCTTAACCAGATCAGCAATATAATCTTTTCTTTCACGCATTGTATGCTGTTCCATGAATCTGCAACATTCATTATACTCAAGATAATGTCTTGCAACAGCGCGAAGAGGTGTCTCGCCTTCTCTTACTTCAATCTCTTCACGTCCCGGAAGGGAACCGTAGCAGTGACGATCGGCAACAACAAGCGCTCCGCACTCCTCAATAAGCTTCGTGAAGTCAGGGTCGTCATTCTCTGAGCCCGCAAGTACAACACGAACTCTATAAGGATTCTTCTCATCCGGCTCTCTTATCTTAAGATCTTCAAGGACTTCCTTAATCTTAGGAATAATAAGATACTTAGGACAGCACAGAGATACGAGCATTATAAGCTGGAATTCATATCCGGTAATTACAGGATTCTCCTTCTTCCTATACTCTCCAATCTCATTGATAAGACGGCAAAGCTCGTTATGCTCTTCTATCGATTTCAAGATAGCTTCATCCGAAGTATCAATTCCGAAATGGTCCTTAAGAGGATCAAGCACATGATTCTGAAGCTGCGTCTCGAAATGGTCGATTGAATTCTTATTCTTCTTAAAGGGAACATCTGTAAATTCACAGAAGAAATCATCATTCTGGATTGCGTCCATCATCTGCAAATGCTCCTGAAAACGACAAGTAACCGTACAAGTCTCGGTGGCCATCTGGGCATCAAGGAAATTGTATCCTCCCTCGAGTGCACGCTCTAAGAGACAACGACCATACATACACGTACGATTACTCATATAATATGTAGCAACATCGGGACTTGTGCTTCGCGGAGCGCGAAGACGTACAGAAAAGCATCCCGGAAGGTCTAATAGTACCTCCGGCATAAAATAACAGGTATAACCAAGCGCTCGTTTTCCTTCGCTTTTAGCCTGCTGAACAAGTTCATTATTTGCTTCCTGAAGCAAATTATCAAACTCAATCAAATGCTTAAGATCTCGCATGAATAAATCCCCCCCTTTTAACTTGTCAAAAAAATATCATTCCCCTATGTGTATAAATATAACACAACATATTAGAAAAATACACATTTTTTACGTAGATTTTTCAAAAATGTACGTAAATAAAGCAACAGGAAACCCTAACCGAAATTAGAGTTTCCTAATTGAATCATATTTCACAAAAAAACCTATTCCATGCCTCTGATAATCTTATTAGCCTTCTTGTATACCTCTTCCTTGCTAAATCCTATATTGAACTTACCGTCGTCATAGAGGAACTTACCGTCTACCATTGTAAACATTATATTGGTCTTGCTACCGGAGTACACGATATTCTTAACGATATTATTAAGAGGTTGCATATTCGGCTGTGTAAGGTCAATTCCGATGATGTCCGCCTTCTTACCTACGGAAATCTTATTGCAGTCGTTAAGTCCCATACATTTCGCACCGTTAGCGGTGGCCATATAGAGCACTTCTTCAGCGGGAACAGCGGATGCATCACCTTCTCTTACCTTGGCAAGTGCCGTTGTTAAGAACATTTCACGGAACATATCAAGGCAGTTATTGCTGGCCGGTCCGTCGGTTCCGATTGCAACGGGGATTCCAAGTTGAAGATATTTACTTATGGGCGCAACACCGCTGGCAAGCTTAAGATTGCTGGCAGGATTCGTTACGACATAGAGTCCCTTATCCTTGAATATCTTCATGTCGTTCTCCGACATATGAACGCAGTGATATCCACCACCGCCGTACTTATACATTCCGAGAGAATCTGTAAGTTCCGTTGGCGTCATATCCCACCTCTCCTTACACTCATTAACCTCAGTTATTGTCTCGGAGTTATGCATAAAGACAGGTGACTTATACTTCTCGGCCAGGTCTGCGATTCCTTCCATAATCTCTTTAGAAGTTGTGTACTCAGCATGGAAGCCAATAATAAATGATGTAAGGTCGCTCATCTCATTTACAATATTGAAGTTCTCCTCTACCTCTGCTACAGAACCGCCGAAGTTATTAAGCCCCGACGTCTGGACGGTTCTGAATCCGCAGTCAACAGAAGCCTTAGCATTCTTCGGTGGGAAGAAATACATATCGAAATTGGATGTAATACCGGATGTAAGATATTCCATAATTCCCAGGATGTCAAGCCAGTATATATCCTCGTCCTTAAGCTGTCCTTCCTTCGGAAATACCTTATCGTAGAGCCAACTCTGGAGAGGAAGGTCGTCTGCGAAGGATCTAAGAAATGTCATAGCAGTATGGGTATGTGCATTCTTAAAGCCCGGCATAATAAGGTTGCCTTCCATATTTCTCTCTGTGTCAAATCGGCTTAAAGGCGCGCCTTGTTCATAGGAAACAGCGTGTTCAATCTTAGAACCGTCTACTCCTACAGGCGTACCCTTTATGTATTTTATTATATTGCCTTCAATGTGTAATTCGCCTTCGATAATGGTAAATGACTTATTGTCATTTGTTAAAAGAATCTTAGAATCATAGAATTTTGTCTTCATGTAATGTACCCCCTATGACATTATATTATTCTTCTCTATTATATCACATTTCCAATACTATATATTGGAGTATTTATACATTAGCGATAATATCCGTAACAAGTGCGGTGAACTTCTTAGATACCTTGCGTCCCGCTTCGAGAACCTCCTCTTCCGTAAGCGGATGCGGGCTTATACCGGCTGCCAAGTTGGCAATGCAGGATACTCCGATTATGTCCATCCCCATATGGTTAGCGGCTATTGCTTCGCAGGCTGTTGACATTCCGACGGCATCCGCTCCCAATTCCTTCGCCATCCTAACCTCCGCCGGCGACTCGTAATTGGGCCCCGGCATCTGAATATATACACCCTCTTTAAGCTCTATCCCAAGCTTCGAAGCCGATTCCTTAGCAAGCTTCTTAAGCTTTTCATTATAAATGTGTGACATATCCGGGAATCTCACACCGAGTTCTTTTATATTCTCTCCCCTGAGGGGCGACGGAACAAATTGCGATATCTGGTCGGTAATAAGCATTAAGTCGCCTGCATTAAAGTTCGGATTAATACCGCCACTTGCATTGGTGAGAAACAATGTCTTAGCACCCATAAGCTTCATAAGACGAATGGGAAGCACAACGTCAGTCATGTCGTAGCCTTCATAATAATGCACTCTGCCTTGCATAGCAACCATCTTGGTATCTCCGACATAGCCAAATACAAACCGTCCCTTATGACCGGGCGCCGTTGATACAGGGAAGCCTTCAATGTCCTTATATTCGAGGACTGCTTCCACCTTCATAGTGTCAGCGAAGTCACCGAGGCCGCTTCCTAAGACCAGCGCCACGTCAGGCGTGAAGTCAATCCTTTCTTTGTAGCATTCGTAGCATTTTAATAGTTTTTCGTAAGTCGAACTCATATAGTACCTCCTCGAACTGTCTCGTAAAACTATTCAGAGCCTATTCGAAAATGCTACGCATTTTCTCATGTTGGTTCTCACCAAATAAATTTATATAGAAATACTCTTACGAATGCAAGCATTCCTCGAGTATTCCTACATAAATTTGCTTGGCTCTGAATAGTTACACATTAAATCTGAATAAAATCACATCTCCATCCTTAACCACATAGTCCTTACCTTCCATGCCGACAATTCCCTTGTCCCTGGCTGCGGAAAGGGATCCGGATTCCATTAAGTCATCGTAGTTCACAACCTCTGCCTTAATAAATCCTCTCTCGAAATCGGTATGAATCTTACCGGCAGCCTGTGGAGCTTTCGTGCCCTTCGTGATTGTCCAAGCTCTGCACTCATCTTCTCCCGCTGTAAGGAAGCTTATAAGACCAAGCAGGCTGTAGCTTGCCTTAATAAGCTTATCGAGACCTGACTCTTCGAGACCGAGTTCCTCTAAGAACATGGCCTTCTCTTCATCGTCAAGCTCTGCCAAGTCTTGCTCAATAGCGGCTGAAATAACAAATACTTCCGAGCCCTCTTTAGAAGCGTACTCACGGACCTTCTTAACATTTTCATTAGAAGCACCATCATCCGAAAGGTCATCTTCCGCTACATTCGCAGCATAGATTACGGGCTTCGCCGTAAGAAGATTATACTCCTTAAAATATGCTTCTTCGTCCTCGTCTGCAAGTTCAAATGTCTTAGCCATATTGCCTTCTTCCATATGCTTGAAGAGTCGCTCTTGCATCGCAGCTTCCTTCTGAAGACTCTTATCCATTCTGGCAGCCTTACCTGTCTTAGCCATACGACGCTCTAATATCTCCATATCAGAGAAAAGAAGCTCAAGATTAATCGTCTCAATATCGCGAAGAGGATCAATTGAGCCGTCGACGTGAACTACGTTACCATCCTCAAAGCATCTTACGACATGGATAATCGCATCTACTTCCCTGATGTTAGCAAGGAATTGATTGCCCAGACCTTCGCCTTTGCTTGCGCCTTTAACAAGACCTGCAATATCCACGAATTCAATTGTGGCGTGCGTTACCTTCTTCGTATTATATAATTCTCCAAGCTTCTCAATTCGTACATCCGGCACCTGCACAACACCCACGTTGGGGTCTATTGTGGCAAAAGGATAATTGGCGGCAAGCGCCCCCGCCTTAGTTAACGAATTAAAAAGTGTTGATTTGCCTACATTGGGTAGGCCGACTATTCCTAGTTTCATATTATATTAATCTCCTTTGAGTTTTAGTTAAAATCTTTTATCATTTCAGGGCTCATTTGTATACAAAAGCCCCTAAATCAGCACACTTCATTGTACACTAATTAGGGGGTTTTTGCAATGTTGTTTCATTCTTCAACACTTTATAGTAAGGGCAACATTACACTGGATAGTTTAATAAGTCATATGGTAAGAATCAGGATTATGGGGATGTTAAGTCGCACCATTACATTATTGGCTTTGTTCCAAAGGATTCTATCGAAGGAAAGCTATTCGAGGAAGGTCACTGGGAACTGATTATATGGAAGAATACCTGAGAAAGAGATTTCAGGAGAACCTTAAGGCTATCAAGTACCCTAAAGCATTTACTATGCATACAAACTTGCCATTTGTTAGAGATTTACATAACTCTGCTATAACTATTACTAACAGAGCT
>CAJODN010000022.1 GCA_905233695.1 uncultured Lachnospiraceae bacterium | reverse complement strand
CATATAGTCTAACTCTTAAGGCATCCGACAAGACTCTTCAGTCTTGCTCGTCTGTCTGTTATCAGCAGAGCTGATAACCAAGAGTTCCGACACTTCCGCTTGATGTTGTTACTCGGCTTCGCCGAGTGACTACACGTGGAGCCCTTTCCGACGAAGTCGGAACCACAATGGGCGACACTCACTATAATATACCAAAATACTCTACTGATGTCAAACACTTTTCGCATAAAATGCGCAACTATTCTTGCCATGCTCCTTAATATAGTAAAGCGCCTTATCTGCACAGGAGAACATATCGTCATATTCCATCCACTCTTCGCCGGGAAGTGCACATACGCCGATTGAACAAGAGATATGTACCCTGTCATCAGGCATCTCAACCTTCTTGGCTTTCTTCAGAATCTCTGCTGCGATTCTCTTAATATCGTTCTGAGTCTCCCAGGCTTTAATGAATATCACGAACTCATCTCCGCCCATACGACCTGTAATATTATCGGGACCTGCTGCATCTTCAATTATATGAGCCACAGTCTGAATTACCGTATCACCTGTCTGATGACCGTAAGTATCATTGACCGACTTAAAATAGTCGATATCAATAATCATAAGAGCGAAGTTGGTATCCCTGTTAGCCTGCATATATTCCTTAGACAGCATCTCCGTTGCCGCACGATTATATATCTGCGTAAGCTTATCTGTCTGTCCCATCTTACGAAGCTTCTTCCTGTGCCAACTCTCATTAATCCTATTGGAATACAGAACATACAGAGCATATACCGCAATAACAAGGGTAAGGATTACCGCGAACAGGTTGATATTGAATACTTCAGTCGACTTAAATATGAATGACGCAACAATAATTGAAGCCGCTTCAATAATACAGAGGGTGACCGCCGTATGAAACGTATATATGAACATCACGGTAAAGCCCATTGCAATAGGTGTAAAGTACACTGCCGGCTGTTCCTTTTCAAAAGGCACAATACTTACCACAACAAGAAATGCCATGACATAAAGTTGCGTAATTACACTTACAACTTGTATCTCTTTTGGCGACCTTAGCTTCTTCCTGTATCTTATAATATAGAAAAGAACAATTGGAATATGCACGATAAGTGCTATCTGATATACATACGTAACACCCCATTCCGCAAAGAAAAAAGGCACAATAATGTTATAACAGATTATAACAAAGAGATACAATACAGATACGGTAAGTATCATTCGCTGATTGATAACCTGAACTTCTTCGGTGTTATCAGATATATATTTCTTAGACAATCTGTTAATGTCACGAAATTTAACTCTACGTGTTCTTTCAAATTCCTTCTCCATAAACCCTCCGAGAAAAAACACATATCATACTTCATATTACATTATAACAGATAATGCATTGGAAATACACCTAAATTCTACGCTTTTAACTTCACCGCAATACTCACCATCGGCGTGAACAACCATTTTATCCTCAAGTGTAATCTTGGCGCTCTTACAATTATAGATATCGAATCCGTTAATCTTATCGTGCTTAGATGCAAGAAGAAGCGGGAATGAGCCAAAGCATTTTACCCTCTTAATATCACTGACACAACATATTGAAAGAAGTCCGTCGGTGGCGACTGCATCGGGAGCCATAGGTACTCCTCCGCCCTCCCAAGGGTGATTCATTGCTGCACAGAAAATGATATTGTGGGGATGCTTAATTGTGCCATCATCAAGCTCCACCGTACCGTCACAAAGCGGCATTGTGAACATCGTCTTAACCGTCAGAATCGAATAGGTCATAGAACCCGCACCGAACTTATTTAAGAATGTCTTAAGCTTAGATGACAGCGCCTGCTTACATACGCTGGCGTCAAGACCGATACCCGCGCTTATTGCATAGAGTCTTCTATTTCCTTCATCCGTAATAACTTCGCCGAGATCGAGCCTGATATCTTTATCACTTTCAAGGATACAATTAAGCTGTTCTAATGGCGTTCTCTTATGAATGCTGAGTCCTCTTGCAAGGTCATTTCCGGAACCGGTTGGAATATATCCGAACTTAACTCTGTCGAAATCATGCATGCCGTTAATAACTTCGTTAGCCGTTCCGTCACCGCCCACAACGATTAACCTAACATCGCCTTCCATACTGCAGATTTCATCCGCAAGCTTCATCGCATGACTCTTGGCACTTGTAATATAGTACTTATACTCCACCTGTCTTCTGTCGAGTTCGTCCTTTATCTCCTGCCATATCTCTTTTGCTTTACCGGTTCTTGACGTCGCATTTACAATAAAATAATACATACTAATCCTCTTTCTTCCAGCTTGCCCTACCGAATCTGTAGTTCATTTCCTTAATCCTGTTATTAAGCTCGGGAGTTAAAGTCTCCTTACGAAGACGCCATTCCCAGTTACCGCCGATTGTAGACGGAGTATTCATCCTGCAGTCGTTACCGAATCCAAGGAAGTCCTGCATCTGAATCACACTTAAGTCAGCTACCGAGCTATGGGCGCCTCTTATAAGCCCCCATGACACCCCTTCCTGTTCCGTCACATTAAGATATGCGGATGTGTTGGTTCGAATCCAATCAGATGTATTCTGGAACCATCCAAGTGTCGTCTCATTATCATGCGTTCCCGTATATACGACGCAATTTCTGTCATAATTATGCGGCATGTAAATGTTACTTCCGTCACCCATGTCAAATGCGAATTGAAGTACCTTCATTCCCGGATAACCCGTACTTTCAAGAAGCTTAATCACATCATCTGTAAGGAAGCCTAAATCCTCTGCAATAATATCAACATCTCCGAGCTCCTTCTTAAGTCTATCGAATATCTTGATTCCCGGTCCGTCAATCCACTTACCAACCCTTGCATTCTCAGCTTTACCATCAACAGAATAGTAGGAAGAAAAGCCTCTGAAGTGGTCGATTCTTACTACATCATGCATATCAAACACACGACGAAATCTCCGCATCCACCAAGCGAAGTCTTCCTTCTCCATAGCCTTCCAATTGTAAATGGGGTTACCCCAGAGCTGTCCGTCTTCGTTGAAATAATCCGGTGGGCAACCTGCAACTTCCTTAAGTTCGAACTTGCTGTCAAGAGCGAAAAGCTTGGGTTCCTTCCACACCTCGACACTGTCATATGCCACATAGATTGGCACATCACCTATAAGCTTAATCTCTTTTTCTACGAGATACTCGCGAAACTCCTTCCATTGCTTTTCGAAGAAATACTGTACAATACAATAGTTCTCTACCTGCTTCTCATATTCTTTAAATGCCTTATCCAGGGCATCCTTCTTTCTGCACTTTAAGTCTTCATCTTCCCACTCAGTCCATGCCTTACCGTTGTTAGCATCCTTAAGAGCCATGAAGAGTGCATAATCCTCTACCCAGTCACTGTTCTCGGCAAGAAATGCATCATAGTAGACCTTAGTCTTCTCATTATATTTCTCATTATCCTTATCAAGAACAAGACGGAAATTATCACATGCCTTCCAGAGAATGGGAAATCTCTTATCATACATATTGGCATAATCAACCTTGTCAGACTTATCACCCCAATATGTATTGTTACAATCCTCATGGGTAAGGTAACCTTCCTCTATAAGCATATCAAGATCTACGAAGTAGGGATTCCCCGCGAATGATGAAAATGACTGATAAGGCGAGTCTCCGTAGCTCGTAGGACCGATTGGCAGAATCTGCCAATACTGAATCCTCGCTTCACTTAAGAAATCCGCAAATTCATACGCAGCTTTTCCCAATGTTCCTATACCATAATTAGATGGCAGAGATGAAATATGCATTAATACGCCGTTACTTCTCACTTTACTTTCCTCCTAAACTATACTCTAAACTGCAATCAAATCAGAAAAACTTTCCTATCAAAAACTTAAGTCCCCATCCAAAGAGACAAGCCATAAGTACACAAAAAAGCATAATAGCATATTGATGCTTAGTATGCTTCTTGCCCCATTTGGTATTGGTAATTATTATAAATAAAGCCAATCCGAATAGTATGGCTATGAAATTACCTATAAGACCTATCCAATCCAAATTATGTATAAAATCCAACTTCTCAATCTCCAATCAATTTATATGGCTAGAATGCACTGTAGCATGCGGTGAAGAGTCCGAAGCTTAAAGCCATCATTATAACTCCCGCAAGACATACACCAAGCACAACTGCAAGAGTCGTTCTCTTAAGTCCCATATCGAGAATAGATGCGGCAAGCGTTCCTGTCCATGCCCCCGTTCCCGGAATCGGAATTCCTACAAATAGAAGAAGTCCTATGAACAGCCCGGCTTCGCCATTTTTCATAAGCTTTTGACCGCCCTTTTCACCTTTCTCTAAGCAAAATGTGAAGAATTTACCGATATATTTCTTATCCTTTCCCCAGACAAGGATCTTACGAGCAAAAAGATATATAAAAGGTACAGGTATCATATTTCCCACCATACATACAATAAATGACGGGATAACGGGAAGCATAAGCGCCTGGGATATGGGGATTGCACCTCTAAGCTCAATAAGCGGAATCATTGATACCACAAAGCAAAACAGGTATTTTACAACCACATTCATCTCAGATATGCTACTTATTATTGCGTCCATTATATACCTCTCTTCTTTTATTCAAACCGACTATATAACTTTACCAAATCCGCAAAAATAAACAATGGAATATTTCAACAAAAATGTGCCGGAATACGACCTTAAAATCACATATTATTGAACTGCTTCAAGAATACTTTGCAAAGCCTCTGTAAGCTTATCCATTTCCTCGTCGGTTCCTATTGTTATACGAAGATAATCCGAAAGTCTCGGCTTATTAAAATACCTTACAAAGATACCCCTGTTCTTTAACTGTGTGTAGAGTTCTTCCGCGCTGATTCCCTTGGGCTTAACTAACAGGAAATTAGCAGCACTTTCGAACACTTCGAACCCAAGATTTCTAAGCGAGTCTTGTGTCTGTTTTTTGGTACATATAATCTTGCTTACGCACTCTCTGAAGTACTCATCATCCTTAATTGCTTCAACGCCGAGTTCAATTGTAATTCTATCCATGGTATAAGAATTGAACGAGTATTTTACATCATGAAGTGCGCGTACTGCTTCCGCATTTCCCAGTGCAAAACCAATTCGAGAACCCGCAAGTGATCTTGATTTGGAAAATGTCCGAACAACAATAAGGTTCTCATACTCGCCAATTAAATCAATAACGGACTCGGCACCGAAATCAACGTATGCCTCGTCAATAATAACAATGGAATCAGGATTATTATTAAGTATCTCTGTAAAGAAATCCTTGCCTTCGGCAATTCCCGTAGGCGCATTGGGATTGGGGATAATTATTCCGCCGTTATCCTCTGCGTAGTCGGACGCTACTATTCTGTATTCATCATCAAGAGCCTTCGTCTTATACGGCACTCTGAATTCATCGGCCCACACGTCATAGAATGAATATGTAATATCCGGGAAAAGAATGGGCTTAGGCGAATTAAAGAATGTCATATAGCACATAGCGATAACATCATCCGAGCCCACTCCCACAAATACATTCTCCATGCTCAAATTATAGTAGTCGGCAATTGCAGTTCTAAGTGCCTTAACATTAGGATCCGGATATTTCCTTAGAGTGTCTGTGTCAAATGTACTTAAGACACGCTTTACTCCCTCGCAAGGAGGATATGGATTTTCATTCGTATTAAGCTTAATTACATTATCGGAATCCGGCTGTTCCCCCGGTGTGTAAGGCTCGACTTTTCTTATATATTGTCTCCACATAACATTTCTCCTAACAAAAAGGCTTGGACAGTCTAGACATATCCAAGCCTTGAAATTACTCTATACCAGCGAGGCGCGAAATGGCTCACTTCTTATACTCCTTCAGGCGGAGGTACTTCTCCTCCCTGCATTCCGGCAAGCGCTGCTTCTGCCGCCTGCAATACGCCGTAATTAGTTACTGCCTGTTTTGCCGGACCGGAAAGCGCTTCGTATGCCGCTCTTACCGATGAGATATAATCTGCCTTCTCCGGAATAACGTCACCGATTTCATTAATAAGTCTAACAACGTTAGCCGCCTGCTCAAGCTCCTTATTAACTGACGTTTCGGTACCGCCAAGCTCATATACGAGCACAGGATATCCCGCTGTTACGTACGAGAATACTTGTGCTGCAACAGAAGGCGGGAGGTTGACACAACCGTGGGAACCTCTTGTCTTATATGCCTGACCGCCGAATGATGACTGCCAACTTGCATCATGAAGTCCTTCACCACCGTTAAATGGCATCCAATAAGCTACAGGTGTTGCATAATCAGCTCCACGAAGGATGGCATCTCTCTGACAAGACTTGATAGAATATGCTCCCGTATGTGTTCCCCTTCCAAGGTAAGGGTTACCTGTTACGACATCAGATTCAAGAACCTTCTGTCCGTTCTTATACAGAATCATATGCTGCGCCGTCAAGTTAACCTCAACATAGCTGTCGCCGTAATCTTTGTCTCCGTGTGAAGCGGCTTTACTCTTATATATAAGTTCACGGTTAACATCATGACCTGCCTTAAGGTCTTCCATCAACTGCGCTACCTCAGCATCATTATTAACCTTCCAGCCATAGTCTCCGGCAGGAACATTTACATCAGCACCCCATGACGTATGGAGCGGCTTAGACTTACCTACTGTGTTGTATTTACTTGCCATCGTCTTAACAAATTCCGAAATGGCACCTTCGTCATAGATTATCTCGCCATTATCATCCGTACCGAAGAATGTAACAAGTGTTTCTTTCGGAATTGTATATGAATCCACGCCTGTCTGATAAGTAATCTTAATATCTTTAACCTTGTTAAGATTGTCAACAGACTTAGTAAGCCTCGGGTCGGAAGCAAGTACCGTAGGCTGTACATAACCTTCGTCTGCAATCATATCAAATGTTGGTTTAAAGTTATAAATTGTTGATGTAACCTTGCCTGAAAGGTCGTTAAGTTCTACGGTATCACCGTACACCTCCGGCTTAATTACGAACTTGTCGTTCTCAAACACAACCGTTGCATTCTCGGTAGGTGTTTTAGCCTCACGGTTCATACACTCTAATGTTTTGAGCTTATCGTTAAGCTTGTCATTATTAAGGCTTACAATAGTTGGACTTACGTAATCCTTATCAGTAAAAACGTACTTAATCCATGCAAATCCGTTCTGATCGTTAAACAGTTCCTTAAGCTTATCCTCTGTAACATCAATATCAAGATCGATGTCCCCCGAGTTAATCTTCGTAACCGACTTGTCTTCATCGGTAAAGCTAAGACTATAGTCTTTTGCCACTTCGTTTATCTTATCCACCATACCGGCTGCACTTTTTCCGGAGCTGGGCACCCCGTTAACAGTACTTCTGAAGAAAAAGTGTGACATAAAATAAATCGAGAAAATGACATATATAATCGCCAGAACACCGACAACGATTCCGGCAATTATTCCTATTTTCTTAAAGTTCCAGCCCTTAACAGCTGATGTAACATTACTCATAACTTCCTTCTTCCTGAATAAAACATACCTAAAATAAGGTGTACAAACACCAAGTATATATGATTATACTTGTTTTGATGTCTATGTCAATTATCAAGGTTACATAAAAAAAAAGCGGATAAATCCGCTTTTGATGGTAAAAATGCACTTTACTAAATACATCAACTGATTCCGCGCAGTTTCTTAATATCATCAATGGAGAAATTATACGCCTTATTACAGAACTGACATTTTATCTCAACAGGCTTATTATCGTCAATTATACTCTTGATATCGTCCATTGCGAGACTGCATAGGCTCCGCTCTATCCTTTCCACACTGCAGTCGCATTTGAACCGGGTCTCCACTTTATCCTGAATCTCCACGCCTAAGCCATCGAGCACAATACCGAGTATATCCTCCGGTGATTTCCCTTCCGATAAATAAGTGGTCACCGGCTTAAGATTCTTTATATTCTCCTCCAGCTTATCAATTGTCTTATCGTCGGTATACGGCATAAGCTGAATAATAAAACCGCCTGCGGCGTCCACAGTATTATTCTTATTCATAAGAACGCCCAGTCCCACGGATGACGGTATCTGCTCACTTGTAGCAAAATAATATGTTAAGTCTTCCGCTATCTCTCCTGTCTTGAGTTCGCATGTTCCCACATAAGGATCCTTCATTCCCATATCTCTTATGACGCGAAGAATACCGACACCGATTGCTCCGCCTACATCAAGCTTCCCTTCCGAATTGGGGGGAAGCATTACATCACTTACATTGGGAAAGCCCTTAACATTTCCCATAGAATCAGCCGTAACGGTAATGCCTCTCATGGGACCCTGCCCTTGAATCTGAAGAGTCAGAAGATCACTCTCTCCCTTCATCATAGTGCCCATCATGGCACCGGCGCTAAGCATCCTGCCGAGAGCAGCCGTAACAACGGGACTTGTATTATGATTCTTCCTCGCTTCTTCTACCATATCGCGACTCGTGACGGCAAAGGCTCTGATCTGGTCTCCCGCTGCCATCCCTCTCACTATATAATCTGACATGCTGTTTCTCCTTTATAAAAAAAGGTGTGTGCCATGCACACACCTTAAATCTTCCTTAACTAATTCGCTTTCGACATTATCCAATCGTAAAGGTCATTATATACAACTTCTTTATCTATCTCATTAAGAATCTCATGTCTATATCCCTCATACAGCTTTATAGACACATCCTTGATTCCCGCATCGTCGAACTTCGCCTTGGCCGCCTTAACTCCTTCGCCTTGTGCTCCAACGGGATCCATAGAACCGGATACGAAGAGAATCGGAACCTCCTTCCTCATCTTATTGATATTCTCCTGCTTATTATCATAAGCCGTTGATTCAAGAAGTCCTTTGTATCCGTTAAGTGAGAACATATAAGTACATTTAGGATCTGCATAGTACTTATTAACCTCATCCACATTCCTGTTAAGCCAGCTCTTGGTTCTGTCGCCCGTTCCGTCTGTATCGTAGCCCTTATAAGCTGAACCGTACATAAGACCGGCAACGAATTTTGATCTGTAATCAACTCCCTTGAATGCACTGATCATTCCAACTACAGCCTTACCTGCTGAAATAGCACCGTTAGCCTCAGTACCTGTACCCATGATAATCGCACCCTTAAGTCCTTCAAGCTCTCCGGCCTTCTCGCAGAGGAACTTACGAAGCATGTAAGAACCCATTGAGTGACCGAGAATGAAATACGGCTTATCGGGATACTGCTCCTTACCAATCTTATAATTCTTAAGAATATCCTCAACCATTATATCTGATGGATGCTCACAGTGCATAATACCAAGCTCATCATCACTCTTAACAGAACTTCCATGACCGATATGGTCATGTCCGATTACCGCAATATTCTTAGATGCAAGAAATGTTGCGAATCCTTCGTAACGCTCGATATATTCTACCATTCCGTGAGTAATCTGCAGAACTGCATTGATATTGCCGTCATCCGGAAGCCATTTAACTGCATGTATAGTAGACACGCCATCTGCAGAATCAAAACTATATTCTTCTTTAACTGCCATTTATATATACCCCCTAATATTATGTATAAAATCCGTAACCCCATTTTACATATTATGGTAGTTTATTGCAAGGATTTATTGAAAATATATGAATATTTTTACTGTATTATCACGTCCGAAAGAACAATTTGAACACTACTCACTCCCCTAAATTCATTTATCTGGGGATAAAACATTATTGTAACCGCTAAATTGTTGGCTTTTCCGCGCAATGCTTTATTGTATTCGTCTATCCCGAACTTCGCTATAATCTTCTCTTCCAGTTCGCTTGCATCCTGAAAATACAGTCCCGTAATCGTGCCGGTTCCAATCTCGAATTCGAACTTGAAATATTTATCCTCTGCTATCTTTCTCATGGAATGAATCTTAGCGTTCTTCTTGGCGAAAATAGGCTTCTTGTTACCGTTTCCGAAAGGTTCCAGAAGTTCCAATTCCTCTATTAATTCCGGCGTTATATACTCCGGATTTAATGTCATATCGATTATACGAATATCCACGAAATCCTCTTCAGTTAAACTGCAATTCCCGTTAAGACGTTCTCTTAACGCATTAACATTTTCACGATCAAGAGACATACCCGCCGCCATGGGGTGACCGCCGAACTTAATAAAAAGGTCTTGTACTTCGTGGAGCGCCTCGTACATATTGTAGGCTTCAATTGATCTTCCGGAACCCTTTACGCACTCCTCACCGTCGCAGAGAACGATAGTAGGCTTACAGCATCTCTCCCTGATACGACCGGCAACAATACCTGCAACGCTTTCGTGAATATCCGGCATGTATATTACAAGCACCTTGTCGTCCGTCATTTCTTCTTCTATTATTGAAAATGCTTTATCGACGCCCTCCTCCGTCATTGCCTTTCTTTCTTCATTCAATTCCGTAAGCTCATGCGTCAATTCCGCTGCTCGCTTCTCGTCCTCCTCCAGGAGTAGCTCCAGCGACTTAGCTGCCGTATCAAGTCGACCGCTGGCGTTGATGCAGGGACCTAAGACGAATCCCACATGATAGGTCGTGACGGAATCAACATTTCCCAGTCTGTTATCAATAAGTAATCTAAATCCGATATTATCGGTGTCCTTAAGAGCCTTAAGACCGTATTTCACAATGGGGCGGTTCTCACCCGTCAGCTCCATGACGTCGCCTATCGTTGCAAATGCAACGAATTCAAGATATGACATAATCGGTCTTAGCTTTTCTGATTCCGCGTAGTCTTCACCCGGCTCATCTCGTAACTCCATATAATTACCGTCAGGATTCATCTCGGGGATAATACCTGACTCCGCAAAGAGCACGGTCATAAATTTCCAAGCTACAGTTGCACCGCAGATACTTTTAAAAGGGTACTTATCTCCCGCTCTCTTGGGATTAATAAGGAAATTGGCCTCGGGACGCAACTCTCTGCCATCGTCTTCATGTAGGAGTTCGTGGTGATCCGTCACCACCACATCAATGCCGTTATCCCTAGCCAGTTTTATCTCATCTATAGCGCTTACACCATTATCGCATGTCACAATAAGGTCAATACCGTCGTCGATGGCATGCCGAATGATATTAGCGTTAAGACCATAACCGTCTTCAATTCTATGGGGAATCTGATAGTCACAGTCAACACCGAGACACCTGAGACCTGTAACAAGAATATATGTAGACATAATGCCGTCGATATCATAATCGCCAATTACTCTGATCTTGGCTTTCTTCTCGATGGCATTCTTCGTGAACAAAGCTCCTTCCTTAACATCGGTAAGAAGGTAGGGATTATACAATTTCTTGATATCCGGATGTATGAAGTCTACGATATCATCGAGAGGGATGTCGCGATTTACGAGGATACGGGAGATGACTTCGCTGACGTTGAATTCGCTTTGTATTTTTTCGAATAGTTCTTTGTTTCCTTTATTGTAAATGTTGTATTTAATCATTTCCCTACCCTACTGCTCAAGAAGTGTAATAGGCGTCTTATTGGGATAAACTCACCTTGTATCTTCTCAACTTCGATACGGTTCTCTTCGCTAAATCCAACAAGTATGCTGTGGTTTGCCTCGGCAAGATAGTCTATTACGCCGTTAATATCGGATTTCTCATTTTTAGGACATTTTATATATAGTCGCTTGTTGGCTGTGATATGTAAGGTATAACTAATCTTAAAGTGGTGCCAGAGAAACTTATGTAATGTAGAGTATTGGTATATCCATATTATTTCGTTAATAGGCACAATGGCGATTCCGTACCTTGATATCTCGATAAAGAAATGCTCTGTAATATACATGTCCTCTGTGGCAAGCTGAGGCAGCATTGCAAGCTCTTCTTCAGCAAGCTCAAGAAGCTCATTTGATTTACCATATGCCTTAAGGCGCAGTACAGGTGTTGACAAATTGGGCTTCAGAATAAAGAAACCGTATAATAACACCATAAGAAGACTGATAATGCCTGAACCGATAGTAAGTATAAGTAAGAGGTACGTTAAGAACCCTCTCGTATATGGTTCGTTGATATTATAGCTTGATAATGTAGATGTGATACCCTCTTCATCCCACGACAAATCCTTGGCAAGCTTACTTAAGAGTTCACTTTCCATCTTGCCGTTCTTATTAATCTTACCTTTTATCGTAACGGAATCAATAATAGGTTCTCCCTGCTTACAAGTGTCGGGAGACAACAGTACAATTACACAATCGCCCCCAATGTTAGTGTAATAATAATATCCTTCCGTTCCCGAAAGCCATTCCTTCGTGTACCCGGTGAAATATAAATTGTTCAGGGTGCCCTTAATATACCTGCTGCTTTCATATTGCTCCTTTATTGATTTGGATGTATCAATAGGCGTTGGTTTGAGCAGCGAATAGACAGGACTCAGAAACGTAATAACCAGAATAAAGACAAAAAAAACAGCAGGCGGAACTATTTTACGTCTGTACAATGCAACAATATTGTTTTTTATATAATCTTTGTATTTTTCGCTGACGTTGGTGCCACCTTCTACGTCAGTAACTTCTCTCTTATAATCGTTCATAGGTATATAATATAGGTTTACAGGGCTTTTAGCAAGACTATATTTCCCGAACTCAGCTTATGTAATTGACATATTGGAACTAAATACTTATAATTCATAAGGAGACCCACCCCATTGTAATTTTCGCTTCGCGAAAAGGGGTTCGTCGTGTAGGCATTCAGTTTCGCTGAATACCAACATGTGCAGAAATGGCGGAATTGGTAGACGCGCAGGCTTCAGGTGCCTGTGATGGCAACATCGTGAGGGTTCGAGTCCCTTTTTCTGCATTACTTCACCTTATACACCAGTACCCCCGCGTTCTCCGGGGTATCGTTGTCACCGAAGAATCTTGCCGTTACGGAATCGGCGCCTGTCATGTTATCTCCAAGTACACTTGCATATACACGTTCATAATTGGCATTTCCGTTAAATGCCATAAGTGACACCAGCATACTGTCTGCAATGTTCGCCGAACACACTATGAAAGAATACTCGCCGTTATCATTTATGCAATACAGGGTATAACCTTTTGAACTCTTTTTGTCGTCTCTAACCTTTACGCCATTTTCCACATAAATAATTCTTGCAACGTCCGGGGTGTTACCGTCTTCATCCACGAGACTTACATACTCATTATTCTCATCCTTTTTAATAACAATGCTGAGTCCGTCAATACCTCTTATCCCCACTTTCTCGCTGAAGAATGCGGGAACTGTCGGATCTGTTGATACTCCAAGCGACACATTGTAATCCTCATGCTCAAAATCATATAGTCCATAGTAGCTAAGAGCTCCGATTTTGGCGATCATATCTCTTGATATAAACATATATCTTTCGTCTTTTACGTCAGGCTTTGCCGTCGTGACAATTTCTTTTGCTGCCTCCGGGGAAATGTTATATTTAGTCACAAGGTAAGTGATACCGGGCTCTTTTTCCATAGGAAGGATATTAAGAAGAGCTTCTGAAGCTGTCTTGGAATCCGGAAGGTATTTTTCGGCTACATCCACACTGTCTACTCCGCTAAAGTCAAGCATATTGAATATAGCGGCACTAAGAGAAGGGTCGTCCGTAAGAAGAGCATGAGCGAGGAAATAAAAATATTTCCCGTCAAATGTGCCTCCGTCAGCTAAGACATGCCGTGCTGATGCATATTGAATGAAGTATCCGTAATCCCACCAAGTTAAAACAGACGCATTTTCACTGGCATAATCATTAACCCAAGTACAAGCCTTATCAAACGTCTTATTATAGAAAGGCGACGGATTATTACGTCTAAGGAGCACACCTACAACGGGACCGAACAAAATAAGAATGCATAGGAATACAGACAGAATATATCCGAGGATTTTATTATTAATTTTACCCATAATCATATCGGAAAGCAGTCCCACACCAAGTCCCACAAGAAGGGCAAGTGGAATGCACACAAGCTGAAGGAATCTTACACCCACGACAAGAAGAGGCAGTGTAATTATAAACCACACCGCAATATAACCCACATTGCAAGCAATATATTTTGTCGTAAGACGTTTTCTGTTAAGGAAAATAAGCACAATACTTAATACCGCAAAAGCAAGAACAACCACTCCCCCAAGCTTATTAATAATGCCGGAGCCTGTTGCAAGAAGGGCGCCTTCTACTCCGTTTTCAAGAAGAGGGATATCGGAAAGCTCCACAATGTACTTGGTAGGGTCAGGGTAGCTGTTGGTTACAAGCATATTCGTAACGAGTCGCCTTACGGAATCAACAATTGTTCCACCGTACATGAAGAACGCGATAAGCATCATAAGAATTACTGACAAGAGTATGTATAGCGCTTCTAATCCCACCTTTTCTCTCGGCAGTCTGCCATCTTCACCCTTTACAAATTTCAGTTCAATTACAGTGACTATGGAGAATATTACTATAAAACCAAAGTAGATATAGAATGTCTCCCATGTGGCCGCAAGTAATGCGAAGAAAAATACAGCAAGCCCAAGGTAGATGTTTTTCTTAAGCCTTTTTTCGCTGTATATTGCCGTTGACAGGCACACTATAAGGCATAGCGGTACTGTTAAAAGCATAGCATCCGTATCAAAGAAACCGCCCACACTGTGCTCGAGAAATGGTGTTGAGACAACCGCAAGAATTGCCGAAACCATACCACCAAACACATTTGTCCGCCGACGAATATATAGATAGACGGGAATCGCAGACAGAGACGCAATTATCATATTAAGATAGTATACAATTGTCTCTATTGAAATATCGGAAAAAAGATGAAGAATCCGATACACAAGCGCCGCAATGAGCGGAAGACCGTTGGTAACAAGCCCATTTTCCTTGGTGCTTACGGGATTCATCATAAAGTCTTCTGTTCTTGTATTAACAAAAGAAAAGATGCTTAGATCTTCTGAATACTCGCGTGCTTTTCGAGAATAAAGATACGAGTCAGGATCGGACAGATAAAGACAGTCCGAGTCCGTAAGTTCATTATATACTTGCGCACTACCGATAGAACTGTTATCGGGAATACGAATAACAATTCCAAGGGCAATTATTAACAGTATTAAGACTACGTCGATTATTACTTGTTTATTTATGTATCGCATGGGGTTATTATATCATATAATAGCGCTAAGGACGTTTTATTTTTTTACGATAGAGCGTAGAGAATATGTTTTTTCTAAAGAAAACAGGATGATAAGATATGACCTGATTTCACTTGAAGGCGGAGGTTTAGCCTATCAATTTAATTAAATGCAAAACCTACGCTGACAAGAACTCACCTAAGCCTTCCATTTTGATTGGGCGGCTATACTTATATCCTTGCAAGAATTCTGCGTGCATCTTAATGCACCTGTTCTCATCTGTCTCGTTTTCTACGCCTTCGTATAATACGCGGTATTTAAGCGTCTTGAACATTCCCGCAAATGTATCAACCATATAAGCAGATTCCTCGTCCTTGGCAGATTCAATGACAAGGGAACGATCGAACTTGATTATATCAAAAGGAAGCTCCATGATACGATCGAAGTTAGAATAACCCGTACCGAAATCATCAAGATAGAATTTGATACCATACCCTTTAAGTTCTTCAATACAATTCTTAACAAGCTCGAACTCTTCCTCGTTCTGACTCTCTGTTAATTCGATAGCAATCATAGAATAAGGGATATTATTATTACTAATTACCTCTAATATGTCCTTGTCGAAATCATCATCTCTTACTTCAAGCATTGAGAAATTAACGGATATACGTTCTATTTTCTTACCCTCTTCAAGAAAACCTTTAATCATCTTACATGTCTTATTAAGGATAATCATGCTTAATGAATGAATATAATTATGTTCTTCGGCAAGAGGTATAAAGTAATCGGGATAATACATTTTATCATTAAGCTTAAGTCGCATAAGAGCTTCAGCCGTATCATATTCCTTAGCCTTAACGTTATATACAGGTTGACAATAGGGTACCACTCTCGGGTCGTCAAGATCTCCCAAAGAAGCAATATCTTCTAACTCAGATAATACAAATTGCTTCTGTCTAAAGTCATCATAGTCCTTATCTGTAAGCCAGTAATATGTATTATAAGAGAGTCTGGGCTCCATAAAATCAAAAAGCTCAGCATATAAATTATCCTTGCTAAGGAAGTCTTTGCTTACGAAAAACATAGCCTTGAAATCATACCTGAACTTTTCAAAAAGCTCATCAAATGCATCACAAAGCTCCTTTATTACATCAACATAATCCGGGTTAAGCTCTTTCGGAAATACCATAACAAGACGACCGTTTACCCGGAACAGTACTCCCCTCTTGATATTCTTAAAATACTTGAATATCTCAAGTCTCATAGACATGGTAAATGTATTAGCACCCTCAAATCCTTGTATTCTAAGGCACATAAACACCAATTCTTTATTATTCTTATACGCTTCCTCTATTCGTTGATTA
Organism: uncultured Lachnospiraceae bacterium; assembly: GCA_905233695.1. Lineage (GTDB taxonomy): Bacteria > Bacillota > Clostridia > Lachnospirales > Lachnospiraceae > RUG191. The sequence continues at coordinate 2,262 of CAJODN010000022.1, read as the reverse complement.
AAACCCGACTCTCCCACCGCTCCGGTTGATGACTCATACGGATTGGAATGAAGAAGGTACATAACGGCAATAATAGGTAGCGTCAATGTGATAACGGTATAAGAGCTTTGATCATGTCGAAGCTGAACAATTAATACCACAAAGCATATTAAGAACACGGCGATAATACTATATGCTATCTTCGTTACCACGCGCTTCCTATAAAGTATTAACAAGAATATGCAAAAGCCTATAAAATAGAAATATGTGAATCTGAAGAGAGAATAACCATTTGTAAAGTTAGTTCCGTCAAGCCTGTGGAAGCCAAGCCCCGAAATCGAAGCTATTGCCTCTGTTATAACAAATAAAAGAAGACCTACACCGATAAATACGTGCGAATTCCTTTTGCCCCTGGGCTCCAAATGAATAAGTTCAATCGTATAATAGCAATAGAAGAAAAGAACAGATAAAACTGCCATACGACAGACAAAATGAAGTATATATATAGCAGTATCCGAAAAACCGCCGTCAACAACCATAGCATGCCAACCAAGATCGCTGCAAGCAGCAATAAAAAGCATACCTATCATGGCTTGAAATATATGAAATCTCTTGCCCTTAGAGACATACGTAATCGTAAAAAGGAATACAAGCATAACACAAAGTATTATCGCAAACACATCCCCGAGGGCAGAAAAATTACTTTCATCAATAACAAAATAATCTGTTAAAATAGTTAACAATGTGGCCTCCCATACGCACTCACTACAAACTCTCTTTCATCTTGGTAGCCGCTGCGTTAATAGAATCAAGTCTATGTGTCATTTCATTCATATGACCGACATTCTCGTTACTCATATTAGTAAGACTGGTTGTGGATGCCGCAACCTCCTCAGTTGTTGCAGAGAGGTTCTCAACAGAATCCATAATCTTAGAGTTGGCATCTACAATCTCGCGAATATTAAGAGTAATGTCATTAATGTAACCCATAAGCCCCTCAATATTCCCGTTTATCACTTCAAACTTGTCACCCGTCGTCTCAATCATATCGCTTTGGGCAACAATACTGTCTGATGTCCTAACCATATTGGCTGTGGCATCATCCATGTCATGTGCGAGCTTTCCTATGATATCCGTTATATTCTCGGTTGAAGTCTTAGTTCCTTCCGAAAGCTCTCTTATCTCATCGGCAACGACTGCGAAGCCCTTGCCGGCCTCTCCCGCACGAGCCGCCTCTATTGAGGCATTAAGTGCAAGAAGGTTGGTCTGATTGGAAATGTTAAGAATAGCGCCGGTGAATTCTTCAACCTCTCTAATACGCGCCTGAAGTCTATCAACCGCTTCGACGGTAAGCTTATTAATCTCTGCCGTCTCAATAGCTTTCTGTTTTAATTCATCAAGGAGTTCCATACCTTCTTGTACAATCTTGGCTGTCTCATCACTGGCAGACTTCATGTTGTCGGCATGTTCTTCCGATTCAACAAGCTTCTCCTGAATCTGAGATGTCATATCAGTCTGCTCATTAAGGGCAACTGCCGTACTGTGAATGGCATCGGATATACTGTTGGAAGAATCATTACTTCCCTCTATCCCCTCATTAAGCTCAGTAACAATTCCCGTTGCTTCATCCAGCTTATCTAAGATAACACCCGATTCATTAATTACGTTCTCCGCAATAGCACTTTGATCATCAGTCTGTTGCATAAGATAAGCTGTCATCTCCTTGGTCTGACGCTCCATGAAGTTCGTAAGAGCGCAAGCAACAATGGCGAATACAACCGACATTACATAACATGCAATCTCCTGTATAAGCATACTCTTATCACCTGTAAATAGGAATATTACAAGAAATGCCGTGTTAACGGTTATACATGCCACCCCGGATATAATCGTCGTCTTCTTCGTCTGATCAAGAACAACGACGTATACAATCATAATCATTATTGCGAATATATAAGGCTGACCAACCGTCAGGAATAACCACGTAAAACATATAGCCAATATTATCAGACATAGCTTAGATATACCGTCTCCCGACTTCTTCATAAAATACAGAATGAAGCAAAAGACAGCGCATACTCCTATAAACGCAGTTCTTATGATACCGTGAAGAGTTCCGCCCATATAAAGTGCAGAAAGCGCCGCAAATACCACTAATGCCAGACTACGGATTAATAGAATAAAACGATCCTTCTCTATCTTCTGTCTCTCATAAATTGACATAGCTCTGTCCCCCTACTTTTTATTTACCCTTCTCTTGTCTTCGTTTATCATTAATTATCT
>CAJODN010000021.1 GCA_905233695.1 uncultured Lachnospiraceae bacterium | reverse complement strand
GCATAGCAGGCATCTTAAGTCGGCTCTTATTACAGTTGCATGGAATGCGGATGATTGGACCTTTGACGCACTAGAAGCACATTATAAGACTTTGGTTAGATATATTAATCTTGACGATAAGGGAATGATTCTAGGATACGGATGTGGCACACCTGCAACAACTAAGAGAAGCAGGTTTGTCAAAGCGGCGTATGACCTGGGATTAAATCTATAGGAGTAAGCATTATGAAGTACACTAAGCTTGGTAATTCCAACCTTAATGTATCCCGTATCTGTATGGGATGCATGGGGTTTGGCGATTCGTCGAGAGGTCAGCACAGCTGGACAATTGATGAAGAACACAGTAGAGAGATAATCAAAAAGGGATTAGACTTAGGAGTGAATTTTTATGATACGGCAATCGGGTATCAGAGCGGAACCAGTGAGCAGTACGTGGGCAGGGCTCTTAGAGACTTTGCTAAGCGCGAAGATGTGGTGGTTGCCACGAAATTCCTCCCAAGAACAGTAGAAGAGATAGAAAGCGGAGTTAGCGGACAGCAGCATATCGAGAATATGATTGATACAAGTCTTGGTAACCTCGGTATGGATTATGTGGATCTATACATTTATCATATGTGGGACTACAATACGCCAATATATGATATAATGGATGGGCTAAGCCGTATAGTTAAGGCAGGAAAGGTAAGATATATCGGTATCTCTAATTGCTTCGCATGGCAGCTTGCCAAATGCATTGGCTGATAAAGAGGGCTTTGAGCGATTCGTATCTATTCAGGGGCACTATAATCTAATCTTTCGTGAAGAAGAAAGGGAGATGGTGCCGTACTGCGAAGAAGAGAATATTGCTCTTACGCCGTATAGTGCCCTGGCAAGCGGAAGGCTCTCAAGAAAGTCGGGAGAAAGTAATACAAAGAGGGCAAAAGAGGATAGCTATGCCAAGTTTAAGTATGATTCAACTGCCACAGCTGACTCAGCAATTATTTCTCGTGTAGAGGAAATTGCTGATAAGTATAACGTATCAATGACGGAAGTATCTCTTGCGTGGCTTCTTACTAAGGTTACATCACCTGTTGTAGGGGCGACTAAGCTTCACCATATAGAGGGAGCCGTGAAAGCTGTGGAGTTAGAACTTAGTGAGGAAGATATATTATACCTTGAAGAGCCTTATGTGCCACATCCTCTTGCAGGCGTAATGGCGCAGAATAAGAAAAGTGACGCAAATGCCAAGCACGTATGGACTACGGGCGACCAGAAGATTAAGGAAGGATAAGTTATGCCTAAGGGTTCAAAGGAATTAACACAGGCAAGAAGAGAGCAACTCCTCAAGCTTCTTTCCATGAATAATTATGATATGGAAGCAAACAGTCGTCCGGAGCTTTTAGCATCTTTTAAGAGGGCATATGGTAAGTCAATAGAGAATATTGAATTGATTCTTGCGAAAATCTGCCCCGACATGTCATCTTCGGACATTAAGTGTATATATGTATGTGAGGATAAAACCACAACATGAAAGCAATAATCGATAATACGTAATCGAGACATACTATTATCGAAAAAAGGCAAATGGTATGACTTTACATATCAATTTATGTTTCATTTTAAATAGTTTTGTCTATAGCATAAAGCGATACACATTTGTGTAAGGAGATAAAGTTCGATGGAAACACAACTATTTACGGAGCTTCGTCCGTTATATGAGACAACTAAAGAAAATCCGCATGTGATTAGGTTGAAGATACGAATGAAGGATGCGATTGATTCGGATGTGCTGCGTCACGCCGTTGATATTACAATGAGAAGATATCCGTATCTGTGTGTTGAATTAACTAAGAAGGATGGTCAGTACATTTTCATTGATAATGACAGACCGGTTGTAATAACTAATTCCCTTCGTGGTGTGGACCTTAATTCACCTGAAGCTAATTATCATGTGATAGCCTTTGTCTACGAGGATGACTGGCTCGCCCTTGATGTATTTCATGGTATAACAGATGGTACAGGTTCATACGAAGTTCTTAAAACTCTTCTATATTATTACTGTACAGAAAAGTATAATGTTGCTCTAAGCACAAATGGTGTACGCCTAGAGGAGGATAATATTCGGCCGGAGGAGTGGGAGGAGCCTATTGCCCATAGAAAGGATTTGCCAACACCCAAAAAAGCACAACAATCTGATGCATTGAACCTGGTTGCTGCGGCAGGTCTTGAGAATGATAAGCAGAATACTGTCTACAGTATTGTAATTGACGAGTCGGAATATATGGAATTTGTTAAGGGAAATGGTGGTAGTCCAACAACCATGACAGCCCTTTTGTTATCACGTGCAATTTCGAGAATGTATCCTGACGCAGAACAAGTCATTCGTATGATAGTTTGCGTTAATCAGAGAAATGCCCTTAAGGTACCTATGGCTCGTCATAGCTTAGTTGGGGGTGCAAGCCTTGAATATAATGACAATATTAGTTCACTACCTATTAGTAAGCAGGCTGGAATCTTCCGCGAAATGTTAAAAAAAGAGATAAGAAATGAAGAGGTTTTGAAGGGAGTAGCCGCCCAAAGAGCCCTGTACAATATGATTCTTTCTAAGGAGACTGACCGGGAGAGAACAAAACTGGCTAAAATGTTAGGAGATGTAACAATTAGGGTTACTACTTCCACAGTAAGCTATGTGGGTAGAACCGATTTTAATGGAGCTGAAAGATACATTCGTGATTTTAGAACATTGACTAGTCCTCCGCCAAGTGGCTTAGGGGTTGAGATAGCAGCTGTAGGCGGAAGATTTACCCTTGATTTTATCCAGACATTTTCCAGTGATATCTATGTAAATGCCTTCTTAAAGGAGCTTGAAGAGAACAATATTAGATATGAGCTGCAAGAAGTAAGTAGATTAGAGATTCCTGATTTTAAGCACCCATGGTAGGTTGACAGGGAAAGAAAGCAGAGATACATGAGCTTTTTTCATAAATATACTCTTATATAATAACGTATCAGAGGCATATTTTCACAAAAATAAAATTTGTGCTTACGAAGAAAAAATTTTTGTGCTAGTATAGGCATTGTAAAACAGAAAACGTAGTGAGGAATCATACAGCATGATTTGTAGCGAGGTGAAATTGATACAAATCATTGCTGTATTTTTTATGAAATGGAGGATGATTATGCCGAAGACAAAAGGTCAGGAGATTGTATTTGGAATTATGATGGTAAGCTTAATGGTATACGGAATGGTTGTATATAATATCTCAATTGCAACGGGAGGAATTAGTGCTAACACATTCCTTGAAGCGTTAAAGGAACTGCCATTAATGATACCTATAGCGTTCTTAGTTGAATTTCTGCTGCTGGGGCGTGTCGCTAAGAAAATGGCATTTACTATTGTTGATCCTTCGAAGAAACCCAGGTTGGTGCCGGTTGCAATATCTATATGTACGTGTCTTGTGATGTGTCCTACAATGAGCTTAATTGCTACGCTTCTTTTTAATGAGCCGTCATTTCTTAATTGGCTTAAGGCATTTGGAATGAACTTGCCTATGGCACTTTTATATCAACTGCTTATCTGTGGTCCGGTTGTGAGGTTCTTATTTAGTCACATTTTCCCGAACAAGGAAGAACAAGTTCTAAGATAGAAATTCGCAGTTGAACGACGTCGCATTAAGCGGCGTCGTTTATTCTGTCACTTTGTCAGTTTTGTTCCCCGACACATTTATGATATAATTACAAATATGAGTAAAGAAAAAAAGAAAGACAGGAAAAAGATAACAATAAGTGGTATCATAAGTAATGTAACTGCATTTATAGGCAGTCGTATTTTCACGGCCGGTCTTGTGATATTCCTCGGAGACATCCTTATTGTACTATAAAAGGCAAGACGGAAGCCGATGTCATGCATGATATACTTGCAGGTGACGGTGTGCCGGAAGAAAGCATGTATCTTGAGGATAAGGCTACTAATACGGTAGGGAATTTTACCAACACTGCGAAAATGATTGGAACCCAGTGTGGATCATCTTAACGAGATGCTTTTCGGATCTTCTGTGAAGACATCAGAGAAGATTCTACATGGTTGGATGATGAGTTGAATGCGATATAGCTGGAAAAGTAAATGGATAAAGAACAATTTTTAGAAAAACTTCATCTGTTAAAGATAAACAGAAAACGTCTATACGTAGAACTTGTCGGCTTCGTCCGTCAACGCAATATATATGGCTGCTTTTATGATGGGCACAAATGGATTGTATATAAGACGGATAATAATAAAGACCCTCATATATTATTGGAAAGTATGACGGAACGAGAAGCATTTTTCTTCTTATTCGAAACATTGGCGACGGTGAAGTGATTACGTTTGAACAGTGAGAGGAGAGGTATACTATGAAGAATGAATTCTTTGATGAAATACACGGCAATTTCGGATTCGGTTGTATGAGACTTCCCATGAATGACGAGAAAGTTAATTATGATGAGTTCAAGAAGATGGCAGATGCGTTTATAGAAGCCGGATTCAATTATTTCGATACGGCACATGGGTATCTTAACGGACAGTCAGAGATTGCTATCGGGGATTGTGTTTCGGATAGATATGATAGGAGTAGATTCTTACTTACCAATAAATTGACGGAACCATATTTTAACAGTAACGAGGACATCCGTCCCTTCTTTGAAAAGCAGCTTTCTTGGTGTAAAGTGGATTACTTCGATTTCTATCTTATGCATGCACAGGATAGGAATAATTATAAGAAGTTCAAGGAATGCAAGGCTTATGAGACGGCATATAAGTTCAAGGAAGAGGGACTGATTAAGCATTTTGGCCTCTCATTCCACGATAAGGCTGAAGTCCTTGATATGATTCTGTCGGAGCATCCGGAGATTGAGATAGTACAGATACAGTTTAATTATGTGGACTATGAGGATACTACGGTTGAGAGCCGTAAGGTATATGAGGTCTGCGAGAAGTATAATAAGCCGGTTATCGTGATGGAACCGGTAAAAGGCGGAAGCCTTGTGAATCTTCCTAAGGAAGCAGATAAGATCCTTCGGGACTTAAATGGCGGAAGTAATGCGAGCTACGCAATTCGATTTGCGGCAAGCTTTCCTAAAATGGCGATGGTGCTTTCCGGTATGAGTGACTTATCGCAGATGGAAGATAATATTAGTTTTATGAAGGATTTTAAGCCTTTTGACGAGAAGGAAAGAGAAGCGGTAAAGAAAGTATGCGATATCTTCAGAAGTCTTAATCTTGTACCGTGTACAGCCTGCAGATACTGCGTTGAGGAGAATGAATGTCCAAAGGGTATTCGTATCCCGGATATGTTCTCGGCTCTCAATGCTAACGAGGCGTTCCATAATTGGAATACGAAATACTATTACAACACTGTTATCACCGGAAATGATCACGGTAAAGCATCAGAATGTATTAAGTGCGGAAAGTGTGAAAAGGTCTGTCCTCAGCATCTGGAGATAAGAGAGCTTCTCGAAAAGGTTGCAAAAACATTCGAATAAGTCACAGGTCACAAGGTCATGGAACGTTCCATGACCTTAACTTGCCTGCTTTTGATTCATAATAAGCATCTGTAATCTGTTCTCTAAGTTGGCGAAGCTGACATCAGGATCATAGTCGAGAGGTAATAATTCAATATCCGGATATAATTCTTTAAGTCTCTTGCTTACACCTCTGCCGATTACATGGTTGGGTAGGCATCCAAACGGTTGCAGGATAACGAAGTTCTTGCATCCTTTTTCAGCATTGTACATAATTTCCGCCGGAATAAGAATTCCTTCTCCCGTGTCAAATGTATGATGAATAACCGGGTCACTAAGCACCGATAATTCATCCATTGATACTGATTTTTCATGAAGCGGTTCTTCTTTTGCAATATTATCTATTAATCCGTGAGCCACTTCGAAGAATGCATTGGTGACCTTGGACCAGAACCTGGTGTGGAATTTCCTGCTTGCACCGAATTCTGTAATTTGCTTGCCTTCGCAGTAGTATGACTTCTGAATTACGTCTGTCATCTTGGCTTCAATTATTTCGAATCCGTTATCTTCCAGATATCTCTCTATCTCATGATTGGCACCCGGATGGAAGTTAAGCAAGTACTCGCCGACAATAAGTACGGTGGGTTTTTTAATACTGTCATCGTATTCAACTTCGCTTAGGCGCTTTAGTGCCTTCTTGAAGCCCCTAACAAGACCGAAGCTTCCGCCGCGTATCATACCATCCGTTAGGTCTTCCATGCCTTGGTTAAATGCTATGTCGCTACTTCCTTCGATTAACTCGTACGGACGTTTTTTCCTGAGTATTTCCTCTAATGTATCAATCATGGGAAGTGACAGGCATAGCCTTAGAAGTGATAGCGGACCTATTCTAAAGCCGGGGTGCAGTTCATGGTAATCCACATCATCATTGGTAACTATTGCGATATCTTCGTAACCTGCATCGTCAAGAGCTTTTCTTAGGATTGTTGCATAGTGAGGCAGACGGCAACATCCCAGGTACTTAGCCATACCTACCGATGTAGAGTCAAGATCGTATTCTCCGCTTTCTAGCGCACCTAATATCTCGCCTACAACAATCTGAGCAGGGAAGCATATATCATTATGTGTGTATTTCTTCCCGAGCCTAATTGCTTCTTCGCGTCCCACTTCAAGTGGTACAGCCTTAATTCCCTGTGACTTGAATGCGGCAGTCATCACCTGACAGAATGCATGTGAACTGTTGGGAATAAGGACTGTCTTTTCCTTACGATTTTTCTTGGTGAATTTAATGGGATACGGATCCGAAAGCTCCTTAACCTCATTTGTTATATTCTTTCTTCGCTTACGTTCTATTGTCTCAATAAATGATCGTACGCGGATTCTAATAGGTCCTTGCGCATCACTTTCATCTAATTTAAGAATAAGAGGAGCTTTGTTCCCGATTTCCTTCATCATACGCACAATTTCATCGGATAAAACAGCATCGTGACCGCAACCGAAGCTGACAATCTGAACGTACTCCAGATTGGGACTCTGTGCGGCAATAATACTGCTACCAAGCATACGTGCGTGGAAATTATTAACGATGTCGATACGTGACTTTCGAAGTTCTACTTCGGGAAGGCTCGGAAGACAATCAGCAGTAAGTACCGGCACACCCATTTTAATAAAAAGCTCCGGTAATTCATGATTGATTAAAGGATCGTTATGATAAGGACGACCGGCAAGAACAATCGCGTACTTTCCTTTTTTCGTTATTTCATCAAGTACTTCTTTGCCTTTGGCTTTTAGATCGTGATCGTATTGCTTCTGTGCCGTGGTGGCCATACGGACTGCTTCCACACATAGCTTAGGATCTATGCCGAAAGTTTCATGCATATATTTAGATAACTGATTCTCTCTGTCCGAATCGGTATAGAAATAAAAGTATGGCGTGTCGAATGTAACGTCACTTCTTCCTTCCGGATTATCGGAATTCTTTATTACGATAGAGAATCCTTTAACAAGCGCACAACGAGAAAAACTTGTATACTCAGTATTTTCAGACTCCATAACAACAACCTGTGGCATGAAGATTCTGTTGACGCCCATCTTCTCAAGTTCTCGTATATGACCATGCACAAGCTTAGCCGGGAAACACTCCGTATCGGAGGTTACTGCATGTATTCCGTTTTCATATATCTTACGGGTGCTTACTGGAGACAGCTTAACCCGAAATCCGAGGGATTTCCAGAATGTGCTCCAGAATGGTATTTCATCCCAGAAGTTAAGAGTTCTTGGTATTCCGATAGTGACATGTTGGTCGGGAAGAAGCTGCTTATATGAATACTCACTGAAAAGAAGTTGTCGTCTGATCTCATACATATTAACAGGTTTATTCTTGCCTGCGCTGATTTCTTTGATACGATTTCTGATTTCTTCGTCTTTTGGGTTACCGATTACTTCACCCTTTTCGCATCTGTTGTTGGTTACAAGTGTTCCGCCTGTTGAGAATGTAAGTATTGTTCTGTTACAGTGGTTTGTACAATAGGGACATGGTGAATTGGCCTTCTGTGTATATGAGAACTTCTTTAATTCTTCATATGTGAGAAATGTTTTTTTGAAGCCTTTCTCTTTTGATTTTTCTTTTGCTGTTAAAGCAGAGCCGATGGCGCCCATAAGGCCGGCGTAAGGTGCACGAATAACTTCGCCTTCAACGTACTGTTCCATAGCGCGTAGTACGGCATCATTTTGGAATGTTCCTCCTTGTACCACAATTCGTTCTCCCAGGGAAGCGATATTAGATACACGGATAACCTTTGTAAACACATTTTCAATAATAGATCTGCACAGTCCGGCCATAATATCGTTAGGCTGCTTGCCGTTACGCTGCTCTGTTATAATGGAACTATTCATAAAAACAGTACACCTGCTCCCGAGCTTAGCAGGATTATCGGATGAAAAGGCGCTCTTAGCGATATCCTCCGTCTTAATGTGAAGAGTTCTTGCGAAATTCTCGAGAAATGAACCGCAACCTGAAGAGCAAGCTTCATTAACAACGATATTGGTAATTATTCCGTTTTCAACCCAGATGGCTTTCATATCCTGTCCGCCTATATCGAGGATGAAGCTGGGATTATCCACGTACTTGGATGAGGCAAGGCAGTGTGCCACAGTTTCAACGATATGTGCTTCCGTACGGAAAGCCTTATTAAACAGAAATTCGCCGTAACCTGTTGATGCGGCTGATAGGATCTCAAGAGTAGCGCCTGCCTTTTCATATTTTTCGTAAATGTTAAGAAGGGCATTCTTTGCTACATCTAAGGGATTTCCTTCATTATGTGAGTAATATGAATCAATGATTTCTTCATCTTCAGTCATAAGTACAAGCTTGGTTGTGGTTGAGCCTGAGTCGATACCGAGATATGCCTTGATGTGTTCGCCCTTTTTGGGATTGTAGCGTGGCATTTCTCTTTTTTTATGACGTTTTTTGAAAGCATCCATTTCCGAAGCCGATTCAAAGTATAGTTCGCCTGTCAGTATCTCATCTTCATCGTTGTCGCTTGCGCTTTTCAATACATTTAACAGATTGTCAAGAGTGTACGAAGAAGAATGGGAGTGAAGCTCACTTACCGATAATGCGGCTCCGTATGCCACCATCATTTCCGGGAACTTTGGCACAATAATATCATCCTTACTGAGATTAAGCCTCTCCGAGAAGACGTCAATTAATCTGGGATGATAAGTAAGGGGACCGCCTTCGAATGCGACGGGAGGCACGATGTCAAGACCTTGTGACAGGCCGCCTATTGTCTGCTTCGCAATTGCATGATAGCTTGAAAGTGCGATATCGGGCTTCTTGACACCTTGGTTAAGCAGGGCTTGTATGTCTGTTTTGGCAAATACTCCGCATCTTCCGGATATGTCGTAAAGGCTGTTTCCTTCCGCAGCCATATCGCACATTTTAGTTACATCAATATTAAGAACAGTAGCGACTTCATCGATGAAGGCACCGGTTCCCCCGGCACAGCTTCCGTTCATACGCATATCGTAGACCTGAGGCTCCTCGTTTTCATCATCTCTGAAGAATATGATCTTGGCATCCTGACCGCCCAACTCGATCGCGGTTCCGACCTTGTCATATTCCTTTTTAAGCGCAATGGAATTGGCCACTACTTCTTGAGTAAAGGGAACGTTAATTCTCTTCGACAGACTCCGGGCGCCGGATCCCGTCATACAGTATTTGAATTCTTTATCACCTATTTCAGACTTTGCTTCTTCAAGAAGGGTAATAATACTTTCTCTCTGTCTTGCGAAATGTCTTATATATTTATGGTAGGTCATCTTATTGTCAGTAATGATTGCTATCTTGGTTGTTGTTGAACCTACGTCGATTCCTATTGTAGTGTTTTTTGCTTCTTTATTCATTTTCATATATCCTTCTTTAATAATAATCGAAGCTCGGCAGTATATTCAAAGCCACCGAGTTACTATTATATATCAGATTATCTTTTTATTCTAGATTATTTAGTGTTAAATCAGTGTTTTATTATATATAATATTTACCGAAAATGAGCGATTATGATTGACTTTGACTGACTTTGACCGTATTGTATAACCATAGTGTATATTACGAAGACATATGTATTTCGCTCCTTTCACTCATCCAACCCCAGTTTGACAAAAGAACTGCCCCATTGTCAACACATTTATGTTATAATACCGATATTATGGGAAGTGGACGAGGAGCCAAGACCTCCGAAATCACCGGGCCACCCCATACGGGGATGGACATAAGACATATAGTCGCTCGGAGGTACTTGGTCCGAGGACATATAATTAAAATTAAATAGGGGGAGCTTATGAAGAAGACAAAAAGGGTATTAGCATTAATATTGGTACTTCTCGTGGTGGCATTCTGCATAACCGCTTGCGGAGAAAACGGTCCGGAAGATGACGAAACGGAAGACTATTATGATGTAAGGAATTTTAAAGGACTTGCGGTAACGCTTACGAGTTCTAACGGCTGGGACAGTAACGGATCTCGCTTTGAACAATTTAACGTGTCCATTGAGAACCATAACGGTCCCGCAGTATATTCTTGGAAGGTAATTATTCCTGCTTCTTCGGGAGTAGGCGATGACAACCATTGGAATTGTAATCTCGATATATCAGGTAATTCAATTAACCTAAGTAATGTAGATTACAATGGCACGATTACAACCAATAACACGGTATCTGATATAGGCATGATTCTTAAGAGCAGTAATAGCAGTGACTTAAGCAAGCTGTCGGGAACATATCTTATCGATAAAGATACGGGTAAAGGAAGACTTCTTACGAAGGAAGAGCTTAAAGCATTCCGCGAGGGTAGTAAATCAGGTGGAGACGATCCCGTTAATCCGCCTAAGCCAGCGGCACCGCCTGAAGAGGGAACACCTCTTTTTAACCACGGTGCTCTTCATGTTGACGGAGTTAACCTTGTGGATTCCAAGGGACAGATGTATCAGCTCAAGGGTCCGTCTACTCACGGACTTCAGTGGTTCCCGCAATATGTTAACGAGGGAGCATTCAAGAGCGTCCGCGACGACTGGGGCGCTAACGTAGTTCGTCTTGCCATGTACACAGACGAGAACGGTTATTGTTCCGGCGGTAATAAGGCTGAACTTGAAAATGTTATTGATACAGGCGTTAATGCGGCTACAAACCTCGGAATGTATGTAATTATTGATTGGCACATTTTACATGACAATAATCCGAAGATGCATGAAGCTGAGGCTATTGATTTCTTCTCTCGTATGTCTGCAAAATATGCGAACCGCGACAACGTGTTATACGAGATATGTAACGAGCCTAACGGCGGAACCGATTGGAATACAATAAGAGACTACGCTTGTAACGTTATTCCGGCTATCAGGGCTAACGATCCCGATGCTGTAGTTATTGTGGGAACACCTACATGGTCACAGGATGTAGATCAAGTGGCTATGAATCCTCTTGATTTTAACAATGTGATGTATTCACTTCATTTCTATGCGGGAACACATAAGGATGACTTAAGAAGAAAGCTTGTCACCGCAAGAAGTAACGGAACGCCGGTATTCGTATCTGAATTCTCAATATGTGACGCATCGGGTAACGGCGGAATAGATTATGCTTCCGCAGACGCATGGAAACAGCTTATTAATGAGAATAACATGTCATATATAGGCTGGTCACTGTGTAATAAGAATGAGACATCGGCACTTCTGTCACCGAGTTGTAATAAGATTGATAACTTCACGGATGCCGACTTATCAGATACAGGAGCATACTTAAAGGCATGGATTAGAGGACAGTAGAGCTTTTAGGAGATATTTATGAAGAAAGCGAAACTATCCGGATTTACAATCAGACTGGTGCTTATTATAGTGGCACTTTTGTTGGCGACTAATATTCTTCTTGGTGTTATTCTTGTTAATAATTCAAGAACCACCATGAAGTCGCTTATTGACAACAGAATGCTCGATATTGCCAAGACATCGTCCGCTATGATTAACGGCGACGAGTTAGAGAAGCTTAAAAAGGAAGATAAAGGCACGCCCGAGTATCAGAGGGTTAATGATACTTTAGCGAAGTTCCAGGAGAATATCGATCTTAGGTACATTTACGGTATAAGGGATATGGGGAACGGAGAATTCACATTTACCGTAGACCCGACGATTGAGGATCCCGGAGAGTTCGGCGAACCTGTTGTAGCCACCGAAGCACTTAAGAATGCGAGTAAAGGTACGGCGTCGGTCGATGTAGAGGCCTATGAAGATGCATGGGGCAAGTTCTACAGTGCCTATAGTCCCGTATTCAATTCAGAAGGAAAGGTTGTAGGAATAATTGCAGTTGACTTTGCGGCGGACTGGTATGAAGAACAGATGTCTAAGCAGGGTTATATTATTATTATTAACAGTATCTTAGCAATTCTTGTGGGAGTTATTCTTGTAATATTTGTCACGGGGCAGATGCGAAGAAGAATACAGCATATTATGGACGAGATTGCCGATGTGGCTGATGATGTGGACGAACTTACCAGGGAAATAAATCCCGATTCGGCAATTGGCGAAGACGCAGATGAGGAAAGCGATGCAGTACTGGAGCTAAGTCGTCGTATTCACGGTATCAAGGAAGATCTTCATAACTATACCAAGACCGTTAACACCCAGGCTAACAGCATGATAACGGCGTTGTCATCCGAATACAGAAGTGTGTATTATATTGACCTTGACAGTGACGAAGGTATCTGCTATCAGCCTCACACCCAGATAGACGGTCTTAATGAGGGTGAACATTTTAAATATGTGGATACAATTAAGGCTTATGCCAATAAGTACGTCACAGAGAAGTACAGGGACTCATTCATGGGATTCACAGAGCCCGATTCCATAAGAAAAGAGCTTGAGAAGGAGCGTATTATTACCTTCCGTTATATGATTGATATTGATGGGCAGGAGTCGTACGAGATGCTTCGTATGGCGGGTGTAAGACATCCCGAGGACAGAGACGACCACATAGTGCACGCTATCGGAATGGGGTTCGCAGACGTTGATGCGGAGACAAGAGCGACTCTTACACAGAGTCAGGCACTGTCTGATGCCTTAGCCGCTGCTGAGGTTGCCAACAAGGCGAAGACGGCTTTCCTATCTAATATGAGTCACGAGATAAGGACTCCTATGAATGCAATAATCGGTATCGATAAGATTGCTCTTAACGATCCGGGTATCTCCGATGATACACGTGTGCAGCTTGAGAAAATCGGTTCTTCAGCCGATCACCTTCTCAGTATCATTAACGACATTCTCGATATGTCGCGTATTGAGGCAGGTCGTATGACCATAAGAAGCGAGCCGTTCTCCCTTCCGGTTCTGTTAGAACAAGTTGATATTATGATCGGTGGTCAATGTAGGGATAAGGGATTAACTTGGACCTGGGAAATGTTAGGAGATGCCGACACCTACTACATAGGCGATGATGTTAAGCTAAAGCAAGTCTTAATTAATATACTGGGTAACGCTGTTAAATTTACGCCGGAAGGCGGAGAAGTTAAATTTACAGTAGAAAGAATTAACAGATACGACAATAAGTCTACTTTCCGGTTCATTATGGCCGATAACGGAATAGGAATGGACGAATCATACATTCCTAAGTTATTCGAACCCTTCAGCCAGGAGGATAGTTCGACTAAGACAAAGTACGGAAGTACCGGTCTCGGAATGCCGATTACCAAGAGTATAGTTGAGCTTATGAACGGCGAGATTAAGGTTGAAAGCAAGAAAAATGTTGGAAGTACATTTACCGTAACGGTAACACTTGCAGATTCCGAGGAGCAATCGGAAGAAGCATTTGCAGAAGAAACGGTTAATCCCGAAGATATGGCCAGTCTTGAAGGTCGCCGTGTACTCCTTGCGGAGGATATGGAGATTAACGCCGAGATTATGAAGGAAATCCTTGGATCATGGGATATGGAAGCAGAGCATGCCGAGAATGGTGAAGTGGCATTGAAACTATTTGAGCAAAGCGAAGCCTATCATTTCGATGCCATTCTTATGGATATGCGTATGCCTGTGATGGACGGTCTTGAAGCCACCAAGGCAATAAGGGCACTTGACAGAGAAGACGCTAAGACGATTCCTATTATTGCCCTTACGGCCAACGCTTTTAATGAAGATGTTGAGAGAAGTCTGCAAGCCGGGCTTGATGCACATTTATCTAAGCCTGTAGAACCTGATTCTTTATATCAGACATTAGGCAGACTTATCGAATCATAAAATGATTACTATACTAATATAGAAGGAGGCATAGTTACTTGATTAAAAAGCTTAGAATGAAACCTATACATTTTATACCGCTTAGCTTCTTAGGTTTGATTCTTATAGGAACTTTATTTCTTATGACACCTTACTGCAGTGCGACGGGAGAAGTAACGGATTTTGTCACGGCACTCTTTACATCCACAACATCCGTGTGTGTAACAGGTCTTGTGGTTGTTGACACATTTTCACATTGGAGTGATTTCGGACAGCTAATAATTATGCTTCTTATTCAGATAGGAGGACTTGGTGTTGTGACAGTCGGAGCCCTTGTTATGTTCCTCGGTAAGGTTAAGTTTACCCTGGGTAACAGGGTGCTTCTGGAGGATTCCCTTAATGTAGACAGGAAGCGGGAATTAAGGTCGTTCTTGCTTACCGTCATAAGAGGCGTATTTATTATTGAGGGAATCGGAGCGGGACTCTATATGATTGAGTTTATACCGATGCTTGGTACCGGAAAGGGAATTCAAGCAGCAATATTCCAATCTGTATCGGCCTTCTGTAACGCGGGAATGGATATAGTTGGGCCTAACAGTATGATGGACTTTAATGACAATCCGCTTCTTATGTGGGTCACAATGGCTCTTATCGTTCTCGGCGGTATCGGATTCGTTGTCTGGGTAGATATCTGGGATGTCGTGAAGGAAGGTATCAAGAAGAAGTTTGGTATTAAAACCATATTCAGACGATTTTCGGAGCATACTAAGATTGTTGTAATAATCACATTTGCATTAATTGCAATGGGAACGTTCATAGTAATGCTGGCGGAGTATAATAATCCCAAGACGCTTGGTAACATGGATTTCGGAGATAAGCTCCTTAACAGTATGTTTCAGTCAATAACATTCCGTACAGCCGGATTCGCATCAATATCGCAGTCGGATCTGTCTGACATAACAATCCTCTGTGGTTGTGTACTTATGTTCATCGGAGGTTCTCCTGTAGGTACGGCAGGCGGTGTCAAGACCGTTACGGCATTTCTCTTCTTAATGAATGCGGTATCGTATGTCATCGGTAGGAAGGAAGTTACTATATTCAAGCGCAGGGTAACGGGAGAGAGAATGCGTAAGGCGTCAGCCATTGTATTTATTAATTTGCTTATTGCAATGATTATGACACTTCTTCTGATGTCGGGAGACGGAATAGACTTGTCAGCCGGACTTTACGAAGTGTTCAGTGCTCTGGGAACGGTAGGTCTTTCGAAAGGACTTACACCGAATCTCGACGATTTTGGAAGGATAGTAATTACATTAACTATGTATCTCGGAAGAGTAGGACCGATTTCTATGGCAATCTTCTTTGCACCGGGAAATGATACATCTAATAAGATTAAACATAGTGAAGGAAACTTTTATGTTGGATAGGAGAGTAAAATGGAGAAATCAGTAGCAGTATTAGGACTTGGAAAATATGGTAGAAGCCTTGTTAAGAATCTCTATGAGTTAGGAGCAGATGTTCTTGCGGTTGACTGTGATGAGGATCTTGTGGAAGAACATGCACACTGTTCTACGGCGGCGATATGCGCTAATCTTAACAATGAGGATGAAGTTATGTCCTTAAAGCTTAAGGATATGGACGTTGTTATTACGGCCATGGGAAGTAATCTTACGGCAAGTATCTTATGTGTATCCGTTGCCAAGGAGCAGGGAGTTCCCACTGTTATCGCTAAGACAACTTCCGACAGAATGTCGACGATTCTAAAGAAGGTGGGCGCCGATAGTATTGTAGATCCGGAAGAAGAGGGCGGTGCCCGTTTTGCCAGGGTTCTTATGACCACATATCTTCATAATTGCTTTAAGCTTGATAAGAATATGTTTATGGCGGAGATGAATCCCAAGGATGAATGGATAGGTAAGAACCTTAAAGAATTGAATCTTCGTAAGAAGTATAATATTAATGTTGTTGCTACTCGCGAGGACAAGGGGTTACTACACTTTGTGGATCCTAATCAAGAGATTAATAAAGAAGACCATCTTCTTGTCGTTATGGATAATGATGCAATGAAGGTATTAATGTAGGATTAATAGTATTATTCTCGCGTAAGGATTAGGCTTAATTAAAACTATCGATTTTGGGAGTTAGTTGTGACTACATATGATGTTTTACTTATAGTACAGTACATAACTGTGGGTACGTTATTCTTGGAAATGTGGATTGTGTTCGCCGGATGGAAGAACACAGTCCATTCATATTTGCTTTTTACATGTCTTGCATCATTTATAGCTAATCTCGGATATCTCTTCGAGATGCAGGCGGGGTCGGAGGAATCCTTTATTACCGCCCTTAAGTTCTCATACGCCGGAAGGGTATGGATTGTCTTTGCGTTTTTCCTTTTTGCATCGAAAATATGTAATATCAAGGTGCCGAGATGGCTATTTACCTGCCTTGTTATTGTGCATATAGGTGTGTATGCATCCATACTTGCAATCGGTCATACCGGCCTTTTTTATTCAGATGTTGGTCTTGACTTTGACAGCGCATTTCCAATATTCACACACAGAGATGGAATCGTCCACGACTTCTGGCTTCTTCTGGATTTCGTGCTTATTGTATTCTCTATTGTATGGGTTATTAATGCTTTCCGCCTTGAGAAAAATAAGAATTCGAGGCGAAAGTTCCTTATGATTATACTTGCCTTTGCCGTGCAGGCCTTGTCATTTGTTCTTCAGGTTACAGGGGCTCTCCCTATCTCGGAATACTACGATCTTACAATGCCCGGCACATTTATCGGAACAGTATTTATGCTTATTGCAATCCTTAAGCTCGACCTGCTCGGTGCCGAAGAAATTGCGAGAGATTTCGTAATTGACAGGATTGAAGAAGGAATTATTGCTCTTGATAATAACGGGAAGATTCGCTACTACAACGTGCCGATATCCACTCTTTATCCGGAGTTCGACGTATTCTTCAAGAAGAAAAAGGCGGGCAGTAGCATTTTCCATAGAAAGGGAAAGACAACTGTTACACCATACGATATCGTTGATGATATAGAGGCTGCGGTTAGGTCTGAGGACACCCTTAAGATTGGGGATAGAATCTTCACTGCCGAGAAAAATGTGCTTACCCAAAACGGGGAAAACTACGGCAAAATCTTCGTTCTTACCGACGATACGGAGCACTACCGATATATGGATGAATTGCAGAAGCAGAGGGATATTGCTGACAGTGCCAATGAGGCTAAGAGTAAATTCCTCGCAAGTATGTCACATGAAATCAGGACGCCCATCAATGCGGTGCTCGGGTTAGATGAGATGATTCTTCGAGAGACTTCCGAGAAGGAAACGAGGGCTTATGCCGGGGACATTATGTCGGCCGGAAGGACACTTCTGTCTCTTATTAATGACATTCTCGATCTTTCTAAGGTGGAAGAGGGCAAGATGGAGATAATTCCCGTGGAGTATAATCTTAAGACTCTTGTTAACGACCTTCTTAATATGATAAGGAGTCGCGCTGAGAAGAAGGGGCTGTCCCTTATTGTAAATGTGGATTCAAATATTCCTAATCTCTTAATCGGCGATGAGATTAGACTCAGGCAGTGTGTTATGAACCTTCTTACCAACGCCGTCAAGTATACTGAGGAAGGTGAAGTGACTCTGTCTTTCGGATATAAGGAGTCGGATTCTAATCACATTTTCCTTACCGTAAATGTTGAAGATACGGGAATCGGAATGAAGAAGGAAGATATGGAC
Source organism: uncultured Lachnospiraceae bacterium (assembly GCA_905233695.1). Lineage (GTDB taxonomy): Bacteria > Bacillota > Clostridia > Lachnospirales > Lachnospiraceae > RUG191. The sequence goes on along the minus strand of CAJODN010000021.1, from coordinate 3,800 downwards.
AGGCTCTTCTCTCCCTATGCCCGTATTGAAGAAAAGAGGAATAGAACCATTGAGGGTACCGGTCTTGGAATGAGCATTACAAGACAACTTCTCGAACTTATGGGAAGTGAGCTTAAGGTTTCGAGCGAGTACGGTAAGGGGTCTGTATTCTCATTCGAAGTGTCGCAAGAAGTTGCTTCGTCTGAGCCTATCGGTGATTACTCTGAGGGGCTTAGTTCGCCGTTTTATGATACATTCGATTATCATGAGATGTTCCATGCACCGGATGCCAAGATTCTTGTAGTGGACGACACGGAGATGAATCTTACAGTGATTAAGAGTCTTCTCAAGAAGACGTTAATATCGATTGATACGGCTATGTCGGGAAAGGATGCTATAGAACTTGCCAATGCTACTTCTTATGACGTAGTATTCATCGACCATATGATGCCTGATATGGATGGAATAGAGACTCTTTCACATATAAGAGATTCAGGGGCATCTAAGGATTCGCCTGCGGTTGCCCTCACTGCAAATGCTGTGTCGGGTGCTAGACAAATGTACCTGGATGCAGGATTTAACGACTACCTCTCTAAACCTATCGAGAGTGAGAAACTTGAGAAGATGCTATGCGATTTACTGCCTGAGTCGAAGATTCGGAGTGTTGATTCCGGTTCTGTCGAATCAACGGGGAATGCTTCGGGCAGTGCGTCTGATAATGGTTCTTATTCGGATATTACGTCGGAGTATTCTTCGGAGGCTCAGTCACAGTGGATATACGAGATCCCCGGCGTTGATGCCAAGGCCGGTATAGATAATTGCGGTTCTCTCGAGGGTTACCTGTCTGTCTTATCAGTATTCCATACAACTGCGGAGACAAAAGCTGACGAGATAGGATCTCTGTATAATGAAGGAGATATTGATGGCTTCACAATTAAGGTTCACGCCCTTAAGAGTTCGGCTAGAATTATCGGTGCATCGACCCTTTCAAAGAAGGCAGAAGCTATGGAAAATGCGGGTAAAAACGGGGATAGAGAGTATATAGATTCTAACGTTTCTGAGCTTATTTCTTTGTATCGTGAGGTTGACAAATCACTTGGTGTTTTTGACAAGAATGATGAGGATAGACCGGACATTTCCGCGAGCGAAATGGAAGATGCCTATAAGACAATTCAGGAGATAGCAGAGAGTATGGATTATGGTCTTATGGAAAATGTTCTTGATAGGCTTAGAGAGTATAAATTGCCGACTTCTGATGAGGAGAGGATTGAAAGAATTGAGAGACTCCTTACAGAACTTGACTGGGACGGTATTATCAGTGAGGTGGTCGGAAGATGAAAGTGATTATTAAAGCCAAAGCATCAATGATAGCCGACGTTATTAAGATGGGACTTGCCATGGTAATTCCCATTCTTTTTGTGGGTAGTATTACTGTGCTATTAAACAGCTTCCCTGTGCAAGCGTACCAGGATTTCCTAGATTCATTCCTGGGAGGAGCTCTTCGAATTATAATCTCCGTTGTTCAGAAGACGACGGTGGGAGCACTTGCCGTGTACATTACGATTGCCTTAAGTATTAGTTATATGAATAAGACAGAAGGTGATGAGGGTCTCGCATATAAGTTTGGAAGTATCCTAAGCTGTCTTACGGGATTCTTTGTTCTTGTGGGATTCTTCATAGTTGAACCCGATACATCTCTCCTAAGCGGACAAGGTGTATTTAGTGCACTTCTAGCCGGGATTATAGGTTCCGCTCTTTACAGGAAATTCGTGAATCTGTTTAAGATTCGGAAAAGGGTATTTGTTGACGGTGCCAACGCGGCATTTAATGCGGGGCTTCAGATAATTCTGCCCTTTGTGTCGGTGGTACTGTGCTTTGTAATCGTTAATTATCTTATTACAGTATGCTTCCAAGTAGATAGCGTACAGCACCTGTTTATGAAAGCTGTGGATGCAATCTTCCTTAAGATGCACCGTTCTTATTCAAGCGGACTCCTATTTAACATTCTTATCAGTGTTATGTGGTGGTTCGGAATTCATGGTAATAATGTTCTTAACCAGGTTGCGGAAGATATGTTTACCGAGATTATTCCCGGAGAAATTGTGTCCAAGAGCTTTATGGATACATTTGTCATAATGGGAGGAACGGGTTGTCTTATCGGACTTCTTATTGCAATGATTATATTCGGTAAGCGGAGTTCTACGAAGAAGCTCTCTAAGATGGCATTTGTTCCGTGCCTTTTTAACATATCGGAGCTTATGATGTTCGGCCTTCCCGTTATCTATAATCCGCTTATGATAATTCCGTTTATCCTTTCGCCGGTACTCTGTTATACATCTGCCTACCTTCTTACGATGGTTGGTTTTCTCCCTGAGGTGGTAAATGAAGTTGTATGGACCACGCCACCGATTATGAGTGGGTATCTTGCAACAGGTTCTGTTCGGGGGATTATAGTTCAGCTTATTAATATTGCGATATCTGTCGCTTGCTATGCGCCCTTCGTAATTCTGTATGAGAAGAAATCCTTAAGTGAATTCTCACCTGCAATGGACGAACTTATTGCTATTGTTAAGAGTAATGAAGAGTTGGAAGAAGATATTGTCCTTACCGAGTATGATGGAAATGTGGGACGCCTCGCCAAGGAGCTTGCTTCTGATTTTGAGGACGCAGTATCATCTGCATCGCCTGAAATGGAATATGATCGCCTGGATAATCCGCTTATGGTAGAGTATAAGAAGGTCGGCTATGTCCGGAACTATGAAGAGGGAGATGTTGTTGGTGAAAGTGATTCTGCCGGTGGAAGAGTTAATGTCGTCGAGGAAGCGGTACTCACCTGGCAGCACGCAAGGTACGGAGTTGTATATCCGCCACTTGTTACCTGCCTCGCCAAAGAGAGCGGTAACACATACGAGCTTGAGACGTATGTGATTGAGAAGGCGGTCTATGATGGTGAGTCTTTTGGGAAGCTTTCTGACCCTAATTATAAGCTTATTGTATATGTGTCTGCATCAACCTTACTCGACAGGAGAATCGATGATTTCCTACAAAAGATAGCAATTGATTATAAGCTTCGGAGTGGGAAGGTGTGTATAAGAGTCGCCGATGACGAATTGACTGATGATATGAAGGAATGTGCTTTTAGGATTAGATAATATGAAGTGACCTCACATTTGTAGCATCGTGGATTTACCTGTATACTACGATTTGTGAAAAATCAACGGTAGCAGGAGTTACCACATACAAAGGAGGTCACTATGAAAAGAATACTAAAAATCGGAATGGATGTCCACAGCACAAATTACACTTTATGTGCAATGGAGCCGGTAATCGGAGCAGAGGATCGTGTTTTTGCCAATATCCAGGTAACACCTGATTATAAAAATATCATACTGTTCATTGAAGATCTTAAGCTTAAGCTTGGCATAAATGATACTTATGACATTGAGTGTGGCTATGAAGCAGGATGTTTGGGATACTCCCTCTACAACCAGCTTACGGAGGCTGGGGTTAAGTGTGTGATACTTGCTCCAACAACAATGTTGACTGAGCAGGGACAGCGCATCAAAACAGATAGCCGGGATGCTCATCTGATAGCCCAGTGTCTCTCTTATGGCGGGTATCATCCGGTATATATACCGACAGAGCAGGACGATTCAGTAAAAGAGTATCTGCGGATGAGGGATGATCATAAAAAAGCACTTAAAAAGATCAAACAGCAGATTGGGATGTTCTGCATGAGGCATGGGTATTATTACGAAGGTACCAAATGGACAATTGCACATCTGAAATGGCTTAAGAAACTCGAACTGGCACCAATGTAT
>CAJODN010000020.1 GCA_905233695.1 uncultured Lachnospiraceae bacterium | reverse complement strand
GTTTCACTATTTAATTTTTAAGGTACATTGTTACGTCAAGCGCAACTCTGATATAATACCATCCTAAGTCGCATCTGTCAATAACATTTTCAAAAAAATAATAACTTTTTTGAAGAGAAAATCCATTCAGAACAATCTGGATGGATTTCCTACGCAGAGGGTGGGATTCGAACCCACGTGCCCTCTCGGACAAACGGTTTTCAAGACCGCCTCGTTATGACCTCTTCGATACCTCTGCATACAATAATTAAACTGTCTATGCGTCAAGCGCAAGATGTATTGTAACACGCATATATAATGCTGTCAACAAACTTTTCCATTTAATTCAAAAAGTCATAGAATCTTCATATTTATATGATATTTCCCATATCAAAAATCAGGAACGCTCAAACAAGGAGTTGACCCAGCGCAATGTCTATCGGTGTTGTTATCTTCATATTATCATAGGAAGCTTCTACCATCTTAACCTTGACGCCACCAAACTTCTCAACAACCATGGCATCATCGGTAACGGACGCTGTCGCTCCACTCTCAATCATTTCCTTATAGCTTTTGTACGCAAGCTCAAGTTCAAAACACTGGGGCGTCTGGGCCTGCCACAATGTCTCACGCCTCGGATTATCAACTATCACATTATTATCATCGACCACTTTGATTGTATCCTTAACCGGCATTCCTGCAATACATGCGCGAGTCTTCTTAACATTATCCATACAATAAGAAATAACTTCTTGACCGACAAACGGTCTGGCTCCGTCATGAATCATCACATAGGAAGCATCTGTATTCTTCCGCGCTTCTAAAAGCCCGTTATATACAGAGTCATATCTCTCATTACCGCCCGCGACGATACTCGTTACTTTGTTAAATCCAAATTTATCAACTATGTCATTCTTCATAAACTCGACATCTGACTCGCCGGTCACAATAATAATGTCCTGCACGGCCGAATCCTCGAATGCCTTAATCGAGTAGTATATAATCGGCTTACCCTTCAGATCCATATACTGCTTAGGAATGTCAGCTCCCATGCGTTTACCGGATCCCGCCGATAAAACTATTGCAACAAATCTATCCATAGTCTACTCTCCAAGCTTAAGGTAGGGAATCGCATCGAGATCCATGCCGTCCCTCTTACCGTTAATATAATCGTAATATCCTGCCGCGCCGATCATTGCGGCATTATCGGTGCATAATTCCTTAGACGGTGCGTAGAATTCGACATCGTTTCTCTCACACATTTTCCTGATTTCGCTTCTAAAGGCTCCGTTACATGCAACGCCTCCGGCTATAGCAAGCTTGTCGGCTCCGTATTCCTTAATGGCAAGTTCAGCGTGATCGGTAAGCACTCCGACAACCGCCTTCTGAAATGATGCAGCAACATCAGGTACGCTTATGGGAGTACCTGACATTTCAGCACTGTTAAGGTAATTCAGTGTCGCCGACTTAAGTCCGCTGAAGCTAAAGTCGTATTTATTCTCGTTTACAACGGCTCTCGGAAGATCAATTGCATCTTCGTCTCCGGAAAGCGCCGCTTTCTCAATCTTCGGACCGCCGGGATAACCGAGCCCTATGGCTCTCCCTATCTTGTCAAATGCTTCACCCGCCGCGTCATCTCTTGTTCGTCCGATTATCTCATAACTACCGTAGTCACTGACATTTACAAGATTAGTATGCCCGCCGGATACCACAAGGCACATAAAAGGCGGGACAAGTTCGGGATATTCTATATAATTGGCGCTGATATGACCTTCAATATGATGTACTCCTATAAGAGGAATACCTTTAGCAAAGCTTATGGCCTTCGCCATGGATACGCCAACCAGAAGCGCCCCCACAAGTCCGGGGCCCTTCGTAACCGCAATGGCATCCATATCATCCAACGTCATATCTGCCTTGCTTAGTGCTTCTTCAATTACCTGACTTATTCTTTCTATATGCTTTCTGCTTGCAATCTCAGGAACCACTCCGCCGTACAAGGTATGAATGGGAACCTGCGTAGAAATCACGGAGCTTATTACTTCTCTTCCGTTTCTTGTAACGGCAGCTGCCGTCTCGTCGCAGGAAGACTCTATCGAAAGAATTATTGTATCGTTACCGCTTTCCATAATTAATTCCTAATGATTATTCTGCGAAGGGCGTCTCTTCCTTCGGCACTTTTTCAAATGTAAGTATCTTCCATCTGCCTTCTTTATCCTTCCTCAAGCAGAACTTCTGATACGTCCTGGTGAAATTATTCCCTTCCTTCCCGAAATAATATGCGTAAACGTAGGCGCAGTCATATCCGTTCACCGTCTTATACTGCACATCGGCACTGTCGCACACTTCCGAGGACACCATGCTTCTCTTCCTCTCTTCATTCTCCTTCATCTCCGATTCCAGATTCTTGATAAAGTCCTTCTCGGGATTAAGCTTAAGCAAATCATCGTCCAGGAGATCTCTCTCCTTCTCTGCAATACTCTTAAGAGACACGTCCCCCAAATCGTTATTATATATAACCGTGGCTATACGATTATACCATTTAACAACCGCCCTCGGAGATTCGGGATAATTCTTATCGAAATCGGTGGTCTCGATAATCTCGGCCTCCGTTAACTCTTTATTCTCTTCATTATCGGCACTGTTCTTCTTATTAAGATATATGAAATACGCCACCACAAGAGCCGCACATATTAAGGAAACAATGGCAACTCTTATTACAATCTTAAGCTTACTTGACATCTTCTTCCTCCTTATATGCTAATTCAACCTTCTTATTATCCTTACCCAGATGAGCATTCGGGAAAATGTCCCTTACTTCCTTCATATACTGCTTCGGGTTCTGCATTGACGGGCTGAAATGTGTAAGCCAAAGCTCAGACACATTGGCTTTCTTAGCCAGATTTGCCGCTTCATAAAATGTCATATGCTTCTTCTCAACGGCGCTTTTTTCCTTATCCTTTTCGCCATACATACCCTCGCATATGAAAAGGTCGCTATCCATAGCACCTTTAACGATTGCATCACATGGTCTCGAATCGGTAGTATATGTAACTTTAATTCCTTTTCTCGGCGCTCCCATCACCATGCTCGGCTCATAAGTCTTACCGCCTGTAGTTACAGTCTCCCCATGCTGAAGCTTGTTCCATAGCTTAATCGGTATCTCAAGCTCCTTCGCCTTGTCGGCATCGAATTTACCGAGTCTCGATATGGAAATGCTATATCCGTAGCAGGGCACATTATGCTTCACCTTGAATGCATTAATTGTGTACCCGTTAACTTCAAGTGTCTCGCTTTTATCACGAAGCTCGTGGAAATATATTTCGAAAGGCAGTCCTCCTGCTATTATAAGTAGCGACCTGACTACCTTCTCCAACCCTTTCGGCCCCACAAGAAGCACCGGCTCTTCTCTGTCGGCATTGGCCATGGAGAGAATCATCCCCGGGAGGCCGCTTATATGGTCGGCGTGATAATGAGTGAACAGAATCACGTCTATGGGATTGGGGCTCCAGCCCGATTCTTTAAGTGCAATCTGCGTTCCTTCTCCGCAATCTATTAATATATTACTGCCGTTATATCTTGTCATAAGGCTTGTAAGCCATCTATGGGGAAGCGGCATCATTCCGCTTGTTCCAAGTAAACATACATCAAGCATTATCATTCTCCGTAAAATTAAATCTCATTTTAATAGATGCCTCCGTCGGGTTAGAATAAAAGTCCCTGGTGGTATCATATTTTAAAAATCCTGTCTTCTCATAAAGCTTAATGGCGGCATCATTGGATTCTCTTACATCGAGAAACACTTTCTCGACGCCCTCGTCCTCAGCTACCAAAAGCATCCTTCTGAGAAGCTCGTACCCCACGCCTCGTCTCTTGTAATCGGGAGATACACATATCTTAACAATCTCACCCTGCTCATACATATGCATAAGAATGCCGTAGGCTATGATCTTATCGTCAAGAAATGCTCCCATTGTCTCACAGAAAGGATTGGTAAGACAGGAGTTGAAGGACTCGTAGCTCCAGTTATCGGAGAAGCCTTCTCTCTCGATGACGGTAATGTCAAACAGGTCTTCTTTTGTTGCATTTCTGAATAGCAGTTTTTCTTCCATATATTAAATGTACCTTTAATTAATCTTGGCCTAGCTAAGTACCCGACACGTTGTAGATGTAGTCATATGCAAGGAAGCCGAATGAGGCGATGTGGTACATCGTCGATTGAGGGTGACGAAGCAGATGGCTTCATATACGGTGTGTCGTGTCGCTGGGTTCCACCAGCGACTTCCCCTCATCCAACCGCTCCTTCTCAGCCTGCGATAACATCAGATATAGCGGTCTATGCTCACTTGCTGTCTCAGTCTCGCCTCTCTCTAAATACTTAAGTCCCAGCGAAGCAACGCTTGAAGCCTTCTGTCTGTTCATATGAGCCGGAGCGAACTTCGCTTTCTTATCCAATCTCTCAACTATGCGTTCTCTATATATTAAGACCCCGTCTCCAAGAAAAATTATATCATCATATAATTTCTCTTCATCTTCTAACATTTCACAGATAGAATCGAGTAAATCATCGACATCAACCACATCTTGATCTGTATGTGTTATTATCTCGCCGTCGCTAAAGTAATATATCCCCGTATAGACTCTGTTCCTTCTGGCATCTATCATGGGGCATACATAGCCTTCGGCACCCCAGAGATTATACGCCATGGACTCCATGGTTGGCACTGATACAATAGGCAAATCATATGCCATCCCGAGACCTTTGGCTGTAGCCGAGCCTATTCGAAGCCCGGTATAAGAACCCGGACCCTTATTAACCGCAATGGCATCAACAGTGGAAATATCTATATCAAACCTGTTCTTAATTTCTTCTATCATGGGCATCAATGTCTTAGAATGCGTCTTCTTATGGTTAATCGTATATTCCGCAAGAATTTTGTCATCTTCCAAAACAGCTACTCCCGCAACAGTACCCGAAGCTTCCAAGCCTAATACCTTCATTCACTCTCTCCGCTCTCTACTTCAATCCTTCTATAGTCAAATCCTTTGTCAAGATCCTTTGTAATCGTAACCTTAATTACATCCTCCGGAAGTATATCCTCTATCAGGTTACCCCATTCTATAAGGCACACACCACCGTTATAAATGTAATCCTCGTACCCAACGTCATACATTTCCAAAGGATCGCCTATCCTGTATGCGTCGAAATGATATAACGGGAGGCTGCCCGTCGTATACTCCTGTACAATTGTAAATGTGGGGCTGTTAACGACTTCGGTTACGCCGAGCCCCCGGGCAAAGCCTTGCGTAAAAACGGTCTTCCCTACCCCCAAGTCTCCTACAAGCGAGTAGACCTGATCAGACCTTGCATCTTTCCCAAGCTTAGTCGCAATATTACCCGTATCCGATTCGCTGAATGATTCATATATCATCGACATCTCTTATTTATTAAATCCCTTTAGCTTAAAGTCTTCCACCTTATCAAGAAGCGCTTTTGAAATCTCTTCTTCCTTATCCGCAATCTGCTCTCTCGGAATAATATACGCACTGATTCTGTTGGTGTATATAAGGATATAGTTCTTATTCTTTATAACCTTGAATATATCCTCCCAGGGGAGCACCACATTTTCATCATCAGAAACAGTAGGCGATGTAATTAATATCCCCTCTTCACTAAATGAATACCCCAAGGGCTCCTTAAATACATCGCTCTTCTTGACAACCTGTTTTGATTTCATCCAAAGACTGGCCGGAATATATACAAGAAACAGTACAAAAAGAATAACGAAAAGCACCAAATAGGGCGCTGATAATTTATCAAATTTCCAGATAAAAACAAAAGCAACCAAAGCCGCACAGATTATACTGAGAATTCCCTGCACACTTGTATATGCATTCCTCATATTGAATCTGTATAGGTCTTTGGCGCTTATTTTAGCTTCAAATTGAATATCCATGGTCTTATCCTTCCTAAGTATACTATGAAAATTATAACACTTGAAAGGATAAATTAAAAGCAAAAGCCTATTTATAGGAAAAAGGCTATCCTATTTGTTTTTATCGCCCTTTATAAACCTAGACAAAGGTTTATAGATCAGCATGCTTATAAGTACCGATATAACTCCCTTTAGGAATGTAAAAGGCACGTTAAATATAAGGAGTGCTTGAAGCAGCGACTTAATCTCGAAGAGATGCGGACCCACACCGCTATCGGGAACCTCCCAGCAAATGGCATTATACATATTAAGGCAAGTCTCTAAGGAACCGTCGAAATATGCCTTGATATATACGGGATACACAAGGAAATAGTTAGACGGAATACTTATAACAGCCATAACCGCCGCACCGATAAGACCTGCGAAAAACGCGTTCTTCTTAGTCTTCTTCCTTGAATAAATAAGCCCTGCCGTAAGAGCAAACGACGCCCCCAAAATGAAGTTAGAAAGCTCGCCAATGAACATAGATTGCGAAAATGCAAGATGAAGCAAGTTCTTAACAAGCTCAATTACAACACCCCAAAGCGGACCTAACGCAAACGCTCCTATAAGCGCAGGTAAATCCGAAAAATCAAACTTTATAAAGCTTGGCATAATTGGGATTGGGAGTTCAAGATACATCAGAATGAATGCAACCGCGGAAAGCATTCCCGCCATTGCAAGTTTACGCACAGAAATTGGTTTTGTTTTTGTTTCCATAATTTTACCTTCTTTCATCCAGACTATACTGTCGGTTTCGGAATCACACCGAATCTGCATACGCTCGCGGACTACCCTTATGGGATTACCGCCGGTCGGGAATTAAACCCTGCCCCGAAGTATTTAATTGTTACATAAAACAATTCAGAACCAAGTCCTGAATTGTCACACAGATAAGTATAATTAATTTTTTCTCTGTGTCAAGGAAAATTAAAACTAAGCCTTAATATTCATTACAAGACCCGGCGAATTAGCATTGGATACCGCCGCCTTGTTCTGATTATACGGATTCTTCTTGTCAGAGTTCTCCGCCGGTGTAGATATAACCGTATTGGTCACTCCACCCGATACATATGTCCTTCCGCATTCAGGACACACCGCCGTATGAATTGACACACCGCAGGATACAACCTTGCCGCCCTCTTGAAACGCCTTCTTATATGCATTGGCTACGTGCTCTCCCTCGTGTGCTCTTACACGGGCTCCCGCTGCCTCAGGTGCTATATGAGACGCAGACTTAAAAGAAACCATCTCATCGGAACCGTCCTGATACTTACGATTCTTACATGTCTGACATTCACCGCCGTGTCTGGCGTCCTTTTCTTCGACTTTACCGCCTATGGCATTCGCTTCATTGACGCTGTTATTACCTGTATCGAAGCCTATGCCTTGGGTTACAGAAGAAGCTGTATCAAAACCAAAAGAAGGCGCGAAATTGTTGCTGATACCGTTAATCATCATATTCACGCACCTCCTTTCATAGTATTCATAAAAATATAGACAAATCTACATTTATATTATACTCCCAAACGCAGGATATTACAATCATTTTCTAACCGTTTCCTTTTCCTCACATATGGTAAATGTGCTTTTGCCACCGGAGATATCAGTAATGCTTTTCGTAAATGATTCGACTTCACCCACAGGAATATCAATTCTTGATTTAACATTATCGGAAAACTCCACGTCATCAATTTTATACTTGCTACTCCGGCAGAGATTCTCGATCTTAGCCCAGTTATTATAGTCTGATTTAACTTCCACAACCGTTACCGATTCCGTCGTTAGTATATCAGCATTCTCCAGAGCTTCCGTAACCGCTCCCTGGTATGCCCGTATAAGACCGCCGGTTCCGAGAAGCACCCCTCCGAAATATCTTGTAACAACAACGACAACATTATATATGCCCTTTCCCTTAATAACGTCAAGCATCGGGTGTCCCGCCGTACCGGAAGGCTCGCCGTCATCACTTGACTTCTCTATATCGCCTTTACCGATAACGTAGCAGGAGCAATTATGTCTTGCGTCATGATACTCTTTCTTCTTATCCTTTATATACTTCGCCGCCTCTTCTTCCGATGAGACATTCTTAATACTCGCAATAAAACGCGACTTTTTAACGGTTATCTCGCCGAATACTTCTCCGTCTATGATACTGTTATATTCCACTTAAGTCACTCCCTAATCACTTAGTACATTGGCATTACATCTTTATTATATTCGATTTTTTTGTTATAATAAAGAAGATTGTGACATACATTTTGGAGGTTTTTATGAATTACGGTAAGAAAAACACCACTAGACATACAAAAGGATACGCCGGCGCAGACAGCAAAGCAGAAGGCAAATTCAATATGACATTCTGGAAATCTGTACTTATCGGGCTGTGCGGATTCATCCTTTTCCTTATTGTCGTGTTCGGAATATATTCTACAATCCTGATTGCCAAGTGTCCCAACATAGATGAGATTGATGTATCACCAACAGGCTATATGTCTAAGGTATATGATAAGGACGGCAACGAAATAGAGACCTTGGCGGCTTCCGGCGCCAACAGAGAGCATGTCACACTTGATAAAATACCGAAAGATTTGCAGCACGCTTTTGTGGCTATAGAGGACGAACGATTCTATAACCATAACGGCGTTGACTTAAAGGGTGTACTCAGAGCCGCATTTACAAGCCTTGCAACATTCGGCGGAGAGTCACAGGGTGCGAGTACAATTACACAGCAGTTACTTAAGAACAACTTCTTCACACAATGGATGACAGAGAATAACTTCCTCGAACGCTTCAATCGTAAGATTCAGGAGCAGTATCTTGCTGTCCAACTTGAAGATGTTATGGATAAAGACGAGATCCTCGAGAATTATCTTAATACAATCAACTTAGGTTCCAATACCTTGGGTGTGCAGGCTGCGTCCAATAAATATTTTAATAAACCAACATCAGACTTAAACTTAGCAGAGTCTGCTGTTATTGCCGCTATTACGCAGAATCCTTCCAAGTATAATCCGATTACCAACCCCAACAACAACAAGGAACGTCAACACGAGGTTCTGAAGAGAATGAAAAGCCAGGGCTATATAACAGAGAGCGAGTACGAGGAGGCTCTTAACGACGATGTATACGGCAGAATCTCGACAATCAACAATACCAATTCATCAAACAGTGCGACTTCGTATTTTGTAGACGCCTTGACAGACCAACTTGCGGAAGATCTTATGAAGGAAAAGGGGTATTCCGAAAGTGAGGCTTATCAGAAGATTTATTCAGGCGGACTTAAGATATATTCAACTCAAGACACCGGTATTCAGGCAATATGCGACGAAGAAGCCAATAACCAGGAGAACTATCCTACGAAGCCGAAGGTTAGCTTCTCATACAGATTGACTCTGAAGTCACCTGACGGCACAACCAAGAATTACAGCGACCAGACAATGCTTTCATATTACCAAAGCAAGAACCCCAACTATACTATTGACTACGACACACAGGCTCAGGCTGAAGCCGCTATCGAAAAATACAAGTCGGAAATCATGAAGCCCGGAGACTCCATCCCGGAAGGCGGCGAGACTGTAACATACACACTTCAACCCCAAGTGGCATTTACCGTAATGGATCAGTCAACCGGATCGGTAGTTGCCCTTGTTGGCGGGCGCGGAGACAAGGACGGAAGCAAGACACTTAACAGAGCTACGGACATCACGAGACAGCCGGGTTCAACCTTCAAGATTGTAACGGCTTATGCCCCCGCTCTGGATGCCGCCAACATGACACTTGCGACGGTACAGGACGACGCTCCCATGAACTATGCCAACGGTCAGTCAATCAGTAACTACGACTTTAGCTACCGCGGATTCACAACTATAAGAGAAGCTATTACAGATTCTATCAATATTGTGGCCGTTAAGACCTTAACTCAGATAGGAACAGGTCTTGGTATGGAATATGCCAAAAACCTCGGAATTACAACACTTGTAAGCGGCGATAACAACCAGGTTCTCGCCCTTGGCGGTATAACCAACGGTGTAACCAACATCGAGCTTACCGGTGCATACGCCACGATTGCCAACGGCGGAAAATACTATAAGCCAACCTTCTATACTAAGGTTGAGGACAACAGCGGCAAGCTTATACTTGATAATACTAACAGGAAATCAAAAGATGCTCTTAAGGAAACCTCTGCATGGCTTCTTACAAGCGCAATGCAGGACGTTATGACTCAGGGTACCGGTACTCCGGCCAACTTCGAAGGAATGGCAACAGCCGGCAAATCCGGAACCACTACCAAGAACAGAGATACGGTTTTCGCAGGATATACCCCTTATTATACAATGGTAATCTGGGGCGGTAATGACGATAATGCGGTACAGGGTTCAACGAGTTATTCCAAGGCAATATGGAGAGCTACGATGAAACGAATCCACCAGAATCTTGCTTTCAAGGATTTCGAGAAACCTTCCGGAATAACAGAGCTTAGTGTATGTCGTAAGTCAGGAAAATTGCCGATACCCGGCGTATGTGATAACGATCCGAGAGGCAGTATGGTATATACGGAATATTTCGCTCCGGGAACGGAGCCGAAGGATGAATGCGACCACCATATCGCAGTTACAATATGTGACGAATCAGGTCAGATTGCAACGGAATACTGTCCTGTTACAAATTCAAGTGTATATATAACCGGCGGAAGTTCAGGTACATCCGATTCGCCGTATCTGTACGATATTAACGGCTTCACCAACTACTGTACGCTTCACGACGGCACTACTCATGTGGAAGTAAATACTACCGTCACCACTACTGAGACGACTAATACGACAAACACTACGGATTATAATACTACGAACACAACCAACAGTACGAATACAACTTATAATACCACCAGAGACTAAGCTCCGGTGGTATTGTTATCCTACGTCTCATCACCAAGTACCCGCACGCTCATGACGAAATGTCGTATGCGCACCCCGAACGGGGTGTGCCGATAACTTAGCGGGTCTTGGCTGATTCGACGTTTTCTTAAAATCACTTGGCAGGTGACTGCATATACGGTGTGTCTACAGTCCGAACAGCAGATCTCCGTATGACGGCATCGGCCATTCATTCTTATCTACCAGCATCTCCAGTTTATCAACCGGCGTCCTTAGTTCATTCATCGCCGGGATTATTTCATCATGATAGAATTCCGCTCTTCTCTTGGTCTCAATTATGTCAGAGGCCTTCGGAATCATACCTTCTAAGATATCAAGCTTCTCCTTAACAACGCTTAAGTTATCCGATACATCAACAAGAATTGACTCCTGAGTAGACACATTTGCTTTATCGGTCGCACTCTTAACCTGGTTAATTGACTGAGCCAATTTCGTTGTGTATGCCATAACAGAGGGTATAATCTGTTTTCTTGCAATATCTACCATCGTCCTTGCTTCTATGTTGATTCGTTTTGCATAGAATTCATATTCAATCTCCGAACGAGACTCAAGCTCCGTCTTCGAGAAGACGTTAAAGCGTTCGAACAGTTCTACGGAATCCTCGCTTGTAAGTGCGGGTATCGCTTCTACCATGGAAGGAATATTGGGAAGACCTCTTCTCTCAGCCTCCTGCACCCATTCAGCGGAATAACCGTTACCGTTGAATACGATTCTTTCATGGTCGGTTGCCAGTTTCTTGGTGATTTCCAATATGGCCTGATCCTTATTGTCGCTGGCCTCTACATAGTCGCAGATGTCCGCAAGACTTTCCGCAAGAATCGTATTAAGTACGATATTGGCTTCACCCACCGAGTCACGAGAGCCCACCATACGGAACTCGAATTTATTACCTGTAAATGCGAAGGGCGACGTTCTGTTCCTATCCATTGCATCCTTCTTAAAGTCGGGAAGCACATTTACACCGGTATCCATCTTCTCTCTCTTAATACTGTGAGTAGCCGTACCCGATTCGATAAGTTGATCCAACACGTCCGAAAGCTGTGCTCCGAGGTACACGGAAATAATTGCCGGCGGCGCTTCGGCGGCACCGAGTCTGTTATCATTACCGATATCCGCAGCCGATTCTCTCAGAAGTTCAGCATGCTTATCAACCGCCGAAAGAACAGCGCATAGCATAAGAAGGAATTGCTTATTCTCATGAACAGTCTTACCGGGATCGAAGAGATTAACGCCGTCGTCGGTAACGACAGACCAGTTATTATGTTTACCGGAACCATTGACACCTGCAAAGGGCTTCTCATTAAGGAGACAATACATATTGTGACGATTAGCCACCTTCTTAAGCGTCTCCATTGTAAGCTGGTTATGATCGACAGCAACGTTGGCTTCTTCGTATATAGGCGCAAGCTCGTGCTGTGCGGGCGCAACCTCATTATGCTGCGTCTTAGCCGTAACACCAAGCTTCCAGAGCTCCTTATTAACGTCTCTCATATAAGCCGCAACTCTCTCTTTAATTGCGCCGAAATAGTGATCCTCTAACTCTTGTCCCTTCGGAGGCATGGCTCCGAACAATGTTCTGCCTGTATATACAAGATCCTTACGAGCCTTGTACATCTCTTTGTCGATTAGGAAATACTCCTGCTCCGCTCCGACGCAGGGAATAACTCTCTTAGCTGTGGTGTTACCGAATAATCGAAGGAAACGAAGCCCCTGCTCGTTAAGTGCTTCCATGGAACGAAGAAGTGGTGTCTTCTGATCCAATGCTTCTCCTGTAAATGTGCAGAATGCCGTAGGAATACAGAGTGTAGCCCCTGCTGCATCCTGCCTTACGAATGCGGGAGATGTGCAGTCCCAGGTCGTATATCCACGGGCTTCAAATGTTACACGAAGTCCGCCCGAAGGAAATGACGAAGCATCGGGCTCGCCTTTAATTAA
This sequence comes from uncultured Lachnospiraceae bacterium, assembly GCA_905233695.1. Taxonomy (GTDB): domain Bacteria; phylum Bacillota; class Clostridia; order Lachnospirales; family Lachnospiraceae; genus RUG191. The sequence goes on along the minus strand of CAJODN010000020.1, from coordinate 14,733 downwards.
CTCTTTTCCGGAAAATGTCATAAGAACCTTGCCGTTGGACATAGGCGCCGAAATAAAGGAATCGTGCTTCTCGGCCGTAATACCGTTAAGGGGTTGAAACCAGTGAGAATAGTGTGTTGCGCCCTTCTCAATAGCCCACTCCTTCATCTCATGCGCGATAACATCGGCTGTCTCTATATCAAGCTGTGCCCCAAGACGTATTGTCTCTTTAAGCCTCTGGTACGTCTTCTTGGGAAGCCTCTCTCTCATAACTTCATCGTTAAACACATTTTCCCCGAAAATGTCCGACACGTTGTAGTATTCTTCGTTGTTCGTATTACCCATAACACATTCCTTTCTCTTATAAGGAGTCTAAATATAAAACAAGGTGCTCCGAGCAGACTCGTAGCACCTTCATCATAATCGTATTACGCTTTGTTAACAGAACCGAAGAGTTCCATCTTCTCTTTAACGGTAGCCTTGATAGCTTCTGCACCGGGCGCAAGAAGCTTTCTCGGATCGTAGCCCTTACCTTGGTTATCCTTACCTGCTTCGATATACTCTCTTGTAGCAGCCGCAAATGATAACTGACATTCCGTATTAACATTTATCTTAGATACGCCGAGGCTGATTGCCTTCTTAATCATATCCTCAGGGATACCTGTTCCGCCATGAAGTACGAGAGGCATCTCGCCTGTCTTCTTCTGGATGGCATCTAATGTCTCGAACGAAAGGCCTGCCCAGTTATCAGGATATTTACCATGAATATTACCGATACCTGCTGCAAGCATATCAACACCAAGGTCGGCAACCGACTTACACTCATCGGGATCGGCACATTCGCCCTGTCCGATAACTCCGTCTTCCTCACCGCCGATGGCTCCTACCTCTGCCTCGATAGAGAGTCCGAGGTTATGAGCTACTGCAACGAGCTCCTTGGTCTTAGCAACATTTTCATCAATAGGAAGTGATGAGCCGTCGAACATAATAGATGTAAAGCCTGCCTTAATACACTTATAACATCCTTCGTATGTACCGTGATCTAAGTGAGTTGCAACGGGAACTGTGATTCCGAGCTCCTCGTCCATTGCCTTAACCATAGCAGATACTGTCTTAAAGCCTGTCATATACTTGCCGGCACCCTCAGATACACCCAAGATAACCGGTGATTTACATTCCTCTGCAGTAAGAAGAATTGATTTCGTCCACTCTAAGTTGTTAATATTGAACTGACCTACAGCATAGTGGCCTGCCTTAGCCTTCTGTAACATTTCTTTTGCATTTACAAGCATTGTTTGTTCCTCCTTTATTAATCACTCATAACTGATATTATATCCCAAAATCTCCATTTATTCAACGAGAATATCCATTCCCTCGTGTATACAAGAAATGGTTACTTCCTTGTGTTCACCGCCGAATTCACCGTCGAGCGTCCATGGGAATTCCTCATCACAGTGGATCTTAAATGTATCACTCTGGAAATTGTATACAAATTGCGACTCTTTCTTAATTCCCGTAAGAAATGCGATTGCATCATTAAGCTCTAATATATTATTTGGTGTCCTAACAAGGCAACCTTCGAAGATACCGTCGCTTAATCCCACTTCGCCTTTAATAATTCCCGTAAATCCACCGACCGACAGGGAATTGGTAACCATTCCATATATGAAATCGTCTTCGATTACTTCATCTTCGTATTCAATTCTTATGTGGTAACTGGGGACATTACTGATCTGTTTTATCCCCGAAAGAATATAAGCCGCATGACCAAGAGCATTCTTTAATTTCTGGCTGGTGGTGTAGCTTGTCTCGGTAAATATTCCGAATGCCGCAACATAGACAAAATAATCATCCTGGAATTTGCCTACATCACAGGGGAATAAATCGCCTGTTGCAGCGATATTCGCCGATTCCACCATCTTCTTATCTATACCGAGGGAACTTCCAAAATCGTTAGTGGATCCTGTCGGAATATAGCCGATGGGGATTCGAAGATTCGCCTTCATAAGCCCCGTCACACATTCATCCAAGGTACCGTCACCGCCGGAGCAAACAATCCTATCGAACTTAGCACCGTCCTCCATAATCTTCTCGGTGGCGTCTCCGGGCGCTTGTGTGGTATACACCGTCACGTCGAAATTTTCTCTTACGAAAATGTCAATTATCTCCACTAAGAAATTCTTGATCTGGCCTTTGCCTGAATATTGATTGAAAATAAAAAGCAGCTTTCCCATGAACCTCTACCTTTTAGATGTTATTTTTGAAGAAGTCTTCGATTCCGGCAATCGCTTCCTCTTCATCAGAGCCCTCCGCAACAACGGTAATTGTCTGTCCTTCCGTAAGAACAAGGCTCATCATACCCATAATGGATTTCGCATTTACCTTCTTAGAATCACTCTCAATGTAAATACAGCTATCATATCCGGTCGCTAATTGCACAAGATGTGCAATAGGTGTTGCCCCGAACTCTTCTGATATTCTAACTGCAACTTCCTTCTTCATTACTATTCCTCCTGCATTCTAAGTTTATCTGCTATCTCGCTGATTCTTCGGAGTCTGTGGTTAACTCCGCTTTTTCCGATTGGCTTATCCAAATATTCTCCCAGCTCCTTAAGGGGAACATCGCTGTGTTCCAGTCGTACCGTAGCCATCTCGGCTAAAGTCTCCGGAAGATTGGACAGTCCGATTGTCTTACTTATATACTCTATATCTTCAATCTGCTTGACGGATGCATTTACCGTCTTCGATATATTGGCTGTCTCGCAGTTAACTTTTCTGTTAATGTCACTTCTGACTTCCTTAACAATCCTGACATTCTCAAGATTCATAAGCGACTTATGAGCACCGACAATATTCAAGGCATCAACCACCTTGGCGCCTTCCTTAAGATATACTACGAAATGATTCTTTCTCTTAACTATCTTGGCATTGACATCGAAGTAATTGAATGTCTCTGCAAGCTGCAATGCCTGCTTCTCGGTCTTGGCCGCAATCTCTAAGTCGTATGCTTTATTGGGATCCGTTACCGTTCCCGCAGCCAGGAACGCTCCTCGAAGATATGCCTTCTTGCAACAACTTTGCTGAATGATTATACCGTTTGCCGTGTCAAATGCGCTTCCCGGCTTCAAGTCTTTCGAATAGAGCTTCATCGTTCTCAGAACATTTAAAGCATCCTCATTCTTAACGGCTTCCCACTCATTAAGCTTCAGCACCTTATTAACAAGTGTAAGGTATTTATTCTTAAAGCGCTCGCTTCCTTTTTCCGGCAAAAGAACGGTATCCCGTCCCTCGTTCTTAAGAACACAGCCGAATATAATTATTCCCGAAAGCTCCGCTATATTGCAATGTCTCGCTTTATCAACGCTTTCATAAAGTTCGTCTCTTACTTCTGCCGCAAAGGACATCAGAATTCTCCTATGAATCTTACTTCCGGCTCCAACTTAACCTTGGCGTCTTCATATACTTTAGAAGACACATCATCTATAAGATTCCTTACGTCAGATGCCGTTGCTCCGCCTGTATTGACAACGAATCCGCAATGCTTATCCGATACCATGGCTCCGCCCACTCTATATCCACGAAGACCGGCATCCTGTATAAGCTTCCCCGCGAAATAACCCTCCGGTCTCTTAAATGTCGAGCCCGCACTGGGGAAGTTAAGGGGTTGCTTATCTACTCTCCTGCCATTAAGCTCCTGCATTGTAGCCTTGATCTCTTCGGCGCTTCCTTCTTCAAGCCTAAGTGTCGCCGAAAGAACAATTCCGCCTGTCTCCATGAGCTTACTGTGTCTGTATGAAAGGTCTAAATCGGATACGGCATATACTTCTACTACTCCTTTAGGAGTAAGCACTTCTACACTCTCGATTATATCCTTCATCTCACCGCCGTAGGCTCCGGCATTCATAAGAACGGCACCGCCGACAGAACCGGGTATACCCGAAGCGAACTCCATTCCGCTTAGAGAATTATCAAGAGCGGTTGCTGCCGTTCTTGATAAAAGAGCTCCTGCTTCGGCCACTATGACCGTACCGTCAACCTTGATATCCGACATTCTCTTCCCAATGGAAATCGTAACTCCTCTTATACCTTTATCCCCTACGAGAATATTACTTCCGTTACCGATAATTGTATAAGGAACATTCTCCTCGTCCGAGAGAGATATAATACCCGAAATCTCGTCCTTTGCCACATCAATATATACATCAGCGTTTCCGCCAATCTTAAATGTTGTGTGGCTTTTCATCGGTTCATCGAGATGAACGTTTTCCATATCTGTAATTTTAAATATTCGATCTATAAACTCTTTATTCATTACAAATGCACGAAAACTCCTACACTTAATAACTATAAATCATTTATCAAATAATATATATATTTATAATCAATAAAAATAACAAAATATTAGGGTGTAAATATATAATTTTGCCGAAAGAGAGGGCTTGTCGGCTACCCGGGGCCTTCAGACAGCGTAATTATGCGTTGACAGCAAATGCCACATACGCCTTATATGCCTCATATAAGTCAACCTTGCTGATTACCTCAAAGGGCGCATGCATACTGAGCACAGCTACACCACCGTCGATAACGTTCATATTGTAATTACCGAAAATGTAGGCTATTGTTCCGCCGCCACCCTGGTCTACCTTACCAAGCTCCGCCGTCTGATAGCAGATGTCATTCTCATCAAATATGGCGCGAATCTTACCCATATACTCGGCGCTGGCGTCGTTAGAGCCCGACTTTCCTCTGGCTCCCGTATATTTATTAACGGCAAATCCCTTGCCGAGATATGCACTGTTATTCTTCTCGAAGGCACTGCTGTAGATGCTGTCATATCCTCCGCTTACATCGGAAGAAATGGCATATGAATTGCTGAGAGCTCTTCTAAGCAGAATGTCAGAGTAGTCTCCGGATAGGTTGATAAGCTCGGCAACAACATTTTCAAAAAACCTTGAACTCATACCCGTCGCACCGACACTTCCGATTTCTTCCTTGTCTACAAGGAGACCGCACACGGTTCTTCTCGGCTTCTTGGCTCTGCATACCGCTTCAAATGTAGGGTACGAACATACTCTGTCATCGTGACCGTATCCTAAAATCATACTTCTGTCGATACCCATATCACGAGCTCGTCCCGCAGGCACAACCTCCACCTCGCATGACATAAAGTCTTCTTCCTTGTAGTCGTATTTACCGGAACCGTTCTCCTTATCAAAATCCTTAAGATAGGTAGTAATTATTGATAAAATATTCTTCTTTATAAGCTCCTTCTTGTCCTTGTCATCCTTAATCTCGTCGGCAAAGGGAATAGAGCCAATAAGAAGGTTAAGATCCTCACCTTCAATCACCTTCTTAGCCTCCTTCGTAAGCTGATCGGCAGACAGATGGGGAAGTAAGTCTGTTATACAGAAAACCGGATCCTCCGGATCTTCTCCTATTACAAAATTAAGGTTGGTGCCGTCCTTCTTGGCAATCGTACCGTGAAGGGCGAGGGGCATGGTAACCCATTGATACTTCTTGATTCCGCCGTAATAATGAGTATCAAGATAAGCCATGTTGGTATCTTCGTAAAGGGGATTCTGCTTAAGATCAAGTCTCGGCGAATCGATGTGGGCGCCGAGAATATTCATGCCTTCGCTGATATCCTCCTTACCGATTACGAAGAGTGCAATCTCTTTCCCCATATTGGTGGCATATATTCTGTCCCCGGGCTTTAATTCTCTTCCCTCTTCGATGACATCTTCGATATCCACAAAGCCTTTCTCCTTGGCTTTCTCTTCGAAGTACTCCGTACATTCTCTCTCCGTCTTACAAGACGACAGGAATTCCTTATACTTGTCAGCGAAGGCGAATACCTTCTTCTTTTCCTTTTCGTCCTTATATTTCTTCCATGCAATTTCTCTCTCCATTGTCGTTCTCCTTTTTATTGTAAATGTGTATTCAAAACTCTACCGTATTATCAGTCCCAATCTGCCTATCGGTTCCAACGCGTCTTACTCTCCCGTATGATTCTTGATATTCTCTTGTACTCTTCTGTAGAGCTCCTCTGCAGCGTTATATCCCATCTTCTTCTGCCTGTGGTTAACAGCCGCCGTCTCGCATATAACCGCAAGATTACGTCCCGGTCTTATGGGAAGCGAGTGGCATACAACGGGTACATCCAGTATATCCATATATTCCTCCTGAAGACCGAGTCTGTCGTATTCGGTGCCCTTCTTCCACTCCTCCAGCTTTATAACAAGATCGATTCTCTGCACATCCTTAACACACTCAACACCAAAGAGGCTCTTAACATCGATTATTCCGATTCCTCGAAGTTCGATTAGATGCTTCGTTGTCATGGGCGCGCAGCCGAGAAGCGTATTCTGGCTCGTTCTCTTTATCTCTACCGTGTCATCCGCAACAAGTCTGTGACCTCTCCTGATAAGCTCTAGAGCCGCTTCCGATTTACCGATTCCGCTCTCGCCTGTAATGAGTAAGCCCTCGCCGTATACATCAACAAGAACTCCGTGAAGTCCGGTAGTGGGCGCAAGCTCCAAGCTAAGTGTGCTTATAAGCTCTGCCTCGAATTCCGACGTATTCCTGTCGGTTCCGAGAACAGGAACGCCGTTCTGTTCCGCTGTCTTAAGGAAATGCTCCTCCGGCTCGAAGCCTCTGCAGAATATGACTGCGGGAATGGGATAAGACAGAAGCTTATCGTACTGCTTGTATCTCTCTTCCTCGTCAATCTGCTCTAAGTAGGCATGTTCAACCATTCCGATAATCTGCACTCTGTTGGCTTCGAAATGCTCATAGAAGCCGTTAAGCTGAAGCGCCGGACGGTTCACATCCGGTATGTATACAAGCTTAGTATTCAAGTCAATTGACTCCGTAAAATTCTTAAGATTAAGCTTCTCTGCCAGTGTAAAAAGATCTGCTCCTACTGTCATGATATTTTCCCCCTTATAATTATTCAAACCACGAATCCATGGGCTTTTCTCCGCATTCAGGAAACGCCACTTTGTAGATCAGTTTCCTTCTCCCTTTAACGTCATTATCTATTCTACCACATCTTCCGAATGAAAGAAATCAAATACACTTTTTGCACTTCTTTTATCCAGTCCGTCTACCGCTTCGAGCTCCTCGAGTGATGCATTCTTAATCTCATTAATATCTGCAAAATGCTTAACAAGCGCCTTCCTTCTCGCAGGTCCCACGCCCTTAATATCATCAAGAACGGAATGCACCATATTCTTACCGCGGAGATTCTTATGATAGCTTATGGCGAATCTATGAGCCTCGTCCTGAAGTCTCGTAATAAGCTTGAATCCCTCAGAGGTTCTGTCAATCTCGATTTCCTCACCGTTATAAATAAGACCTCTTGTATTATGGTGGTCGTCTTTAACCATTCCGGCTACGGGGATATCAAGCCCCAGTTCACTTAAGACCTCACAAGCGATATTCACCTGCCCGAGACCTCCGTCCATCATGATAACATCAGGAAGCTTGCCGAAGCCTTCGGTACTGTTCCCCTCTTCTTTCTCGTCTATGGCTCGTTTAAAGCGCCTTGTAAGCACTTCTTTCATCGAGCCGTAATCGTTAGGTCCGTCAATTGTCTTAATCCTGAATTTCCTGTAATCATTTTTCTTCGGCTTGCCCCTCTCGAACACAACCATTGAACCGACACTTAAGTATCCGCTTATATTGGAAATGTCATAAGCTTCCATCCTGTCTATATCAGGTATATCAAGAAGTGTGCTTATCTCCTTTAGCGCCCCAATGGTACGACCGATTTCACGCTTCATCTTCTCCCTGTTATTCTGAAGTGTCATCTTAGCATTACTCGTGGCCATATCCACAAGATGCTTCTTCTTACCAATCTTAGGTGTTATTATGTGAACTTTAGCCGTATTCCTTGATGACGCATTGGCCACGTCACCGGCGCTTATGTCCATTGTATCTTCTCTGTTGTTGATGTCATCCAAATACTCCTCAAGGAGTATCTGATTATCGATTTCCCTATCCACATATATTTCCCGGGGAACGGTTAATGCGCCGTCATAGAATTGCTTTATAAATGTGTATATGAGACTTTCGGAGCTATCCACATTTTCCTCAGAGAAAAAGAAATTATCGCGCCCCAAGAGCTTACCGCCTCTTATGAACATAATATAGATTACCGTGTCATTCTCCTCGGTATACATGGAAATTACGTCGGCATCCTCATTCTCCGAGCTTGTAATCTTCTGCCTCTCAACGACGGCTCTTACCGAATCTAAAAGGTCCCTGTATTCCGCAGCCTTCTCAAAGTCGAGTTCCGCCGAAGCCTTCTCCATCTTGTCTACAAGCATATCCAGTGTCTTCTTGTGGTTACCCTTAAGAAACTCTAGAACCTTATTAACATTTTCCATATATTCATCGTGGAATTCATCGCTCTGACACACACCGAAGCATTGATTGATATGGTAATCAAGACAAGGTCTGTCCACCTTAAGGCTATTGCAGGTTCTTATCTTATATATCTTCCTTAAGAACGTAATAGCGTCCTTGACGGCATATGCCGAGGTGAAGGGACCGAAGTACTTCGACTTGTCATTCTTAACTTCACGAGTAAATAGAATTCTGGGATACTTCTCACCCAACGTAACCTTAATAAAAGGGTATGTCTTATCGTCCCGAAGAAGGGTGTTGTACTTAGGCCTGTGCTCCTTAATGAGGTTGCATTCAAGAACAAGGGCCTCAAGCTCGGAATCGGTGACAATGTAGTCAAAATGGTCAATATTCTGAACAAGCCTGTCCTTCCTTATTCCTTCGTTATGACTTGCACGAAAATACTGCCTCACCCTGTTCTTAAGGGATACAGCCTTACCCACATATATAACTTCATTCTTTTCGTCCTGCATAATATAAACTCCCGGTTTGTCCGGGAGCTTACTTAAATCATCGCTAAAATCTCTATTCGTCATCGTCTTCTTCTACAAAGAATTCATCTTCCTCAAATATCTCAGCGTTGTCATCTTCATCTTCGATTCCCTTAAGAGCGCGGAATTTCTTCATAAATTCCTTACCCGTAATTGTCTCGTTCTCATAAAGGTAATCTGCTATGCCGTCTAAGATCTCTCTGTTCTCTTCAAGCATTTCCAGAGACTCCTTATAAAGACCGTTGATAAGGGTATTAACCTCTTCGTCAATCTCGGATGCTGTCTTGTCACCGCAGTTAAGGGCTGCCCGACCTTCCAGGTACTGGCTCTCCACCGTGGCAAGTCCCATCATTCCGAAGGTCTCTGACATACCGAACCGCATTACCATATTCCGGGCGATAGCGGTTGCCTGCTCAATATCGTTGGCGGCTCCGCTTGTAACCGTCTTGAATACGAGCTCTTCTGCGGCACGACCACCCATAAATGTCTTAATCTTCGCCACAAGTTCATCCTTCGTCTGAAGGAATTTCTCTTCTTCAGGTGTCTGCAACGTATAGCCGAGGGCTCCCATTGTACGAGGCACAATCGTTATCTTCTGCACCGGCTCGGACCTTCTGAAGTGCGGAGATAAGGGCATGTCCCACCTCGTGATAAGATACAATTTTGCGCTCCTTATCACTCATGACTCTGTCCTTCTTCTCTTTACCGCCTACAGCCACAAGCTCGAAGGCTTCGAAGAGATCCTGCTGGTTAACGCATTTTCGACCATTCTTAACAGCTATGATGGCTCCTTCATTAATTATATTGGCAAGATCCGAACCAACGAGCCCCGCTGATGCGAGCGCAATTGCATCAAGATCAACTGTCTCGTCAAGATTAACGTCGTGAGAGTGAACCTTAAGTGTCTCTATTCTTCCCTTAAGATCCGGTCTGTCTACAATTATTCGTCTGTCAAAACGACCGGGGCGAAGAAGCGCTTTATCAAGGACTTCCGGTCTGTTGGTTGCTGCCAGGATAAGAAGACCTTTCGACGAATCGAATCCGTCCATCTCTGCAAGAAGCTGATTCAGCGTCTGCTCACGTTCGTCGTTGCCTCCACCGTATCTTGAATCACGGCTCTTACCTATGGCATCAATCTCGTCTATAAATATGATACAAGGAGCATTCTTGTTGGCTTCCTTAAAGAGGTCTCTAACACGGGATGCTCCCACACCTACGAACATTTCCACGAAATCGGAACCCGCAAGTGAGAAGAAGGGTACTCCCGCTTCACCCGCTACCGCCTTGGCAAGAAGCGTCTTACCTGTTCCGGGAGGCCCTACGAGAAGGGCTCCCTTCGGAAGCTTCGCACCGATATCCGTATATTTCTGGGGGTTATGCAAGAAATCCACAACCTCTTCCAATGATTCCTTGGCTTCATCCTGACCTGCTACATCCTTAAATGTCACGCCGGTACTCTTCTCAACATATACCTTGGCGTTGCTCTTACCAACACCGAAGGCTCCGCCGCCGCCCATCTTCTTCATGGCGTAGCTCATAAGAATCCAGATAAGCACAATCGGAATAATCCAGCTTAAGACATTAAGTATAATGCTTGCCGTAGAGCTCTCTGCCTTACTGCTTATCTCAACATCATGTTGTTTAAGAAGGGGCACCAGCTGGTCGTCCTTTATATATACGGTATAATATGTAACTTCAAGGTTCTTGCCGGTCTTCTCCTTATAATAGTCCTGAGTCTTCTGCATATCCTCGGATCCCGCAAATGTGGAATCTTCCTTCAGGGTTATATTAACCTTATCATCCTCGAATACAACTGCCTTGACCTGATCCGTCTCAACCAGGTCAATGAACTGACTGTATTTAATCTCTTCCTTGGATGATGAACCCGTTCTCGTATAAATAAGACTGACTATAAAAAGAGCAATAAGCGCGAACACTATGAATGCGTATAATGGCAAACGATTATTGTTATTATTCCCATTCTTATTATTGTTAGGTCCCGATGAATTAGGATTATTATTCTCGTTCATTCTTAGCTTTTACGTTCCTTTCTTTTTTCCATTCATCTATAATCATATCATAATTCTTTTCTATTTTAACAGATAATTCGTTGTATGCTAATTCTAATTTTAATCTATCTTTTATTTTTCCTTTTCTATTAATTATATTCTCATTTAATTTCTTGGTTAAATCGCCCAGTTTCATGTCGGCTATGTTAATATAATTCCTATTGGTAAGTATTATGGGGCCTGACAAGAAATCCTCGGTTGCATATATCACTGTATATGCAAGCTCATAGCTTCCGTTTCTTAAATGTTCCTTATATTTTTTATTAATATACTTTGTAAATGTTTCTCTTCCAACCTCCAAGTCTGAGTCGACGCGCGCAATAAGGTCGTCTCGCAATTTATAATATGAGGATTTAATAATCCCCTCCGAGTACCCGCCTTCTTTATATCCGAAGAATCCGTTAAGACTTGTCACGGTCATCGGTTTATTCTTAAGATAATAGTCGAGTTCAACGCTTTCATGCAGATCTTCGTCGAATTGATTCGCATTGCAAAGCGGTATGCACACAAGTCCGAACTTGAAGAAGTCTATTTCATCAGAAGATGACACTGTAACATACTCTTCCCGACTTCTTATGTCGAAGTCATGAAAACGGGGGACCGTCTCCTTATACTCTATTACATATCCGGAATCTTCAAGCTTAGCGTTATCCTTAAGTATATCGCCCTGGACTATCAAGTCTTTCCTTATATCGTCGATTGCGTTCAAAAACGACATCAGCCTATCCATTGCCTCGCTATCAACCGTTATATGGTGGTCGACAAGGATGGCATGAGTGTAGTTATTATACTCATCAGGTTGTTCTTCGGCAAGCTTCCTTATTGCCTTATTAATGCAATGACCCGGCCTCCAATCAGCCGTAACTTGATATATTATACTGCTACTTTGTGACTTATCTATGAACATCTCGGGGCTTAATTTACCCGTCATGTCTGCGATTACTATAGGTGCGTCTATGTTTTTATTCTTTCTGATTGTATCGATATTCTTCTGTGTTATCTTGCCGTCTCTTAAGTGGTTTATTATGACGATGGGGTTAGGGGCTTTAGTTACTGCTTCGAACCCTGTCTTTTCGTCAGGTGTCGTCTTCGAACGTGACCCTTCATAGTGCGCCGGATCGTCATAAGCGTCCGTGACAGACTCCGATACATACTCCCCGCCGAAGAAGAGCACCTTTTCCTCTGCTTCTATTACGGGAAATATGACACCCTGATAGCTAATGTCAGTCAGCTTAACAGAATACTCCGGGTAGCCGTCACGTGTCTCGCATGTTATTTCAGTCGGAATCTCCGTTCTGCCCGCACCCCTGTAGTCCGTCTCTGCATCATATACTCCCACAGAGTTATATGCTTGTATCTTAATCTTTCCCGTGGCACGAAGCTTTATTGCCACATTATCAATAGATGTAAAGCGCGTCCATTTCTCTACAGGGAGCGCATTGACATAAGAGTCGAAGGATATAATATCACCCTTTTCAAGCTTTATGGGAAATGTTATGTCTGTATTTAATTTATTGCCTTCGATATAATCCTTCACACGCATAAGTTCGTCGAGCCTATGGTAATATAAACTCTCCGGATTATGCCCCGGCTGTAGTATTTTCTGGATGGTCATGGCCGTCTCCCTGTAGTGTTCAGTATCTCAGTCTCCGTAATCAGAACTTCTCCTCCTCTGGAGCCGATGTAAATGAACTGAATGTTGCAGTGGCATTTTCAAGATAGAACACAACCGTGTTGCCATCGTCGGCAGAGTACATTGCCTTAAGCTCAGGATAAGCATCTAGCATTGCTTCTCTTGCTTTAAGATTATCGTCTTCCACAAGCTTACCCTCAACTCTTAGCCACTCGGGTCCTGTGCATGCACAGATCTCCACATTGGGATTCTTCTCTATCTGCTTATATACATCCTTAGACTTACCTGTCTGAATATACAACTTCCCCTCGAAAATGTGTACTGTACCGAAAGGTCTTACCCTCGGCTTATCCCCGTCAACCGTCGCCAAATAATATGTCTTTGCTTCCTTAAGGAATTTTTCTACTCGCTCCATACTGTACTTCCTTCTTGGTCGTTCTTATAGATATTATGGTATTCTATGCTGTTTTACCTCGAACAACATAATCTTTAATATGAATATGCTACTATACACAATTATATTCATTTATAAGCATAAACACAATAGATTGGGAAAGAAATGCAAGCCTCTTACGGAGCAACAGCACAAAATAATAGCATTACTACGTATCAAACAAAGCAAATCTCGCCACTACTCCGTAAATAGTGAAAAAATAAGGCAGAGGAAAAATCCCCTGCCTTACTCTAGTTCTTATCCTGCATCTTCGGACACACGCTCACTATCGCTCTTATCTTATGTCCTCGGTCCAAGTACCTGCACGCTCATACAGAAAATCGCTTAGCAGGTCTTGGCACCTCGGCCATTTGCCTAGAACGAAATGTCGCTTAGTGTCTTTGCTTCTCAGATGCCTAGTTAATCTCATTAAAGCCAACCCTAGCCTTATAAGACGTATGAAGTAGTTCATGTGCCTTATGTGAGTTCGGTTCCCCTAGGAAGTTATCATACAATTCCTTAATCTGAGGATTGTTATGTGATTGACGAATCTCGTTACGCTCATCTTCTGAATAAAGCGCATCCGCTCTCTTCTGTCTGTAAGTATCAACAATATCGTTATCCTCGTGAGGAAGTAATGCACGTCTGACAACAGGTTGACCACCACCGTTAATACATCCGCCGGGACAACCCATAATCTCTATGAAGTGATACTTGCTCTTGCCTTCTCTAATCTCATCGAGAAGAACCTTGGCATTCTTCATACCATGGGCAACTGCTATGTTGACTTGAGTGCCGTCAAGGTCCAGAGATGCCTCCTTGATCCCATCGAATCCTCTGACATCTTCGAACTTAATTGCATCGTGCTCCTTGCCGGTTACTACATAATATACTGTACGAAGAGCAGCCTCCATAACACCACCGGTAACTCCGAATATAACCGCCGCACCGGTATAATCACCCATAATATCCTGATCGTATTCTTCATCAGGCAAGTGATTAAACAATATACCTGCTCTCTTAATCATTCTTGCAAGCTCTCTTGTTGTAATAACAGCATCTACATCCGGCAGACCGTCTACAGCTGCATTCTGCTCTCTTTCCTTCTCGAACTTCTTAGCTGTACAAGGCATAACAGATACAACGAATATATCCTTAGGATCAAGTCCCTTCTGCTCTGCATAGTAAGACTTAATGATTGCACCTTGCATCTCGTGAGGCGACTTACAGCTTGAGATATGATCAAGCAAATCTCCGTAATGATACTCAGCGTAATTAATCCATCCGGGAGAACAACTCGTTAACATCGGAAGAACTCCGCCATTCTTAATACGGCCGAGAAGCTCTGTACCCTCTTCCATAATAGTAAGATCAGCGCCGAAGTTAGTATCATATACCTTCTCGAATCCCAGTCTCTTAAGGGCTGCAACCATCTTGCCGGTTACAGGTGTTCCGACTCTCATGCCGAATTCCTCTCCAAGTGCCGCTCTGACAGCCGGTGCCGTCTGAACGACAACATGCTTACCGGCCTTCATAGCCTCATCAATCTTAGTAATCTCCGACTTCTCCATAAGTGCTCCCGTAGGACATACGCTTACGCATTGTCCACAGAGTATACAAGGAGAATCCTTAAGTGAGCGGTTCTCAGCAGGAGCTACAAATGTCTTAAATCCTCTGTTCTCAAATCCTAAGATTCCAAGTCCATGAGCATTCTTACAT
>CAJODN010000019.1 GCA_905233695.1 uncultured Lachnospiraceae bacterium | reverse complement strand
GGGTATTATCATTACCTTAATCGGTAAATTTGCATTCGGCAAGTCCCATAAAGGACATCTGGTAATGTTTATCGGTGTTTTGATTACGTATTTCGATGTACTGTGGACGAATCTTACGACACCTCATCTGTATGCATTTACATTTCTTATTTGCTTTGTAGTAATGCTTCATAAATCAGTCAAGACATGTACCATTGGTATAATTGTAGCTATTGTGGGAAATGGTGTATATACGGCGCTTGCTCTATTTACGGGAGCAGACGTCAATATATTTACGGTAATTACAAATGATTGGTTCTCGGTAATCGGATGCTTGATTGCTTTCTTCGCTGTTAAGATGCTGGCGGGACAAGATAAAGAGCTTCTTGATAATGCCGAGGCACAAGCTAAAGAGCAGGCGGAGGTTGCTGAGAAGATTAAGCAGACTTCCAGTGAGATTAAAGAATTACTGGGTGATGCCAATGAGTCGGTTGAGAACCTTTCAGAGAACATTGAATCATCTTCTTCATCTGTTAATCAGATCAGTGATTCCACAAAGCAAACTGCTTCATCTATTCAGACGCAGACAGCAATGTCTTCTAATATTACGGAAGCACTTGAAGAGGTTGTTAATAAGACAAAGGATATGGCAGAGACAAGCGATGATGCAGCTCGTGTAATCGAAGAAGGTAATAAGACGGTTGAGAACCTTATGCATCAATCTGAGATTGTGTCAAGCATCAATGGTGAGACTGCTGAGATGACATCTGAACTTCAGAACAGAGTTAAAGGAATAAAGGATGTCGTTGAGACAATCCTTGAGATTTCATCACAGACTAACCTACTTTCATTAAATGCATCTATTGAGGCTGCAAGAGCCGGTGAGGCGGGTAAAGGATTCGCTGTCGTTGCGGATGAGATTAGAAATCTATCAGATACAACCAAGGATTCTGCCGAGAAGATCGGCGAAGTAATTGATGAACTTGTTGATAATATTGTTGCCGCATCCAATAATATGGAGAAATCCGTTGAGGCAACCAAGGAAGAAGCAAGGCTTATTAATGTGACAGATGAGCAATTTAAGTCAATTGATGAAGCTGTTCAGAGACTGTCATTTGCTGTTGAAGCCATTGAAGCTAAGGTTGCGGATTCAACCAATGCCAATAATGAGGTTATGGATTCTATCTCAGACCTCTCAGCGTCTTCGGAAGAAGTTGTTGCATCTGCAGAGACATCCCTTTCTATTACCAAGGGCTGTGTAGAAAGCATGGATACAACAAGAGAGATACTGGATAAGATATTCGCACTCTCAGAGGCGTTATAATCGATACTTTGAGCATATAAAACCTGCGCTCGGATAAAAAATGCCAATAAAACTTGACTTTGTATCATAATATATATATAATTGCCTTTGTGTAATGATAAAAGCATAATCCCAAATTGGAGGGAGGGTTGAAGATATGTCAAGTGTAGTTGTAAAAGAAGGCGAGTCACTGGATAGTGCACTTCGTCGTTTTAAGAGAAATTGCGCTAAGGCCGGTATCCAGCAAGAGATACGTAAGCGTGAGCATTATGAGAAGCCTTCTGTTAAGCGTAAGAAGAAGTCAGAAGCTGCGAGAAAGCGCAAATATAATTAATGCTAGAACATTAATGCACCACATAATGTGGTGCATATTTTATGTGATTATAAACATATGAAGCAATATGATCCTGCCAACGTTAATTCTTATCCTGTGTTCTCGGTCCAAGTACCTCCGAGCGACTGGATGTCTTATGTCCATCCCCGCAAGGGGTGGACCGGTAATTTCGGAGGTCTTGGCACCTCGACCACTTGCTAGGTATAATTCTGGCATGTCTTGGCTGATTCATATGCTATGAGGTGTATAAACTATGAAGAGAATATTCCTAATTGTGCTGGACTCTGTTGGGATGGGCGGAGCGAGTGATGCGGTAGATTTCGGTGACGAAGGTGCGAATACTTTGCTATCGTGCTCTAAGAGTCCGTATTTCTCTATGCCCAACATGCAGAAGCTTGGATATTTTAATGCTGAAGGTATGACGCTGGATCTTACAGGTAAGAATGACTTCGGAGAATCGAAGAAGGAGATTAACAGTGCGATAGATTACTTCGACGGTGCTGTCGCGAGACTTCGCGAAGCATCAGCCGGTAAGGACACTACAATCGGTCACTGGGAGATAGCGGGCATCATATCACCGAAGCCGCTTCCTACTTATCCTGATGGCTTCCCGGAAGACATTATTAATGACATTAAGGGGATTACTTGTCGCGGAGTACTATGTAACAAGCCCTATTCAGGTACGGAAGTAATTAATGATTACGGGGATGAACACGTGAGAACCGGCGACCTTATTGTATACACAAGCGCCGATTCGGTTCTTCAGATTGCGGCTCACGAGGATGTTGTGCCTGTTGATAAGCTTTATAATTACTGCGAGAAGGTGAGAGAGCTTCTTAAGGGCGAGCACGGTGTCGGTCGTGTCATAGCAAGACCATTTGTGGGTTCATCGGGGAAATATGTGAGGACAACCAACCGTCACGATTTTTCTCTTAAACCCCCTAAGGATACGATGCTTGATATTCTTATGGAAAACGGATACGAGACACTTGCTGTAGGTAAGATATTCGACATTTTCGCAGGGCAGGGGATATCCGACTTCGTAAGAACCACCGGTAATGAAGACGGTATCGATAAGACGCTTGAGATGATGGACAGAGATTTCGAAGGTATATGCTTCGTTAACCTTGTGGACTACGATATGATATACGGTCATCGTCGTGACAGAGACGGATATGCCAAGGCACTAACGTATTTTGACAACAGACTTCCGGAGATCTTAAGTAAGATGGGCGATGAAGACATACTCATGATAACCGCAGATCACGGATGCGACCCAGACTACACCGGCACAGACCATACGAGGGAATGTGTGCCGCTACTGATGTACGGTAAGCCTATACCAAGCAATACTATTCTGGGAACTAAGGATTCGTATACTTATATAGCAGATACTGTACTGGAATATTTTGGCTTAAAGTAGGATACTAGTGCTTAGGAAGCGGCGATTAATGTACTATAGAAGGAGACTAAGATGTCAGACATAAAAGAAGAAATAAAACGAAGAAGAACCTTTGCCATTATATCCCACCCCGACGCAGGTAAGACAACACTAACCGAAAAGTTCCTACTCTACGGCGGTGCCATTAACCTTGCCGGTTCCGTTAAGGGTAAGGCTACCGCAAGGCATGCCGTATCCGACTGGATGGAGATAGAGAAGGAGAGAGGTATCTCAGTTACGTCATCTGTTCTTCAATTCAATTACGACGGATATTGCATTAACATTCTTGATACCCCGGGTCACCAAGATTTCTCGGAGGATACATACCGTACTCTTATGGCGGCTGATTCAGCCGTAATGGTTATTGATGCGTCTAAGGGAGTAGAGGCTCAGACTCGTAAGCTCTTCAAGGTATGTGCAATGCGCCATATCCCCATTTTCACATTTATCAATAAAATGGACAGAGATGCCAACGATACATTCGAACTTCTTGACGATATCGAGAAGGAGCTTGGCCTACCTACATGTCCCATTAATTGGCCAATCGGTTCCGGTAAGGAATTCAAGGGCGTATACGAGAGGAAAGCCGGTAAGATAACAACATTTACAGATACAATGAAGGGTACAAAAGAAGGTACTTCCAAGGTAGTATCAGTTGATGAAGCGGAAAGGACCGGTGAGATTACTGAAGAACAGAAGGAGCAGCTGTTAGAAGAGATAGAGCTTCTTGACGGTGCGTCGGAAGAATTCGATATCGACAAGGTAAGTAAAGGAGAACTATCCCCTGTATTCTTCGGTTCTGCACTTACTAATTTCGGAGTTGAGATATTCTTAAAGCATTTCTTAGAGATGACATCATCACCGTTACCCCGTATGTCAGATGCAGGTGTAATCGACCCGTTTTCCGATACATTCAGCGCTTTCGTATTCAAGATTCAGGCCAATATGAATAAGGCCCATAGGGATAGAATAGCATTTATGAGAATCTGTTCCGGTAAGTTCGATTCCAATATGGAAGTTAACCACGTGCAGGGCGATAAGAAGATGAGACTGTCGCAACCGCAACAGATGATGGCGGCAGACAGGAAGATTGTGAGTGAAGCCTATGCAGGTGACATTATAGGTGTATTTGATCCCGGAATTTTCTCAATAGGAGATACGATAAGTGACTCTAAGGATAAGTTCGCATTCGAAGGTATACCCACATTTGCCCCCGAACATTTCGCAAGGGTAAGACAGGTTGATACCATGAAGCGTAAACAGTTCATGAAGGGTATCAACCAGATTGCCCAGGAAGGCGCGATTCAGATATTCCAGGAATATAATACGGGAATGGAAGAGATTATTGTAGGTGTTGTGGGTGTGCTTCAATTCGATGTTCTGAAGTACCGTCTTAATAATGAGTACAACGTAGAGATTAAGATGGAGAATCTGCCCTACGAATATATCCGCTGGATTGTCAATGATGATATTGACGTTGAATCTATTAACGGCACAAGCGATATGAAGAGAGTCAAGGATATGAAGGAGCGCCCGCTACTCCTCTTTGCCAAGGAGTGGTCAATACAAATGGTATTAGATCGTAACGAAGGACTTGAGTTAGAGGAGTTCTCAAGGAACTAGAAAACGTCTAAGTGGCCAAAACCCGCTAAGCGACATTTCGGTATGAACGTGCGGGTCTTTGGCACTTAGACGTGGGATATATACCTTGACAATACCACAATAATTATAGATAATTAAAAGGATTGAGATTACTATACATTTTACGGAGGGAAAAACTATGGATATCAGATTCGAAAAAGCAGCAAATCTTAAGGAAAAGCCGGACTTTCATGGGGAACTGGGCTTTGGTAAATATATGACAGACTATATGTTTGTGTGCGAATGGGATAAGGGCGAAGGCTGGCACGATGCCAGAATCGAACAGCTTAAGCCTGTGGAGCTTGCGCCTGAGTGTGTTGTTCTTCACTATGCACAGGAGACTTTCGAAGGTCTTAAAGCATACAGAACCGAAGAGGGTAAGATTCAACTCTTCAGACCTGAGATGAACGCAAGAAGAATGATTAAGTCCAACGAGAGACTTTGTATGCCGGCATTTCCCGAAGAGGATTTCATACAGGCAGTGGAAGAGCTTGTAAGAGTTGAGAAGGATTGGGTTCCGGATGAGCCTGATACATCCCTTTATATAAGACCGTTTATGTTCGCAACAGAAGCATCTCTCGGTGTTCATATGGCTATCAGCTATAAATTCATGATTATATGTTGTCCTGTTGGCGCTTATTATCCTACAGGCTTAGATCCCGTTAAGATTCTTGTTGAAGACGAGCTTGTTCGTGCTGTTAAGGGCGGAACGGGATTCACAAAATGCGGCGGTAACTACGCAGGTTCTATCTTGGGTCAGGTTAAGGCTGAGAAGCAGGGCTATACACAGGTTCTCTGGCTTGACGGCGAAGAGAAGAAATACGTTGAAGAAGTTGGTACAATGAACATTATGTTCAAGATTGACGGCGAGATATATACGGCGCCTATCGAAGGAACAGTTCTTCCGGGTGTGACTCGTGATTCTATGATTACAATTCTTAAGGATTGGGGTTATAAGGTTCACGAAGAGAAAGTGGCTATAGATACAATTATGAAGGCGGGTCATGACGGTAAGCTTGAAGAGGTATTCGGTACGGGTACAGCAGCTGTTGTATCACCTGTAGGTGAACTTAAGTATAAGGATGATGTTGTTGTAATTAACGATTCCAAGACGGGTGAGCTTACCCAGAAATTATATGACACATTGACTGGAATCCAGTGGGGTAAGTTAGAGGATAAATACAACTGGACTGTTGAGGTTTAGTTTTAAGGAGATTGTAAATGTTAGAGCTTAAGAATGTCTCTTATGAAGTAAGCGATGAAGTAGATGATTCCAAAGAAATTCTTAGGGACATTTCATTTAAAATTGACGATCATTTCGTTGCAATAACAGGACCTAACGGCGGTGGTAAATCTACCCTCGCGAAATTAATTGCGGGAATTATTAAGCCCACAAGCGGTAAGATTTATCTTGACGGCGAAGATATAACAGATATGTCTATAACGGATCGTGCGAAAAAAGGTATTTCTTTCGCATTTCAACAGCCGGTACATTTTAAGGGGCTGACCGTCAAGGACTTGATTACTCTTGCGGCAGGCAAGAATCTTAGTGTTAAAGAGGTCTGTGATCTTCTGTCCGAAGTCGGTCTCTGTGCCAGAGATTACGTGGACAGGGAGCTTAACGGTAAATTGTCCGGTGGTGAGCTTAAGAGAATAGAGATTGCAATGGTAAGAGCGAGAGGAACGAAGCTGTCTATTTTTGATGAGCCCGAAGCGGGAATTGACCTTTGGAGCTTCAAGAGTCTTATTCATGTATTCGAGAAAATGCGTGATGCAATCGACGGCACAATTATTATCATTTCCCATCAGGAGAGAATCCTTGAGATTGCGGATAAGATAATTGTTCTTACCGACGGTAAGCTGACAGGATATGGGTCTAAGGATGAGGTTCTTCCGACGATTCTCGGAACGGCTAATGCCACCACGGTATGTAAGCCGCTTGAAGATTCAATAGAAGGTTAAGGGGACATTATATGGATGCGATACAGAAGAACATTTTAAAGGAAGTGGCAGGGCTTCATAAGGTGCCTGAAGGTGCATATAATATAAGAGCCAACGGTAAGCTTGATTCCAGGAATACCACGGCTAATATTGACATCGTAACTAAGGATGATAAGGACGGAATCGATATTATTATTAAGCCCGGCACAGTTAATGAGAGTGTTCATATTCCGGTGGTTTTAAGCGAAAGCGGACTTCAGGAATGTGTGTATAATGACTTTTTTATCGGAGAGGGTTCCGATGTAACGATTGTTGCGGGTTGCGGTATTCATAATTGCGGTGTTGACACGTCGAAGCACGCCGGTATCCACACATTTCACTTAGAGAAAAATGCCAAGGTGAAGTATGTGGAGAAGCATTACGGTGAGGGTGACGGTAACGGTGAAAATGTGATGAATCCCGAGACCGTATGTTACTTGAAGGAAGGCTCTTATATGGTTATGGAATCAACCCAGATTAAGGGCATTGATTCTACGGACAGAGTGACTAAGGGGTATCTCGATAAGGATGCTTACTTTGAAGTTCGAGAGAGCATTATGACTCACGGCAAGCAGTATGCTAAGACTGATTTCGTTGTGGAACTTAACGGTGAAAATTCTTCCACCAATGTTATATCGAGATCTGTTGCGAGAGATAACTCCAAGCAGGAATTCGCATCAACGATAGAGGGTAATACTGCCTGCCACGGTCACAGTGAATGCGACGCAATCATTATGGATGATGCCATTGTTAATGCCACTCCGGCTTTAAATGCCAATAACATCGATGCAAGTCTTATTCACGAAGCGGCTATAGGTAAGATTGCCGGCGAACAGCTTATAAAGCTTATGACCCTGGGACTATCTGAAGAAGAGGCTGAAGAGCAGATAATCAACGGCTTTTTGAAGTAACATTTTCATTAACAATTTCAACAACATAAATTGACTTTATAAAGCGTATTTGGTAATATAGACTAGATAAGAATGTAATATAATACTAGTGTAGGCGTAAGGCTTATATTAGTAGGCGTAGCGTAGTTGGATAACGCATCGGACTCCGACTCCGAAGACCGCTGGTTCGAATCCAGTCGTCTACATTGATGGAGAGAGATACTTGCATATTTTTATGTGATTTTGGAGGTATATATGGGTATTAAGAATGGTTGGCATAAATGTACGGAATTTATAGCTGAGTATTGGAGATATTTCCTCGCGGGAGTTGTATTTGTAATTATAACTCTTCTTCTTGCATTTGTTGTAAGTAAGCAGACTGCCTCGGATGAGAATGTATCCGGTGTATATAAGGATTTCCAAGTAGATGCTAATGCAGAATTGAATTCGCTTATTGTTAACTACTACAATGCTTATGCGGCCGGCGATATCAATGCCCTTAGTACATATGCATCGCCAATAAGTGACGGTGAAGCAAGCTATATCAAGTTCATCAGTCAGTATATCGAAGCATTTAATGTGGTAAATGTATATTCTAAGCAGGGACTTGATGATGGCTCGTACCTTGTATCCGTTCATGTGAAGGAGAAGTTCGTGGGTATTCCGACACCTGCACCGGGACTTGAATTCTTCTATGTAAGAACCAACGAGAACGGAATGCTTTACATTGACAACTCGTACGGTACATACAACCAGAAAGAAAAAGAAATATCTACTGATCCTAAGATTCAGGATGTAATTGACATTTACAATGAGCGTCCCGATGTTATGAAGCTCAAGAAGATGGTTGAGGAAGAGCTTGAAGAAGCACTGAAAGCCGATCCGGAGCTTAATAAGTTCGTCACAGAGACAATAAGAACTAAGATAGGCGAATGGAAGGCTATGTACAAGGCTCAGAAGGAGCAACAGCAGGCTATTAATGATGCCAAAGCTAAAGAGGCTGCGGATGCGGCGGCTAAGGCTCAGCAGGATGCTGCGGCGGCAGCACAAGCGGCTGCACAGGCGGCGGCTGAAGAAGCCAATGCTTCAACTGTTGTCATTACAACTAAGGTTAACGTAAGAGACACTCCTTCCGAGATGGGTAACGCAATCGGTACATTAGACGGTGGAACACCTGTTAAGAAATACGGCGAAGAGAACGGATTTACCAAGATTGAGTTTAACGGCGGTAAGGCGTACGTTAAGAGTGATTTCGTAGCACCGCTCGATCAGACTGCGGCAGCACCGGCACCGGAAGCTCAGCCGGCAGCGACAGCTAATACACAGGTTACGCTTACTCAGACGGTAAACGCAAGACAGGATAAGAACGAAGCGACTGAACGTGTTGCGGTGGGTGTGCCCGGTGATGTTGTTATAATCCTTTCAGATGCAGGCGACGGATGGTCCAGAGTATCAATAAAGGGTATCGAAGGCTTTATGAAGACAGAGTTTATAAAGTAGTATGTTTTTTAATAAATTGTTTAATCAATGATTTAAGGAAAGGTTAATAGCCTTTCCTTAATGTTTTATTGCGGAGGTCATAATCATAAGACTCAATAAGTTTCTTTCAAGCGCCGGCGTATGTTCAAGACGTGAAGCCGACAGATTAATTGAATCGGGTGCAGTTACCGTTAACGGTAATGTCGCCGCTCTTGGGTCGCAGGCAGAAGAGGGTGATGAGGTTAGACTTAACGGTGAAGTTATTGAGCTTGGAAAAGCAGAGCCGGTTGTATTGGCATTTAATAAGCCAAAAGGAATTGTCTGTACCACAGAGAAAAAAGAGAAAGACAATATCGTAGATTACATTAATTATCCCGAAAGGATTTATCCTGTCGGTCGTCTTGATAAGGATTCGACAGGTCTTATACTTCTTACTAATCGCGGAGAAATTGTTAACGGAATCCTCAAAGCTAAGAATTATCACGAGAAAGAATACATTGTTACACTTAACAGACCTTATTCCAAAGAGTTTCTGATGGATATGAGGAATGGCGTGTATCTTAGCGAGCTTGATACAACTACCAGGAAATGTATGGTAAGACCTTTGTCGGCTAACACATTTTCCATAGTGCTGACACAAGGGCTTAACAGGCAGATAAGGCGTATGTGTAAGGAGCTTGGGTATCGGGTTACAGACCTTAAAAGAGTTAGAGTAATGAATATAAAGCTTGGTAATCTTAGCGTCGGGAAGTACAGAAAGGTCGAGGGAGATGAGCTCGAAAAGCTTTTAAGATTGATAGAGGAATAATGGGTGCAAATATGAACGCAGAAGAAGATATTAAGAAATTAAGAGAAGAAATAGAATATCATATTAATCGGTACTACAATATGGACGAGCCGGAGATTACGGACTACGAATACGATATGATGATGAATCGCTTGAAGGAGCTTGAGAGAGATAATCCTGATCTTGTGACGCCTGACTCGCCAACTCAGAAGGTGGGCGGAAAAGCCGATAGCAAAACGGGTAATCTCGTTAAACACAACGTACCTATGAAAAGCCTTCGAGACGTATTCTCCAAGGAAGAAGTTGAATCTTTCGTGGAAGATATGAAAAAAACTTTTGAAAATCCGGAATTTGTGGTAGAATACAAAATAGACGGACTGTCAATGTCCCTTCGATATGACAATGGTAAGCTTGTAATGGCTGAGACTCGCGGTGACGGAATCGAGTACGGCGAGGATGTTACAGCCAATGCTCTAAAGATCGACGATGTTGTTACGACGCTTAAAGATCCCCTTGAATATTTTGAAATCAGAGGCGAAGTCTATATGACTAAGGAGAGCTTTTTGAATGTCAATAAAAGGCAGGAGCTATTAGGTAAGAAGACATTTGCCAATCCCAGAAATTGTGCTGCGGGTTCACTCCGACAGCTTGATTCCAAGATTGTGGAGGAGAGGCAGTTATCCCTATTTATATTTAATCTTCAAGAGGCAAGGGGAAGAGATTTCAAGACTCACACCGAATGCTACGAATATATGAGGTCGCAGGGTATCAAGGTAATTGATGACTACAGGGTGTGCAGAACCTTCGAGGAAGTATGGGATGCCATATGTGAGATCGGAGAGAGAAGAGGCGATTTAGCTTACGATATTGACGGTGCCGTTATAAAGCTTAACGACTACGCCCTTAGGGATATTGCGGGAGAGACTGCGAAGGTTCCGAAGTGGGCCGTTGCCTATAAATATCCGCCTGAAGAAAAAGAGACAAAGCTTCTTTCTGTTGAACTTGGAGTCGGAAGAACGGGAAGAATCAATCCTACAGCCGTATTTGAACCCATAAGATTATGCGGTACCACGGTAAGCCGTGCGACACTTCATAATCAGGACTTTATAGATAATATGGATATCGGAATCGGAGATACAATCGTGGTATATAAGTCAGGCGAGATAATTCCCAAGATTAAAGGCGTGGTCAAAGATAAAAGACCTTCCGGTACGGTAACTTATAAGATTCCGAAGACTTGCCCCGTGTGCGGTGCCCCTACGGCTCGCGAAAAGGATTCTGCTAACATTGTATGTACATCTTCAAGCTGTCCTGCGAAGACAGAGAATCATATTATTAACTTTGTCGGACGTGATGCAATGGATATCAAGGGCTTTGGAGCCACTTATATCGTCGATCTTGTGAGAGAAGGCTATATAGGCGATATAGCGGACATATACGGGCTTTATAAATACCGTGACGAACTGGTGGAAAAAGGAATCATCGGTAAGGAAGGAAATACGGATAAGCTTCTTAAAGTAATAGAGGATAGCAAGTCCAATGATGGTGTAATGCTTTTGTCCGGTCTTGGTATACCTAACGTAGGTAAAGGAGCCGCTAAGACGCTTATTAAACACTTTGGAAGCATTGACTCTATAGCCGGTGCCGATATAACTGCCCTTACGGAAGTAGAGGATATCGGAGAGATAAGCGCGAGAGCCATATATGAATATTTCCATGATGAGAAGAATAAAGACATTCTACTACGCCTAAAGGAGTATGGCGTTAATATGAAGGGCGAGAATAATTCCGAGTCTGATTCCTTGTCAGGGAAGATATTCGTGGTTACGGGAACGCTTCCTACAATGGGACGTAAGGAAATAACAAGCCTTATAGAGAAAAACGGGGGTAAATGTACTTCTTCGGTATCAAAGAAGACAGATTATCTTATAGCGGGAGAAAATGCCGGAAGTAAGCTTACTAAGGCAAAAGATTTGGGGATTCCCGTACTTAGCGAAACACAATTACTGGAAATGCTTACAGAATAAGGAAGTGAAAAAATGCCAATTAAGACACAAGCCGATTTGCCGGCTAATGCGATATTAGAACATGAGAATATTTTTGTGATTGATGAGAACAGGGCGCTTCATCAAGATATAAGACCGATTGAAATCGGAATTCTTAATCTTATGCCGTTAAAGGAGGACACGGAATTACAACTTCTTCGCTCGCTTTCGAATACGCCTCTTCAGGTTGACATAACATTTCTCATGGTGACAAGCCACGAGGCGAAGAACACCTCTAAGAGTCATCTCAATCAATTCTATCAATCATATCAGGATATTAAGGAAGGTAACCTGGATGGTCTCATTATTACGGGAGCTCCTCTTGAAACTAACAAATACGAGGATGTTGACTATTGGGACGAACTCTGTAATATTATGGAGTGGTCTAAGAGCCATGTCACTTCAACGCTTCATCTATGCTGGGGTGCCCAGGCGGGACTATATTATCACTATGGTATCGATAAATATCTAATGAATAAGAAGGTATTCGGTATATATGAGCACCACGTGAGAAATCGCAAGGTTCCGCTTGTGAGGGGGTTTGATGATGAATTCTTCGCACCACATTCCCGTCACGCTGAAGTTGCGATAGAGGATATTAGCGAAAATGATAAACTGATAATACTTGCAGATTCCGATGAAGCGGGTGTATACTTATGTATGTCTAATGATGGTCACCAGATATTCGTGATGGGTCATCCCGAGTACGACAGATATACTCTTGATGCGGAATACAAGAGAGATCTTGGCAAAGGGCTTGATATTGAGACGCCCGTCAATTATTATCCCAATGATGATGTAAATGCTAAACCGCTCCTGGAGTGGAGAGCGCATGCTAATACGCTGTATACCAATTGGCTGAACTATTATGTATATCAACAGACTCCGTATGAGTTTATTGATTCCAATAGATTTATTAAGAAGAAAGAATAATTATAGGAGAGTGTATGAGAGAAAAATTAGAAAGTCTATCAATTGCTGTTCTTAAGGAACTGGCTAAAGAAAAGGGGATTAAGAGGTCTTCCACTATGAAGAAAAAGGAGCTTGTGGAAGCGCTTCTTATTGCAAGTGAAGAGGGAGATGATACCGCTAAGGCTGAAGGTGACAAGAAGAAACCTACGGCCACAGCGAGCAATTCTAAGAAAGATTCCAAGGATAAAGCCGGTGCTGATTCGACAGAGGTTGAAGAGGAACAATCTGAAGAGCCTCTTAAGCCTGTTGACGGAATATTAGAA
This sequence comes from uncultured Lachnospiraceae bacterium, assembly GCA_905233695.1. Classification (GTDB taxonomy): domain Bacteria; phylum Bacillota; class Clostridia; order Lachnospirales; family Lachnospiraceae; genus RUG191. The sequence goes on along the minus strand of CAJODN010000019.1, from coordinate 11,026 downwards.
GTGTTATCTGACGGCTATGGATTTATAAGATGTGAAAACTATCTTCCCGGAACCGATGATGTATATGTATCCCCGGCACAGATTAGGAAGCTTAATCTTAAGACGGGAGATATCCTTAAGGGGACTACGAGACGTAATAATCCTACCGATAAATTCGGAGCGCTTCAGGTTCTTGAGACTGTTAACGGATACAGTGTTGAAGAGGCACAGAGACGTACCAATTTCGAAGATTTAACTCCTATTTTCCCTAATGACAGAATACATCTTGAAAGAGTTAACAGCTCTAACGCAATGAGAATTGTTGATCTTATATCGCCAATCGGTAAAGGTCAGAGAGGTATGATAGTATCTCAGCCTAAGGCAGGTAAGACGACACTTCTTAAGGAAATTGCAGGTTCCGTTAAGGAATCTAACCCCGATATGCATATTATTATACTTCTAATTGACGAACGTCCTGAGGAAGTAACTGATATTAAGGAAGCTATTGAAGGAAAGAATGCCGAGGTTATTTATTCAACATTTGACGAACTCCCGGAGCATCATAAGAGAGTATCGGAAATGGTAATAGAGCGTGCCAAGAGGCTCGTTGAGCATAAGCAGGATGTAATGATACTTCTGGATTCGATTACAAGATTGTCTCGTGCTTATAACCTTACGGTTCCGCCAAGCGGAAGAACGTTGTCCGGCGGTCTGGATCCGGCGGCACTTCATATGCCTAAGCGTTTCTTCGGTGCTGCAAGAAATATGCGTGAGGGCGGTTCTCTTACAATCCTGGCAACAGCACTTGTTGAGACGGGTAGTAAGATGGATGACGTGGTATTCGAGGAGTTCAAGGGAACGGGTAATATGGAGCTTGTTCTTGATCGTAAGTTATCAGAGAAACGTGTATTTCCTGCAATTGACATTGCTAAGTCAGGTACTCGTCGTGAAGACCTTCTTCTCAGTGATGACGAGCTTCGAGCCGTTGATATTATGAGGAAGGGGCTTAACGGTATGCGCTCTGACGAAGCAGTTGAGAATATACTTAACTTGTTTGCCAGGACGAAGAGTAATAAAGAAGTTATAGCGCAAGTAGGGAAGCGTAGGCTGGTATAAAAAAGGCTTGCATTACACTTCAATTTATGCTATATTTATATGGCTGTTTGTGGAAAACGGCAAAAAAATCGTTATATTTACATTTTACCAATGGTCGGAAACCATTGAACAGAGAGGTGACAATTATGAAACAAGGAATCCATCCGGATTATTACCAGGCTACAGTAACATGTAACTGCGGTAACACATTCGTAACAGGTTCAACTAAAGAAAGTATCCACGTAGAAATTTGTTCTAACTGCCATCCGTTTTACACAGGACAGCAGAAGGCAACACAAGCTCGTGGACGTATTGATAAGTTCAATAAGAAATACGGAATTGGACAGAAATAAGAATGTATTGGTAAGGTTGAGTAAGTATTTCTCAACCTTATCTTTTTATGTTCATTCTTAGGCATATGGTGATTATATGAAATTCTCAGGGATAGGCGGTCAGGCTGTTATGGAGGGCGTTATGATGAGAAACGGCATGGACTATGCCGTGGCTGTCAGGACGTCTGATGACACAATTGAAGTTAATAAGGATAAGATAAAGCATAACAGGGATACCGTTAACAAGATTCCTATTGTAAGAGGAGTAGTTGCGTTCGTTGATTCCCTTGTGCTTGGAATATCTACACTTATGGTTTCGGCGGAATACTTCGAAGAGGAAGATGATAAGAAGGATAAGCCCGATGTTGACATCGCAACTATTGAGTCGACAAATAATTCCGATAACGAAGATGCTAAGAAAAACAAGATCAACACTGCTGAAATGGTGTTTACAATAGTTATATCATTTATTATTGCAATAGCGGTTTTTATGCTGCTTCCCTATGGACTTTCGAAGCTTCTTGTCAATTGGATTGGAAGCCCGAGCCTACTTGCTCTTATAGAGGGAATTATCCGCGTTGCCATTTTCATTGCATACGTTGCGGCCATATCATGTATGCAGGATATTAAGAGGGTATTTATGTATCACGGCGCTGAGCATAAGTGCATTAATTGCATTGAGCACGGTAACGATCTTAATGTGGAAAATGTGAAACAGAGCTCCAGATTCCATAAGAGATGCGGAACAAGCTTTCTCTTTATAGTTCTTATAATCAGCATATTTGTATTTATGTTCATCAGAGTTGATAATAACTTTATTCAATTGGGTCTAAGGCTTCTTCTTGTTCCCGTTATTGCCGGAATATCATATGAATTCATAAGGCTTGCGGGAAGATACGACAATAAGTTCATCGATATCTTAAGTCAGCCGGGACTCTGGGTGCAGAGGATAACAACGAAGGAGCCCGATGATGATATGATTGAGGTGGGAATAAAAAGCGTTGAGGAAGTGTTCGACTGGAAGGAGTTCTTGGAACATTTCGACGAACCTTCGAATGATAACGGAACTGAGAGTTGTGCCAAGAAGCAGAATTGCACGGAATAACAGATACTATGACAGTTAACGAATGCCTTAGTAAGGTTAGTGATAAATTAAGAGAGTATAGCGTTCCTGATTACGATAACGATTCATTCTTGCTTCTTTGGCATGTAACAGGTATATCAAGGAATGATTATTTTATTAAGAAGGATGAAGAGATAAGCGATGTATATGTACAAAGACTTTGGGAATTAGCGGAGAGGAGAATAGAAAGAGAACCGCTTCAACATATAATAGGAAGTCAGAATTTCTACGGCTATGATTTCTACGTTGACGCAGACGTTCTTGTACCGAGGCAGGATACGGAGATTCTTGTGGAAAATGTCATTAAGAAAATCATGTCCGATTATAAGGACACATTTCCGGGCACGATTATGATACTAGATATGTGCACAGGCTCCGGTTGTATAGCCATTTCGTTATACTTAGAACTTACGAAATTAGGTGTGAAATGTGATATTACGGCATCGGACATATCAGATAAAGCACTCGAAGTGGCAAATCGTAACAGAGAAGCTCTGATAGGAGACAGCGACAGCTTTCATATAGTTAAGTCGGATGTATTCGAGAGTATTGAGAGGGATAACACATTTCACATAATTGTAAGTAATCCGCCCTATATACCTACCAAGGATATAGAAGAATTGCAACCGGAAGTGAGACTGCACGACCCGATGATAGCACTTGACGGAGATGCAGACGGGCTTAAGTTCTATAGACGGATTATTAAGGAATCCGAGAGTTACATTAAGGATAATGGTTGTCTCTTTTTCGAGATAGGTTATAACCAAGCTTCGGACGTTACGGAGCTTATGGAAGAAAGAAGTTATAGGGATATAGAAGTATATAAAGACTTATCCGGTTATGACAGAGTAATAACCGGAGTACATATTTTGGAGGAATAAAATGTTCGATAAATTAGAAGATCTTGTAACAAGATATGAAGAAGTTATGAGCCTGTTATCAGAGCCGGATGTGGCTAACGATAACAACAGATTCAAGGCTCTCATGAAGGAACAAAGCGACCTTGCACCAATAGTGGAGGCGTATAAGCAATATAAGAAGCATAAGGAGAATATTGAGGATTCCCTTGCTCTTCTCGAGGAAGAGACAGACGAAGAGATGAAGGAACTTGCTAAGGAAGAATTAAATGATTCCAAAAGACAAGTTGAGAAATTAGAAGAGGAGCTTAAGATACTTCTTCTTCCAAAGGATCCTAATGATGATAAGAACGTCGTTGTGGAGATTCGTTCTGCGGCCGGCGGAGACGAGTCGGCACTTTTTGCGGCTGAGCTCTACCGTATGTACCAGCACTATGCAGAAAGCAGAGGATGGAAGGTTGAGCTTGCAGAGCTTGAAGAAATCGGTATAGGAGGAATTAAGTTCGTGTCATTTATTGTAAATGGAACGGGTGCGTATTCCGTTCTGAAATACGAGTCGGGAGTTCACAGAGTTCAGAGGGTTCCTAAGACTGAATCAGGCGGAAGAATTCATACGTCAACAGCTACGGTATCAGTTATGCCGGAAGCGGAAGACATCGATATTGAGATTGATGAGAAGGACATAAGAATTGATGTAATGCGTGCGTCCGGTAACGGAGGACAGTGTGTCAATACAACAGACTCAGCTGTTAGACTTACATATTATCCTGAGAATATTGTAATCTATTCTCAGACAGAGAAGTCACAGCTTCAGAATAAGAATAAGGCGTACGCTCTCCTTAAGACGAAGTTATATGATTTACAGCTTCAGAGGAAGATAGAAGAAGAGTCGGCTGAGAAGTTAAGCCAGATCGGAACGGGAGATCGTTCGGAGAAGATTCGTACCTACAACTTCCCGGATGGAAGAGTGACAGACCACCGTATCAATCTGACATTATATAAGTTAGATAAGATACTTAACGGTGATTTACAAGAGATAATAGATGCACTGATTGCCGCAGATCAGGCTGCCAAACTCCTTAAAATGAATGAAGAGTAATAGGTGGTAAATTATAGAAGCTAAATCTCACACACAAAGCTTATAACTCCATCACTCCACTTCGCGTCAATATCCCCATTATACTTCTCTATAATATTCTCGGCTATATTAAGTCCGATTCCATACCCCACCGTATCAATATTGTGGGACTCGTCTTCGCGATAGAACCTACCGAAGAACTTCGTGGTATCGACATTCTCGCCATCAGCGTAGCTGTTGGATACGGTAAGATTAGCGTTACGCTTGCCTCTCTTAATTCCCGTAAGAGAGAGCGTGACGGTACCGTTGTCATCACAATACTTAATTGCGTTATCAATCAGTATCATTATAAGCTGTCTAATATCGCTTTCTTCGACTTTGATTACGATATCCGGATCAATTGCCTTCTCAATAGTCTTATTCTCACCTGAAGCCATCGCAGAGAATTCTGATAGTGTCTCTTCTGCGACGGAAGAGATATTGACGTTACTTACTTCATCAGGACTTGACTTTTCCCTTGTCTTAGTAATCATAACGAGACTTTTTATCAGACCGTTCATACGGTTTACTTGACGTATAGTAGACTGGGTGTATTCATTTTCGCCATTCATGATTTCTTCCATTTCGGCATTAGACTGAATTACAGCCAGGGGTGTCTTAAGCTCGTGGCTCACGTTGGTAAGAAATTGTATCTGATTCTCGTTATTACGAATCTCCGGCTGTATTGCTTTCTTGGAGAATATAAGAACAAGCATAAATGTAAGTATAAGACCGAGAAATCCCACGGCAAGTGATGCATAGAGAAGTCTCTCGCACGAGTATATGACGTATGTACAGTCAAGTATGGCAAGTTCTGTATCGCCGTTTGGGAGAAACTCCTTCTGGTAGAAATACATTCCGTTCTGTCCGCTCATTTTATCGGTATCCATTATGGCATGTGCCTTAACACGAATAAGGTCGTCACGATAAGTGTTACCCTTACTTGCGATGAATGATATCTCGTTAACGTCCCGGTCGTATGTAAATACATAGAAGACATTTCTCTGGTACACGGGAGAGAAGAGTTCACTTATTGTAAGTTCTTCATTAAGCTCCGATTTAAGTATGTATTCATCTTCAATGGAGTTCTTCTTATCCAAGATTTCGTTAAGGGAATAGTATATCTCACTCACTTGAACATAATAATTGGAGGCATTAATAAGCGCACCTATGAACAGGATAACTACTGTAAATGAGAACATGCTCACCATTATGAATTTTCTTCTTAATTTGTGTATTTCTTTTGGACTCATATTGACCTTTCTTTATCATAGATGCGTCATTTTTCGTGACCGCGTTAAGCAGAGACTATCTTGAACTCCCCGCCCTTTTCTCCGGTTATAGTAGCAGTAGACCCTATCATCTGGAGTTTTCTCTTTAGATAGGAAATGTATAGATAAACCGTATCATTGTTGGCATTTTCTTCGTTCTTCCAGATATGCTCTATCAGATAATCTGTAGATAAAGCGATATCGGGATTCATCATAATATGAAGCATAAGCTCCAGCTCCTTATTAGATAAGCGAACGGTGCTGTTACATGTAAGTGAGGTACTCCCCGTATCAAGTACAATGTCGAATAGTTCAACGTTATCTGTTGTGAAGAGGGGAGGGCGTCTTGTCAGTGCCCTGATTCTTGCCAGTAACTCCTTCATTGCGAATGGTTTGGGGAGGTAATCGTCTGCTCCCGCATCGAGTCCCTCGACGCGGTCGTCTACCTCAGCCTTTGCCGTAAGAAGCAGTACAGGTGTAATTATATTTCTGCTTCGAAGCTCCTTAAGAACGGTTATTCCGTCAACCTTAGGCATCATTATGTCGAGAATGATGCAGTCGTAGCTGTCTTTTTTAAGGTGTTCTAAGGCCTCTTCTCCGTCGAAGACATTGTCCACGTCGTATTCCTGTGTCTCTAATAGCTTTGTTACATTTTTGTTAAGATCTTTCGTGTCTTCAGCAAGTAATATTTTCATTAATCATACTCCTTATAGTCTGCATAGAAGCATCGGTTGATGCAAGTTCATCTGCACAGCGTTTAAGCTCGTCGAATATGAGAGTAGTGTTTGCAATAGACTTCTTGTAGCGGATGTGGTGTTCAAGTGCTGCCCATGTATCCATGGATATAGTTCGAAGCTGAATCTCCACGTGATAGCCCTTGACACGAGTGATAATATGTAGGCTGCGATAGCCGTTGGGCTTAACATTTTTTATATAATCCTTCTCGGTTACAATCTCAATGTCAGGGCAGTCGGCAAGAAAGTCTCGAACCGCGTATACATCATCAAGAAATGAACATACAATTCTGATTCCGATTGAATCGAATAGCTTATTAAGGGCGCTGTCTGTAGTCTCGGGAAGGTTCTGGCGACGACATTTCTCCCGCATACTTTCTTCGTCCTTTATTCTGCCTTTAAGATGCTCAATTGGTTCCATTCCTGTATTTTCTTTGATAGAGGCGGCACCTTGCTTAATAAGGTTCATCGTGTGATGCATAACCAGATTCATTTCGTCAAGGTGGTCTCCGTATATTGATGCAGTGTCCATTTGTTTATCCTTTTATCTTTTGAAAAACGGGGCACAAAGCCCCGGTCTCAAGTTATTATCGTATAGATTATCAGAAGCTTCCCGTACTGTGACTGCCGGAACTTCCTCCGCCTCCGCTTGAAGAATTACTCTTGGGCTTCGCGGTCTTGGTTACGTTACTGTAAAGGAAGCGATCGCTTTGTTCTTTGATGTTAAGAGAACCCGGTCTTACATAGTCAGCGGCGCCGGCCTTCATCTCAACGGTCTTAAGCTGTTTCTTGATTATAGAGCATACAATAAGTGCAACTATAACGCCGATTACAAGAGAAATGATGATTCGAAATCCCCAAGGGAATGTAGATTTGTTTCTTCCTCCGTCCTCATCAATTCCGGCAGCTATCTTTCCGGCTTTTTCAGCAAATTTTGTAAATGCTTTAACATAATTACCGCTTGACAAGTCACTTGTAACATACTCCCTTACCTCGTCCTTGGCAGCGTCGTTAAGATTACGCTTACTGCCGGGGTTATACGTTCCCACATCTACGAGTCTTGAAGTCATATCAACCGTAAGGGTAACACACATATTGGTCTGTGTCTTATTCTCTACATTGGTGGCATAATAAGTATCAGCGTATGAATGTATTGCGGATTCATTTAATCCTTGGTTAGTGGTTAGCACAACAAGATTACAATTGCTGTCAGATGAAGCAACCTCAAGTGCTTCAAGTACCTGTGCAGCTTCTGATTGATCAAGAAGACCTGCTTTATCATCTAACAGTATAGAACCGCTTGTTGTATTGGCGGTTGTAGCGGCGTATACCGGAATTGAGAATGTCAATGTTAAGAGTATAGCCATAGCAAGTAGAATTGATTTTTTAACTCTATTTCTCATCTTATATACACCTCCTTAATAGATTAGATATTGCAGTAATAACGCAATAGCAGATATGCCTACGGTAAGGATTCCGAATGTAGCCCAGTATTTACCCCAATCAGTAGGTAAATTACCGACGAATTTACCTGTCTGACCGTTCATAGCGAATAAGTATTTCTTATCCTTCCAAGTGGTATTAAGCGTCCATACGGGATACATGGCATAACTTGTCTTACCGTTATATGTTCTGATGTTACTGTTCTCAACATCTACAGTAGAGTAGCCTGTAACTGTTTCTCTGAAAGCATCTTCCGTAGATACTTTAACACGTTCATTAGCTCTGCCGATACTTTGCTTATCATCTACATCGTATCTGTCAGCTAAGTAACCTGCCATATATGCTGTCTGGAATTCCTTGGCACCGCCTTCGAAGTCGAAGGGCTCAACCGATTCCATTAAGTCATCCGGCATCTGTGAAGAACCGTCAACGGGAATTCTGTCGAACCCCAGATTGCCGGCACGATATACGCTATAATAGCTGGTCTCTGTGTAATCATAACTGCTGTCAGACCAATGACGAACAGTAGTAGCCTTGTAATTAACTTGTCCGTCTACATCGGTATCGAACAACCAGAAAGGCACATAGATACCTTTTATTTCATCGATATGATTCTGATCTTTGAATACCTTTGGAAGGAAGAATTTCTTAAGTAAGTGATTGTTAAGTCCTTCCTTGGCTGCTTTTTTATCAAGTTTAAATGGGATAATATAATCGGGCTTAAGGTCACCGGCAAATGAACCTTTTACAACAACAGGATTATCACAATAAGGACAGCTTGTTGCACCCATGGTTTCATCACCTACAATTTCTCCACCGCAAGACTGGCAGACATATACCTTCATATTGGAAGTCTCGTCTTCGCTCCATGTTCCGCCACCTGCGCCTTGCCATTTGAATTCGTCGTCGGCATTGACACTTTTTAGTTCTTCATCTAATGCCTTAAGTTCGTCCATCTCGAATTCGCAGTCGCAGAAGGGACATTTCATCTTTTGAATAGCAGAATTGAATTCTAACGCGCCACCGCAATTGGGACATTTATATTCGTTAAGATCGCCCATAAATTTCTCCTTTCCTTTTGTAGGTTAATATATATAGTTAAATTGCAATAATTATGGTCTCGGCGAACCGCAATTCATACAGAACTTACCTGTGTTGGATGTACCACACTGGCATGTCCAGCTTCCGGCGTTTTCAGGCTTCTTGGCACCGCAGTTAGGACAGAAGTTACCGGTTACCTGAGTTCCGCACTGGCAAGTCCAAGCATTACCGGAAGGAGCGGGAGCGGGCTTCTTAGCACCACAGTTAGGGCAGAAGTTACCTGTTGCCTGTGCTCCGCAACTACAAGTCCAAGCGTTACCCTGAGGTGCAGCCTGTTGCTGTTGCATCTGTTGCTGCTGTTGCATCTGCTGATTCTGCTGACCCATTGCATAGAGGTTAGCATTAGCGGCATTATTCATCTGGTTGGCATTCATGGCCATTCCCATTCCGATAAATCCGTTCATGGCACCGCCTTCATTGGAAGCGGCAGCCTTCATTGCGTCAGCACCGGCAATAGCACCGAGTCCTGCGCCCATGCTCGGGTCTGAGAATGCACGAGAACGTTGAGCCTGCTTAATGTATTCTGCATCTTCGTCGGGAAGAGATACAGAACCGATTGCGATACTTATAATTTCAAGACCGCGCTTCTCGCGCCAATCTTCTTTAAGTGCTTCGTTAACGGCATTCTTAAGCTCTTTATTATGTGATACGATCTGATTAGGTCTGATTTCCAGATTAGATAATTCACCGAATGCCGGTTGAAGTGCATCGATAAATTCTGTCTTAAGTTGACCTTCAATTTCTTCTCTTCTGTATTCGTCTGTGATGTTACCGCAGACATTGGTATAGAAGCGGATAGGGTCAACAATTCTATATGAATATACTCCGGAACATCTGACAGCAGTATCAAGGTCTAAGTTAACCTTAGAATCGAGTACTCTGAATGGAATCGGATTGGGAGTTCCGAACTTGTTATCCATAAGCTCCTTCGTATTGAAGTAGTATACTCGTTGATCCGCACCTGTATCTCCGCCGTATGTGAATCTCTTACCCATAACCTTAAGAGTCTCAACGATGCTTTCACCCAAGTCTCCCGAGAATACTGTTGGTGATGTGGTTGAGTCAAATGTGAATTCACCCGGTTCCGCACAGATCTCAACAACCTTACCCTGTTCAACGATAATCATACATTGTCCGTCAGCTACGGCAATACCCGAACCGTTGGAGATAATGTTATCATTTCCCTTAGTGTTAGAAGATCTTCCCGATGTTCTCTTTTGACCTTTGACAACCATAATCTCTTTGTCAATTGCGTCACAGTAGAAGAATTCCTTCCATTGATCTGCCAAGGTTCCGCCTGCCGCACCGACAGCAGCCTTAATTAATCCCATAATTATTTCTCCTTTCGAATATGTAATTTGGTGCCGCTTATATTCAATAAGCAAAAGTGTTTGATAACAGACGCACTCTTAATAATGATTATATGATATTTTGGTCGCATTTTCTACACATTTTTATTATGATACTTCTTTTTGTAATAAATTGAATAATTTATCCTTGCGTGATACAATATAGGCTGTCTTTGGAATAAGTATGCAGGTATGGGAGAATTGATGAAATATATTAAATATACCATTAACACAACAACAGCATGCTGTGAAGACATATGCTATGAATTAACCAATCTTGGACTGACGGCACTTGAGATAGAAGACAACCTTCCGGTTCACGATACTATACAAGGCAGGGACTATGAGGAGCTTTTGCCCGATATGCCTGCGGACAACGGCATATGTAAGATTATCTTCTATCTTGAAAATGAGGATGAAAGCCTAATTGATAAGGTAAAGGGTGTACTGGAAGATATCAGAAGTTATTCAGACATAGGCGAGGGGAAAATAGAATCCGAGGCTATTGATAATGATGATTATCTTGACAAATGGAAGGAATACTTCCATTCTTTTTGTGTTGGTGATTTATATATTAAGCCTACGTGGGAGACTTCCGATGCGCCTAAAGGCGTAGATAAAGTTA
>CAJODN010000018.1 GCA_905233695.1 uncultured Lachnospiraceae bacterium | reverse complement strand
TCCATTTTTTATGACCCATCAATATGTTTTTTATTTTATATTTCTCCAAATATACAATATATAATCCACTAATTTACCTATCCATTCGGGCAGATTTGCCTACACCGTCAAACACATTTATTTTTTCATATTCATAATACACGATTCCTTAATTCCTGTGTTATAATATGTCGTAAGATATGTCTTGATACATCGTATCAAGACCGGCCAGAGTATATAGCTGTGGAGAAAGGGACAATATATGAACGAGCACACAACCAATCAGATAATCAATGAAATCAAAAAGGTAATACACGGCAAGGATGATGTCATTAAGATGGTTCTTGCCACAATACTTGCAGGCGGTCACGTATTGTTAGAGGATATACCCGGAGTAGGTAAGACCACTCTTGCTGTAGCATTTTCCAAAGCATTATCCCTTACATATTCCAGAGTTCAATTCACACCGGACGTTCTTCCGAGTGATATCGTGGGCTTCCAAATATATGATAAAAAATCGGGACAATTCCGCTTCCAAGAAGGAAGTATATATGCCAACCTGTTCCTGGCAGATGAGATAAATCGTACATCTCCAAAGACACAGTCCGCCCTTCTTGAAGTTATGGAAGAACGGCATGTAACGGTTGACGGAGAAATAAGAGAAGTGCCCTCTCCTTTCTTCGTAATTGCAACGGAGAATCCCTTCGGTTCATCGGGCACACAGCGTCTCCCGGAATCGCAGCTAGACAGATTCATGACTTGTCTTACAATAGGATACCCTAAGCACGAGGATGCAATTGACATCCTGAAGGGAGATTCCAAGACAGATCTTCTTACGGTTGAAGCTGTTATGGATAAGGACCGTCTTCTCTCTATGCAAAATGAAGTTAAGAACCTCCATGTTGATGAAAGTATATACGACTATGTTGTAAGTATCACAGAAGAGACGAGGAAGAGCAGTCACTTTGCGCTGGGGCTAAGTCCCAGAGGAAGTATAGCCATAATGCAGATGGCGAAGGCAAATTCGTATCTTGCCGGACGCGACTTTGTGATACCGGAAGATATAGAAGACATTATCCTTGATGTATGTAGGCATAGAATTAAGCTTACGACTAAGAGTGTTGCTGCAGGGGAGGATTTGGAAGCGGTACTACTTGATACACTTAGTAGTGTGCCGAAGCCGAAGGTGAACTAATGAACAAACGCAACTTACCTTATCTAATTACATATATATTGGAAATTATCCTCGTACTGCTGGTGGCGGTATTCTTTCGCCAACCACTCCTGTCAGTACTCTTACTTCTGCTACTTATAATGCCCCCTATATCCATCTTACTTACAAAGCACGAGATGCAGAAACTATCAGTAAGTGTCACATCAAAGAATCTTGAAGCATCTTGCGACGAAATTATTAATGTCATAATTACAGCGGAATACACCGGGTTTATTCCGCTGCTTAACTGCGAACTCTCCTTCACATTCGAGAACTTCTTCTACCCGCACAAAGAGCCCCAGGAATTCGTTTTCCCTGCAGAATCAAGACAGACGGGTGAGTTCACTCTGCCCTTCTCTGTGACAAAAGCAGGAATGATTGTTATTAATATGACTGAGCTTAATATCACAGACTACCTTCATCTATACACATTTTCCATACCAAAAGAAATGACACTGGAGATACCTGTGATTCCCGACGATATACCTGCGCCTCCCTATCCCAAGAAACGTACTTCCCCATCCGAACGAAGCGGTGAAGTGTCCGAAATCTATACAAAAAACGGCGAAAAATCCCGTGACTTAAAACAGCTTCGGGAGTACCGGGCAGGCGACAGGATTAAAGACATACATTGGAACCTTACGGCGAAGACAGATGACATTATGGTTCGGGAATATGAAGAGATAAGGGAACTATATTATCTTGTTCTACCTGTTCTTAATAATTCACTCCAAAAAACACTGGAAATATTTGTGGCTGTGGGAAAAGACTTAATAAAAGAAAGGGAGCCATTTACCGTTGCAATATATAACGCCAACGATAACACATTTTCCATGGAAATAGTTACTGAGGAAGAAGACCTATATGCTACTCTGTACAAGCTATACAAATGTCCCATCACGGGGTTCGACAATGCATATACTGCTTACACAGAACAGTTCCCCGATAACACGGACGGCATCATTCTTATAGAAGACGGCAAGATTGTATCTAAGGACAACTAATGAATAAGAGACGAAAAGCCCGGGAAGAAAAAAACAGAATAAATGAAGCCGAAACCTACGGTATCACATTACTTGATATAAAGAAGAATCGAAGTGACAACAGAGTCTTCTTATGTTTGGTTCGCGCTCTCCTTTTGTTCCTTGCGGTATACGGGACAATTGTAGGTGTGGTTGCGTCATTCGAACTGCCTTTCTCAGTTCCCATTGTTGTTGTATCACTTTTCGTTCTGTCTCTGATGTCATCATTTATCTACTACAACCGCATCACATTCTACGTGGGGTATGTTGTTATTTTTTTAATACTGATAATAATGGCGTTCGCATTTTACCTATACATCAATTCCGGATTTCAAGCGTTTCTGAATGAGGTTATAAGCCGTTACGAAACCTTCTTCAGTATCGTCAGCGGTCGTGTGGCCGAAGAGCAAATCACGGACAGATACCTAACCGTCACCGCAATGCTGATTTTTGTTGGTGGTATATTCTCTATATTTTTCAATATCACAATCTCAGGTTATATGGATCTTCCCATGACCTTTATTGTGTCATTTCTACCGCTCCAAATCGCATTTTACATAGATATTGTTCCTCCGAGAATATACCTTATTATGCTGGTTTGTGTATACATATCGGTTGCCGTCCTCGGGCGAAGCGGTCATTACACCTTGCCCTATAGGTATGATGTAAATGTGCCATTCGGGCGAAGGCGCACCAAGAAAAAGCAGACTCACTTCTATCAGGCAAGCGGAATGGGAATGGTTGTAATGCTACTTTACAGCCTTGTCTTCTCAACTATTCTTATGCTGCTTGTGGGGGGCATCTTCAGTGCCGATTTCTCCACAAGGAAGCTATCCAATGTAGTAAAGGATAAGACCGACAAGTATGTAAAAACTGCTGTTGTCAGCGGTGTTACTTCGCTATTTAACAGGTACGATGCCGTGGGCGGTCTTGCTAAAGGACAGCTTGGCGGAATTCGAAGTGTGAATCCCGACTACCAGACCGATCTTATTGTGGATTATGTTAAGACCGACAACAGCGATATGTATCTTAAAGCATTTACCGGCGTTCGATATGAGAAGAACCGCTTCTATAATACTCTGAAAATCAACGATAGAATTATACCCGCCGATGAAATAATATCCATGGATGACTATACGCCGACAGAAACTGCCAATATACCTTTTAGTAAGATGAGTATTGAAAATGTTGGTGCAGATAAGACATATAATTATCAACCGTATATTCCTTTTATGACAACCGACTCCGGAAGTCCTTCGAAGACGGGAATCGCTCCTAAAAGAACTGCCTATTTATCAGAAACAAATCCTTCAGAAATCATCTCTCCATCTGCTTCTCTGAAGGAAGATACCTATGAAACTGTATATCTTCCTCTTATGGGAAATGTTAATTACGGTGCCGACGATCCTGCAAGAAAGAATCTGTATGAGGAGCTCTATACTTATTATCCGACATATCTTGAAGGTACACTGTCAGCTATAGGTTCCGAGGCTAATCTAACGAACGGTATTACTGATAAAATGAGTTCTAAGCAAAGAACAATTATGATGGCCGAGAATCTCCGTAAGTTCTATGAAGAAAATTTCACATATACTTATACTCCCGGAGCAACACCTATTAATGACGATATGGTGGAATACTTCCTAACAAAAAACCGTCGCGGATTCTGTGCACATTTTGCGGCATCAGCAACACTTATAATGAGATATATGGGTGTTCCCGCAAGGTACTGTGAAGGATACCTGCTTGAAGGAAGTGTCGGCGCCCCTCTACCAAATGCTCCTTCAGGAGTATATGAGGCAGAGCTCTCCGATGCAAATGCACACAGTTGGGTGGAAATATACGTAGATGACTACGGTTGGATCCCATACGAAATGACACCGCCTTCTTATGAGACAGAGGAATCAAACAGGAGTCTCGGTTTCTTCGGTTTCTTTAGCGGACTCTTCAACAGGACGGAGCGACTTGTAGACGATACAGACGGAAGTTCTATCGCTAATGCTCTTAACAATAATGCCAATAGTCTGACTGATGCTACGGGTGACGCATTATCAGAAGCTTCATCCAACGGTTTCGTCCGGTTTGCAAGAAGTGTGGGATATCTGTTTATTCCGTTTGTTACAATAATCATTGTAATTCTTGTTGTAGTATGTCTTTATATCTTAATTAAACGGATTATATTCGAAGTAAAACGAAGACGTTTTATCAAGGCGGGCAACTACAATGATGCACTGCTTCTTGAGTATAACCGAGCTCTAAAAAAATGGAAAAAGAAAAAGATCGTGACGATTGAGAATCCGACTGTAAGGGATGTGGAGGAGAGTCTTAGAAGCCATATTAAGAATAACGATAGAATGAATAAGACAATAACCGAGGAAGGATTATCAGAACTTATGGATATCGTCTACTGCGCTGCATTCTCAGAAATTGATATATCTGAAGAAGAATACAACCGTACTAGGGAGTTTCTGTCATAGTGCTTCCTTAGTCGTTCCTCCCAAATATCCTAAGTAAGAAAAGGAATAAGTTCGCTATATCCATATAGATGTCTATTGCACAATCCACCGCATTATCCGCAGTCTTCGCGAATTGCTGCGATCTGTATACGTCATATCCCACATATAGACTGAAAAGTCCCGCTCCCAGCAGAGAATAAAGGTACGCCATTCCCTGTATAAACATAGACAGAACTCCGACAATTGCAATTGCTATTAACGCAATGAATAATGCTTTCCCAAGCTTCTCAAAAAGCTTCGGAAATGCAACTGCCGCAAGTATCATAATAAGCGTAATACCTACAGTATATATGAAAGCCATCTGAACCGGTTTTGCATCAATACCACCATAGAATGAAACCATGACCGAGATAACAACACCAAGAGGCAGACATATCAGATTATATCCGAGGAAGCTTATAATCGCATTCTGTGATTTCCTCGAAATAATAAGGCCTACAATACTTAGCACAATATATCCGATAAGCATCACAATCGGATTAATCGTAGCCGCAAGCTGATCTGAAAAGCTACATAGAATTACATTCATAACAAGACCATAAAGAACAACACCGCCCATTATAAGGTTGTATACTCTTGTACTTATGATCTTATCTTCCGAAACAACCCGTTTAAGTCTCTCGGCTCTAACACTCTTACTGCTTAATCCATCCATAAATGACCTCCTTATCCTACACCTTCGGACCAAGTACCCGCACGCTCGCTCTTATTCTTACGCCTCATCACCAAGCACCTGCACGCTCATACATAATCGCTTAGCAGGTCTTGGCTGATTCGCCGTTTGCTTAATGTCGCTTAGCAGGTCTTGGCTCCTCAGGCTTACAGTCTAATCTCATTACCGCCGAAGTCATCTTCCGACTCCGAATAAATCAGTATATTGTCTCCCGCTTTTATTATTGTATTGCCATGTGGGATTATCATCCTATGTCTTCTGCTAATTGATATGATAGTCGTAAGACGGGAAATGTCAAGTTCATTAATCTTCTTATTAACCCAAGCGTGCTCCTCATCAACAGTTACTTCATTAAGCTTAATTCCAAGTTCATCAACATATGATTCGGCTGCAAGAAGCAACCTGTCATTTAGTTTTATAACCGTATCCCCATCCGGAACAATAGTCTCACCATTTCTTAAAATAATAATGAGGACAAGACCTTGAGGGACGTTGGCTTCTCTTACCTTACGGCCTTCCCAGTTATGACCTTTAATAATTGTAATGGTAACGAAATGAACCGCCACTTCCTTGGCGAACAAATCATTCTTCTTAGCCTTAGTATACTGCTCTACGAATCCGGCACTGATAATACCGGTAGGGATTGCGACGACTCCGACACCGAAGAAGGCTGTTAGGATTCCCATTATCTGCCCCCATATTGTAACGGGATAAATGTCTCCGTATCCGACTGTAAGAAGTGTGGATACAGCCCACCACATTCCGGAAAATGCATTCTTAAATACTTCAGGCTGAGCCTCGTGCTCTGCGGAATACACGCCAAGTGATGATGCCAGCATAAGAATCAGTATAATAAATATTGACGAAAATATCTGATTCCTCTTATCATATATAACGTTCTTAATAACGTTAAATGAGTCGTACTTGGAATTAATTCTGAATAGGTGAAATATTCTAACCACCCTAAGCATTCTAAATACTACGAATCCGTCTAAGAAGAAGAACGGAAGTATCGTAAGTAAATCTATTATTCCGTCGTATGATACGAGAAATCTTCCGATTGCGCGAAGTCTGCTCTTATCGGGATAGAGTAAATCCGCTGTCCATATTCGGAGGAGATATTCAATGACAAATATCGAAACCGTTATAACCTCAAGCCAATAAAACAGATCAAAGTAAGCCTGAAGCTCCTGAAATGTCTCAAGGAACATTACGACAATATTAATAATAATAACGGTAGCAATAAAAACGTCAAAAAAACGACTCACAAAATCCGACTTATTACCAATCTGGATTATATCAAATACTCTTTTTTTGAAGGCATAGTATCCGCTTTTATTATCATTAGCTTTAGCGGATATATTAGCCACTGCAGTTTTTTTACCGGATTTCTTACTCATAAGGCATTATCCTTACTACATCATATCTTATTGCTATATATTATACAATATATTTGTGAATATTTGCATAAAAATAGACCATCACACTAAAATAATTTAATGCAATAGTCCAAGCAGGGGTGGAAGGAATCGAACCCTCCTCTGGAGTTTTGGAGACTCTTATTCTACCGATGAACTACACCCCTTTATGTCAAAAGGTGGCATTTGCGTAGCAGATGACGGATCCCTTATGACACGACGACATTTTGCAAAGCAAAATGTTGTTTCTTCCGTTCACAAGCAATAATTTTAAAGCATAAACCCTAAAATATCAAGCACATTTTTCACATTTTTTCATTCCATTTCAAAAAAATCTTGTTATAATTAACCTATGAATAAGCGTACACAGACTGAAAAAATAAAAAAAACGAGTCTCACATATCTTCCGCACTTGGGACTTCGTATAATTAAGACGAGTATCGCCGTATTCTTATGCCTTCTTATCCATTATCTTATGGGCTATAAGGGTATGATGCTTCAGTCATGCATTACCGCAATAATCTGTATACAACCCTACTTTAGGGACACAAAGAAATTCGCCCTTAACAGAGGAATCGGAACTCTTATCGGTGCAGTATGGGGTCTTCTGTTCCTCCTTTTAATCAATAAATTCGAATATATCAAGACACACGAACTTCTTGTGTATCTTCTTATTGCAATCGGCGTACTTATAGTTATATATACAACTGTAGCCATGAAGCTAAGTGATGCTGCGGGACTCTGTGCCATAACATTCTTATGTATTGTAATCGGCTTCGATTCAACTACTGATTCACCGCTTATTATTACGCTGTCCCGTCTCTTCGATACAATAATCGGTATTGTTGTGGCTCTTGTTGTAAATATTGCAAGACTCCCGATGATTAAAGAGGATAACAAAGTATTCTTCCTACGCTTGGAAGATCTTGTTGTCGACAGACTATCGGAAATAAGCTCCGGCACTCTAATCCTTCTTAACAGATTATTTAATGATGGTGCTAAAATCAGTCTGGTAAGTCCCTGGGCTCCCGCTCATATCATTTCACAGGTAGAGAATCTTCAGATTAAAACGCCCTCTATCGTAATGGACGGTGCGGCTCTATATGATATTTGCAATAGGAAATATATTAATATTGATAACATTGAATTCGAGGATGCCAACTATCTGTGCCACACCCTCAAAGATATGAACCTGGGGTACTGTGTCTATGCTGTAAGAAATAATACTACCCTGATATACAGACAAGGTAATCTCAACGAAGCGGAACAAACTGAGCTTGAGAAGCTTGAAAGCTCCGACCTTCGTAATTATATCGACGGCTTCTACACAAAGGACGATAAGATATGCTGTATAAGAACAATTGACACGAAAGAAAAAATCGAAGAATTATATATGGATCTTACCTGGTCACTACCCCCCAACACTTACAGATTGGAAATGCGAAATCAGCCGTTCCTTAAAGATTATACGGGGCTCTATATCTACTCTGTTGATTCATCAATCGACAAAATGAAAAGCTACATAATTGAAAAATACTATAAAGATATTGAAGCCGAAAGAGTCGATCTTATTCCTATAAGCGAAGATTACGACCCGGCCAAAGACTCCGTTCATCTTATACATAGGTTAAGGCGTCTCTACGAACGATTCGGCTTCAAGAAAAAGGAGAAAAAGGGCAAAGAAAC
Organism: uncultured Lachnospiraceae bacterium; assembly: GCA_905233695.1. Taxonomy (GTDB): domain Bacteria; phylum Bacillota; class Clostridia; order Lachnospirales; family Lachnospiraceae; genus RUG191. Next base: position 19,893 of record CAJODN010000018.1, on the reverse strand, counting down.
CAAAGACAAATAAAATCCCGTCGGCACCATACCGACGGGACTCTTTATTCTGTTATTTATTCATTCTTTTTGCCATCTTCTTCTCAAGTTTCTGTTGCTTTTTCTGCTCTTTCATTCTCTTATAATTCTTACCGTAATATATTCTTTTTATTATATATACAATAAGTATTATAATAAGAACTACAATCACGATAACAAATGTAATTAAACCTACAACCGCCCAAGTGAACCAATTGGGACTTGAAACAAAGGCGCTAAAACTTGTATCATCATCTCTTATTTTTCGACCTTGAGACTCTCTGTATTTCTCAGGTACTTGGCTTACACCCGTTGCATTCTTATCAAAGGACTGCATATAATCAGCTATTCCGTCCCAGGCTTTAACCTCGTTACCATTCTCATCATATATAATAGCTTTATTAAAGTCGGTTATCTCGTTACCGTTCTCATCCTTAGGGACAAGAGAAAGTAGTCCGTATGAAGCATCCGATACAGAACCAAGCATTTGACCTGAATAGAGATCTGCAACTACGCAGTACAGTTTATCATCATCAAAGTCAGACTTATTACCGTTCTCGTCTTCGTACTTAACATCAGTAACTTTGTTAAGAAATAATCTGTTAGGATTATACACAAAATCTTCACCGCTCATATAAAGTCTTGTTCCCGCAAAGAGATCCGATATAGAGGCATCAATCTCAGCCGCAGTCTTTAACTCTTTACCTGTAAGGTAAACCTTGATAAGCGGATATCCCGGTATCTTATCGGGACCTATACCAAGTGAAAATGAATCAAACACGTTACTTACAGTTATGTCACCTTCATTATATGTACCTCTTATTGTACCACTTGGTACAACACTAACGTCGAACTTCGTGTTAGGTTCAGCCCTTCTGGCTGCATAGAGATATGCATCCGACATAATGTCACCCAAGTTCTGTCCCTGATGATCCTCAGAGATATCATCCATACTGCAGAAAGCAAATGGTGAATATGCCAAGACCTGCTCTTTGGTAACACCGAAGTGACTTAGATACTGTTCGTCAATCTTCTTGGTGAATTCATCTATCTTAGCCTGAATCACAGGATCTCCGGGTACATCCTTAAAGGTATTGATAAGTTCATATTTTTCCATTTCCCAGCGACCGTCTGACTTTTGCTTCATTAAAGAGTGACCTACCGCTTCTGTGTATTCTCCGCATGCCACGATATATGTATTACCGACTTTTAATGGCTCGGCAAGTTCAGTATGTGAATGACCGGCAAGAATAAAGTCAAGCTCCGGTACTTCCTTAGCAAGCATCTCATCCTCAGTCTTACCCGAACCTATATCACCGTCAAGTCCCGAATGCGATACACATACTATCATATCAGCATTCTCGTTTTTCTTAATCTCATTAACGGTTTCCTTAACCATTTTTCTTCCTTCTTCACCAACCTTGAAAGGAACGGTACATGTAGGCTCGCAAGCCAAAGCATTATCTCCGAACACACCGACAACAGCAATGTTAACGCCGTTCTTATTAACCATGGTGTATTTCTTGATGCCGTACTTGTCAAACACATCCTTGGTAGCCTGCTCATCACCGGGATTAGACCAGTCAATATTACATTCAACAATCTGAGGAAGCTTATCTCCGGAATTCATAGCGGCATTAAGCATATTAATTACACCTTCGGAACCGAAGTTGAATTCATGATTACCCCAAGTTGTAACATCACATCCCATATCTCCTAGTAGTCGAAGTTCAGCCGCTTCTGTCTCATACAGCGTATGGAAAAGCGTTCCCATAGAGAAATCACCGCCGTCAAGATAAAGTGTATCGGGATACTTTTCTCTAATATTATTAATAATGGTTGCAACCCTTGCAAAGCCACCGATATCAACGCCGTTTTCACCATGGTACGGTGTAACGAAGCTATTGAAGTTAGAATGCATATCGCTTGTAAATACGATATTAACTTCCTTGTCTTCGGCTGCAAGGGCAACACTGACAGCTGCTCCGATACCTGTTATTACAAGTGCGGCAATAATAACAATGGCTATGATTCTATTACGATTCTTCTTCATAACGTTTCCTCCAAGATGTCATATCCAATTCCGTAATTCTAAGACATAAGTTCCTCAGAGCGACTGGATGTCTTATGTCCATCCCCGAATGGGGTGGACCGGTAATTTCTGAGGACTTATGCTCTTAGAATTGCCAGTTTCTTGAATTATATCACATATTATTTTATTTATATAGTACTTTAGAGACCTCAGACAGATTTTTTACGCCGATGATGTCGATGCCTTGAAAGCCTTCCGTTTCCTTCAGTTGAACCTGAGGAATAATACATTTATTAAAGCCAAGCTTCTTAGCTTCAAATATTCTCTTATCAACCATATTGACTGAGCGAACCTCACCGCTAAGACCCACTTCTCCGAAGCAAATAAGCTTATCGTCGACAGGGACATTTCGAAAGCTCGATTCCAGTGCAATTACAAGTCCAAGGTCAATAGAAGGTTCGTTAATCTTAATTCCGCCTGTAATGTTGACATACGCGTCGTACTCCCCTAGAGGTATATGAAGTCGCTTCTCAAGAACCGCCATAAGAAGATTCACTCTGTTATAATCCACTCCCACCGCCGTACGTCTCGGCATGCCGAAATTGGTCTTGGTAACAAGTGCCTGAATCTCAAGAAGCATAGGTCTTGTGCCTTCAACTACACAGGTTACTACAGAACCGCTGGAATCCTTTGCCTTACCGGAAAGCATATATTCGGAAGGACTTAAGACCTCCTCAAGTCCGTCTTGATTCATCTTGAATACACCGATTTCGTTGGTGGAACCGAACCTGTTCTTGACACCACGAAGAACTCTGTAAGACGCATACCTGTCGCCTTCGATATAGAGAACTGTATCCACCATATGCTCAAGAACGCGAGGTCCCGCAACAGTTCCTTCTTTCGTAACATGCCCGACAACAAATATTGTAATTCCAAGCCCTTTAGCAATCTGCATAAGCACATTGGTTGTCTCTCTTACTTGTGATACCGATCCGGGTGCGGAATTAACGTCTTCGTTATACATTGTCTGAATCGAGTCGATAACAACAACATCGGGCTTAGTCTTCTCGATGACGCCCTTAATAAGCATAAGGTTAGTCTCTGTAAGAAGAGAAAGCTTCTCTCCGAAGTCACCTATTCTGTTAGCTCGAAGCTTAATCTGTTGTAAGGATTCCTCGCCGGATACATAGAGAATGTTATTATCCGTAACAGATAGTTCTTTACTCATCTGAAGAAGTAAGGTAGACTTACCGATTCCCGGGTCACCGCCCACCAGTACAAGAGATCCTTTCACTATACCACCGCCAAGAACCCTGTCGAATTCTGATATGCCGGTCGAAAGCCTTGTATCCTCTGTATCAGCTATTTCGTTAATCTTATAAGTCTTAACTTCTTTAATCTCTTTAATTGTCTTAGATGATTTCTTCTCAATTCTTTCTTCCGCGAAGGAGTTCCAAGCCTTGCAGGCGGGGCACTGCCCAACCCACTTCGACGACTCATAGCCACACTCTTGGCAGAAGAAGACACTAACCTTACCTTTAGCCATTTAATCTCCTTGAAAGATAAAACCCTACTGCAACGAGTAGGGCTTAGATTTTATTTCTTTGCTACTTTTACTTTAACGGAACTATCGGCTTCGAGCTCCACACTCAGGCTTAGCTTGCCACCCAAGTTCGTCTTCATAACACCGGCGTCTCCGTCACCAACGAATATCTCATATTCCGTCTCCGGCTCAAGCTCAAGTGTTATCTGTGCATCGCTCTCACCTTCCACGGTGAATTCAACTTCATTCTCCTTAACCGAGAAATGCTCAACCGCCGTTCCCGGAATTGACTCATATACGAACAGTCCGTTCCTCTCAAGCTTAGTAACCTCTTTAAACGTCTTAACTTTATAAAGATCTCCTTCAAAATCAAAGTTATCAAGCTTTGACTTAGTACCTAATGTATAATCTCCAAAGCTTAATGTCTTATCTGATTCCTTCCGAATCAACTCGCTAACTACAGCCATAAATAATCTCCTTCGTATGTAAATCTTAACACTTGCATCGGACAGAAAAGTCTAATACATCCGACATAATAAATATAACATATATATTATTTCTTCTCAAATACAATCTCACCACTTTTTGCAGAAACTATTATAGAATCGCCCTTCTTGTATTTTCCGGAGATGATTTCTTCCGCAAGTGAGTCCTCTACCTTAGTTTGAATCATACGACGAAGCGGTCTTGCTCCGTATTTCGGGTCGTATCCCTTATCTACGATATAGCCCTTAAGTGAGTCTCTGATAACAAGGTCGATATCAAGCTGTTTTTTGCATCTATCTACTAGTTCTGTCATCATAATGGTGACAATCTTCTTCATGTCTTGCTTATTCAAAGCTCTGAATACTATAGTTTCATCAATTCTGTTAAGAAATTCCGGCTTGAAGATTCTCTTAACTTCTTCCATAACGGAATCCTTCATGTGCTCATAATCAGCCTTTTCATCATTGCCGGAAGCAAATCCAAGCTTCTTAGGTTCGATAATTGACTGGGCTCCGGCGTTACTTGTCATAATGATTATTGTATTCTTAAAGTCCACCTTCCGACCTTGAGAATCCGTAATATGGCCATCGTCAAGCACCTGAAGAAGAATGTTGAATACATCCTGATGCGCCTTCTCTATTTCATCAAAAAGAATTAAGGAATAAGGATGTCTTCTAACCTTCTCGCTTAGCTGACCTCCTTCGTCGTATCCAACGTATCCCGGAGGCGAACCGATTAGCTTAGATACACTGTGCTTCTCCATGTACTCTGTCATATCAACACGAATCATGGCATCTTCTTTACCGAATACAGCTTCGGCAAGTGCCTTCGATACCTCGGTCTTACCGACACCGGTAGGCCCTAAGAAGAGGAAGGAACCTATTGGTCTGTTAGCAGCCTTAAGTCCAACTCTTCCACGTCTTACCGCACGAGAAACCGCGCTTACCGCTTCCTCCTGTCCGATTACTCTCTTATGAAGAGTCTTCTCCAATTTTCTAAGTCTCATGGTCTCAGACTCATTAAGCTTAGCCGCGGGAATCTTCGTCCATTCAGATACAACAACAGCAATATCTTCAGATGTTACCTCCATCTTCTTTCTCTTGCTGTCCCTGTCGTATTTCTTCTTAAGTTTACTTAATTTCTCTTTCGCTGCATCTCTCTTTTTCTTAACCTCGGATGCCTTCTCTATATCATTCTCGGTAAGTGCACCCTCAAGCTCCTCTTCATAAGTATTAATCATAACCTCAAGATCGTATACTTTCTCAGGAGACTTGACAATTCCGAGTCTAATCTTAGAACCTGCTTCATCAAGTAAGTCGATGGCTTTATCGGGAAGGTAACGGTCACTGACATATTTCTCAGAGAGCTCCACGCAGGCTTTAATAGCGTCCTTCGTATACGTTACATTGTGATGCTTCTCGTATAAATGTGCTATCCCTTTTATAATCTTAAGAGACTCCTCAACTGACGGCTCTTCAACCATAATCGGTTGGAAACGTCGTTCTAACGCAGCATCCTTCTCGATATGCTTTCTGAATTCATCAATTGTGGTGGCACCGATAACCTGTATCTCACCTCTTGCCATTGCAGGCTTTAAAATGTTAGACGCATCAAGTGAACCTTCTGCGCCACCGGCACCGATAAGAGTATGCATCTCATCAATGAATAGGATGATGTTACCTGCATCTCTGACTTCTTCAATTACCTTCTTAATTCGTTCCTCGAATTCTCCTCTGTACTTAGAACCTGCAACCATAGCAGAGAGATCAAGAGAACACACTCTCTTATCCTTAATGGCATCGGGAACCGTTCCGGCAGAAATACGCTCCGCAAGACCTTCTACAATAGCAGTCTTGCCAACACCGGGTTCACCGATCAGACATGGGTTATTCTTGGTACGCCTGCTGATAATCTGAACCAGCCTCTTAATCTCCACCTCGCGACCGATAACAGGATCCAACTTTCCGGATAGCGCAAGCTTTGTTAAATCTCTTGCATATTTCTCAAGGGAGCTCTTCCTCGACCTCTGAAATGCCCTATATTCATCACGATATACCTGTGCCTCGGCACCCATAGCATTCATAACATCGCTTGCAAGCTTATTGACATCCACGTTAAGTGACGTAATAAGTCGTGCTCCCGCAGAATCACTCTCCTTAAGAAGCGCCATAAGAAGATGCTCCGTACCGATATGGTTGTTACCGCATTTCTTGGCATCCTCAGCTGCAACCTCGATTACGCTGTCAAGCTTAGGCGTATTACCGCTCTTACTCTCGACAATAACCCCGCCCTCAGGATTAATAAGCTCTTCTATAAGCTTCTTGACATTCTCTTCAACAATCCCATTGTTCTCCAGGACAAGCGCAGCAAGTCCGTCTCCGGACTTAGTAAGTCCGTACAGAAGATGCTCCGTACCTATATAGTTATGTTGCATTTTCTTGGAGAAGCGCTTAGCCGCCTCCATTGCTTTTTTACCTTGCTTAGTAAAATCCATTATAAAACCTCGTATATTATAAGTCGTTAAAATCTATTATACCCGAAGTTGCTGCATCTGTGTTCTTTTTCTTCTTATCTTTTACTTCAGGCTCCTTAGACGGTTCTTTTTTCTTTGAGTCGAATATGTCTTCCACAGGTTCCGGCTTAGGCTCTGTCTTAGTTTCCTTCACATCTTCTTTCGGCTTAGGCTCTGTCTTAGTTTCCTTCACATCTTCTTTCGGCTTACTCTCGAAGACATCTTCTGAACTCTTATCCAATTTCTTACTTGTGTCGAATATATCCTCCGGCTCTTTATTATTCTTTTTTCCGAATGAATCTACCTTTTCGGTTCCCTTATCCTTCCTGTCGATATCGAAGTCGTCGTATTCATCGTAAATGTCAGCTAAAGTTACAGTATCATCAAAGAATTCTTCCTTTTCCTTACGCTTAGCCTCCTTCTTGGCCAGCTTTTCCTCTTCCTTTGCTCTCTTAGCTTCAGCCTTGGCGTCGATTTTAGCCTGCTTTTCTCTTTCCTTTTGAAGTCTGGCTTCTTCCTTCGCCCTCTTCTTCTCTTCCTTCTTTAACTCTTTCTCATCCTTGAAAATGTCACTGCCATCATCAACAGCGTCATCAGAACCCGAAGCTGAAACGTCGCGATAATCCGAATCATTGGCATCATCCTTCGAAGACTCATCCTTCTTATTCTTATGATTATCAAATGTCTCATCGCCGTCAATAAGATCTGCCTTGGCATCCTTCTTCTTAAGGATGACGTTAATAATAATCGCAATAATAACAATCAAGATAAATATTGCACCTGCAATAATATACCTTATGTTAATATTTTTAAGTGTATCTATAAAAGATTGTAAACTTGCATTGCTTTTACCCGTTTCATCTACTGCCTTAAATATCGCTTCATTGATTCTCTGAATAGTCTTACCCTGTACATCATATTCGAACCAGCCTTCCGTACCGTCAGAGCATTTACCATATACATATACAAAATCGTCAATTCCCTGAAGCGAATAAACCAGCGCTGTCTTACCGTCAACAGTAATCTGTCCCTTACGTAAGCTGTCATTGATAAGTTCAGAGGGCTCACTCGGAATCACATAATAGCCCGGTCTTCCGAGATAAAAATAGTTGGAAACAGTGTTAGTCGCCTGATCATATATATAGAACTGTCCCGGCTCCGAAACCCTGTCTACCGGCTTAAGATAGACGAGATTCATTGTTCCATTGCTGGCACCCTTAAGGTTCTTACCGTTAATCATAAACTGTGTCTGAGTAAAGCCTTCGGGCAATTCTTCCAGAGCGAACTTCTCAGATATGGTGTACTTCACGTCGTCAAGCACGAAATCTTCCGATGCTGCGGCTGTCTGCGGACCTCCTACTGTTATCACAACAGATGAAGCACTTGCATTACTTGAACTTACAGAAATAGGTGAACCGCCTGCAGCGTTAGCCTTGAATGTAATTGTTCCTCTTTTACCGTTAAAATCAACCTCGCCCGCACTCTGGGTAAATCCCGGCGCATCGCAACCCACAACCGACAGAACATTGGCGTTATACTTTACAGCCATATTGCCTGATTCCGTTGCCGTGGCCGTCACGGTAAATGTGTCACCCACCGCCGGATTATTATTAGACACAGATACGGCTGAAGTACCTGCCGCTAAGACGGTCATATTAACCGACAGCATGAATACACAGATTAATACGGCTACTACCTTATTCCTGATTCTCATAAAAACACCTCTCATATGTGAAAAATCAACAATTTGTGTCATTTCAACCATTTTCATCAGAAAAATCACTACATATAGAATATATTATATGAGATGTTAGTATAAAAATCAACATTTTCTGATTAAAAGGATAACCCAAGATGTAATTAATACAATAAAATATGAAATTGCAAGCCTTGTCAGGTTACAATACTCAATCTCAACCGAGAAAAGGAGCACATAACCAAAGACCACAACAATTGAGATCAGAACTGCATAGAGTCCCGAATATAAGATATCTCTTCTGCTAATTCCTTTATTGTCCTTATCAAAAATAAAATTATCCATATCGTATACCTCACTTAAACTCTTTATTTAACTAAAGTATACAACCAGAGGTGTCCCATAAATGGGACACCTCTAAAATAACTATATCTTATGTTTCTGCCACTTTCCGGCAATACTGATAAGAACACTATCCGGAATTATTTTACGAAGCACGTATGTCGCTTTAACAACAATACCCGGGAGTATTATTTCATCGCCATCGTACATTTTACCTATCGCGTACTTTGCAAGTCTTCTGGGAGTCCAACCCTTAGCCTGAGTTGTTATTCCCGCAGTCTTATTAAAGTTCGTTTCAACAGGTCCGGGACAAAGCGCACTTACATGAACGTTAGATTCAGCCACTCTTTCCTCGCCTATTATGGCTCTTGTCATATTAAGAACATATGCTTTAGATGCGTAGTAAGACGCCATATAAGGTGAACCCGGCATATATCCCGCCGAACTTGCAACGTTCATTATATAGCCTCTGTTAACTCTAAGCATATCCTTAAGGAAAAGCTTTGTAAGGACATGTACGCCGACTATATTAGTCATTACACTGTTAAGCTCTCTGTCAAGTTCGATATCCTTAAATTCTCCGAATACACCGGATCCCGCATTATTGATAAGAACCTGAACGTCGTAGGATTTATATTTCTCATATAATTTCTTACATTCTGAAGCATCCGATACGTCACACACGTAGTATTCCACCGTATGATTATACCTGTATCTCTTAGACAGCTTATTATACTCTTTTGTAAGTTCTCTAAGCTTATCTTCGTTCCTGGCAACAAGAATAATATCCAGCCTGGAGAGAAGACAACGAGCAAGCTCGCTTCCGATACCCGAAGATGCACCTGTAATTATCGCATACATAATAATCCCCTACATTAATACTCCATCTTCGACACAAAATAACTGCACGCTCAACCCTTATTCCTATAACTCATCACCAAGTACCCGCACGCTCATAACGAAATGTCGTATGCGCACCCCGAACGGGGTGTGCCGGTAACTTAGCGGGTCTTGGCTGATTCGTCGATTGCCAAGTATCGCTTTGCAGTTGTTTTGCTGTCTCAGATGGAATACTTAAATTCTACTTTATGCCCTTCCTGGCTTCTCTTTCTTCCTTCTTCTTACGCTTAGCTTCTTCCTTGGCTTCCTTCTCTTTTCTTCTCTCTTCGGCAGCCTTAGCGTTGGCTTCAGCGTCTTCCGGCTTCTCTACGCTTGTAATGGCAGACTTCTGCATAGGGATTCTGCAGTTCTTATTGCTTCCGAACTCCACGATTACAACCTCTTCTCCGATATCGATTACAACACCGTAGAAACCACTTGATGTAAGGACAGTGTCACCCACTTCCATACTGTTCATCATTGCAGACTGTCTCTGCTTCTCTTTATTCGACGGACGGATCATGAAGAAATACATAAGTACAAAGAGACCTATGATCATTATAATCATTCCGTATTTTCCTAAGAATCCCGCCAGCCCTGATGCTTCAGCTGTCGCTTCTAATAATATTCCATTGAACATGAAAATTTCCTCCTATTTATAAAATCATCAAAAGCCATTTTACATAAAATTTTCGTATATATCAAGTAGAAATCGAATTATTCACTTATATTTCACATTATATCGTCAAGATACCTTGATTTCTCCGCCTTATATTCCTTGAAACTGTGATTATCTATGGCATCTCTTATCTCTTCCATCATATGATTATAGAAATAAAGATTATGAAGAACACATAGTCGCATACCAAGCATTTCCTTACTCATAACAAGATGCCTTATGTAGCTTCTTGAGTATTTACGACAAGCGGGACAATTACAGCCCTCTTCTATAGGTCTCGGGTCAAGCTTGTATTTCTCATTTCTTATATTGACCTTACCCAAGTTGGTATAGAGCTGACCGTGTCTCGCATTACGGCTGGGATATACGCAGTCGAAGAAATCCACACCTCGTTCGACCGATTCCAAGATATTATTCGGAGTGCCCACTCCCATAAGATACACAGGTTTATCCTCGGGCAAATGTGGTACCGTAACATCAAGTATCCTGTACATTTCCTCGTGTGTCTCACCCACCGCAAGACCGCCGATTGCATAGCCGTCAAGATTCATTGACGCTATGGTCTTGGCATGTTCAACCCTAATATCCTCGAATATTGCTCCTTGATTAATTCCAAAGAGAAGCTGCTTCCTATTAATTGTATCCTCTCTATCGTTAAGCTCCGCCATCTTATCGATAGAACGCTGCAGCCATCTTGTAGTTCTATCGACCGACGCTTCCACGTACTCCCTGTCAGCCTTGCTGCTCGGGCATTCATCAAATGCCATAGCAATCGTGGAGCCCAAGTTAGACTGAATGGTCATGCTTTCCTCCGGTCCCATGAAGAGCTTCCGTCCGTCAATATGGGAATTAAAATTGACGCCTTCTTCCGTAATTTTACGAAGATTGGCAAGGGAATATACCTGGAACCCACCGGAATCGGTAAGAATAGGCTTATCCCATACCATGAACTTATGGAGACCGCCGAACTGTTTAATCACATCGTCTCCCGGCCTTATATGAAGATGATATGTATTGGACAGCTGAACTTGCGTCCCTATTTCATTTAGATCCTCCGTTGACACGGCGCCTTTAATTGCTGCGGCTGTTCCCACATTCATAAATACAGGCGTCTCAATATCACCGTGAACGGTTGTCATCTTGGCTCGCTTGGCATTGCCATCCTTGCTAATTATTTTATACATTGTCTATCCCTTTAATACCTGCAACTGTCAAGAACCATTATATATCTTCTTGAGATAATCCATCCTTGATGTCATATTATCCATAAGAAGATCAAGAAGTGTAATTGCAGCCATGCTCTCAACTACAACTACGGCTCTCGGCACGATTACGGGATCATGTCTTCCCGTAATATTAATATCAATCTCATCATTATACGTATCGATTGTATGTTGCGTTCTTCCTATTGACGGTGTTGGTTTAATCGCTACTCGAAATACGATATCTTGACCTGTACTTATTCCTCCAAGTACACCTCCCGAGTGATTGGAATGGAATAATACGCCTCTGTCATATGACATTTCATCATTATTGTCACTGCCTCTTGCTCTTGCAACGCCGAATCCGTCACCCATTTCAAATCCTTTAACGGCACCTATTGAAAGCATTGCTTTCGCAAGGTTGGCATCAAGCTTATTAAATGCCGGCTCTCCTACTCCCACAGGAGTATTCCGAATAACGCATTCAACAACTCCGCCTACAGAATCATTGTTTTTCATGCACTCATCTATATAATCCATCGCCTGAACTGCCACCATGTCATTCGGCATATTAAGAGGATTATCCATTTCATCAAGATGAATATCCTTTGAATCGGTTATAGCGTATTTCCCGATAGACTTGGTATAACAATTAATCTCAATTCCGAGTTCATTTAATATCTTAGACGCTACGGCCCCACCTATAACACGAGAAGCCGTCTCTCTTCCGGAGCTTCTTCCACCTCCGCGATAATCTCTTGTACCGAATTTTTCTTCATATGTGAAGTCGGCATGACCGGGTCTATACACATTTGCAATATTAGAATAATCACGGCTCTTCTGATTCTCATTTTCTATCATAACAGAAACAGGACATCCTGTTGTTGTATCATCAAATGTCCCGCTTAGAATTATGGCTTTATCGCCCTCATTTCTGGGTGTGGAATACTTGGACTTCCCCGGACGCCTTCTGTCAAGAAAGCTCTGGATATCATCTTCCGTAAGGTTAAGTCCGGCGGGCACCCCGTCAATTACGACGCCAAGCGCCTTGCCGTGTGATTCACCCCAAGTTGTAATTGTAAAATTATCTCCAAAGGAATTATTTCGCACTGTCACCCTCCTTAAGCTTCATAATCTTCAGACAGGTAGGCTTCTTAATCTTAAGCGGAGGCTTTCTCATAAGGGCATACTTATGCTTATAGTGCATCTCGAATGTCCTCATCTCGTTAGTATCATAATTAAGAGACACTACATGCTTCTTATCAGGGAAAATGTATATTGAGCCCGGGCAATCTCCGGATACTCGAAAGTCGAATTCGAATCGAAGTTCACCCGTTCTTGCATCTCTCTTAAGACATGCAAAAGAATTAACGGCATCAACCGACGCATATACATATTCCTCGTCTCTTGATATCTCGAGAGCAGCAGCTGCCGCTGTCATATACGTATCCTTAATAACTGATACCGATTGAATTTTATCATGCGAAAGCTTACCGTTTTCTCTGTCGGCTTTCATAACATCAATCTTATTTCGTTTCTCGGAAAGGATGTAGACATATTTATCATCCTTGGTAAGGCGCACCATTCTCGGCATTGTTCCAAACGGGCACCTTATTATATCTGCAACATCCAGTTTTCCAATCGTATAATTAATACTATATACAACAACCTGGTCAATTCCGTAGTCAACCGTATATAGTAATTTCTCATCGTGTGATAATTCAACACAGGTGACCTTGGGTTCTAACCTAGCCTCAACGGAACTTATTCCGAGTCCCTGATGAAAGATACCGCATGTAACATCACCGATACTTCCATCTTCAAGAAGATTTATCATGGTGATTCTTCCGTCATAATATCCGCCGATGAAAATGTACCTGTTCTCTGAATCAACGGTAAGATAACACCCTCTCAGACCACCAATCCACTTCGTATTAAGAAAGTTAAGACTTCCGTCATCATTTATGGAAAAAGCACTAACCCCTTCTTCCACAATGGAATAGAGGAACTTCTTATCCTTAGAAACTGTAAGATATATGGGATTATGCGCTTCAACCTCGCTTCTAAAGGTAAATACGCCGGTCTCCATATCCACATCATAGATACGAATACCCTGATTACCGTCGTTAATAAAATTACCGCAATATGCTACGTATTTAGGCATAACTACTCTTCCTTTCTTCTTATGATATCATATTCCTCAAGTGGCGTACCAAGGTCAATCCATAGGCTCTGCTTCGGGTGGGGTGCGCTTGTCAAGTCCTCTCCCTTATCTGTTACAATCCTTTTAACCGTAACATCTATATTGTCACCGTTCGGCTTCATAACTTCAATTGTCTCACCAACCGAGAATTTATTGCGCTGTTCTATATGATAGAGTCCGTCCTTACACTCACCTATTATTCCAAGATATGTATATTCCTTAATATAAGTATTATTATCATATATCTGCGCTTCTTCCGAAGGCTTGCCGAAGAAGAATCCCGTTGTGAATTGCCTGTAGGTACAATTAGATATCTGATCTAAGTACCAAGGCATATTCTTCTTGTAAATGTCAGGACTATTAAGATAGTCATCAATAGCCTTCCTATATGTTCGAGCTACAGTCGCAACATAGAGCGCCGTCTTCATTCTTCCTTCAATCTTGAAGCTGTCGATTCCCGTATCGATAAGCTCGGGGATATGCTCTATCATACATAAATCTTTTGAGTTAAATATGTATGTTCCGCGCTCGTTTTCATAGACAGGAAGATATTCTCCGGGACGCTGTTCTTCCACCACCGCATATTTCCACCGACAAGGGTGGGTACACTCGCCCTGATTTGCATCTCTTCCGGTAAAATAGTTACTCAGAAGACATCTTCCCGAATATGAAATGCACATGGCTCCATGGATAAATGTCTCAATCTCCATTTCGGGAGGAATCTTTTCCCGAAGCTCTTTAATCTCTTCAAGGGACAATTCCCTTGCTGATACAACCCTTTTTGCACCGAGTCTGTACCAGAAATTATATGTGCCGTAGTTGGTGTTATTGGCTTGAGTGCTTATATGAATCTCAACCTCCGGCCATACTTCTTTCGCAATATCGAATACTCCCGGATCCGAAATAATAAGTGCGTCAACTCCGGCGTTTTTCAATTCCTCAAAATACTCATACGCTTTATCTAAGTCATCATTATGAGCGAGAATATTGGCGGTAACGTATATCTTAACATTTCTATCATGCGCAAACTTAACGCCTTCTTTAATCTCTTCTATTGTAAAATTCTTGGCTTTGGCACGAAGGCTGAATACATCTCCGCCGATATACACGGCGTCAGCTCCGAACACAACGGCAACCTTAAGAACTTCAAGGGAGCTTGCCGGCACAAGTAATTCAACTTGTCTCATGAGTATCTCCTTTTTTAGAGGTAAGTGCAACTCCGTCACCTACAGATAGAATTGTGGTCTCATAGTTCTCATCATGACAGAGTTCATACAGGTATTCTCTTATTCTCTTATATATAGTGCGATTACGTCTCTCAACTACAAAGTGAGACTCAAGTATATCTCCGTCCTGAAGTACGTTATCGGTTACAATAACGGCTCCCGGCTCTGTCAGCCTCTTAACCTCAGGCCAATAATTAATGTACTGCCCCTTGGCAGCGTCTACAAATACAAAGTCATATTTCCCGGATAATGTGGTAAGAATATCTTCTGCGTCTCCCTCAAGAAATGTGATACGACTCTCTACTTTCGCCTTCTTAAAATTATTCTTGGCAACCTCGAATCTCGGCTCGTAGTTCTCGATTGTGGTAATCATACAATCCGATTCTGTATTCTCCGCCATAAGAATTGCGGAGAACCCGACGCCGGATCCAATCTCAAGTATATTCTTAGGTCTTATCATTGCAAGAATCGTCCTAAGAAAGTATTGCATATCCTTTCTTATTATGGGAACGAAAGTATCAAGCGCTTCCTTCTCAATCTCTGAGAGAACTTCACCATTATCTTTTTCAATTGAACTTAAGTAAATGCCGAGTCTGTCATTATCTATCATGTACTAACCTTAATCATCTGCAAAATGTGCAAATTATATCTCCATAATAATCGGAATAATCATAGGTCTCCTCTTAGTCTCTTTCCATACAAAGTCACCCAGAGAATCCCTGATTCTCGCCTTAATCTTCCCCCAATCAGTTACATTTTCTTCCATACATTCTTCCATTACGTCATTGAGAAGAATTCTTGCAGACTCTATCAAATCCTCTGCACCTTTTACATATACAAAACCACGTGATACCGTATCGGGTCCCGCAAGCACCCTTCCGGTACCGCTTTCAAGCGTCATAACAACAATAATTATTCCGTCCTCTGATAAGTGTTGTCTGTCCCTGAGAACAATATTACCGACATCGCCGACACCGAGACCGTCAACCATGATAGAACCGGTATGTACATGATCGGTAACCTTGGCCGAATCCTCATCAACTTCCAATACATCACCGGATGACAAAATAAATATGTCTTCCGATTTATACCCAAGATTCTGGGCGATTTTCTTATGGGCATTAAGGTGCTTATATTCTCCGTGAACGGGTATTACATACTTCGGATTAACAAGGGTATAGAGAAGCTTTAATTCTTCCTGACAAGCATGTCCGGACACGTGGGTGTCCTGAATTATAACCTCGGCACCGCGTCTCTCCAATTCATTAATAACCTTGGATACCGCTTTCTCATTTCCCGGAATCGGGTGAGAAGAAAATATAATAGTATCGTTAGGCTTAATGTTAAGCTTCCTATGTGTTCCGTTGGCCATACGAGAAAGTGCCGCCATTGACTCGCCTTGGCTTCCCGTCGTAATTAGACAGGTCTGCTCATCGGAATAATTCTTGAGACTGTCAATATCAACAAGGGTGTACTCCGGCACCTTAAGGTAGCCAAGCTCCGAAGCCGTGGCAATAATATTAACCATACTTCGACCTTCCACCACAACCTTACGACCGTACTTATGGGCGGAATTAATTATTTGTTGAACCCTATCAACATTTGACGCAAATGTAGCAATTATAATTCTCGTGGACTTATGATCCTCGAATATATCGTCAAATGTCTTGCCAACTGTCTTCTCCGACGGTGTAAAGCCGGGGTGTTCGGCATTGGTACTGTCTGCCATCATTGCAAGAACACCCTTCTTGCCAATCTCCGAGAATCTGGCAAGATCGATGGAATCTCCGAATACAGGTGTATAGTCCACCTTGAAGTCTCCCGTATGAACAACTACTCCCGCAGGAGTATATATTGCAAATGCCGCAGCATCCTGAATACTGTGATTAGTCTTGATAAATTCAACTCTGAAGCATCCCGCATTGATATGCTGACCGTACTTAACAACCTTACGCTTAATCTGGCTCATCATATTATGCTCACGAAGTTTATTGTCGATAAGACCTATTGTAAGCTTTGTTGCATATATTGGCGCACTGATTTCGTTAAAAACATAGGGAATCGCACCTATGTGATCTTCGTGCCCGTGGGTTATAAAGAATCCCCTGATCTTCTCTTCATTTTCACGAAGATACGTAATATCGGGAATAACAAGATCCACACCAAGCATATCCGTCTCGGGAAATGCAAGACCGCAATCCACAACGATAATACTGTCATCATACTCGAAGGCAGTAATATTCATGCCGATTGCTTCAAGTCCCCCAAGTGGGATGATTTTAAGTTTTCCGTTTTCTTTCAATGTATACCTCTCTTTCTAAAATTATGAACCGCTCTTTATTTCCGCGTCTTCAAGCAGTTCTGTAAATACTTTAATTAGTGCTTCATATTCATTATCATCTTCTATGGGAACATACGTAATCTCAGTATCGCTCTCTGAGACTTCCTTGAAGATGTAAGCATCAGTTTCATCAGAATCGTCTTCACATACGAGAAGATATTTCGATTCATTAAGGGTTGTCTGCTCCAGTACGAAAAGGCTGTGCTCTTCGCCTGTTTCATTATCTATAAATTTAATCTGTTCTAGTTTTCTTCTTTCTTCCGACATAACGAAAGGTATCCTTCCAATATTACCATTGCAGCAAGTTTATCAATGTGTTCTTTATGGTTATTAGGTTTTATTCCGTGCTCGTCAAGTAGTTCGTGTGCTTCGAAGCTTGAAAGCCTCTCATCGAAGTAGTTTATCTTAAGACCTACTCTTTTTTCCAACATTTCCCCGAACTCGCGAGTCTTCTTGCACCGCTCACCCTCGCTTCCGTCCATGTTGAGAGGAAGTCCTAACACTATCTCATCCACATCATACTCTCTAATTATTTCTTCGATACGACTAAGTGTCTTCCTAATCTTATTCTCACGGTCACGCTTAATCGTCTCAATCGGGGTTGCCCCCATAAGTAAAGGGTCACTAATAGCGACCCCTACTGTCTTCGCTCCGTAATCTAGTCCAAGATAACGCGCCTTATCATCCATTATTGATTCCATGCCTCAGAATTAATATACTCTCTGAGAAGCTCTTCTACGAGTTCATCCTTCTCAACCTTCATAATGAGGCTTCTTGCATTCTTGTGACTGGTTATAAATGTGGGGTCACCCGACATAATATATCCCACTATCTGATTAATGGGATTATAACCTTTCTCCGTTAATGCCTCGTACACCTCTTTAATAATGTCCTTAACAGACGCCTGAGGCTCGTTTTTAACTCTGAAAAATTGTGTGTTACCTAAATCTTGCATTGTGCTTCATCCTTTTCTTTTGTAAAAACCCAAACTTTTCCTATATTGTATATCAATCACTTGATTTTTTCAACCAATAAACAATTACTTACAATGTTTTTGCCGACGCAGACAATAATTTTATTGGATAAATCATCGTCAGACTTTATCAGCACCTTGATGTATTCCCTACTGTATCCTTGGAAATATCTTACATCATCCACAACAACTTCTTCTTCGAACAGCACTTCTACTTCGCGATCGAGATAGCTTCTCATATATTCTTCGGACATCTTATTACTAAGATTAATAAGCTTCTTACTCCGTTCCTTCTTAATGCTTTCGGGAATCTGGTCATCCATCTTGTCGGCTCTCGTGCCTTTACGTCTGCTGTATTTGAATATATGCATTTCGTGGAAATGTATGTCACTTAAGAAGTCATATGTTACATCGAATTCCTCTTCCGTCTCCCCCGGAAAACCCACGATAATGTCTGTTGTAAGAGCCGGGTTATCGTAATACCTTCTTATAAGTTCAGCACTTTTCGAGAAATCTTCTGTTGTATATTTTCTGTTCATTCTTTTAAGGACACTGTCGCATCCGCTCTGAAGTGATAGGTGGAAATGGGGACAGACCTTCTGCGCCTTAACAAGTCTCTTAAGAAAATCGTCTGTTATAATACGAGGTTCCAAGGAGCCGAGTCTTATCCTCTTAACGCCTTCAATGTTGTTTACTCGTTCTATTAGGTCGATTAGTTTTCTCTTTTCGACCTTTTCTTCGACTGAATATGAGGAAATGTGGATGCCTGTTAAGACAAATTCTTTACAACCTTTCATTGCAAGGTTATTAATCTCATTTTCAATATCACCTATATCTCTTGATCTCACACGACCTCTGGCGTAGGGAATAATACAGTAGCTACAGAATTCGTTGCAGCCGTCCTGAACCTTGATAAATGCTCTTGTGTGGCTTGGAGCATCGGTCATTCTGAGATTCTCATAGCAGGCATCGGGATTATTAATGTCCTCGCAGTCGATTATGAGACTTTTTTCTTTCTTGAATCTATCGATATCATCTAAGATATTATGCTTTCTGTTGTTGCCGATTATAATATCGCAGTTTAGTTTCCGTCTGTCTTCGTCTTCAATTTCCTGCACAAAGCAACCCATTGCAATAACGATAGCATTATCATTTCTTTTTCTTGCCTTATTAATCATCTGTCTTGACTTATGGTCAGCGATATTGGTTACGGAGCAGGTATTGATAATATATACATCCGCTTCTTCATCGAATGGGGTGATGCTGTAACCGGCTTCTTTCATAATCGAAGTTACGGCTTCTATTTCATATGAATTAACTTTACAACCCAGATTATGGTATGCTACACGTTTCATTTACGCTGTTTACTCCTGTTTTTGTAAAAATTATTTGACTTTTCTACTTATAACTATTACGATATTCTTATAAATAATATATGTATGAGGGAGGTTTTAATTATGACCAAGGTACAAATATCTCTTAATTCAATCGACAAGGTTAAAGCATTTGTTAATACAATTGCAACATTTGATACAGATTTCGATCTCGTATCCGGAAGATATGTAATTGATGCTAAGTCTATTATGGGAATCTTCTCACTCGACTTATCTAAGCCAATTGAATTAGCAATTCATTCAGAAAACGATGTGGATGCAATCCTTCAGGCATTAGAGCCGTATACTATCTAGTATTTAACAACATTACATAAGCCGGTTCCCTATGGAACCGGCTTTTATTGTTGCCCAGCTCCCAATCCTGCAA
>CAJODN010000017.1 GCA_905233695.1 uncultured Lachnospiraceae bacterium | reverse complement strand
TTATTTCTTTCCTTCTTATGAATTAATCCACTCAATTACACCGGCTGCTTTGTCAGCAGACACTCTGCTTCCGCCGTTATTAACAAGCTCAAGCACTTCCTTTTCGTCATCTGTTTTATCTTCCTTCTCACCGAAGTCTTTATTGAATTTATTCTTAACAACTTTCATAATGGTTTTGTCTGCACCGCTTACCTTGTCCCATTCAAATCCGCCTTGAAGATAGAAGAACTTCTGGCTCTTAGGAATATTATTCTTATTCATAATCTCTGCATCTGTTGATCCCATAGGTGCCAAACCAACTGCAACCACACCTGACACAACGAAGGATTTCATGGCTGTCTTATAGCCCTTTATTCCGCTACCCATAATCCAGCCTATGAATAAGACACTATTACTTTTTCTTAAGTTCTTTTTTGCATCACTTAATTCATAAACCTCTACTCCCGTTTCTTTTGAAATGATTTCTGCATACTCCTTACTGTGACCTGCCTTGGAAGTATATACAATTGCATCTACTTTACTCATTTCTTCATCCTCCTTATTTTTTAATAAAGTATATTATACTATAAAATTTACCCAATACAAATATTCCGCACCTGAGGCTTCGTATAGAATATTATCCCTCTTGCATCTTATAATCCTTATCCTCATCAATCATCTCAAGCATAATATCAGCAAATCGACTGTCGAATTGTGTACCCTTGCCGTTCTCGATTTCTTCTCTGACAACCGCCTGCGGAAGTGGCTTACGATAACTTCTGTGACTTGTCATCGCATCATATGAATCTGCAACCGCTACAATACGTGCGACATCAGGTATATCATCTCCCCTAAGCCTATCGGGATAACCTTTACCATCATATCTCTCATGATGCCATCTCGCCCCCATCTGAAGTGAAGGCATCTCTTTGATATTTCCAAGTATTCTTGCACCTGATATGGGATGAGTCTTAATAAGCTCATATTCCTCTTCGGTAAGCTTGGCGGGCTTATTAATGACTGCATCCGGCACTCCAATCTTACCTACATCATGGAGTAGTCCTATCATATATATCTCTTCTAAGTCTTTCTCATCATAACCTGCGCGTCTTGCTATCTCACGAGAATACTCTGCCACTCTGGAAGAATGCCCGTTGGTATAGGTATCCTTTGCATCAATTGCAGAAGCCAGGGATGATACGACATGTATAAAAAGTCTCTCATTTTCTTTGGATTTCTTCTCAACCTCTTTTTCCAAATCCCGCTTTAAATGATCAAGATCTATTATATTACGAACTCGTAAATTAAGCACATCCGGAATAAAAGGCTTTCTTATAAAATCCATAGCGCCCATTGAAAGTCCCTTAGACTCTATACTAACCTGCTCTGCACCCGTAAGGAAAATAACCGGAATGAACTTACCCTTATCAAGTTGTCTTAATGATTCATATGTCTCGAACCCATCCATTCCTGGCATCTTAATATCCAGAAGTATAAGATCAGGCACATCATTATCTCTGATATATGAAAGAAGCTCTTCTCCCGACGAAATCGATGTGACATTAATGCCCTGCTTTTCCAATATGTGTGTTGCAAGCATAAGAATCTGCACATCGTCATCTACCACAATAACTTTATCCGCCATAATAATACCTTTCCTATTACAACTGTTTTATAATCTCTTCAACACGATCTCCGGGAAGACCTACAACATTTTCATAATCACCTTCGTACTTATCTATATATTTTCCGAAAACGCCTTGTATCGCATAGCTTCCGGCTTTGTCTCGACCTTCACCGCTATCTATGTACTCTCTGATTTCTTCCGGCGACATCTTATGAACATAGACATCTGTCTTCTCAGAAAACGTAATATCCTTCTTAGGAGAAATAATTGTCACTCCCGTATAAACCTGATGCGACTTACCCTGAAGCATATTAATCATATTAAAGGCATCTTCATCATCAACAGGCTTCTCAAGTATTCTTTCATTAATAGAAACAACGGTATCAGCTCCGATTATAATATCATTCGGGAATTTCTCCGCTATAACCTTAGCTTTCCTTCTAGAAAGCTCCATAACAAGATCTTTAGGCAACATGTCATCGTGAGACTCGTCTACTTCTGACACCTCTACCCTGAAGGGAATGTTATGATTCCCTAATATCTCTTTCCTTCTCGGTGATGCCGATGCGAGGATTATTGTATTACACGTCATGCTATCTCCCCTTACTGTAACCTATGATAAATCCTTATTATTTGTTAAACATTTCCCAAAAAGCAATGGCACTTGCGGATGCTACATTAAGGGAATCCACTCCGTTCGACATGGGTATAACCACATTCATATCACATAGATCAAGTATATCCTTCGAAATACCATGATCCTCATTACCGAGAACTA
The DNA here is from genome assembly GCA_905233695.1 of uncultured Lachnospiraceae bacterium. Taxonomy (GTDB): domain Bacteria; phylum Bacillota; class Clostridia; order Lachnospirales; family Lachnospiraceae; genus RUG191. The sequence goes on along the minus strand of CAJODN010000017.1, from coordinate 34,927 downwards.
CAGCTCTTTTATTCGTGTTGAGCTTCATTTCCCCGAGACTCTCAGAATCTTCGGAAAGAGACAAAGCCATAATTGTAAAGCCATTCTCCTTAAGTATATTAATATCATCTCGATTTATATAAGCCCATTCACACTGAAAAACGGTTCCCATACTAACTCTTGCGGCTCTTCTGTATAGTGGGTCTGAACACCCCTCGGTAAGTAAAATTGCATCTGCACCAAGAGCCACACCGGCTCTAATAATTGCACCTATATTAGTTGGATTTTCTATATCATCAAGCAAAACAATCTTACTTGACGATTCTATAATATCTTTTGGTTCTCTCTGTCTAATTCTTCGCATAGCGGAAAGAACACCACCTGTTAAAGAATAACCGGTGATGTCCTTCATAACATTTTCTCTGGCAACAAAAATCGGAACATCATCTATGCCTAATGCCTTCACGTCAGCTAAATGTTTTTCCTCTACAAAAAACGATTCAACTTGATACCCACTATCAATTGCTCTTCGAATCACTTTCACGCTCTCGCATATAAAGATACCGTCCTTCGGCTCATTATATCGCTTTAATTGACGCTCGTTTAGTCCGATGTAAACCGATACTTCCTCGGAATCAAGACTTGTCACTCTTTTTATAATCATTTGTTCCTTTTATAGCTTAAATCGACTTACAATATTAGAAAGGTCACTTGCCACATCCTTCTGCTCTGTGGCCATACCTTCAACATCATCAACCATAACAGACACTTCATCTACAGTCTCTGTAATGTCGGCAGAGTTAGCCGAGGTGTCCTGTGCAGATTCCGCAATATCAGCAACAGCATAATTCACCTGCTCCATAGAATCTGTGATTGTCTCGACAAGCTCTCCTATAGAATCAGCAAGTTCCTTGAATGCAGTTGCGTCTTGTCCGTATTGTACACCGATATTAACAAAGTTATCATAATCAGGCGCAACAGTCTCCTGAACGAAAGTAAGCAGCTGATTAGCGCCGTTACTCATTGAACTAAATGCTGACTGAACTCCATCAATTGTAACTTTAATTCTCTCAACTGAATTACCTGTCTCAGTAGCAAGATTATTAACTTCGGAAGCAACAACTGCGAAGCCCCTACCATGCTCACCGGCTCTTGCAGCTTCTATTGAGGCATTAAGTGAAAGAAGGTTAATCTGATCTGCTATATCCGCTATGCTGTCAACCAAGTCACCAATCTCATTAACAATTTTGGCTCTTTCATTTGCTTCCTTAAGCTCATCATTATATTTCTCAACTATTGCTATAGCATGATCATAAGCCTTGCGTGAGCTCTGTTCAACCTCTTCTGCTCTCTTAAGAATCTCTTGTACTTCTTCTGCCGTCTTAGATGTCTCGTCTGCCAAATGCTGTACCGATTCATTAACTTCATTTACAGAAGCTGATACTTCCTCCGTAGCCGCACCTGTTGACATCATAGCTTCATTAACCTTACCCATATTATCATGTATATGACCAAACTTAGTAGAGAGCTCGGAAGCCACTTCATTCATCTTGAGAGAAGAATCATTAACGTTAGAAGAACCTGATGAAATCCTACTTATAACATCACGGTTATTCTCATACATTTCATTAAGAGAACCGCTCATAAGACCAAGCTCGTCACTGCCCTTAGCCTTAATCTTCTCAACAGTAAAGTCTCCCCTGGCAAGATCTCCCGCAAATGCTTTGACTCTGTTAAGTGTCTTGGACAGACTGTTCGCAATAAGAATAATAACTACAGTACATACAACAAGAGCGATTAGTGCTACTATTACAAGGATAATAGTAAGTCTCTGAACAGGAGCATTAATCTCTGACTGAGGCATATTAATCATCAGTCTCCAGTTAACACCAGGAATGGTTGAATAATAAATGTTATTGGTTCCGCTATTATCCTTATATTCGGCAAGTCCCGATTCGTTAGACAGCACAGTTCCGCCGGCTGTTGCAAGAGAAGTATTGTCGTCCTCTTTAATATTGGCGCCGTTCTCTACCTTCTTGCTGTCATCTGTGTATATATAGGTTCCATCGGAAGTTATAAGCATTGCTGAACCGGAATCTCCGACTTTGATTGCAGACACAATATCAACCATTGTGTCAAGCTGAATATCACAAGTAACACAACCGAGATATTTACCGTCACTGTAAATTGGTGCAGAACATGTTGCCATAACAGTTCCCGATGATTCATCATAATAAGGATCTGTTATCTCTGCCGTTCCCTCTTTCATCTTGGCAGCATTGGTGTAGTATTCCTGATTAAAATAGTCATAATCGGCGTTACTGTATTCCCACGTCTCTACAACATTTCCACCATCCTTATACCAGTATGGTCCCATATACTTCTCCGATGCATTGTAAGCATTCGGCTCGAACCATATTCCTGCACCGTTAATAATTTCGCTGGAATTAATAGCATCTGAAAAACTATTCTTGAACACATCCATAGGTGTGTTCTTATAGTATATTGATACTTCCCTCGCCAAATTAATTGCTTGGTTTCTTACAAGATCAAGATCTGCATTAATCTGATTACTGTTAGATTGCAACTCAGAATTCATAGTGTTCTGAATCTCTTCATTGATAGTGTTCTTGCTGTTAATAGCACTTACAATTGTAAGCGCCACCATCGCAATAATAACTGTCGGCAGAAGCTTAATAAGCATCTGTCCACGGATACCCAGCCCCGACTTCTTAGCAGTCTGATTTGATTTGTTAGTCGTGTTACCACTTTGGTCTCTACCCATATCTCTGACCTCCTAATACATTACATCCGTAGCCCAACTTCCCGGTCATTTTCCATATTCTCTGATAGAATGGACATATATGGATTATTATAACATATCCCTAAGATAATAACATCAATAATATGAAAAAGAGGCCGCCAAAGGCGACCTCATAAAAGTCCGGTGTAATCTATTATCTTATACCCAAGCATCTGATTGGAAGAAGGTTCTTGTGTTAAGGTTAAGTGTAAGCTTAGCACTTCCGTTCTTATTTCCTGTTACGTCGTATGCACCCCATACATCATCTCTTAAGTAGCTTTCGCAGTGTGCTGTAACTACGTCTGTGCCGTATCCGCCATATACAGCCCATACTGTATTGTTGAACATGCTTCCTGAGAGATAAGGTACAACGTCTGATGTGTCACCGAGTCTCTTAACTGTTCCTTCACGAGAGCCTGCTGAAAGAAGCGGTGAACCGAAGCATACTGTGTTAACTACATTGTAGTTTGCTTTAATTGTATCATTCGCTGCAACCTGCTGTGCAATCATTCCGCCAAGGCTGTGACCTGCAAGAACGATGTTAGAATTAGCAGGAATATTCTCGTTAATTACATTTACTACATTATCATAATAAGCATTCTTAAGGTTAAAGCCTGATAATAAATCTGTAAGATATCCGGTTGACTGTCCTTTAACATCTTCAGTTCCCGAAAGAGTTACAAGATATACATTCTGTGATTTTCCACCGTTTGTTAATGTTCCTTCAATTATTGAGATAGGACCATCCACTCCATTGTTGTAACCATCCCATACAAGATCTGCAACCTGTGCAGAGTTCGTAAGTGTTGTAGTACTTGCAGCTTCAGATGTTGTTGCTACTGCTGTAAATCCTGCGAGCACCATTGCCAGTGCCATTGTTAATGCTGTAACCTTTTTTGCTAACTTTTTCATAATACCTTCTCCTTATTATAACCTTTTACTCTTTTCCTTTTGCCCCGTTCCTTTTGACAAGTCTAATATAACAGGAAACCAAAAGTTTGTAAACCGTTTCCGGCAAAATAGTTTCCAAATCGTGATTATGCATAATAGGTTGATAAGGTTTTTGTATATTATAGTTAAGTCATTGACTGTCGTTGCATATAACTCGTATGTGGCTAATTAAAGTTTGGGTGTTGAGTAATATCTCAGTATGGAAAACACTATTTATAAAAAAGGCACCCGCATTGCAGATGCCTTCCTTTCAATGTTGTTTATTCATGACAACATTTTTGTATTATTACTGCAGACTGTATCTTACTACTTACCCGCTGTAACGATTGCATGAAGCTTCTCAATCTGATCCTCGGTAAGTCTTGCAGCGTTATATACATGGCCGTCATTGTCAATAAGGAAAATGTTAGCACCTTCCTCATAGTATCCAAGCTTAGTATTACCTACATTAACAAGAAGGTATTCTGTACCATCGTCAAGATTCTGCTTCTCAACTGTATATGCAGCAACTACTTCATCTTTACCATCGTTAACATACGCAAGATCTCCTGCACCGCCTTCATAGAAAGCAATATAGAAATCCTTACCCTGTCCGTCAGCAGCATAGAATCCATCAACGTACTTGATGTCTTCTGTGTTAACGGCAGCGTTGGTCTGGTTAGTTGTCTGATTAGAGCTTGTGCCTCACCTGTCAATGAATTTATAATACCTTTCAATATTTCTCGCCATGTGTGGCGTAAGTGGACTAGACGGGAGTCGAACCCGTGTCCAAAAACCGATCCCCGACTCTTCTACGAGCGTAGTTTGTTCTTTATAATTCCCTTGATGATTCGGGAACAAACACTCTAATCATCTCGGTAGCTTCATGATACTTACACACACGCAAAGCTTAATGTATGCAGTGTCCTACATGATTTGAAGCCTGATTCCAATGTGTAGGTGCACCGGGTCAGACCAGACCGCTCTTAGGCAGCCATTGCTAATTCAACTTTATTGTTATCTTTAGCGTTTAATTTTAATTTTGCCATTTAACGCATCGCATACGGCTCGCTTCTTTCGCTTCAGGGTCCCTGTCGAAACCATTACTAGCCCATGTTGTTATTTTTATATATATATTCGTAACATCTTATAGTTATTTCGGTATATTATCTAAAACTCTTTAACTTATAATCTCTCTCCGCCTCCCTCTTCTGATCCTTTGCTTTAATGTCGGCTCTCTTATCATATAATTTCTTACCCTTGGCAAGTGCTATAAGCACCTTAACTCTTCCGCCGGCAAAATACACTTCCACGGGAACAATAGCATATCCCTTTTCCTTAACTCTGCTTTCAAGCTTGACAATCTCATGCTTGTGAAGAAGAAGCTTTCTTGTTCGACGTGAGTCTCGATTGAAGATGTTACCTTTTTCATAAGGGGAAATGTGCATTTGGTAAATGAATATCTCGCCGTTATCAATTCTGATAAACGCCTCTTTAATTGAACATTTGCCTGCACGAAGTGACTTTACCTCCGTGCCTACAAGTTCAATCCCCGCCTCAATCTTCTCTTCTAAGAAATACTCATGATAGGCTTTTTTATTATTAGCTATTAACTTTTTCGGTTGATCAGCCATAATTATACCTCCGAAGGCTTAACAAGCTCAAAATCAATCTGTCTGTATTTATCATCGGCTCTTACAAGCATAACCGTAACTTCATCACCGATGGAAAATGACCTACCTGTCCGCTCCCCCACAAGCTCGAGACTTTCTTCATTAAGATTATAATGATCGTCTCGTAGGGTACTTACATGGACAAGTCCGTCAACGCCATTTAGAAGTTCAACGAAGAATCCGAACTTTGTAACGGCAGATATTATTCCGGTAAATGTGTCACCTAAGAACTTACGCATATACTCTACCTTCTTAAGCTTCTCTACCTCTCGTTCCAATTCAACGGCCCTTCTCTCGGTTGTGCATACTTTGGGGGCTATATCAGTAAGCGCAGTATTATAATGATCTTCTCTCTTACTGTTATATCTTCCCCGAAGATGGTCTTTAATTATTCTATGTATTATTAGATCAGGATACCTTCTTATGGGCGATGTAAAATGACAATAATATTTTGCGGCAAGTCCAAAATGGCCGGTATTCTCCGGCGTATATTTCGCTTGTTGCATTGTGCGAAGCGTCAACTTATTAATAAGAATCTCTTCTTCTTTACCTTCCACACTTCGAAGAAGCTTCTGGAATTCCTTAGGGTGCATATTCTTAGAATCTCCCTTTAGAACATATCCGAATTTACTGATAAGTGCCTTAAGCGCTCTTACCTTATCGTCATCCGGAACGCCGTGTGTTCTGTAGAGAAATGCGCTTTCCTTCCAGAAGAAATCCTCTGCAACGGTTTCATTGGCGGCAAGCATAAAGTCTTCTATAATAAGTGATGCCACATTTCTCTTGTAGGGCTTAATGTCAACGATATTACATTTATCATCAAGAACAAACTCCGTCTCCGACATATCGAAATCGATTCCGCCTCGACGCCTTCTTTTATTCCTGAGAATCGTTGATAAGGTATACATATTCTGAAACATAGGTGTTACATCTTGATACTTATGCGATAACTCCTCGTCGCCATCTAAGATTGCCGTAACATCATCATATGTCATCCTGTAATTGACATTTATCACACCCTCACATATCTTATGGTCGATAATGTCACCCTTGCCGTCAATCGTCATAATGCAACACATAGAAAGTCTGTCTTCACCTGCGTTAAGGGAACAAATTCCGTTAGACAATTCCTTCGGAAGCATCGGAATAACCCTGTCAACCAGATAGACACTTGTGCCACGTTTTATTGCTTCCCTGTCAAGTGCGGAATGCTCCTGTACATAATTGGCAACATCAGCGATGTATACGCCAAGCTCATAATATGTTCCGTCATAGCTTAGAGACACGGCATCATCTAAGTCCTTGGCATCGACACCGTCTATGGTAACCATCGTGATGTCCCTAAAGTCTTCTCTTCCGCTCATATCAGCCTCTGATACAGGCTTAGCCACCCTGGTAGCCTGATTAAGCACCTTCGTAGGAAATTCAAAGGGAACATTGTATGCCTTAATCATCGTAAGTATGTCATCATTGTCATCCTCATTCTCTTCCTTCGAAGGAATATTCCCTGCCTTAATATATTTACCGGTGGGCGTACACTCAATCTTCCCTCTCTTAACAAGCGTATCGAGAACCTTATGGAGAGTATGTCTGTCACCCTTCCTGATATTAAGAAGAATCGCAAGCTCCTTAGCTTTCATGGGAATGTATAGGTCATCACATATTAAGTTATAAATAATGTCGCATCTATCCTGAAAATCAAGGTCTTCTTCGATGCGCTCCATTTGTTCATTACTGTCCATATCTATCGCCACGTATTTCCAAGTATAAAAGCAAGAAAAAACCTGCGAATAAACGCAGGTTACAATCAAAAGCAATATACGAAAAACTCTTAGAAGCTTCCGATATTAAGTACAATAGCCAGTACAAAGAATATTACAACAAGTGCAGTTGTAATTCTAACTAAAGTACCTTCCTTAGTACGAGCCTTATGCTTGTTAAAATATGTGTCTGAAGATGTCTGTCCCGATAATGAACCAAGACCTTGAGACTTACCTTCCTGCATAAGTACAAGTACTGTTATTGCAACACTGACAACTATAAATGCTACTAAGCATACCATTCTAATTGCTGACATATTATTTCCTCCTAATTAGTCGTACACATACGACAGAGATATATTATCATAGTTTTATGCTAATGTCAAAGGTTTTACACTAAAAAACTATTCAGAACCAATTCGCAAATGCTTCACATTTTCTCATATGGGTTCTCGCCAAATAAATATTCACACAAATACCCTTACGAATGCAAGCATTCGCCAAGTATTTGTGTGAAATTTGCTTGGTTCTGAATAGTTATAAAATCTTAGTATGCTACACCCTGAGCAATCATTGCGTCAGCAACCTTCTCGAAGCCTGCGATATTAGCGCCGGCAACGTAGTTACCTTCCATACCATACTTCTTAGCTGCATCATCACATGCGTGGAAGATTCCCTGCATAATTGTCTCAAGCTTAGAATCAACCTCTTCGAATGACCAGTGAAGTCTCTCAGAGTTCTGTGACATCTCAAGTGCAGATGTGGCAACACCACCGGCATTAACAGCCTTAGCAGGTCCGAAGAGAACTCCTGCCTTCTGGAAAGCAAGTACTGCTTCAGGAGTAGAAGGCATGTTAGCACCCTCTGCAACAGCGATTACGCCGTTATCAATAAGCATCTTGGCATCGTTCTCGTCAAGCTCGTTCTGTGTAGCGCAAGGAAGAGCAATGTCAACCTTATACTGCCATACACCGTGCTCGCCGTTTTTCTTCTCATGATACTCAGCGCCGGGTCTCTTAGCAGCATATTCTGTAAGACGTGCTCTCTTAACTTCCTTTACTTCCTTAAGAAGCTCAACGTCGATTCCTTCAGGATCATATATCCAACCTGTAGAGTCAGAACATGTAACAGGCTTAGCGCCTAACTGATAAGCTTTCTCAATTGCGTAGATAGCAACATTTCCGGAACCTGATACTGCAACAGTCTTACCCTGGAAGCTGTCGTTCTTGGCAGTCTTTAACATTTCCTGTGTGAAATAGCAAGCGCCGTAACCTGTAGCTTCTGTTCTTGCAAGAGAACCGCCGTATGAAAGTCCCTTACCTGTAAGAACTCCTGTAAACTCGTTACGAAGTCTCTTGTACTGACCATACATATATCCGATCTCTCTTCCGCCTGTACCGATATCACCTGCGGGAACGTCGGTGTCAGCGCCAATATGCTTAGAAAGCTCTGTCATAAATGACTGGCAGAATCTCATTATTTCTCCGTCTGACTTACCCTTAGGATCGAAGTCGGAACCACCTTTACCACCACCGATAGGAAGTGTAGTTAAGCTGTTCTTGAATATCTGCTCGAAACCAAGGAACTTAATAACTGAAAGTGTTACTGAGGGGTGAAGTCTGAGACCTCCCTTGTAAGGTCCGATTGCAGAGTTAAACTGTACTCTGTATCCGCGGTTAACCTGTACCTTACCGTTATCATCTACCCATGATACGCGGAACATTATAACTCTCTCAGGCTCAACGAGTCTCTCAATAATCCCGTTCTTCTCAATCTCCGGATTCTTCTCTACAACAGGCTCTAATGACTCTAACACTTCACTTACAGCCTGTAAGAATTCCTTCTGCTCTCCGTTTCTCTTCTCTAAGCCATCATAGACTTCCTGAAGATACTTACTCTTAAATTCCATTTTGCTCTCCTTTCAAAGGTAATCTTTTTTCTGTTAAATTCACAGCGCCTATATTATACATATATTAGACGTATTTTGCAAGTAAACAAGAAAGCTTAGTGATATATGTTGTATCACTAAGCCCTGTACACTTCCTATACATTGATTTCCGCTTTTATTCCAATTATATCCTTATTGTCTTCAAGTACCGGATTCACCACTTCATCCAGGTATTTTGTTACTTGGTAAGGAGCGCGTCCCACATACTTGGCAGGATCCATTGTGGACTCTAATTCTTCTAATGTCATTGGGAATGCGTCATCTTCCGCTATAAGTTCAAGAAGATTATTGTCTTTTCCTTCAACCTTGACATTTTTACCTGCTTCCATAGAAAGCTGTCTGATTTCCTCGTGAAGTTCTTGTCTGTTACCGCCGTTCTTAACAACATCCATCATTATATTCTCAGTTGCCATAAACGGTAATTCGCTCATTAGACGCTTTGTAACAACCTTATCGTACACAACAAGACCGTCAACCACATTTAAGCATAAGTCAAGAACACCGTCTGTTGCAAGGAAACCTTCCGCAATTGATATTCTCTTATTGGCGGAGTCATCAAGCGTCCTCTCGAACCACTGTGTCGCAGAAGTGATTGCGGGATTAAGGGCATCAATCATAACGTAGCGAGAAAGTGATGCAATTCTTTCGCTTCTCATAGGGTTACGCTTATATGCCATTGCGCTTGACCCAATCTGTGTCTTTTCAAATGGTTCTTCTATCTCTTTTAAATGTTGTAACAGGCGAATATCATTACTCATCTTATGGGCACTTGCACAGATTCCGGCAAGGACATTACATACTCTTGTATCAACCTTACGAGAATAGGTCTGTCCTGACACGGGAACACAAGAATCGAATCCCATCTTCTTCGCAATCATAGGGTCAATCTTATCTATAACTTCATTATCATCATTAAAGAGTTCCTTGAAGCTTGCCTGTGTACCGGTTGTACCCTTAGAACCGAGGAGCTTAAGAGTCGATGATACATAGTCTAAGTCCTCTAAGTCCATCATGAATTCATTAATCCAAAGCGTTGCTCTCTTTCCGATTGTAGTAGGTTGTGCGGGTTGAAAATGTGTGAATGCAAGTGTAGGTAATTCTTTGTATTCATCAGCGAATTTTGCAAGTTCCGCTATAACATTTACAAGCTTAGTTCTTACAAGATTAAGGGCATCGCGCATAATGATAATATCAGTGTTGTCGCCCACATAGCAGCTTGTGGCGCCGAGATGAATAATACCCGCAGCCTTAGGGCACTGCTGTCCGTAAGCATACACATGACTCATAACGTCGTGTCTTACTTCCTTCTCTCTTTTTTTAGCAACATCGTAGTTGATATTATCAACGTTAGCCTTAAGCTCATCAATTTGTTCCTGAGTTATAACCGGAACTCCATTTTCTGAGAGACCAAGTTCCATCTCGGTTTCCGCAAGTGCAATCCAGAGTTTTCTCCAGGTTGTAAATTTCTTGTCCTGAGAGAAAATGAATTGCATTTCCTTGCTTGCATATCGCTCTGACAGCGGACTTATGTATCTGTCTGTTCCCATTTCTTATCCTCCATAACATTGTGTCCTCGGTCCAAGTACCTCGTCCACTTATTAAATCTTCTCTCCTGTGAGCATCTCATACGCTTCTTTATATTTCGCAATGGTCTTGTCTATTACATCCTTCGGAAGCTTGTATCCGCAGTCCGGATTCTCCTTAAGATAATCACGAACAAACTGCTTATCAAATGAAGGCTGTGACTTACCCTTCTTATATTCTGACTTAGGCCAGAAGCGTGAACTGTCGGGTGTCAGCATCTCATCTGCAAGGATAACTCTACCCTTTTCATCAAGACCGAATTCGAACTTGGTGTCGGCAATAATAATTCCCTTTTCAAGAGCATATTCAGCACAGGTATTATATAGTTCAAGAGTATAATCCTTAATCTGTGCGGCGAGCTCTCTTCCGCGTCCGGGATAATAATCTTCCAGTATTCTTATTGTCTCCTCATAGGAAATGTTCTCATCATGGTCGCCAATCTCAGCCTTGGTCGAAGGTGTATAGATTGCCTCGGGAAGCTTCTCTGATTCCTTAAGACCCCTAGGCAACTTTATTCCGCATACGGTACCGTCTTCCTGATAGCTCTTCCATCCTGAGCCTGTAATATATCCTCTTACGATACATTCAACAGGCAGCATATCAAGGCTCTTACAGATCATTGATCTTCCTTCGAACTCTTTTTTTCTGAAGAACTCCGGCATATCGGCTGTATCGACGCTAAGCATATGGTTAGGTACGATATCGCTTGTCATATCGAACCAGAATTTACTCATCTTGGTAAGAATGATACCCTTATCTTTGATTTCGTTCTTAAGAATTACATCGAATGCACTTATTCTATCTGTTGCAACAAGAATAATAGTATCGCCGTAATCGTACATTTCTCTTACTTTACCTTCTTTTACGGGTTTCATAATCTCTCTCCTTTATTTGAATTCCTATCATGCGCCTTCGGACCAAGTACCCGCACGCTCATGACGAAATGTCGTATGCGCACCCCGAATGGGGTGTGCCGGTAACTTAGCGGGTCTTGGCTACTCAGTCGCTTACTCTAGTTTCTTATCAATAATGATTCCCCTGTCATCTCCTTAGGTTGTTCCATGCCCATGATGTCGATTAGGGTTGGGGCGATGTCGGCGAGGCGACCGCCTTCTCTTAGACTCCAGTTGTCATCTCCGTTAACAAGAATAAACGGAACGGGGTTGGTTGTATGAGCTGTATGAGGCGCTCCCGTCTCATAATCAATCATCTTCTCTGCATTACCATGGTCGGCACATATAAACATTACACCGCCAACTTCTTTTATGGCATCAACTGCTTTACCAACCAGTTCGTCCACCTTCTCAACAGCCTTAATTGCCGCTTCGATTACTCCGGTGTGACCTACCATATCGGGGTTAGCGAAGTTAATTACAATTACATCATACTCATCTGATGTAATGGCTTCCACAAGATCCATTCCAACCTCAGGTGCACTCATCTCCGGCTTTAAGTCGTATGTGGCAACATCCTTCGGTGAATCAACAAGAATTCGTGACTCGAATTTGTTGGGATCCTCAATTCCTCCGTTAAAGAAAAATGTTACATGAGCATATTTCTCAGTCTCAGCAAGACGAAGTTGCTTAAGGTTATTGTTAGCCAAGAATTCGCCGAATGTATTAACAATCTCTTCCTTCGGAAATGCAATTAACTTATTGGGGATTGTCTCATCATAATCCTTGAAGCATACATATGTAAGATTAATGAAATCTCTCTTAAATCCCTTAAAATCATCATCACAAAACGCACGTGTTATCTCTCTTGCCCTGTCAGGTCTGAAGTTAAAGAAGATAACCGAATCATTCTCCTTAACGAGAGATAGAGGCTTGCCATCTTCATCTACAATAACTGTCGGAAGCACGAATTCATCTGTTACATCATTGTCGTAGCTTTCCTGCATAGCGTGAGTTGCCGACGTATCGATGACACCTTTACCAAATACAAGCGAATCATAAGCCTTCTCAATTCTGTCGTAGTTGGTATCTCTGTCCATTGCATAGTAACGACCGGAAAGAGATGCAACTTTACCTACGCCAATCTTCTCCATCTCTGCCTCAAGCTCAGCAACATAATCCTTACCTGATGCAGGAGGCGTATCTCTTCCATCGAGGAAGGCGTGTACATATACATTAGTAAGACCGTTTCTCTTGGCCATCTCAAGAAGTCCGTATAGGTGTGTGTTATGAGAATGAACACCACCGTCAGACAGAAGTCCCCAGAGATGCAAGTCAGAGTTATTCTTCTTACAATTATCAATAGCCTGAAGAAGCACCTTGTTCTCGAAGAACGTACCATCCTCAATCTCCTTGGTTATCTTAGTCAGATCCTGGTAAATAATCCTTCCTGCTCCGATATTCATATGACCGACCTCGGAATTACCCATCTGACCATCCGGTAGTCCAACTGCAAGACCGGACGCATTACCTTTAACAAAAGGACAATTTTTCATAAGGTCGTCCATTCTCGGCGTGTTAGCCATAGCTATCGCATTTCCCTTGGGATTGTCATTAAGACCATATCCGTCTAATACCATTAATACTGTTGGTTTCTTTCTCACCTTAATTTACCTCGCTTCTATTATTTTTTTCTTATTATGCCTTTGCTATCTAAGATAGCGTTATTAGATACATTGTTAAGTCTGCTTCGGATCTTGGTTTCATCTGCATCATCCGTAACAACACTTACTACTCCATCGGAGAAATAGCACGGAATAAATCCTGCGTCAATACTTCCGTCTTTTCTAACCGTAACAGTCGCAATTCCCGTCTCGTAATCTGCAGGCATGTTTTCATCAAGCGAAAAATAGAAATTACCGAGACTGTAATACACAGGCGTATCGCCTATATAATCAAAGCCCTGAAGCACATGGGGATGACCGCCGATTATTACATCAGCCCCCGCTTCGGCAAACGCATTTGCAAGATCATTTTGATCCTTACCGTACCTATCCTGATACTCCGTACCCCAGTGTACAATTGCAAGGACACAGTCGGAATTCTTCTTCGCTTCGCTAATTACCTCTGTAAAATGTGTAGGGTCGAGGCACTTAAGAATACCTGCCGAATCCTCTGTCGCAGCTTTCGTAAAATTCTGATTCTTCTCAATCTGAGATGCATTCACAATCGCAATCTTACGACCACCCGCGATATAGTAAATGGGCTGAGAAGCATCCTCTAAGTTCCTTCCTGCACCTATATATGGCATTCTCGAACCTTCAAGAGTCTTAAGTGTATCAAGTAGTCCCTCTTCCCTGTAATCATATACGTGATTATTGGCAAGGGTCACCGAATCCACACCGATTGAGAAAAGCTCCCGAAGCCTATCGGGATTACTCCTGAATGTATAGTACTTCTCAACAATAGGATCTCCGCCTGTTGTATAGGCGAACTCATTGTTAATAATAAATATGTCGCTCTCATTAATGGCATCGAAGACATCATCATCGAAGCAATCCATAAGACCGTTAGGTTGCTCAATCATATAGGTAGTTGTGGCCTTATCGTCAGCCATCGACACATCGCCCGTTATATCAAATGTCACTTCATCATCGTAGTTGGTATTGACAACGTATGTATAATGATTCTCGAATGCGTCAAGCCCCGTGTCCTGACAGTACTCATACCAGAGAACGTGTATACTTCTACCGGAAGCATCAATCCATACCGCAGGGTCATCGAACTTATTCTTGGCTAAAATATCATTAAAAGCCTGTATGCCGTATTCAGATATAAACCATGCAAAGAAGCTTTGGTCTATTGGGTGGTTGCCCATAAATTCCTTGGTGGCGGAACCGATAACACGCTCGATATCATAGTCGAATTGAGATAATTCAAGCTGAGTATAGGACGCCGTCCCGGTGGATGCCTCGGCTTTGTCGGCTTCGCAACCGCATAGAGCAAGTCCCGTCAAGCATATGGCCAGTACTATACTTATTTTAATCTTTGATTTCATAAACTTCCTGTGATTACACCATTAATACACTTCACGCTACATTATATCATAATAAACGCTTTAACAACACGATAATAATTGTCAAAAAAGAAATGTATAGGTAAATGTTTTATCACATTTTGCATAACTACTGTAAACAAAAAAAGGTTCTGTATCACCGGAATACAGAACCTCAATCTTATTAAATCATAATATAATTATTGTTACGCATTAACAATATCTCCAAAATCAGCCTTAAGTGAGGCACCACCTACAAGACCGCCGTCGATATTGGGCTTAGAGAAAAGCTCTGTTGCGTTACCTGCATTAACAGATCCGCCATACTGGATACGAACTGCATCAGCTGTTGCTTGGTCATACATCTCAGCAATACACTCCCTGATTCCTGCACAAACTTCCTCAGCCTGATCGCTGGTTGCCGTCTTACCTGTTCCGATAGCCCAGATAGGCTCATAAGCGATTACCATCTTAGCTACATCTGAAGCAGCAACGCCTGTTAAGTCAGACTTAATCTGAAGGCGAATCCAGTCCATTGTAACGCCCATCTCTCTCTGCTCTAATGACTCACCACAGCAAAGGATGGGTGTAAGACCTTTCTCGATTGCCTTTTTAACCTTCTTATTAAGGAATTCATCAGTCTCTGCGAAGTATTCTCTTCTCTCAGAGTGACCGATTACTACATATTCAACGCCTGCATCAACAAGCATATCTGCTGAAATCTCACCTGTGTAAGCACCTTTGTCCTCTGTATAAAGGTTCTCTGCACCAACCTTAACATTAGTGCCCTTAACAGCTTCTACAACGGGAACGATGTCAACTGCAGGCACGCAGTATACTACGTCAACATCAGCATTGTTAACGAGGGGCTTAAGCTCTTCTACTAAAGCCTTAGCCTCTGATGGAGTCTTGTTCATCTTCCAGTTTCCTGCTACTATTCTTCTTCTACTCATTAATATTACCTCCTATAGTTCATATCTTGCTATAATTCTGATCTTACTTATCATTAGCACATACAACGCCGGGGAGTTCCTTGCCCTCCAGGAATTCAAGGGATGCTCCTCCGCCTGTGGAAATGTGGCTCATCTTATCTCCGAGACCCATCTGGTTAACGGCTGCGGCAGAATCACCACCACCGATAATTGTTGTGGCATCTGATGCTGCAAGTGCCTTGGCAACTTCAAGAGTTCCTTTGGCAAGTGCAGGGTTCTCGAAGAGACCCATAGGACCGTTCCATACAACAGTCTTGGCATTCTTAACTTCTTCCGTATACAGAGCCGATGTCTTAGGTCCTATATCGCAACCTTCCTCATTAGACGGAATCTCGTCGAAGTCATATACAGAAGTCTCAACAGGTCCGTCAATAGGATCCGGGAAATTCTTAATAGTAACAACGTCAACGGGAAGAAGTAATTTCTTGCCTGCCTTCTTAGCCTTATCCATCATCTCTAAGCAATAATCAAGCTTACTATCGTCACAGAGTGAATCGCCTATCTCATAACCTTGCGCCTTAAGGAAAGAATATGCCATACCACCGCCTATAATAAGGGTATCGCATTTCTCAAGTAAGTTATTAATAACGTTAAGCTTATCAGCAATCTTAGCTCCGCCGAGTATAGCTACAAACGGTCTTACCGGATTCTCTACCGCATTTCCAAGGAAATTAATCTCCTTCTCCATAAGGTATCCCACAACGGCTGTATCAACAAGCGAAGATACTCCTACATTGGAACAATGTGCTCTGTGAGCTGTTCCGAATGCATCGTTTACGAAAATGTCACAGATTGAAGCAAGATCCTTAGAGAACGCTTCACCGTTCTTAGTCTCTTCTATTCTGTAACGAGTGTTCTCGAGGAGAACGATATCGCCATCCTGCATAGCATCGATAGCAGCCTTGGCATTAGGTCCCACCACTTCATTATCGGGAGCGAACTTTACTTCCTGTCCGAGTAGCTCAGCCAGTCTCTTGGCTACAGGCGCAAGTGAAAGCTCAGGCTTCGGCTCTCCCTTAGGCTTACCTAAGTGTGAACAAAGAATGACCTTACCACCGTCGGCTACAAGCTTCTTAATGGTAGGAAGTGCGGCTACGAGACGATTCTCGTCTGTAATCTTGCCTTCGATAATAGGTACGTTGAAGTCACAACGACAAAGTACCCTTTTCCCCTTTACATTAATGTCATCTACTGTTTTCTTATTAAGTCCCATATAAAATCCTCCGTTATAATACTAACAAAATAAGGCCCGGTCCTAAGACCGGACCTTTAAGGTCATAATTAATAATTCGAATTATGATAACTCAGAGAAATACTTGATTGTACGAACCATCTGAGATGTGTATGAATTCTCGTTATCATACCAAGATACAACCTGAACTTCATATAAGTCATCAGATACCTGATTAACCAATGTCTGTGTTGCATCGAATAATGAACCGTATCTCATACCGATAATATCACTTGATACGATTTCATCTTCGTTATAACCGAACGACTCTGTAGCCTTAGCCTTCATTGCAGCGTTAATGCCGTCAACTGTTACGTTATTGCCCTTAACTACTGCTGTAAGGATTGTTGTTGAACCGGTAGGTGTAGGTACACGCTGTGCAGCACCGATTAACTTACCGTTTAATTCAGGGATAACAAGACCGATAGCCTTAGCAGCACCTGTTGAGTTAGGTACGATATTAACTGCAGCGGCACGAGATCTTCTTAAGTCACCCTTACGTTGCGGTCCGTCAAGTGTCATCTGATCGCCTGTGTAAGCGTGGATTGTACACATAATACCTGACTGAATCTCAGCATACTTATTAAGTGCGTCAGCCATAGGTGCTAAGCAGTTAGTTGTACATGAAGCTGCAGAGATAACAGTGTCATCAGCCTTAAGTGTGTTGTGGTTAACGTTGTAAACGATTGTAGGGAGATCGTTTCCTGCAGGAGCAGAGATAACAACCTTACGAGCGCCTGCCTTAATGTGAGCAGAAGCCTTATCCTTAGATGTGTAGAATCCTGTACACTCAAGAACTACATCTACCTTAAGGTCTCCCCAAGGACAGTTACTTGCATCAGCCTCAGCATAAATCTTAATCTCTTTGCCGTCAACTGTGATTGAATCTTCACCGGCTGTTACTGTATCAGCCTTCTCATATCTTCCCTGTGAGCTGTCATACTTAAGAAGATGTGCAAGCATCTTAGGGCTTGTTAAGTCGTTAATTGCAACAACTTCATATCCATCAGCTCCGAACATTTGTCTGAATGCAAGACGTCCTATACGTCCGAATCCATTAATAGCTACTCTTACTGCCATTTTAAATTCCTCCTAAAAGTTATTCTTTATTTGTACCGTACGTAGAACCGTACTTTAGATACTGATATACATTTTACTTGAATATGGGGAAGATTTCAAGTAGAATATGAGAAATAGTTAATAATATAACGAAGTTGGTGTGACAGATGAATAAATTATGGAATAACCACATGCACTGTGAATTCTCAGGGGATTCGACAGCTCCTATGAAGGATATGATTGAAATGTCAGTTAACGAGGGGATGGCGGGAATAACATTTACCGACCATCTGGACATTGACTACTATCATACTCCCGGCAGATTCGACCTTGATATTGATGCATATAAGCAGTGTTATGATAATTTAATTACAGATGGCACATATAATGATGAAATCGAAGTGCTCTGGGGAATCGAGTTGGGATTACAGCCCCATCTTGCAGAAAAGCACATAGAAATTATATCTAAATATAATTTTGATTTTGTGATCGGATCGTCTCATCAGGTGGATAAAATGGATCCATACTACCCAGAATACTACAAAAATGGTGCAAAGGAAGGTGTCAGGAGATACTTTACTTCAATAATAGAAAACATTGATGCTTACAAGAATTTCGATTCATACGGTCACCTTGATTACATAATAAGATATAACGACGAAGCGAAGAAACTGACATATGATGATTACAAGGATATTGTTCTTGATATATTAAAACTGCTTATCGAGAATGATAAGGCCTTAGAGATTAATACCGGCGCTTATAAATTCGGTCTAAATGAACCCAATCCCTGCCGAGACATTATTAAGGATTATAAGAAGCTTGGCGGAAAACTGATAACAATCGGATCTGACGCACATAAGCCGGAACAAGTCGGTGTTGGATATAACATCCTCCCCGATATACTTACGGAGTGTGGGTATAATAGCTATTATGTATACAAAAAAAGAAAGCCTTATGAATATAAGCTGTAAGACCTCGAGGAGTAAAGACGCAGTAAGTTGAACTCTCAGATAGCCTGACAAGGAAGTCGCTGAGAGGTACTTGCAGTTATTGAGCTTTATGTATAAAAGACCATAGTAGGTTCTGCGTCATTAACACGCTACATATTTCGCTTCAAAATCATTTAAAGCCAGCGGCTTATCATAAAGGAACCCTTGTATCGTATCGCACCCGCATTCTACAATGCGCTCCTCTTCTTCTTTTGTCTCAACTCCCTCGCATAACACATCAAATTGAATCTCCTTAAATGTCTCAACGAGATTCTTCATAATTGTAAGACCGATATTGTTATTAAGTGAATGAAGAACAAAACCTCTGTCGAATTTTATAACATCGGCAGGTATCTGTCCCAATACATAAAGTGAATTGTATCCGGATCCGAAATCATCTATTGCAATTCTAAAGCCCTGCTCACGAAGGGAATTAAGCTTACTTATAACAGTAGACAGATTCTCAACAAGTGCCGTCTCAGTGAATTCGAATTCAATACAATCCTTGGGGATACCGGCAGTTTCAACCATTTCAGTGATCTTGTCCGTAACTCCCTCCTCTAACAGATCAAGTCTTGATAGATTAACGGATATGGGGAATAGCTCTTTTCCTTCAGCCTGCCACTTTTTCTGTATCTCAATAACTTGACGAAGCACTTCGAAATCAAGCTGATTAATGATATTGGCTTTCTCTAAAATAGGAACAAACAGAGCAGGCGATACAATATTGCCTTCTGCATCCGTGAATCTTGAAAGTGCTTCAGCACCAATTACTTTGCCCTTTTCAACAGAATACTTGGGCTGTAACAACACGATTATTTCATGACCTTCTATTGCTTTCTGGAAATTGGGAATGACGCTGGCTTCCTTAAGGGACTGCTCTCTTAAGCTCTCAGAATAGAATCCCACAGAAGTCTCATAGGAATCCGCCACACTAAGTCTCGCATATCTGGCATTATCCTTGGCAACAAGGAAGTCTTCATCTTTGTTGACAATATACATTCCCACATCAAGATTAATCTTGGCAAAGGAATACTTACGATTGATTTCATTTATAAAACTCTCAGAGTAATTCTCATAATGATTTATTAAATCTTCTTTTGATAAACCTTCACAATCGCACATTAAAAGGAGATGATCCACATAACTTTTAACACCAATAAAACAATTATCATTATCGACACAGAAATACTCCATCATTCTTTCGATAACGACGTCTCCCTCTTCCGTTCCATATATTTCATTAAAATATTTGAGATTGCATAGATTGATACTAATAAGGGCTGCCTGTTCCTTCTCATCAAGAATCTTTTTACCTTTTTTCTGGAATGTTTTTAAAGAAGGCAGAAACTTTTGGACTTTATTCTTACTCCAATAAGAATTAGATGTATTACTCACTTTTATACCCCATAATGCACTCAAAGACAGCGTAGAGATAATACAACATTTTTCTGAAAATATCTATATGTAATATATACCAAAAATTGATTAACTTTTTTAACTAATTTAACCTACGGCCTTTCGCCTTTATCCTTTGTATCGCATTATCAATAGATTTTATATCTTTATTTAATAAATTTGCTATCTCTTTTGAGTTGTAGCCTTCCCTAAGAAGCCTATACACACTAAGTTCTCCCTTGGATAACATATTTTCAATCTTGTCAAATGTATCCTCATTAATCATCTTAGATAGGACTATGTTCTCAGGATTGGAATCCTTGTCTTCAGGCAACTCATCTTCCGACTCAATGGGCCTACTGTTATTGATAATCTGGTTATTCTTACGAAGGGATTTCTCCATAAGCTTATTCATACTGTTATCAATACAGGTCTTGGCATATGTATAAAATGAAGCGGTGCTTTCCGTGTCATAATTATTGATGGCAGACAGAAGCCCGATAAAACCCTCCTGAATAAAGTCATCCCTACTGTAGCCTGCAGCATACCGATTGTTATGACATTTATAAATAAGAGGCGTATATTTTCTAACCATATTATTAACCGCCTGCATATCGCCCTTTCTGTATTCACTTATTATCTCGCTGTCAGTAAGCTTCGTATAGTCCATTATCCTTTATTAATCCTCTGTCTTACAATCTCATAGCATAAAACACCGCAGGAAACCGATGCATTGAGGGAATCGATATCGCCGAAGGTCGGAATAGAAGCGATAAAATCACAGTTTTTCTTGACATTCTTACTAACCCCGCTCCCTTCGTTACCGATTACAAGTCCGATAGGTCCCGTAAGGTCAAGGTTATACATAGTGTCGCCCTCCATATCGGCGCACACAAACCACATACCCTTATCCTTTAATTCTGAGATTGTCTTGGAAATGTTGGTAACTTTCGCCACAGGTGTATAATTAATCGCACCGGCTGACGTTTTGCTGACTACAGATGTAAGTCTTGCCGCTCTTCTCTTGGGAATAATGACACCGTGAGCCCCGCACATATTGGCAGTTCGTATGATGGCACCAAGATTGTGAGGATCTTCTATTTCGTCGGCAATTATGATAAAGGGATCTTCATTCTTTGACTCCGCAATATTAAGAATCGTATCCACGTCAGAATATTCATACGGAGAGACATAAGCAACTACTCCCTGGTGCTTACTTTCATCACTTAAAGAGTCTAGCACCTTCTTGTCGGTGAATTCGAATATTATATTATTCTTCTTAGCTTCTCTTATAATTGTATCGGTAGGACCGTCGTGCTTTCCTTGAATAATAAGAATCTTATCAACGGTACTTCCCGATCTAATAGCTTCTAATACGGAGTTCCTTCCGTATATAATATCTTCGTTATCTCTCATATAATCACTCTTATGTATTATCTATCCTATCAATTCCGACCTTTAAAAGATCGAATATCCTATCCTGCTCGTCCTTAAGATAGAGATATCCGATAAGTGTCTCAAGCGCCGTAGCCTTCATATATTCTGTAGAAGTTGCGCTCTTCGCTTTACTGTGAGGCTTAGCGTTACGACCTCTTCTTAATATGTCAGCTTCTTCTTCTGTTAACATATCCGTTACAGCATCATACATCTTCGCCTGCGATACAGCGCTCACATATTTTATACTTTCGTTATGAAGCTTCTCCGGCTTGGTATTGCCCTTACTCACAACAATTGTTCTTATAATAAGATCGAATACATCATCTCCGATAAATGCAAAGGTGAGGGGTGAATATGTCTTAATATCAATATTTTTACCGTTAAAATAATTAATTATATCTTGATTTAAAGCCATTTATACTTAACGCCCTCTCTTGTGTCAAGAAGCTGTATCCCTTTTCTTAAGAGTTCATCTCTTATCTCGTCGGCTTTCTTAAAGTCTTTATTCTTCCTGGCCTTCTGTCTCTCGTCAATCATCCTCTCGATCTCTTCGTCAAGAAGCTTCTCTTCCTTTTCTACTATGATTCCGAGAATACCGCATAGCATTGAAAGCTTCTCTATATAGAGTTTCAGCACATTTGCTCCCGTATCTTCGTTGACATCCTGATTAATATGTCTTACAAATTCGAAAATAGTCGAAATGGCATCTGCCGTATTGAAATCATCTTCCATAGCATCTTCGAATTTCTTTACATATGAATTGATAGCCTCTTTTGCTTCCTCATCGCTTGTAACATCGTTAGTCGCATTCTCAAAAAGGTACATAAGATTATCGTAAGCATTGGTAATTCGTTCAAGTCCCGCCTTCGCTGACTCCATAAGAACGTCGCTGAAGTTAAGCGGATTACGATAATGAGCGCTAAGCATAAAGAATCTGAGCACCTGAAGGTCGTACTTCTCGGAGATGTCACGAACAGTGAAGAAATTACCGAGAGACTTACTCATCTTCCTGTTATCTATGTTAAGAAAGCCGTTATGCATCCAATAATTGGCAAATGCCACGCCGTTAGCCGACTCGGATTGGGCAATCTCATTTTCATGATGAGGGAAAATCAAGTCCTCGCCACCGGCGTGAATATCAATATTCTCACCGAGATATTTCTTAGACATAACAGAACACTCAATATGCCAACCGGGACGTCCTTCGCTCCAAGGAGACTCCCAATAAGGCTCCCCTTCCTTCTTCGGCTTCCATAGCACGAAGTCGAGGTAATCCTCTTTGCCGTCACCCGTAACATCAATATCTCTGTGACCTGCCTCAAGATCGTCAAGATTCTTATGAGACAATTTGCCATAATCCTCGAACTTACGCGTCCTAAAATACACAGTTCCGTCTTCTGCTCTATACGCAAAATCCTTCTTCATAAGCGTATTAATCATCTCCACCATTTCGGGTATCTCTTCCGTTGCAAGGGGATGAACGGTTGCGGGAAGCACATTAAGACCTTCCATATCCTTCTTGCATTCCTCAATGTAACGCTTGGATATGACGTCGCTTGTAGTCCCTTCCTCGTTAGCCTTCTTAATTATCTTATCATCCACATCCGTGAAGTTGGATACATAATTAACGATAAATCCCTTGTACTCAAGATACCTTCTAACTGTATCGAACACAATCATCGGACGCGCATTACCAATATGGATATAGTTATATACAGTCGGACCGCACACGTACATGCTGACAACGCCGTCCTCAATGGGCTTAAATTCTTCTTTTGTTCTCGAAAGTGTATTGTATATCTTCATTTCTCTTTATTCCTCAATGTATGCAAGATGTTAAATCAAAACTTAATTCTTCGACATCTCTTTAACTCTGTTTTCAAGCTCTATTAACCTTGTGACAAGTGCAGAATTCTCGTGCTTAAGTACATTAATATCATCCATGACGGGATCCGGAAGATTAACTTGATCCATTGTTTCTCTCGGAACCTTCACATTATCCTGCTTAACAATTCGACCGGGCACGCCAACAACCGTACAATTGGGCGGAACCTCTTCTATAACGACAGATCCGGCACCAATCTTGGAATTATCACCAACGGTAAACGATCCGAGCACCATTGCACCAACCGATATCATAACATTATCACCTATTGTAGGATGACGTTTACCATGCTCCTTACCGGTACCTCCGAGAGTTACGCCCTGATAAAGCGT
The DNA here is from genome assembly GCA_905233695.1 of uncultured Lachnospiraceae bacterium. Taxonomy (GTDB): domain Bacteria; phylum Bacillota; class Clostridia; order Lachnospirales; family Lachnospiraceae; genus RUG191. Next base: position 10,976 of record CAJODN010000017.1, on the reverse strand, counting down.
AACATTGTCGCCTATAATCGTGGTCTCGCCTATTACAACGCCGCTTCCGTGATCGATAAAGAATCCCTTACCTATCTGAGCACCGGGATGAATCTCAATTCCCGTCCTTCTTGCCGCTCTCTGTGATATCCTTCTTGCACGGAAATAGTGACCTTTAAGATACAGCTTATGAGCTTTTCTGTATTTCATCATAGCCTTAAAGCTTGGATATAACAGAACCTCCCACTTCGACTTAATGGCCGGATCTCTTTCTTGTATTACTTTAAATTCTTCTTTATATCGCGCAAAAAAGCCCTTGTGTTCAGGCTTTTTTGAAATATTATCATTATTCATAATTAAAAACCTTGCAAATTATTATCGCTCTATCTTACTCAATAAGACAGACACAATGACAGCTTATGCCCTCTTCTCTTCCGGTAAATCCCAGATGTTCTTCCGTTGTGGCCTTAACATTAACATGGCTTATATCACACTGAAGAACTGAAGCAATATTCTCTTCCATCGCATTAATATACGGACGAAGAACAGGCTTCTGTGCGATAATTGTAGCATCAATATTCACTACCTTATATCTCTGTGTACCAAGTAGTTCGATTGTCTGTTCTAAGAGCATCATAGAGTCAGCGTCTTTGTATTTTACATCGTTATCGGGGAAATGCAGACCGATATCCCCCATGCCTGCGGCACCAAGCAGAGAATCCATAACAGCATGTGCAAGCACGTCGGCATCGGAATGACCTTCTAACCCTCTGTCATAGTCAATTTTAACACCGCCGATTATTAAATTTCTTCCTTCTACAAGCTTATGCACATCATATCCATGACCTACTCTCATAATAACACCCCTTTTTTTACGTATAAAATGTTGATTTTTAAAGAAATTATATCACAATGCAAGGAAATATGCTATATAAAATGAAAACGAGGTCATGAATTTCACGACCTCGCATAGATGATAGCGGGAGAGAGACTCGAACTCTCAACCTCCCGGGTATGAACCGGACGCTCTAGCCAGTTGAGCCATCCCGCCATATGTTGTTACTCGGCATAGCCGAGTGACTACACGCTGAGCCTTTTCCGACGTAGTCGGAACCAAAATAGGCGAAGCTCCTTGTCAACAACATCAAACACTATAACATATATCGAAACACTGCGTCAACATATTTTTTACTTCTACTTAAAATAATTCACACCCGACTCAAATATCTTCATATCCTGCTCGCCGTAAATGTTAATGGCAACGCTTCTTCCTATACGCTCTGAATGAGCCATCTTACCGAGCACACGACCGTCCGGACTTGTAATTCCTTCAATCGCCATATAAGAACCATTGATATTCCACTCTTCATCCATTGTGGGATTACCGGCTTCATTAACATATTGCGTAGCAACCTGACCGTTCTCAAATAGTGTCTTAAGCCACTCATCAGTGGCAACGAACCTTCCTTCTCCGTGAGATGCGGGGTTTGTGTACACATTTCCGAGAACTGCTTCTCTAAGCCAAGGCGACTTATTAGACACAACCTTAGTATATACCATCTTACTTATATGACGGTTAATCACATTATATGTAAGTGTAGGAGATTCCGCAGACTGTGTTCGGATTTCGCCGAACGGCACAAGACCAAGCTTAATGAGCGCCTGGAATCCGTTACATATGCCGAGAGCAAGACCGTCCCTATCAAGAAGCTTCGTGACAGCCTCTTTCATCTTGTCGTTTCTAAATGCCGCTGCGAAGAACTTAGCAGAACCTTCCGGCTCGTCACCTGCGGAGAATCCTCCCGGGAACATTATCATCTGGGCTTCGTCGATAGCTTTTGTAAACACTTCAACGGAATCTCTTATGTCCTCTGCCGATTGATTCTTGAACACTTTAACAATAGGTTCCGCCCCTGCCCTCTCAAAAGCTTTAGCGGAATCATATTCGCAGTTGGTTCCGGGGAATACAGGAATAAATACCTTCGGAACAGCCACTTTGTTCTTGCAAATGTAGATGTCATCCTTATTATATAATCCTGTTTTAACTTCTGAATAATCTTCTGTAACTCTTGTGGGGAATACTTTTTCAAGCGGCTTCTTCCATGCAGCGGTAAGCTCCTTAACAGAAATCCTGTCATCTCTGTAAACTAACTCTCCCGTGTCATTTACCCTTCCGGCGATAGCATAGTCATATGTAAGCTCATGTCTTGCCATACAATTATCGACTTCAGCCATATCTGAAGCTTCAGCAATAATACAACCGATTCCCGGTATACATAGCTCATTAAGCTCAATGTCACCATCCAAGTCAACGCCAAGGCCATTACCGAAGCACATCTTGGAAATTGCGGCAAGCGTGCCGTAAGCGTCAATAGCATAAGCTGAAACAATAGCCTTCTTCTTAATCAATTCATGGATAGCCTCATACATTTTCTTAACATGTTCAAAGTCAGGCATATCATGTTCATCGATTCTGATATGAAAAAATACCAGATCATTACCCGCTTCCTTAAGCTCGGGAGAAATAATATCTCCCTCCTTTGCAACATCAACGGCAAAGCTTACAAGTGTGGGCGGAACATCAATATCATTGAATGTTCCCGACATTGAATCCTTACCGCCGATTGAAGGTAGTCCGAATGCCATCTGCGCCTTATATGCGCCGAGAAGTGCCGAGAACGGCTGACTCCATCTGTACGGATCATCTGACATCCTTCTGAAGTATTCCTGGAAAGTAAATCTAATCTTCTTATAATCACCGCCCGATGCCACAATTCTTGCAACAGACTCTAATACACTAAATAGTGCACCGTGATACGGACTCCAGCTTGAAATATATGGATCAAAACCATATGCCATCATTGTAACAGTATCACATTTACCATTCTGTACGGGAAGCTTAGCCACCATTGACTGCGTCTCTGTAAGCTGATATTTACCGCCGTAGGGCATATATACAGAACCCGCACCGATTGAGCCGTCGAACATCTCAACAAGACCTTTTTCAGAGCACACATTAAGATTCGACACAGTACTAAACACCGCTTTTCTAAAATCATTATTATTAATTGCTGATTTAACTTCCGGTATAGATACCTCTTTTACGCATACTTCTTCGTCACTTGGCATTTCAACAGCAACGTCCGTCTCCTGATGTGCCCCGTTGGTATCAAGAAATGCTCTCGATATATTGACAATCTCTTGGCCGCGCCATACAAGAACAAGTCTGGGGGACTCTGTAACCTCAGCAACCTCTACTGCTTCCAAGTTCTCTTCGTTCGCAAATCCCAAGAACTTATCAACATCCTCGGGAGCAACAACAACAGCCATTCTCTCCTGCGACTCAGATATAGAAAGCTCCGTTCCGTCAAGTCCCGCGTACTTTTTGGGAACGAGATCAAGGTTGACTCTCAGACCGTCGGCAAGCTCTCCGATGGCAACCGATACACCTCCGGCACCGAAGTCATTACATTTCTTAATAATGTATGATACCTCTTCTCTCCTGAAAAGACGCTGAATCTTACGCTCAGTGGGAGGATTACCCTTCTGAACCTCAGCACCGCATACAAGTGTCGACTCCGTATTATGAGCCTTAGAAGAACCTGTTGCACCGCCGATTCCATCACGTCCCGTTCTTCCACCAAGAAGAATTATCTTATCACCCGGGTCGGAATTAAGTCTCTGAACTGCACGACGAGGGGCTGCACCCATAACGGCACCAATCTCCATTCTCTTAGCCACATAATCGGGATGATATATTTCCTTGACATATCCTGTTGCAAGGCCAATCTGGTTACCGTAAGAGCTGTATCCGTGCGCAGCCTCACGAACAAGCTTCTTCTGAGGAAGCTTTCCTTCGATTGTATCTTTAACGGGAACAGTTGGATCAGAGGCTCCCGTAACACGCATAGCTTGATATACATATGTTCTTCCGGAAAGCGGATCTCTTATAGCACCTCCAAGACATGTTGCGGCACCACCGAAGGGTTCAATCTCTGTCGGATGATTATGAGTTTCGTTCTTAAAGTTAACAAGCCACTCTTCCGTCTTACCGTCCACCTCAACAGGAACAACAATTGAGCATGCATTAATCTCGTCAGATTCTTCCTGATCATCAAGCTTACCTTCACTCTTTAATTTCTTCATTGCGAGAAGAGCTATGTCCATAAGACATACGTACTTGTCATCTCTGTCCTTATAAAGCTCCTTGAAATTATTAAGGTAATCTTTATATGTATCTTCTATGGGCTTCCTATAGAATCCGTCGTCAAAAGAAATATTCTTAAGTTCCGTAAGGAACGTCGTATGACGACAATGATCTGACCAATATGTATCAAGTACACGAATCTCCGTAATGGTAGGATCTCTCTTTTCTTCTTCCGCGAAATATTTCTGAATATGTTGAAAGTCCTTGAATGTCATCGCAAGATTAAGGGATTCATATAAATTATTAAGTTCAGATTCAACAAATCCGATGAAGCCGTCAAGTATCTCTACATCACCGGGTTCCTCGAAATTATCAACGAGAGTATCAGGCTTATTAAGATCCGCTTCTCTTGAATCAACGGGGTTAATACAATATGTCTTAATAGCTTCAAATTCAGAGTCGGATATGTCACCTTCTATAACATACACCTCAGCACTATGAATAATAGGCTCCTCATTTTCATCAAGAAGCTTAATACATTGCATAGCAGAGTCAGCCCTCTGATCGAACTGTCCCGGCAAGTACTCTACCGAAAAAGCTCTGCCGTCATATTCAAACTCCTCTTCATATACATTATCAACGGGAGGCTCGGAAAAAACGGTGCTTATTGCTTCGCGATATGTATCATCTGACACATTTTCCACATCATATCTTATAAGTAAACGCACATTCTTAATATCTACTCCAAGATAGCTTTTGAATTCCTGACATATTGACTTAGCGCTTACTGCATATTTTTCTTTCTTTTCGACGAATACTCTTCTAACCATTATCCTTCCTCCGTAATATGTAACTATTCAGAATAGTATCATTATATCACACCTACTACATTTTGTGGAAAATGTTTCATAAATTGCTTATTTTCCCCAAAAATCGCTCAAATCCTTCGAAACACTGTCAATATTCGTGACTTTACAGTCCTTCCACTCCCTCGGGAATATATTTCTGTATTCATTCCTGTTAAACCTATCATCCAGGAGAAGAATTATTCCTCTATCTTCAACTGTTCTTATAACTCTTCCGGCAGCTTGACACACTTTATTCATTCCCGGAAACTTATAGGCATAGTCAAACCCTTTTCTTCCGGACCCATCAAAATGCTCCATAAGCTTATCGTTCCTGAAGTTCTTCATAGGAATCCCAGTACCTACAATTATTGCACCAATTAGCTTATCGTTAACAAGATCAATACCTTCCGAGAAGATTCCGCCCATTACACAAAAGGCCACAAGGCTTTTTTCTCGCTTTTCTTCGAATTCTTTTAAAAAAACCTCTCTCTCCTGCTCTGTCATCACATTGTTTTGAATTATTAAATCAAAATTTAATGTATGATTCTCCATTACCGAATACACATTTTCCATAAAAACATAGGACGGAAAGTACACAATGTAATTACCGGTCTTAACCTTTGCAGTCTTAATAACATATTCAGCAATTCTCTTATAGGTAGACTCGTTTCTCTCGGTATACTTACTGGTGACATCATCGGCAATAAGAATCGCTCTTTGCTCCGACTTAAATATTGTCTTCGCGTATATGGCATTGGGATTATCCTTAGTACAGAGAAGCTCCTTATAATAATTAATAGGGAGAAGCGTTGCCGAGAAGAACACTGTGGACACTGCATTATTAAGATAATCCTGCAGTATATATGATGGGTCCATATTATAGAGATGAATACAAAAGGCTCCGGACTTATCAAAATCTCCGTATACAAGATATCTATCGTCAACATACTCCAGCGTATTGACATAGTTGCATAGACCGAAGTAAAACTCTAATGCTTCGTTCTTTCTCTCGATCTTAATCTTCTTATCAAAGAATTTTTCAATGTTATATCTCAAATTAATAATTGCCGTATCAAGCCTATTTCTGTCGGTTATGAGGACTTGATTATCACACAACTTCTTGTATGCAAGCATTTCCTTATTAACTCTGTCGAAATACTTAATAAGCTTTCTGTCGTATGCGCCGTACACCTTTTTCATAAGAAGTACGTCTTCCTTGACGAGTGTTACAGAATACATTTCCCTTGCTCTGTCAACGAGATTATGCGCCTCGTCCACAAGGAAAATATTATTCTTATCGGTAACGCTTTGAATAATGCAGACATTGGGATCGAACACGTAATTATAGTCACATATTATTTCGTCGGCGAATTCACATATTTCCAAGGACAATCTGTAGTGACACACCTTATGCTTCTCTGCATATTCAATAATTATATCACGATTAAACAAATCTTCTTCGCACAATATCTCATATAATGCGTCATTTATCCTGTCAAAGTGTCCCTTGGCATACTCGCAATGTGTAGCATCACATACTCTTTCTTCAAGGGGACATATCTTATCTCTGGCTGTAATCTCAAGTACTTTTAACCTGTTTCCTTCATTCTTAAGAATCTCGAATGTATCCTTTGCCACCTTCTTGGTTATTGTCTTGGCTGTCAGATAGAATATTTTCGAGAGATTAAAGTCACACATCGCCTTAAGAGAAGGATAAATCGTACTGATTGTCTTACCTACCCCCGTGGGTGCCTGAATAAAAAGAAGCTCATTATCTTTTGCAGCGTTATAGACATAGTTCATAATGGGCTTCTGCCCCTCCCTATAGTCAAATGGGAATACCATATTGGTAATCGACTCTTTCTTAATGATATTCCATTTATAGATATAGTCGCTAAATGGCTTATATCTATCGATTATATCGAGGAAGAACTCCTCTAAGTCTTCGTATGTGTAGTAATCATCGAACTTCTTAATCTCTCGCGACTTAAGATTACCGTATGTAATCTGTATTGTAATTCCCTGAAGTTTATTAATATATGCACAAAAAAAGCCATAGCACATAGCTTGAGCCCTATGTACCATAGCAGGTTCTATAATCTTCTCAATATCTCTGTTGGTTCCTTTTATCTCATCGATAAGTACAGGAATCTCTTCTCTGTTATATACTATTCCGTCGGCGCGACCGTCGATACACAGATCATATTCCGAAAATGTCACAATATGACTTAAAGGCACTTCAGGCACGTATTCGCTCGGTTGCCCCTTCTGAAGCCACTGATGAAGCTTAATCCCGTCCTGCATCGCTCTAAGGGAATCGGTAATCTCAGAAGACTCCTCAATATCACCGCTCCGTAGGATAAATTCAACGAGACGACGAACTGATATATGAAGTTGTACCCTTTCCTTTTTCTCTATAGGTTCTTCCATACCTTACCGGTCCATTGCCGAGTGTAGACGTTTCTGAATACTTAGCCCATCGCCTTGGTATCTATTCCCGACTCCAAAGCCTTAGCAGTAGCATCAACCTCTTCTTCGGAATCACCGCTCTTATTGGCATCGCCTTCAGCCTCACCCTGACCACTCATAACAAGAATATCCTTAATATTAACATCTCTTCCCTTAAGTAAATATGTATTCTCGCTACCACAATTGGGACATATCTTAGCATATTTCATTGTGGAATATTCCTGTCTGCAATCTTCGCAAAACGTAATAGCTTCCATCGTATCAATATTAAGCTTACAGCCTTCCATAATCGGCTCTTTTTTACATGCCCATTCCCAGCAGTCTGTAAGATATTCAGGAATTACACCGGATACCTCTCCAAGCTCAATTGATACTTCAGCCACTTTAGATACATTATTCTGTTTTGCGACTTCCTTAACGTCTCTTATAATATAAAATACAACACCTAATTCATGCATAATTATTAACCCTATCTCATAACATAAGCTACAGGCGATAAATCGCCTGTAGCTTTAGTATCATTATTAATATTGCGGATAAATCCTAGTACTTACGATAATACTTCTCAGCAGGTACAAAGTAGTGATCTTCAAGGTCTTCCTTAATAATCATAGCTGATTCATCGCTTGTACCGATAATCTTACCTGCACGTGAAAGCTCATAAGGAAGCATCTTCTTGAACTTATCCTCTGCAACAACCATTCTTGAAGCATCGGGAAGTACTCTCTTAAGATGAATTGCATCGAATTCACATTTCGTAGTACATACACCACAACCGATACACTTGTTAGAGTCAACAACGTTACGTCCGCACTTAAGACAACGATTAGTCTCCTGCTGAACTTGCTCTTCTGTAAGTGTAAGGTAATTCTCCTCGAATGACATAGGAGGTAAGTCCTTATTAATCGGATTGTCAGATCTCATTGCGTTATCGTAGCCCTCTACAAGGATATCATCCTTATTAAGCTCGATAAATTCATTCCTGTTACGTCCGATTGTCATATGTCCGTTATGAACATATCTATGAAGTGATTCTGATGCGAACTGACCTGCCGCAATAGCATCGATTGCGAACTTAGGACCTGTCATTACATCACCGCCGATAAATAAGTCCGGTGCACCTTGAACCTGATATGTAAGACCGTCTGCAACAAGTGCAGGACCTCTGAACTCAACATTTTCATCCTTGAGTAAGTCGCCCCATACAGAAGCCTGACCTACTGCGAAGATTACGCGGTCACACTCAATCGTAATTGTATCGTTCTCATCATACTTAGGAGCAAACTTCTTACGTCCGTCAACAACGTCGAATACTGATAAGCACTTCTTGAATACAATACCCTTAACCTTACCGCCTTCAACGAGGACTTCCTTCGGTCCCCAACCGCACTTAATTGTAACACCGTCTTCAGCGGCTTCTCTCTTCTCATCTTCAGCGGCAGGCATTTCAGCCTCAGACTCAAGACAAAGCTGTGTAATCTCGGAAGCACCGTTTCTTGCTGATACTCTTGAGGCGTCGATAGCAACGTTACCACCGCCGACAACAACTACCTTGCCGTCGAACTTCTTACCGCCACAGTTAGCTTCATGTAAGTAATCAATTGCTGTAAATGTTCCGTCAGCATCATCACCGGGTACTCCGGGGCGACGACCTGTTGAACATCCAATTGCAATGTAGAATGCCTTATATCCTTGCTTTCTGAGTTCTGCAAGGGAAATGTCCTTACCAACTTCAACACCGGTCTTAAGCTCAACGCCCATTTCCTTCATAACTTCAATCTCGGCCTTGATTACATCTTTACCAAGCTTATATGAAGGAATACCGTAACGAAGCATACCGCCGGCTTCTTCGTTCTTCTCGAATACCGTAGGCTTATAACCTCTCTCTGCTAAGAAGAATGCACAACTCATTCCGGCAGGACCGCCACCGATAATGGCAATCTTATCATCCCATCCTTCTAATGTAGATGACGCAACAACCTTCTTAGGTATATATCTTGTAGAAGCCTTAAGATCTCTGTCTGCCAAGAACTTCTTAACTGCATCAATTGATACTGCCTTATCAATCTCGCCTCTTGTACAAGCATCCTCACAACGCTTATTACAGATACGTCCGCATACAGCAGGGAATGGATTCTTCTTCTTAATTAATGCAAGAGCCTTGTCGAACTCGCCGCGTCTTGCCATATCAAGATATCCCTGAATAGCAATATGTGCGGGACATGCTGTCTTACAAGGAGCTGTACCTGTATCATGACAGTTAATTCTGATATTGTCACGATAGTTCTCATCATATTTATACTTGCCCCACTTGTGGTTATCGGGAAGCTCAACCATCGGATACTTAACCTTGGTTCCATCCTTCTTATCAAGCTTCTGACCGAGCTTACAAGCACCTGAAGGACAATACTCAACACAACGTCCGCAAGCCACACATTTCTCATTCTCAACACGAGCAACATATGCCGAACGTGACATATTAGGTGTATTGAAGAGCTGTGATGTACGAAGTGCGTTACAGATATTAACGTTACAGTTACAGATACCGAAGATCTTGTTCTCACCGTCGATATTGGTAATCTGATGAACAAATCCGTTCTCTTCACCACGCTTAAGGATAGCTAATGCTTCCTCAACAGTGATATCGTGTCCCTTGTTAGTCTCACGACAGTAATCAGCGAAATCACCGACACCGATACACCATGACCAATCATCATCGGCACAACCTTCGCCGATTGCCTTACGGCTGGCACGACATGAACAACGACCAACACCGATGTGACCTTCGTATTTCTTAAGCCAATATGATAACTTCTCAATATCAATTGACTCATTCTCCATTGTAACTTCCTTCTCAACAGGAATTACGTGCATACCGATTCCGGCACCGCCGAGTGGTACCATATGTGTAACACCGTCAAGAGGAAGGAATGTCATTCTCTCGAAGAATGATGCTACAGCCGGATGGTTCTCAAGTCTCGGATTAGACTTGTCCGGAAGCTCTTCCATATTGAACAGCTCTGCAGAACCTGGAACAAACATAGGAAGAATGTATCTTCTCTCAGACTGAGGTGCTGTACGTCCGTTATGGTCGTAATGATAACCGTAATCATACTCCAGAAGTCCGATATAGCACATATCATCCAATATCTTCTGGAAACCGTCACGACCGACTTCTGCAACCTTTTCCTTATTCAAGTTAACCATATCATCAAATGTATATGGTTTTCTCTTGTCCATTGTAAGACCAACTTCGGCCATTTCCTCTGTGATAATCTCTGCAAGACCCCAGTACTCGGGATCGTCTGCAGTAACACCACCTATCATATGACCTGCAACATCGGTAATCTTCTTACCTAACTTAATAATCTTCTCACTTGGTTCCTTGTCACCCATATGCGGCGGGATAACATGTTTACTCATTTCTGGCATAGTACATTCTCCTTTATAACCTTATTAACTTGTAAAAATATGTCGGGTTGTAAAAACGCACACAATCCGACAATAATACCCATAGAATCATTATATAATAT
>CAJODN010000016.1 GCA_905233695.1 uncultured Lachnospiraceae bacterium | reverse complement strand
ATGAATAAAAAGCTTGGAAACGGACTTGCTAAAGAAGCTAAGGAAGCTTATGACAAAGCTGTAGCAGAAGGTGGTAAGGCATCTGATTGTATCGAATGTAAGCGGTGCGAGAAGGCCTGTCCTCAACATCTTCCTATTACAGATAATCTTAAGAAAGCAGTAGAGATGTTTGAATAAAAAGACGAAGGAAGAAATATTTTTGCGAGGTAGTCTTCCTTTATGTTTTTCTGCTACCGTGCTATAATAAAGTGACTTAATTATGACGACATATAGTTGGTGGGTATTTAAATGAAAATGCTCATATGAGTAAGAGAAATGGTAGGTAAACAAGAGCAGTGGAGATTCTGATTATTGCATTAATCATCATAGGAGCGCTTGTGATGGTTACAAATATAACAAGGTATATCATTTTCCTTCGTTCAACACATGATGTTCTGTCCGCAGGAAGCCGACGTGATAGGTTAAGAAAGTATCTGGCTTTAGTATTGCTTATATTCTTTTTAATAGGATATCTTTTTATAGCCATCTTTTCAAAGCCTGACATTATGATGGCAATGGTGCTTTTCGGCGGAAGTTTATTTGTGATGATAGTGCTTACGCTCATGTACGGACTTCTTGATACAGTTAAAAAACGAAGTATTGATATCGCAGAGGTCCTTGTGGGCGTGATTGATGCCAGGGATCCTAATCTGAACGGTCACAGTCGCCATGTGCAAGAGATCACAATGCTTTTTTATAGATATATTCCAAGCCATATAAAGACTGGGATCAACCCTGTCAGTCTTGAATATGCGGCTCTTATGCATGACGTTGGGAAATTGGGTGTACCGGAGGCAATACTTAACAAGCCCGCAAAACTGACAGAAGAAGAATGGGAAATTATGCGCACCCATCCGAAGGTGGGAGTAAAGATTCTTAAGCCGCTGGATTCATTCGCGTCGATAAGGGACTGGATTCTGTATCACCACGAGAGGATTGACGGGAACGGATACTATAAAGCGAAGGCTATGGATATCCCTGTTGCGGCAAAGATTATCGCAATAGCAGATACCTATTCGGCAATTACCATGAGAAGGTCATATAAAGAACCGAGAACGCATGAGGATGCGATAAAGATTATTTCAGAAGTAGCAGGAACACAGCTTGATAAGGAACTAGTCGATATCTTTTTAACTATTCCGAAAGAAGAACTGGAGAAATGTATTCCGACACAGGTCAGTATTAAATAGGAAGGGACAGACTCACGTATAGATAGCGGAAAATCATTTGACTTCGGCAGGACATCAGAAGAATATGCGATATACAGAGATATATATCCGGATGTTTTTGGTATTTTGATTATGAAAATGTGATTCCCCTTAAGTAGACAAGGTAAATAACCAAAATCTACTTAGGGGGATTTTCTGTGTCGACATTTTGTGGGACAAGGTCTGTTAAGATTTGTTCAACAAAACAACAGAGCAGCAATTCAATAAAGGCTTGCGTTGATAAAATAAAAAAGTTAAAAAATACAGTCGTTGCGCTAAATATTTGGTATAATAGTATTAAAGTACTTAGAGACGTGTGAGATTAAAAAAAAAGAAGGGAGAATACTGAATGTATATAGAGGACGTTAATAAAGCCACAGACTGTGCGCTTAAGTTATCATGTCACGATCCGGCGACGAAGGCACTGTATGATTATGATGTCAATCTTATGACTGACAAGACACTTCGTGCCAAAGTGAACATTTTCATGAATCAGAAAAATATTAGGCACTATATAATTATTGATGATTTTGAATATGACAGGAAGATTATTGATTTTGAATTCCATAGTGTTGAATGCTCGCTGATCCTGACGCTTAAGAGCGGCAAGATATATCGCTGGGAGGATGTAGCCGTAAGCTCTGTTAATATCGGAGGGACTACGGTTATGAGTATCACCTCAAGTAAGAGCGTAATGCCGTATGACAGACGTAACTATCCTCGTTTTCCGGTTGAAATTGAAGGAGAGGTTAAGTGGACTGTGTCTAAATCAGAGAAATGTGTGGTAAAAGATATCAGTCAAGAAGGAATAGGAATACTGATTGAAAACACCGATGCACCGCATCATAAGGGACAGCCGGCTACTGTTACGTGGACAGAGACAGCCGATTTTGATAATTCGGGAAAAGACTCTACGAGAACAATGTCTGTTAATGCAAACGTAATAAGAAGGCAGACGTTGACTGACGGTAAGATTATTATCGGAATGGAAATTGGTAAAAAGTCGCCTGAGACCAAAGAGTATATTGATTGGATATCACTTAACAAAGGTCTGGTATAGGGGGAAGTCGTAATGGCAATTAATTCATATGATTCTTTAGATAAAGCGATTAGGGGATGCTTTGGAGATGATGTCAGGCTTGGAAGAAACACTCGTATGCTCCCATCCGATATTAATTCCACGAAGGTAGTGGAACTTACTAACGGTAAGAGCGTGTTTTTGAAATGTAATTCCATAAGGAACTCTGCATTCTTCGATGCAGAAGAGGTAGGGCTTGCTGCAATGGCGAAGACCAATACGGTCAAAACGCCCGAGCTTTATTGTAAGGGAACAGACAAGAAGCTTAATATGTCATTTCTTATGATGGAATTAATTGAGACAGGAGCCGAGAATAAGAGAGCCCAAGGTGTGTTCGGACAGTGTCTTGCCAATATGCACCTTGCCGACGCAAGCGAGTTCGTGGAAGGTGGGAAATACGGTTTTGTAAGCGACAATTTCATCGGTGCAACCAAGCAGATTAACACACCGAAAGACAGTTGGATTGATTTCTTCAGAGAGTGCAGACTTGAACCGCAGATTCGAATGGCGCAAAAAGGTCTTACCCCCATCATGAAAGATGTGTACAAATTACTTGATAGGCTCGACGACCTTCTTGTAGAGCCGGAACACCCGTCACTTCTTCACGGTGATATGTGGGGTGGCAACCACATCTATGACAGGAATAGTGGCGTAGTACTTATCGACCCGGCTGTATACGTAGGTCACTATGAAGCTGATATTGCCATGACGGAAATGTTCAAGCCGTTCCCGCGACTCTTCTACGAGAACTATCAAAGCAAGATACCGAGGCAGGAAGGCTTCGCAGACAGAAAGGACATCTATAACCTGTACCACTACCTAAACCATTACAACCTTTTCGGCGACAGCTACCTGATGTCGGTAAAAAATATAGTATTGCGTTATTCCTAGTTCCCTTTGACATCTAAGTCGTTATGGTATAGACTTTACTTTGATATGATGTATTTCTAACGAAGGTATTTTTTTATGAATCTAAAATGTGATGTTGTAATTGTAGGTACAGGGGCGGCAGGTCTGTTTTCAGCATTAAGTTTTCCCGATGATGTTAACATTCATATGGTGACCAAAAGAAAAGCCGATGAGTCGGACTCCATCCTGGCTCAGGGCGGTATTTCTATGCTTCGAGGCGAAGAAGACTATGATGACTACTTCGAAGACACCATGAAGGCAGGCCACTTCGAGAACGACGAGGGCGCTGTTGACGTCATGATTCGTTCATCAAAGGATATCATCGATAAGCTTATCGCCTACGGTGTTGATTTCGAGAAGGATAAAGAAGGCAACCTGTCATTTACGAAGGAGGGAGCCCATTCCCAGCCTCGCATCCTTTTTCACGAAGACGAGACCGGTCGTGAGATTACATCCACACTTCTTAAGCGTGTCAAGGAGAAGAAAAACGTCACAATCCACGAATTCACAACAATGGTCGATATCATAGTCGACAATAACGTCTGTGGCGGAATTGTCGTTACAGATGAAGATAAGGAACTATTCGTTATTGAAGCGAATGATGTCGTTTTAGCTTGCGGAGGTATCGGCGGTCTTTACAGGAATTCCACCAATTTCGCACATATAACAGGTGATGCTCTCGCTATTGCAATTAAGCATGGTATTGAAGTATCCAATCTTAATTACGTACAGATTCACCCTACTACTTTATTTACGAAGGAACGGGGAAGAAGATTCCTGATATCCGAATCGGTACGCGGTGAAGGGGCCGTTCTTCTTGATAAAAACGGCGAGAGATTTACCGACGAGCTTCAACCCCGCGATGTGGTAAGCGAAGCTATCTGGGCTCAGATGAAAAAGGACGGAACCAACTACGTCCTTGAAGATATGAGACCTCTCGGTAAGCAGACAATTCTCAATCATTTCCCCAATATATATGAGAGGTGTAAAAAGGAAGGCTACGACGTACTGTATGAGCCCATTCCCGTTGTGCCCGCTCAGCATTATCATATGGGCGGTATCAAGGTGGATTTAAACAGTGAGTCGACTATGCACGGCCTCTTTGTCGTGGGCGAAGCCGCTTGTAACGGTGTGCACGGCAAGAACAGGCTTGCAAGTAATTCTCTTCTGGAAGCTCTTGTATTCGCGGAGCGTGCGTCGAAGAGTATTACCGAAAGAGGCGATACCGGTCTCGACAGTTATTTTGTTGATTATGAGAAATATAAAGATTTGGATGAACTCTTCGAAGAATACAAGAGTATTGCAAGAAAGAAGATTGAGTCCGGACAGTAAAGAGAGGAACCCATGGATAACATAACAATGAAGCTTAATGCCGATAAATATTTACTTATGGCACTTGAAGAAGATATTACAAGTGAGGATGTGTCGACCAATGCGGTTATGCCCGAATATAAGAAGGGCAAGGTCGACTTAATATGTAAGGAAGACGGCATTATCGCCGGACTTGACATTTACGGAAGAGTATTCGAGCTGCTTGACGAGAATACCGAGATTGATTATAAGGTAAAAGACGGCGATAAGGTTAAGAATGGTCAGCTTCTTGCCACTGTAACAGGCGATATAAGAGTTCTTCTCTCGGGAGAGCGAGTTGCCCTTAACTATCTCCAGAGAATGAGCGGAATAGCCACTTATACGAATCAGGTAGCGTCTCTTCTTGAAGGAAGTAAGACAACCCTTCTCGATACAAGGAAGACCACTCCCAACGCAAGAATATTCGAGAAATACGCTGTAAGAATCGGTGGTGGCTGTAATCACAGGTATAATCTGTCAGACGGTGTAATGCTTAAGGATAACCACATCGGTGCTGCAGGCTCAATCACCAAAGCTGTCAAGATGGCTAAGGAGTATGCGCCGTTTGTAAGGAAAATTGAGGTCGAGACGGAGACGCTTGAACAGGTTAAGGAAGCGGTGGAAGCCGGCGCCCATATCATAATGCTTGACAATATGGATATCGACACTATGAAGAAGGCAATTGAGATAATCGACGGTCGCGCCGAGACAGAGTGCTCCGGCAATGTAACTAAGGAGAATATCGACAAGCTAAAGGATATCGGAGTCGACTACATATCAAGCGGTGCTCTCACCCACTCAGCCCCTATTATGGACATTTCTATGAAGAATATGCAACCAATCTAGGATATAGCAAGCATCTGAGGAGCCGAGACCTGCTAAGTTACCGGCACACCCCATTCGGGGTGCGCATACGACATTTCGTCATGAGCGTGCAGGTACTCGGTCCGAAGATGCAAGAATGAGAGTATATTAGGAAGGAAATAAAACTATGACAGTAAAGGAAGTTCAAGAAGAGATTATCAGGTTAAAGAAGGAAAAGGACGTATGCATCCTAGCCCATGCATATCAAGACCAAAGCATTTTCGAAGTCGCCGACTATATCGGCGATTCTTTTGGACTCAGTGTACAAGGAAGAGATGCTGATAATTCAAGCATCATTATGTGCGGTGTTCGTTTTATGGCTGAGACATGTAAAGTCTTATCTCCCGAGAAGAAGGTGTATCTTCCTAATCCTGTAGCAGGCTGTCCCATGGCAGAACAAATGTCTGTAGAGGATGTAAGAAAGCTTAAAGAAGAAAATCCCGGTTCTGCCGTTGTATGTTACATTAATACGACATCTGAACTTAAGACGGAGTGTGACTTATGTGTTACAAGTTCGTCTGCAAGACGTCTTATGAAAGGTATTAAAGAAGATACTATAATATTTATCCCCGACCCCAATCTAGGTGCATACGTTGAGAAAGATCTTCCGGATAAGAAGTTTATATACTTTGACGGCGGTTGCCCCTACCATCAGAGAGCAACCTACGAAGATGTATGTAACGCCAAGAAGGCTCACCCTGATGCGCTTTTCTTAGTTCACCCGGAGTGCCATCCGGAAGTCACCAAGGAGGCCGATTTTGTCGGTGCCACAACAGCTATTATGGATTATGCCAGGGAATCGGATAATAAGGAATTTATTATCGGAACAGAGAATAGTATTGTGGAACATTTACAATATGACTGCCCGGATAAAATGTTTTATCCACTATCTGTCAATCTATCTTGTGATAATATGAGAGTAACGTCGTTATTTGACATTTACAATACTCTTAGAGGAGTAGGCGGTGAGGAGATTATTCTTGATAAAGAAATAATCGACGGCGCGTCGAAATGTATTAACAGAATGATTGAGGGATAGTATGTCGGATGGTCATAAGAAATCAAAAACTATTTTAGGGTGTCTGGGATTTTCAGCCGCCCTTATTTTAGTGTTCCTGGCGCTTTGTATGTTCCTTAAGATGACAGAGCCCGTAAATGTGGCGTCTCTTCAGGGCATTTACAAGGAAAAGGACACCCTTGATGTGGTGGTTATCGGGGCAAGCGAGGCGTACGCTAACTACTGCGCACCCTTGGCATATGAGCAGTACGGCTACACGTCATATTCCTACGGTGTGTCCGGTGTTCCCGGAAGCCTCTATCAGTCAATGCTTAAAGAGGTACTAAGCGCCCAGAAGCCCAAGCTTGTGGTATTCGAGATGAACGGTCTCCTTCAGAAGGATTATTATTATGATCGTCAAGGTAACCTTCACGGATATCTGGATAATATCGACGGCAAGGAGAATAGAGCGGAAGCTATTGAATATGCAGTAGCAGATGAGAATAAGGATGACTTTAAACTTTCACATTTCTTAGATGTATATCATAACAATTGGCAGGACCCCGGGAAAAGCTTCGCAACCCTTTATACCAGGATAGGTATGCTTGTTGAACCACGTTCCAACTTAAAGGGATATGCCACATTTGCCAAGACTGCGTCTACAAAAGATGCCGACGAAGTTAAGCATAATTATTTTACCGACAAGAGTAAGGGAATATTCACGGATCTTATGGAATACTGTAAGTCTGAAGGCCTTACCAATGTATTGTTCGTGCGTTTTCCACATCAGAACAAAGATACTGAGCCCGAGCTTGTGGCTGAGCTTACGGATATGGCTTCTTCCCACGGATATAAGTTCGTGGACTTTAGTTATTCCAAGGATGAAGCGGGAATTGTTAAGATAGAGGATTACTATAACGACGAGCACTTCAACGTAAGAGGAGCCAGGAAGTTCACGAACTATTTCGGTAACTATCTTGTAAGTAATTACGACATTGTAGGTGAGCATTCGGCCGAGACAAAGGAGAACTGGCAGAAGGCTGTGGACAATACTAATGACATTTTGAACAGAGCAGAGGCCGATATTTCCGATAATTTAGGAACATATTATTATGAATTAAGTGTATACTTACCAGAGTGGTTTATGGTGAGATAGATTGGATTAACCGTTTCGGAAAGGAATTATCAATGAACAATGTGTTAGAGTGGCTTTATGAAAGCGCTAAGAGACTTCCGGACAAGGTCGCATTTACAAGTGAAGACGATACAGGTAAAAAGACGGAAGTCACATTTTCAGATGTATTAAGCAAAGCGGAGATGATAGGTTCATTCATAGCCGGTGATTCAAGTGATGCCGATGTGAAGACACCTATAGCTGTTTTCTCTGAAAGAGCCGCAACAACGCCGATTCTTTTTATGTCATGCGTGTATAACAATCGTGCTTATGCACCGATTGATATGGCACTTCCATATAGCAGGATTAAGAAGATACTTGATAATCTTAAGCCGACGGTTATTTTAACAGATAAGAAAAGTTACGAAGGTTTCGTTAAGTTCATAGATAAGGAATACGAAGGAAAAGCATTTAAAGTAATAGTAGTTGACTTTGAAGATAGAACTATTTCGAAGTTCGAGGACGGCAGGTACGACACTGCAACAGTAGAGAAGAATCTTACGGATGAACTCGTTAATGAGGATTTACTCGGTAAGATCAGAGCAGATTATAAGCCGAGCGATGCGCTTTACATTATTCACACATCCGGTTCTTCAGGAAGACCGAAGGGCGTATCAACGAGTCAGGAATCCCTTATTAATTACATTAATGCATACAGCAAGGTCATGAAGATAGAAGAGAGCGACAGATTCGGTAACCAGTCGCCACTTGATTATATTGCGGCTATTCGTGATATTTATCTGCCTCTTAAGTTCGGTGCAAGTTCGTTTATCATTCCCAAGAAATATTTTATGGATCCGAACGAGCTTTTCACTTACCTTAATGATAACGGTGTTACGGCAATAGGCTGGAGTGTATCGGCACTTACCGTTCCTTTAAGTCTCGGAGCATTTGAAGAAGTAAAGCTTAATACTCTTCGTAAGATTTGTTTCTCCGGTTCCGTAATGCCTTGCAGTGCGCTTAAGGTATGGCAGGAGAATTTGCCCGATGCCTTATTTGTTAACCAGTACGGTCCTACGGAAGCTACAGCAAGCTGTACATACTACGTAGTTGACCACCGCGTTACCGACGATGAGATTCTTCCCATCGGAGTTCCCTACGAAGGTTACGACGTATTTCTTACAGATGTTGACGATGACAGCAAGCTTATTGAGGGTGAAAATGCGAAGGGTCAGATCTGTGTATCAGGCATTTCCCTTGCGATTGAATACATTAACGACGAAGAGAGAACGAATGACAGCTTCGTTAATCGGACTTTAAGTGACGGTACAACGAAGAGAATATATAAGACCGGTGATATCGGTTCAATTAAGAACGGATTATTCGAATTCCACGGTCGTCTCGACAGACAGATTAAGCATATGGGACACAGAGTCGAGCTTGATGAGATTGAATACGCGGCCAATTCCTTAGAAGATGTCAGCGAGAGCTGTTGCATTTACAAGAAGGAAAAAGAGAGCCTTATACTATATTATTCGGGAGAAGCTAATAAGAAGGATATCTCAATTGCACTTAGAGAATTAATTCCGGGCTTCATGGTACCGCGTAAGATTAAGAAGTTAGAGGAGCTGCCGAAGCTTCCCAACGGTAAGATTGATGTAAAAGGATTGGAGGTAATGTAATTATGGCAAGCACAAAAGAAACTATTATTGAGATCTTAGAAGACATCAGACCTGATGTTGACTTCGAGTCGGAGACATCTCTTGTTGATGGAAATGTATTAGAGTCATTCGATATCGTATCACTCGTATCCGAGCTTTCAGATGAGTTCGATATCACAATAAGACCTAAGGACTTAGTTCCCGAGAACTTTAATTCCGTTGACGCTATGACTGAGCTTGTTACTAAGCTGATGGACGAATAAGAAGTGTTGGATGTGTCCGATTAATGGGACATATTATGAAATGGAGACATTATGAGTACACCTTGTTACGTATTTGACTTTGATGAATTTGAAAAGAGAGCCTTGGCTATAAAAGAGGAGCTTCCGGGCATGCCTCTCACATATTCAATTAAGGCTAATCCCTTCCTCTTAGGCGGACTTCCGGATGCAATAGACCATGTGGAAGTATGTTCGCCGGGAGAGCTTGAGATATGTAAAGAGCTTAATATTCCGGGAGAAAGGATTATCTATTCCGGTGTTGTTAAGGAAGAGGAGGATGTTCATATTGCTCTCGAATACGGCGTTGATATTATAACCTGTGAGAGCCTTCGTCATGCTGCGCTTATTCAGCAGGAAAATGTTAATGTGAAGG
Organism: uncultured Lachnospiraceae bacterium; assembly: GCA_905233695.1. Classification (GTDB taxonomy): domain Bacteria; phylum Bacillota; class Clostridia; order Lachnospirales; family Lachnospiraceae; genus RUG191. Next base: position 108,116 of record CAJODN010000016.1, on the reverse strand, counting down.
CAATTCTCCGATTAACAAGCGGTAATCAATTCGGAATGTCTTACGATGATATCGAATATATTATTGCGAATCGCGATGAGTACTTCAGTAATCTCGATATAATCGGTCTTCATTTCTATTCGGGAACACAGAAGAACCTTAAGAAGATTCTTAAGGATATTGAGAAGATTGAGAAGGCGCTTACAGGTCTTAAGCATAAGTGTGACTACGAGCCTTCGTTTATTGAATACGGTCCCGGACTTTGCGTCGAGTATTTCAAGCAGAATAATGATGAGCTTGAGATGGAGCATCTTAAGGAAGCTGCCGTTGTTCTTAATAAATTCGCGAAGAAGCACCCGCTTGGAATTGAGATGGGTAGATTTCTTGCTGCAACTTCAGGATCTTTCTTCACGAAGGTAGTTGATACAAAAAGCAGTATGGATACGGAGTATCTTCTTGTGGACGGCGGTATTCATCACGTCAATTACTATGGACAGAAGATGGCTATGGAGATTCCGCCGATCAGCGTAATCAATAATGGTTATAAATATTCAGTCGAGGAACTCATTCAGAATAAGGGAAGTGTAAGAGCAAACAGCAAGGATGTGGACTATTGTATATGCGGTAGTTTATGTACCGTAGCAGATGTTCTTGTAAGAGAAGTTACTCTTCCGGAACTAAGCGTTGGTGATGTACTTTGCTTCGACAGATGCGGTGCTTACTCCGTTACGGAAGCGCCGGCACTTTTCCTGTCGAGAGAACTTCCTACAATTTACACCAAGAGAGGCAATGAATTAACTAAGGTAAGAGATATAATTAAAGCCTCTAAGATTAACGTTAAAGGATTATAGACCGTGGAACTTATATCGTTACAATATGCAGCATTTGTCCTGGTTTCAGTGTTGCTATACTACATAATACCGAAGAAATACAGATGGATAGTTTTACTTGCCGGAAGTATGTTCTATTATGTATATGTATGTAAGTTCTACGTTTTCTTCATAGTATTTACAATTATTTCAACCTATACGTTCGCACGTCTTATTGAGAGTCATCTCCTTAATGAGAAGGCTATAGTTAAGGAGCATAAAGAGGACTGGGACAGGAAGGAAAGGAAGGCTTATAAAGCCAAGGGCAGAAAGAAGCGTGCGGCACTCCTCATTGTCGGATTAATTCTTAATTTCGGCATTCTCGGATTATTAAAATATGTACCTCTTATGTCTGAGCTTGGAATACTTCTTCCTCTCGGTATATCATTCTACACATTCCAATCAATGGGATATCTTATTGATGTCTACAGAGAGAAGACGGAGAGTGAGAAGAATATCTTCAGGTTCGCGCTCTTCGTATCATTCTTCCCGCAGATTATCCAGGGTCCCATCGCTGTATACGACGACCTTGCCAAGCAGCTTTACAAGGGTCATTCCTTCAATATTGAAAATATTAAGAAAGGCCTTATGTTAATACTCTGGGGCGCAATGAAAAAGATGGTGATTGCGGACAGAGCATTGCCTTTTGTTAATCTCATAACCGCAGATTCAGAGTCTTTTTCGGGAAGCTATATACTCTTCTCCGTAATACTTTATGCACTTCAGCTATATTGCGACTTCTCCGGAGGTATCGATATAATTCGCGGTGTGGCGGAGCTCTTCGGAATTACAATGGCAGAGAACTTCAGAAGACCGTACTTCTCAAGAAGCCTTACGGAGTACTGGCATAGATGGCATATCACACTTGGTAACTGGTGCAGGAATTACATTTTCTATCCATTATCAATATCCAAGAAATTCCTTAATTTCGGTAAATGGCTTAAGCCTAAGTTCGGAAAGCACATAGCGAAAGTATTCCCGGGATGTATTGCAAGTCTCCTTACATTCCTCGTAATCGGTATATGGCACGGTTCTAATCTTAAGTATGTATACTTCGGTCTTTGGAACGGTGTTGTTATTATGCTGTCTGAACTTTTTGCTCCTGTAAATGAGAAGATAGCCGATAAATTCTTTGGTGTAACGAAGCTTAAGAAGAACGGCGTATTCTCTGTAATTGTGTCTGTACTATGGACATTTATCCTTGTTCTTGTGGGATACTATTTCGACGTAGCGCAGGGTCCAATGGATGCATTCTCAATGCTATGGCGAAGTATTGTTGACTTCCACATTACCGATTTCGCTTTTTCAGACTTTATGGAGCTCTGGAATCAGGCAACTCTTAATATATATGATTTCTATATTCTCCTGATCGGTACGATAGGGCTTTTCTTCATAAGTTTATATAAGGAGAAGAAAAAGTGTGAAGATCTTCGTCCCCGCATCCTTTCTCTCAAAACCGGCAGGAAGTTCTTAATTATAGCTCTCGGAATGATAATCCTTGTGATGTTCGGCTACTACGGCACCGGCATCAGCCCCGCAGACTTTGTATATATGCAGTTCTAGGCATTAATAAAACTCAATCATGGCAGACATCTGAGGAGCCAAGACCCGCTAAGTTACCGGCACACCCCTTTCGGGGTGTGCATACGACATTTCGTCATGAGCGTGCGGGTACTTGGTCCGAAGATGTAAGATGAGAATGAAATAAGGTATTTTGTGATTGTGTTCGATATGTGTTATAATTACTTAGAATGTGTTTTTCTAACTATTTGGGGGTTGACTTATGGAATATATAAAAAGTCATAAGATATCGATTATTATCATTTTGATTGTTGTACTACTTGTCGCCAGTTTATCAATATTTTTCATGGTTTTGGCTAAGAATAATGAGGTAATTACCGACGCCATTACTTTCCAGGAAAAGTACGGAGACTGCGAGAATAAAGTAACCAATCTCGTTACGACCAATAGCGTCAGAGAAGGCTACAGGACCGAGCTTTCAAAATACACTGATAAGGTTAAGCAGGACTACAATATGACAATTGACGATAAGGACGCTTTTATTACTCTTGCAAGAAAGATTGACGCAGACTCATTGAGCTCTAAGATGCACGTTGTATCATTCTACGGTAAGGTCAAGAAGCAATTCGATACTGACGTTGCCAATAACTACTTTACACCTGAGGTGAAGGCAAGGTTGGATTCATTGTTCACTGAGTATGCGACGGCTTTCAAGGAAGGTAAGTATCAGGAGGCATATAATATATTGGATGAGATATCTAAGCAGTTGTCAGTACGTGTTACGGAAGAAGGGATACAGACTGAAGCATCAGCCCAGACTGCACAGGCAGCGACTCCGGCACCGCAGGAAAACCCTAATCCTGAAGCTACACCTCAGACAACATCCAATGCTACCGGAAGAGGCTATCACCCCGAGGCCAAGGCGGGTGACACAGTTGTAGACCCCAATAACGGCAACGTGGGAGTTGTTGCAAATAACGGAATTGAAGTATATACGCTTCCGAATGAAACGACATATTCATATATAACCAAGGATGAATTCGTTGCTATGCTGGTAAGGAGCGGAACGAGAGAGGCTCTTGCAAGAATCTGGGCCGACCAGATGGCTAACGCGCAAGGCCTTATCACAATAGGTGTAGATGATGATGGGACTTATGAGTAATGCTGTTAGCTCGCGAAGCGAGATGACTGCACGGTGAGCACTTTCGCCGAAGGCGAACCAAAATGTGCGAACCTCATTGTGAAGAGAGGAACTAAAATGAGTCACGCAGACAAATTATTCGTCGACATGTGTCGCGACATTATAGATAACGGAGTATCAACAGAAGGGCAAAAGGTTCGCCCAATCTGGACGGATACCGGTGAGAGCGCTTATACAATTAAAAAGTTCGCTGTCGTCAATCGCTACGATTTAAGAAAAGAATTTCCTGCGCTTACCCTTAGAAGAACTGCGGTTAAGAGTGCCGTTAACGAGATGCTTTGGATATGGCAGAAGAAGTCTAATAATATTAAAGACCTTAAGTCCTCTGTATGGGATGAGTGGGCAGATGAAGAGGGGACTATCGGTAAAGCGTACGGATATCAGATAGGAAAGCCCTATGCGCACCATGCATATAAAGAGGGTGAAGACTTATCGGATTATCCTTCGGCTGATATTAAGGAAATCCCCTGTGATACCGATAAAGGAATTATTAATAAGAGGTACGTATATCTCGACCAAGTGGACGGTGTAAGATATGACCTTAGAAATAATCCCTTTTCCAGAAGAATAATGGTTAATATGTATAATTTCGAGGATCTTCACGATATGCACCTCTATCCTTGTGCATATTCCATGACATTTAACGTGACAACAGACAGCGAAGATAACTTGGTTCTTAACGGAATCCTCAATCAGAGATCACAGGATATCCTGGCTGCCAATAATTGGAACGTATGTCAGTATTCGGTGCTTATTCATATGCTCGCAAGGGACACAGATATGAAGGTGGGAGAGCTTGTGCATGTCATTGCCGATGCGCATATTTATGACAGGCACGTTGACTTGGTTAAGGAATTAATAAGCAGGGAACAATATGATGCACCCACATTTACCCTTAATCCCGAGAAAAAGAATTTCTACGACTTCAGCGAAGAGGATATTACAATCGAGAATTATAATCACGGCGAACAGATTAAGAATATTCCCATCGCCGTCTAGGAGAATAGCATGAAACTAATTGCAGCAGTTGATAAAAATTGGGCTATCGGTAACAACAATAAACTTCTCATAAGTATCCCGGATGACATGAAGTTGTTTCGTGAATCAACTATGGGAAATGTTGTAGTTATGGGACGTAAGACTCTTGAAAGCTTCCCCAATAAGAAGCCCCTTAAGGATAGAATTAACATAGTCATCACAAGAGATCTAAACTACAGTGTTGAGGGAGCAATTGTATGTCACTCGGTGGAAGAGGTCTTGGAAGAGCTTAAGAAATACGACACCGACAACGTATTTATAATCGGTGGCGGAAGCATATATGAGGCATTTGAGCCCTATGCGGATACGGCTTTAATCACCAAGATTGACTACGAGTACGAAGCCGACACATATTTCCCCGCACTTCCGAAAATGGGTTGGGAACTTGTGGAAGAGTCCGAAGAACAGACTTATTTTGATGTTATATATAGTTTCAACGTATATAAAAAGGTAAAGTGATTATGAATATTACAGGAAGAAAATTATTCGTTAAGGCACTTCTTGAAGAAGAGGTGGATACAATATTTGCATATCCCGGCGGAATGGTTACCGATATAATCGATGAACTCTATAAGACGCCGGAGATTAAGGTTGTGCTTCCACGTCATGAGCAGGCGCTTATTCATGAAGCGGAAGGATACGCAAGAGCTACGGGTAAGACGGCGGTATGTCTTGTTACGTCGGGTCCCGGTGCGACTAATACGATTACGGGAATAGCTGACGCATTTTACGATAGCATCCCTCTTATAATATTCACGGGGCAGGTATCACAAGGCCTTATCGGTAACGATGCCTTCCAAGAGGTAGACATTGTGGGAATGACAAGGTCTGTTGTTAAGTACGGCGTTACCGTAAGTAACAGGGATGCCTTGGGTAGAACTATTAAGATGGCATTTCAGATTGCACCGACAGGTAAGCCCGGACCGGTTCTTATCGATATACCGAAGGATATTCAGCTTGCACAAGGTGACAGCGACTACCCTTCTTATGTAGATATAAGAGGCTATAAGCCTAACAGCAGCGTTCATGTAGGACAGCTTAAGAAAGCATATAAGCTTCTTAAGAACGCGGAGAACCCAATTATTTTAGCCGGTGGCGGAATTAACATTTCGAGGTCTAATGACCTTCTTCAGCAATTCGCAGAGCAGACCAATGTGCCTGTTGTTACTACGGTAATGGGTAAAGGCTCTATGTCCTATGACCATCCCTTATACATCGGTAATTGCGGTATGCACGGAAGATATGCGGCCAATAAGGCGGTAAGCGAATGTGATGTGCTTTTCTCAATCGGAACGAGATTCAACGACAGAATAACGGGAGACCTTAACGAATTCGCACCTAAAGCATCAATCGTTCATATTGATATCGATACAGCTTCTATTTCGAGAAACGTTGTTGTTGACGTTCCCGTTGTATGCGATGCCAAAGCGGCTTTAACTAAGCTTCTCGAATGGGCAGAGCCTAAGGATACAGAAGACTGGATAACAAGGATTGAGACTTGGGACAAAGAGCACCCGCTGAAAATGAGAAGTGATCTCGGGCTTTGTCCTCAGACGATAATGGAAGGCATTAATAACGTATTTCCGGAAGGAATAGTTGTAACAGACGTTGGTCAGCATCAGATGTGGGCAGGTCAATATATTAACATTAATTCCAAGAAGCAGATGATAATGTCCGGAGGGTTAGGCACTATGGGCTTCGGATTCCCTGCGGCAATAGGAGCGAAGATCGGCGCGAGGGATAAGGATGTTGTATGTATTACCGGTGACGGCGGAATGCAGATGAATATGCAAGAGCTTGCCACATCGATTATTGAGAAGGCAAATGTAACGGTTTGTATCCTTAATAATCAGTATCTGGGAATGGTTAAGCAGTTCCAACAGCTTTTCTACGGTAAGAGATATAAGATTACTTGTCTTCGGCAGAATGTAGATTGCCCAAGCGACTGTAAAGGACCTTCTAATGCGTGTCCGCCTTATGTTCCCGACTTTGTGAAATGGGCGGAAAGCTACGGAGCTTTAGGACTTCGCGTAACAGAGCCCGGGCAGATTGAGGATGCTTTAAGAGAAGCGAAGGCGAATGAGACCACGACGATTATAGAATTTATAATAGCATCAGACGAATTGGTACTTCCCATGGTTAAAGGTGGGAATGCCATGAGTGAGATGATTCTTAAGTAATGGGGCGAGACTCATTGTGAAGAATTGAAGGAGTGTATAGATGAAAGACAGATGGATTTCTTTATATGTTGAAAATCAGGTTGGTGTACTTGCCAAGGTATCGGGGCTGTTCTCGGGTAAAAATTATAACCTCCAAAGTCTTACTGTAGGAACGACAGAGCACGAGGATGTATCCCGTATGACAATATGCGTTACAAGTGATGATGTAACATTTGAACAGATTAAGAAACAGCTTAACCGTATGGTAGAGGTTATCAAGGTTATTGATATTACAACCCAACCCCTTCATATGAAGGAGCTTCTGTATGCTCGGATTAATGATATCGGTGCGGAAGAGATGAACCAGATATTCCACCTTGCGGAAGTATTCAAGGTTCGCGTGTGTGATGCGGGAGAGGACTGTCTGATACTGGAATGTCTTCTTACGACGGAATCTAATAATGAACTTATCAAGCTTCTTAAGAAGAAGTTTAAGAAGGTTCAGATTGTACGTGGCGGAGCCGTTGCGATGGAATCAATATCTATAAGCAAGAGATAACCCTGCATAGAATGGGGGAGCGGTGTAGTTGGCCTTGTATCAACTACGCTTTTTCTTTACTGATTATTGTTGTTTTATTGCCGATATATATACGAAGTGTATTAGTTTTAGCTGAAGGAAATTATTATGAGCAAGAGGTCTGTAAAAAAAACAATACGCCTTATGTGCCTTGTGATGTCGGCCGTATTTCTCGTGTCCGGCATGTCTTTTACTAGCAGCGCAACTTCTGTGGGCGAGCTCGAGAGACAGAAGCAGCAGGCAATTCAGGAGAAGAATGCCCTTCAAAAAGAAGCAGGTAACTTAGCGTCCGATTATCGTGATGTGCGGAGTCAGTATCAAGCGCTGAAAAAGCAGGTGGATGACGCCAATATTGATCTGGAGCAGACCATAGGCGAGATTGACTATCTCAGTAAAAAGCTCTCCGAAGCAAAAGAGAAGCAAGTTGAGATGGAAGATATCATGAGAATACATATAAAGTATATGTATGAGAACAGTAGCCTCAGCATGCTTGAGCTTCTTCTTGAAAGCAGTTCCATTGCCGAGTTCTTCGAGCGTTATGAATATCTCAATATGATTGTAAAATACGACCGCGATATCATGGAAGAGTATAAGAAGACTCAGCGTGATATTGAAACGGAGACTACTGAGCTTACTGCTAAGAGAACGCAGTTAGAAGAGATGTCTGCTAATCTTTCCAAGAATAAGGAAGAGCTTAAGAAGCTTGTGGATAGCGCCGGAGAGGAGCTTAGCCAGAAGAATGCCGAGGTCAATGAGACGCAAGCAGAGATTAATGCTTACGATAAGAAGATTGCCGAGATGAAGGAGTATGAGAAGCAACTGGCAATGCAGAATGCATCAAGTAATTATGCCCTTTCAAGAGAGATAGGCAATTTCCCTAATACAGAGTATACCGGCGGTGCATATGCCGGATATACAAATGATGATTTATATCTCTTGGCGGCAATAATTGATGCGGAAGCCGGCGGAGAGCCTTATGAGGGACAGATTGCAGTTGGCTCTGTTGTTATGAATAGAGTATTCTCATCAAAGTTTCCCAATACTATATCAGGGGTTGTATATCAGAAGAATCAATTCGAACCTGTTAGATCCGGCAGATTACAGCTTATTTTGAATAGAGGTCCCGGTGCGTCATGTTTTAATGCCGCAAGAGAGGTCCTGGCCGGCACGAGGAACACCAACAGGCTCTTTTTCTGGGCGCTTTGGCTCGCAGAACAGCGAGGCTTAGTTGGCACTACAGACGGCGAGATTATAGGAACGCAGTTCTTCTTCTAGTTCGGAGGAAATATATATGCTTAGCGATTATAGCACACTGTGGCTCGACGAAGAGCTTCGTGAGGTAAAATATATTGACCAAACGGCTCTTCCCGGTGAGCTTAGAATTAAGAGCACTCAGAATCTTGATGAGATGTTTGGTGCAATTATTAATCTGGAAGTCAGAGGCGCACCTGCCATCGGCGTATTCTCGGCGCTTTCTATGTATGTACTTGCTGTAAGAATCGGCGGTAACAATCTGCATGATTTTGTTAAGGAGTATATTCGTTGTTCAGACTATTTACAATCTGCAAGACCGACGGCCGTTAACCTTTTCTGGGCTCTTAATATTATGAAGAAGGAGCTTGAACGGTTCACTCTTCACAGATTCGGTGCCTACCTTCTTGATTCTCGCTTAGAAGAAATTGAACTTGATGACGAGCTTCGCGGATATATCGGAAATGTTCTTCACAGGAAGGCAATGGAAATCTATGATCATGACATAGAAGTGTGCAGACGAATTGGTGAAAACGGACTTAAGATTATTAAAGGCGGTGATAGAATACTTACCCACTGCAATGCGGGAAGCCTCTGTGCCGTAAGATACGGAACGGCAACGGCACCAATCTATCTTGCCAATGAAAACAATATGAACATAAGCGTCTACTGCAGCGAGACAAGACCGCTTCTGCAGGGAGCCAGACTTACAGCATATGAACTTAGGGAAAATGGTATTAAGACTACACTTTTGTGCGACAATATGATATCGTCTATTATGGCGGAGGGGCGAATCGATAAGGTTATTGTAGGTTGCGACAGAGTTGCGGCCAACGGTGATACTGCCAATAAGATAGGAACTTCTTCTCTCGCAATTGTTGCGAAGTATTATAATATACCGTTTTACGTATGTGCACCCACGTCATCGATAGACCTTAACATAAGATGCGGTGACAAAATCTTAATAGAAAAGAGAAAAGAATACGAAGTAACAGAAATGTGGTATAAGGAAAGGATGGCACCAAAAGACATTGATGTATATAATCCCGCATTTGACATAACAAGTCATGAACTTATAACTGCGTTCATTACAGAGAATGGAATTGCTGAGGGAGACTTCACGCAGTCCCTAAGAGTATTAGTAGGAGGAAATGAAAATGAGTGAAAAAGAAAATTGCAGTAGTGCAGCAAGCTGTGACAAAGAGAGCTGTGAAGGATGCCCTTCGAAGGAGAAGCCTAACTTCCTGGCAGATATGAATCCACTGTCTAATATTAAGAATGTTATCGGAGTCGTATCCGGAAAAGGCGGTGTGGGAAAGAGCTTCGTCACATCAACCCTTGCTGCTAAGCTTAGAAAACAAGGCTACAAGGTAGGTATACTTGATGCCGATATTACCGGTCCATCTATCCCGAAAATGTTCGGAATTAAAGGGCCTGTGGAAGCAGTTGAAGAAGGAAGCTATCCTATTGAAGCAGAGGACGGAACGAAGATTATATCTATTAATCTTATTCTCGATGATGAGGAAAAACCTGTTGTATGGAGAGGTCCCGTAATTGCCGGAGTCGTTAAACAATTCTGGACTGATATCATCTGGGGAGAAATTGATTATCTTCTTGTTGATATGCCACCGGGAACAGGCGATGTACCACTTACGGTATTCCAGTCACTTCCCGTTGACGGAATCGTTATTGTGACATCTCCGCAAGAGCTTGTTCAAATGATTGTAAAAAAAGCCTACAATATGGCAGGAATGATGGATATACCCGTACTCGGTGTGGTAGAGAATTACAGTTATGTAGAATGCCCTGATTGCGGCAAGAAGATAAATGTCTTCGGTGAGAGTAATATTGATGGGGTTGCAAAAGAACTCGGAATAGAAGTTCTCGGCAAGATGCCTCTTAATCCTGAGTATGCGACTAAGTCGGATGAAGGAAAACTGTATGAGTTAGATATAGATTATCTTGATGAGGGAGTTGAAATCATTACGAAACTCTAGACCACTTCGCAAGAATCTGAGGAGCCAAGATATGCTAAGTGACATTAAGTAAACGTAGAATCAACCAAGACCTGCTAAGCGATTTTATGTATGAGCGTGCAGGTACTTGGTGATGAGCCGTAAGAATAAGAGTAGCGTGCGGGTACCTGGTCCGAAGGCACGCTTTTATTTATACAGCTTCTCATACGCCCCCATAAATACTCGCTCTACGGTGCTTTCCAGATTGCTGATTTTATCAAGATAATTCTTATATATGACGCCACCCGCCATAGTCGGGTGGCCTCCGCCGTTACCAATATCTTTTAACGCTTCGTGAATAAGCCTTCCCGCGTGTATTGTCTTATCTTCGCTTCTTATGGAGAATTTCACTACATCATCCAGCCTTGAATATACAATTGATACCGTAACCTCTGCCGTAGATAAAAGGAAATCTGATATTATGGCAACAAGGGTGGAAGGACACTTGAATGGGATATAAGCAAATCCGATGCTTCCATAAATAGTAATATTCTTAAGCGCCGCCCTGAATGCTTCGAAATCATTAAGAACCAACTGATTCTGGTTAATGTATGTAACCTTATTGTAATCACAATATTCGAATATTTCTCTGAACATTTCAATATCGAACATTGTACAGCCTCTGTTGAAATCATTGGTATCCATTTTGATTCCGTAGCAGAGAGCGGAAGCAGCATCCTTTGTCACCGTAATGTTGGCTTCCTTATAGTAGGAAATGATTATACTTGCACATGCACCCACAGGTCTTATATCCTGCCATACATATTTCGCATCAGAGAATATGGGGTGATGATCGATACAATAGACGTCGTCCCCGGGATTAAATGTGATGTTGGAGTTGTTGATCTGAGAGTCAACTAGGATATTTACAGCATTAAGGAACTGATTATCGTACTTCGTGCGGGGAGTAACCTCAATATTGAATTCCTCAACCATTTTAATAAGGCTGCTTCTTTCAATCTCTCCGCCGTAGCAAATGATTGATTTAATACCGTAATTCTCCAGAAGACTTTGGAGTCCGAATGCACTTGCGAAGGCATCGGGATCCGGGAAATCGTGGGTATGTATGAATACTTGTTTTGTTTTAAAATGCTCTAAATGCTCTTTTGTAAACATATTTGAATAATAACATAAAAAAACATTGCTGAAAACCTTTATTAATAGAAAAAATTGTGATATAATGTCAAAACGTGTTGTGTTTTAAAGAAAGGAAGTAGAACTATGAAGCATGTAAAGACATTAAAAACAAAGAAGCTTTCTACAACAGTTAAGAAGGGCGGATGTGGCGAATGCCAGACATCTTGTCAGTCTGCCTGCAAGACAAGCTGTACCGTTGGTAACCAATCCTGCGAACAGAAGTAGTTAAGTTTTATACAAAATATACAGAAATAGCAAAATTCTGACCGATGTTCAGTATGAAATGCCATACTGCTATTCGGTCGGTTTTTGACGTTATAAGGACAGAGAAATGATACATCAGTATAGGGTTAACGGTGAGAGTATTGTAATTGATGTAAGCTCCGGTGCCATACATGTCGTAGATGATATAACCTATGAGCTCATAGAAGAATGCGATAAGCTTCTTCAGGAATTAGAGAAGAATGGCAGCGTCGATTCAGAGTCAAACAAAGAGGGCAGTAAGAACCCTCTATGGTCGAAGCTCGATAAAGAAGCTATATGTAAGACCGTTATGAATCGGAAGGAACATTTTACAGATAGTAAAGATATTACAATTGACGAATTATTCGAGGCATATGACGAGATAGATACTCTTGTTAATAATGAAGAATTATTCACCGTCGATAACTATGAAAGTAATATCATAGATTACAGTAAGAGACCGACGGTCGTTAAGGCGCTTTGCCTTCATATCGCACACGATTGTAACCTCGCCTGTAAATATTGCTTTGCAGGCAAAGGCGAATACAACGGCGAGAAGGAGCTTATGAGTTTCGAGGTCGGTAGGAAGGCGATAGATTTTCTCGTGGAGAATTCAAAAGGTCGTCGAAATCTCGAGGTCGACTTCTTCGGTGGCGAGCCACTTATGAACTTCGAGGTTGTTAAAAAAATCGTCGACTATGCAAGAAGTATCGAAAAGGAAAATGATAAGAATTTCCGGTTCACTCTTACAACCAACGGTGTCCTTCTCACAGAAGAGATTATGGACTATCTCAACGACAATATGGATAATGTGGTGTTGTCCGTTGACGGTCGCCCCGAGGTTCATGACAGGATGCGTCCTTTCCCTAAGGGAGCGGGAAGCTACGACACTGTTATCGATAGATTCATTACATTTGCCAAAAAGAGAGGGCAAGAAAAGTATTATGTAAGAGGTACGTTCACACATAATAATCTTGACTTTAGTAAGGATGTACTTCATCTTGCGAATCTCGGCTTCAAGCAGATTTCGGTGGAGCCGGTTGTGGCGAAGGATACAGATGATTACGCCATTAGAGAAGAGGATTTGCCTATACTCTTCGAAGAATACGATTCCCTTGCCAAGGAGATGGTGAGGCGTAGCGGAACGGAAGATGAATTCAATTTCTTTCATTATATGATAGATCTTGAAGGCGGACCTTGTGTGTACAAGAGGCTATCGGGCTGCGGTTCGGGCACGGAGTATCTCGCTGTGACGCCCACGGGCGAGCTTTTCCCTTGTCATCAATTTGTTGGCGATAATGATTTTTATATGGGAAATGTGGATTCAGGCCTTGAAAATCTTGACTTACGAGACGAATTTAAATCTTGTAATGTCTATGCCAAGGAAGAATGTAATAATTGCTTTGCTAAATTCTACTGTAGCGGCGGATGCGCCGCCAACGCTTATAACTATAGCGGCAGTATTTTGGGTACATATAATATCGGCTGTAAGCTTCAGAAGAAGCGTGTAGAAGATGCTATTTACATCAAGGCAGCCACTTCGAAATAACATTTTAAAGGAGAGAGACGATGAAGAACATGAAAAAAGGACAAGCGGTGGCATGGCTTCTTGCTTTCGTGATATTGACAGCCCTTCTTATCTATGAAGCGTCACTTATCATATCATCGACAGGCAAAGGTGCCGACCAGAATATCAAGCTTGGTCTTGACCTTGCAGGTGGTGTAAGTATTACTTACGAAGCTGAAGGATCCCCTACCGAAGAAGAGATGAACGATACAATCTATAAGCTGCAACAGCGTATAGAAAAGGATCTGGGAAGTTCTCAGACAACAGAAGCATCTGTATATAAGGTGGGAGACAAGAGAATTGTAGTAGAAATCCCGGGTGTAACAGATGCCAATGCAATTCTTGAAGAGTTAGGTACACCCGGTGACCTCTATTTTATGTCAGAGACGGATTCGTCGGGTAATAAGAATTATGAATATGACTCGACTACCGGTCAGTATAAGCTTAATAAGAGCCTTGCTCAGCTTGAGAGTGACGGCTCTATCGTAATAGATGGTTCGCAGGTTAGTTCCGCATCGGCAGGATACAATAACAACCAGCAGACCAATGCTAAGGATCCTGTTGTGTCAATTACACTTAATCAGGCCGGAGCCAAGGCTTTCGGTGATGCAACTACCAAGGCTTACCAGTCAGGCGAATCAATCGGTATATACTATGACGGACAATTCGTAAGTGTTCCTAAGGTAAATGCGGCTATTACCGACGGTAACTGTATTATTGAAGGAATGTCTTCGATTGACGAAGCAGAGAAGCTTGCGTCATATATAAGAATCGGTGGTCTTGATATTAAGCTTACTGAGATTCAGTCTCAGGTCGTAGGTGCACAGCTTGGTTCTGATGCTCTTTCATCAAGCTTACTTGCCGGACTTATCGGTCTTATCGCAGTTATTATATTCATGATTATAATGTACAGACTTCCGGGTGTTACGGCAAGTTTGTCGTTAGTGTTCTATACGGCGCTTGTAGTATTTATTATATGGGCTTTCGATATAACCCTTACACTTCCGGGTATCGCCGGTATTGTTCTGTCCATCGGTATGGCGGTGGATGCAAATGTTATTATATTTGCCAGAATTAAAGAAGAGCTTGCGGCGGGACATGATACGGGAGCATCTGTTCAGACAGGTTTCAAGAAGGCTATGTCGGCTATCTTCGACGGTAACATAACAACACTTATTGCGGCAGCAGTTCTTTATTTCCTTGGTTCGGGAACAGTAAGAGGATTCGCTGTTACACTTGCAATCGGTGTAGTTTTATCAATGTTCACGGCTCTTATCGTTACAAGAATACTTATAAGCAGTGCTGTTGCATTCGGGCTTACCAATCCTAATCTCTACGGTAAGGCTAAGAAGAGAGCACCTATCGACTTCGTAGGAAAGAAGACAATATTCTTCGTGATTTCGGCTGTTATTATTGCAGCGGGACTTATCGGAATGGGCGTTAATGCCGGAATGGGTAATAAGGCATTAAACTACAGCCTTGAGTTCTCCGGCGGTACATCAACAACTGTTAATCTCGATAAAGAGTATACATTAGACGAGATAGATTCTGATATAGTTCCGATTGTCAGTGCTGTGACGGGAGATAATGACATACAGACACAGCTTGTAGACAATTCTAATCAGGTCGTTATTAAGACGAGAACACTTGACTTAGACGAACGTGAAGCACTTAATAAGGCACTTCTTGAGAAGAAGGGAATTCAGGAGACGGATATTTCTTCCGAGAATATAAGTTCAACGATTTCAAGTGAAATGCGAACGGATGCCATAATCGCTGTTATTGTGGCGGCTATAGCGATGCTTATATATATCTGGATCAGGTTCAGGGATCTTCGGTACGCATCGTCAGCTATTTTGGCGTTAGTCCATGACGTGCTTGTTGTACTTACGCTTTATGCAATTGTAAGACTGACGGTTGGTTCAACATTTATCGCATGTATGCTTACCGTAATCGGATATTCAGTCAATGATACAATTGTCATATTCGATAGAATTCGTGAAAATGAGAAGAATATGACAAGGCGAGATCCCGAAGACTATAAGAAGCTTTGTAACGAAAGTATTACACAGACACTTACTAGATCTATTTCAACTTCATTTACAACGGCACTTATGGTTGTTATGCTTTTGATCTTCGGCGTGTCGACAATTAAGGAATTCGCGATACCGCTTCTTCTCGGTGTTATCGTAGGTACATACTCATCAATCTGCCTTGCTACACAGCTCTGGTATGTGATGAAGGTACACATTAAGAGTAAGAAGAATACACCTACTCGTAACAGTACTTACAAGAAGAAAAAGAAGGAACCAAAAGGTGACGGTGTAACAATTTAGGAGGATAAAATGTACACATTTGACGATATAAAAAATGCCGATCCCGAGCTTTCCAAAGCTCTCGTGGCAGAGAAAGAAAGACAATCAAGTCATATTGAACTTATCGCATCGGAGAACTGGGTAAGTCCCGCTGTAATGTCGGTAATGGGTTCTATATTTACCAATAAATACGCTGAAGGTTATCCGGGTAAGAGATACTACGGCGGATGCGAGTGCGTTGATGTGGTAGAAGACCTTGCAAGAGAGAGAGCGAAGGAATTATTCGGCTGTGAATATGTTAATGTACAGCCTCATTCCGGTGCACAGGCTAATATGGCAGTTCAATTTGCAATCCTTGAGCCCGGTGATACCGTTATGGGAATGAACCTTAATCACGGCGGTCACCTTACACACGGCTCACCTGTTAATTTCTCCGGTAAATATTTTAACATCGTTCCATATGGTGTTAATGATGACGGTTTTATCGACTATGATGAAGTTGAGAGAATCGCTAAGGAGTGCAAGCCTAAGATGATTATTGCAGGTGCTTCAGCTTATGCAAGAGAGATTGACTTCAAGAGATTTAGAGAGATTGCAGATAAGGTAGATGCTATTCTTATGGCAGACATTGCACATATTGCAGGTCTTGTAGTGGCGGGTCTTCATATGTCACCTATGCCTTATGCTGATGTAGTTACGACTACTACACATAAGACTCTTCGCGGACCTCGCGGAGGAATGATTATGTGCTCTAATGAGTTTAATAAGAAGTATAATTTCAATAAGGCAGTGTTCCCGGGTATCCAGGGCGGACCTCTTATGCATGTTGTTGCCGCTAAGGCAATATGCTTAAAGGAAGCGTTAGACCCTTCATATAAGGAATATATGGTTCAGGTAAGAGATAACGCCAAGGCACTTTGCAAGGGACTTCAGGACAGGGATATTAAGATTGTATCCGGCGGTACGGATAACCACCTTATGCTTCTTGACCTAACACCTTATGAACTTACAGGTAAAGAAGTTGAGGCACTTCTTGATGAAGCGCATATTACGGCTAACAAGAACACTATCCCCAACGACCCTAAGTCGCCTTTCGTAACATCAGGTATAAGGCTTGGAACGCCTGCAGCTACCAGCCGAGGTCTTAAGGAAGCTGACTTTGATGAAGTTGCAGAGGCAATTTCAATCGTTATTAAAGAAGGAGCAGACGGTGTGCCTAAGGCAAGAGCCATAGTTGATAAGCTTACGGCAAAGTATCCTTTAGTGCAGTAGGAAAGGTTAATTATGATAGATATTAAATTCTTAAGAGAAAACCCTGATATTGTTAAGGAAAATATTAAGAAAAAGTTCCAGGACGAGAAAATAGCCCTCGTTGATGAAGTAATAGAGCTTGATAAAAAGGCAAGAGAGGCGCAGTCTGAGGCTGACGAACTTCGTGCCAAGATGAATAAGTCTGCAAAAGAAATCGGAGCCCTTATGGGTCAAGGCAAGAAGGACGAAGCCGAGGCTAAGAAGAAGGAAGTTGCAAGCCTTAAGGATAGGATTAAGGATCTTGAGCCTACGGAGAAAGATCTCTCCGATAAGGTTACATCTATTATGATGAAGATTCCCAATATCATCGACGACAGTGTGCCAATCGGTAAGGATGACACCTGTAACGTTGAGATTGAGAAGTTCGGTGAGCCTGTAGTTCCAGACTTCGAGATTCCGTACCATTCCGATATCATGGCAAGCTTTGACGGAATCGATTTAGATAGCGCCGGCAAGGTCGCAGGTAACGGATTCTACTACCTTATGGGTGATATCGCAAGGCTTCATTCCGCTGTTATAAGCTATGCAAGAGACTTTATGATTGACAGAGGCTTTACCTACTGTGTACCGCCTTTTATGATTAGATCCAATGTTGTAACAGGCGTTATGAGCTTCGATGAGATGGAAGCCATGATGTACAAGATAGAAGGAGAAGACCTATACCTTATCGGTACATCAGAGCACTCAATGATTGGTAAGTTTATCGATACCCTTAACGACGAAGAGAAGCTCCCTTATAAGTTTACAAGCTATTCTCCTTGCTTCAGAAAGGAAAAGGGTTCCCACGGCATAGAGGAACGCGGTGTATACAGAATTCACCAATTTGAGAAGCAAGAGATGATTGTGGTATGTAAGCCTGAAGATTCTAAGAAATATTATGATGTACTTTGGAAGAATACGGTAGACTTATTCAGAAGTCTGGATATCCCTGTAAGAACTTTAGAGTGCTGCTCGGGAGACTTGGCAGATCTTAAGGTTAAGTCATGCGATGTAGAGGCGTGGAGCCCCAGACAGAAGAAGTATTTTGAAGTTGGTTCGTGTTCCAACTTAGGTGATGCGCAGGCCCGCCGCTTGAAGATTCGTGTTAAAGGCAAGGATAAGAAGAAATACTTCGCTCATACACTTAATAATACAGTTGTGGCACCTCCTCGTATGCTAATAGCATTCCTGGAGAACAACCTTAACGAGGACGGTTCTGTTAATATCCCCAAGGTGTTACAGCCGTATATGGGTGGTAAGGAAGTATTGGTGCCTAATAAGTAGTATAGTAAAGTAAGCAACCGGGTCATATATTATGAGCCGGTTGTGTGTATAGAAAGGAAGAATTATGGTTATAGCAGTAACACATGAGAACGGTAATGTAGGACAGCATTTCGGTCATGCAAAAGAGTTCAAATTATATGAAGTGGAAAACGGAAATATAATCGACAGCGCAGTAGTGAATAATTACGGCGAAGGCGGTCACGAAGCAGCTTGTATGCTTATGGATGATTACAATGTGGCTGTTGTCATCTGTGATAATATCGGTGAAGGAGCGATTAATGGATTGCAGAATATCAGTGTATCTGTGATTCCGAACGTAGAAGGCACCTGTGACGATGCAGTAGAAGCATTCCTTGGTGGAAGTCTTGTTCTGCAGATGACGGGCGATATGCAGGCTTCTTGCAGTGCGCACGGTGACGGTGGTGGATGCTGTGGCACTGCCGGAGCCGGATGCGGTGGATGCGCTGGATGTTCCTAATTCTTACTTCGTATGTAAGCTCTCTTCCTCTCGGTCGGATCCAAAATTCGCTTACGTATCCTAAGTGACTCCGGCGTCACCTCAAGAAGCTCATCCGTATCTATAAAGTCAATAGCCTGCTCAAGGGACAGAATCCTTGGCGGGGTTAATGTTAGTGCCTCATCAGCAGAAGAAGATCTTGTGTTGGTAAGGTGCTTTTTCTTGCACACATTAAGCTCAATATCTTCGGCTCTCGAACACTGTCCGATCACCATTCCCGAATACACCTTTTCACCGGGACCGATGAACAGACTTCCTCTATCCTGCGCCGAGAACAGTCCGTATGTTACCGATTCTCCCGTCTCAAATGCTATAAGAGAACCAAGCTGTCTGTATTCTATATCGCCTTTGTAGGGTTCATATCCGTCGAATATTGTGTTGAGAATTCCATTTCCCTTAGTATCTGTAAGGAAATCACCTCTGTAGCCTATAAGTCCGCGTGACGGAATCTTGAATTCTATTCTTGTGTATCCGCCTGCAATCTGCGACATATTGCGAAGCTCACCCTTACGAAGCGAAAGCTTCTCAATTACCGCACCTGTGAATTCATCCGGTACGTCAACGTACGCTATTTCCATAGGCTCAAGCTTCTTGCCGTTCTCATCTTCTTTGTATAATACTTCTGCTTTGGATACAGCGAATTCATACCCTTCACGTCGCATATTTTCAATAAGAACAGAGAGATGAAGCTCACCTCTTCCCGATACCTTGTAGCTGTCGGGAGAGTCTGTCTCTTCCACGCGAAGAGATACGTCCGTATTAAGCTCCTTGAAGAGGCGGTCTCTTATGTGGCGACTAGTCACGTATTTCCCCTCTTGCCCCGCAAAGGGGGAATCATTTACTACGAAATTCATAGCGATTGTAGGTTCTGATATCTTCTGGAATTCAATGGGCTTCGGGTCGTCCGGGTCGCATATGGTGTCACCGATATGGATATCGGAGATTCCCGATATTGCAACGATTGATCCGAAATTGGCTTCGGTTACATCAACCTTATCAAGTCCGTCGAATTCGTATAATTTGGATATCTTAACCTTAGTACATTTATCAGGCTCATGGGCGTTAACAACGACTGCTTCTTGGTTAATCTTAATGGAGCCGTTATCAACCTTTCCTATGCCGATTCTTCCCACGTATTCGTTATAATCGATTGTACTTATAAGAACCTGTGTTGCACTGTCAGGGTCGCCGGTGGGAGCGGGGATATAGTCTAATATAGTCTCGAAGAGAGGCGCCATATCCTTCTTCTCATCTTCCATATCGGTAACAGCGAAGCCTTGCTTGGCAGAAGCATAGATGAATGGAAGATCAAGTTGTTCGTCGGATGCATCTAAGTCCATAAGAAGCTCCAATACTTCGTCTATAACTTCTTCCGGTCTTGCTTCCGGCCTGTCAATTTTATTGATACAACAAATAACGGGAAGGTTAAGTTCAAGCGCTTTCATAAGGACGAACTTAGTCTGTGGCATAGAGCCCTCGAATGCATCTACAACGAGAATAACACCATTTACCATCTTAAGAACACGTTCAACCTCGCCCCCGAAATCTGCGTGGCCCGGAGTATCGATTATATTGATCTTGACACCGTTATATGTAACGGCTGTGTTCTTGGAGAGAATGGTTATTCCGCGCTCCTTCTCAATGTCGTTGGAGTCCATGATACGCTCGGCAACTTCCTGGTTCTCGCGAAAGACACCGCTTTGCTTAAGAAGCTCGTCAACTAAGGTGGTTTTACCGTGATCTACATGGGCAATAATTGCTATATTCCTAATATCTTCCCTGTTTTGTAACATAAGTATTCTCCTAATTATCTGTCAATTGAAAATGTGTCGGATTAATTGATAAAACTTGCTTTGAAGCTTCCGACCAATTAGAAATTATAGTGTTACATTGTGTCAAAAACAATATGTAAAACGTAGAAAAGTAGCCTAAGATACAGCCGATTATTGTAAATTTAATAAATATAAGGTATAATATGCGTGTTTCGTGCATTTTTACGATGTGAGGATGATTATGGATAAAGGCAGGATAATTGCATACTCCGGAACCGGTATCGGTAAGACAAGCGCCGCTCTCGGCTATGGAATCAAGGCTGCGGGGCAGGGAAAGCAGGTGTATGTAATACAATTTATGAAAGGTCAGCTTAGCAATGATTTTCTTGATAAGCTTGAGCCCGAGCTTAAAATATTCCGTTTTGAGCAATCTGTCGATTCATTCGACAATATGACTGTAAAGGAGAGAGAAGAGGAGCATAAGAATTATGCCAATGCTCTCAATTTCGCCAAGAAGTCATTAACAACAGGGGAGTGTGATGTTCTGATCTTAGATGAGATACTCGGTGTTGTGGAAGAGAAGATTGCATCTGAAGAAGATGTAATTGATGTACTAAGGAGTAAGTCGATGTTCACGGATATAATACTTACGGGTATTAATATGTCGAAAGAATTAAGAGACGTATGTGACGTAGTATATAACATTTCCAAAGAGGAATAGGAGGGGTAATTATGGCAATATTCAAAGGATCCGGCGTTGCAATCGTAACGCCTATGAAGGATAACTTGGAAGTAGATTATGACAAGTTGGAAGAGCTTGTTGAGTTCCATATCGATAATGATACGGATGCGATTATCATATGCGGTACAACAGGAGAGAGCGCAACGCTTTCGATGGAGGAGCACCGTAATACGATTAAGAGATGCGTAGAGTTTGTTAAGGGCAGAATCCCCGTTGTTGCGGGCACAGGCTCTAACAATACCGCTACTGCAATTCAGCATATTAAGGAAGCTGAAGAGGACGGAGTGGATGCGGCACTTATCGTAACGCCTTATTATAACAAGGCTACACAAAAAGGTCTTGTAAATCACTACAGTATGATTGCGGACGAGACAAATCTTCCGATTATTCTCTATAACGTGCCAAGCAGAACAGGTACCAATATCGCACCGGAGACTGTGGCTGAGCTTTATAAGACAAAGAAGAATATCGTAGGTCTTAAGGAAGCAACCGGTAATATTGCGCAGGCGTCTAAGACAATGGCTCTCTGTGACGGTAACTTGGAACTTTATTCCGGCGAGGACGGTCTTGTTGTTCCTCTTATGTCAATCGGAGCAATCGGTGTGATTTCGGTTATTGCCAATATCGCGCCTCGTCAGACTCACGATATGGTAATCGATTACCTTGAGGGTAGCGGTGATATTGCAATGAAGGCGCAATTTAAGGCCCTTCCCCTTGTAGATGCACTTTTCTCAGAGGTTAATCCTATTCCCGTTAAGAAGGCACTTAACCTTATGGGTAAGAATGTGGGAAGCCTCAGACCTCCTCTCTGTGAAATGTCTGATGAGAATGCTAAGGTGCTAGAGCAGGCGATGAAGGATTATGGGTTGTTGTAGTACGCTGTGTTTCGGCGAAGTCGAAATACTGCACGTCGAGCACCTTCGCCGTAGGCGAAACAAAATGTGCGAGACTCATTGTGATTAGGAGATAGAGATGATTAGAGCAATAATGCATGGCTGTAACGGCCATATGGGAAGAGTTGTTAATGATATTTGTAATTCTGACGACGGTATAGAGATTGTTGCCGGAGTCGATCCCTTTACAGGAGTTGATAATGATTATCCCGTGTTCGAGACAATTGATAAATGTGATGTTGAGGCAGATGTCGTAATAGATTTCTCTAATTCCAAGGCTGTTGACGGGTTAGTTGAATATTGTGTCAACAAGAGCATTCCCGTTGTTCTCTGCACTACGGGGCTTTCAGATGAACAGCTTGACAATGTGGAGAAGTCTTCGGCTAAGGTTGCGATTCTTAGATCTGCTAACATGTCACTCGGAATTAACACTCTTATGGATCTTGTTAAGAAGGCAGCGGATGTGTTCGCTGAAGCCGGATATGATATTGAGATTGTTGAGAAGCATCACAGAAGAAAGGTTGACGCTCCTTCCGGAACGGCGCTTGCACTTGCAGATTCCATTAATGAAGCGTGTGATAATTCTTATGATTATGTATATGACAGAAGCGCAAGACGCGAAAAGAGGCCGGATAAAGAGATTGGAATCAGTGCCGTTCGTGGCGGAACAATCGTGGGCGATCATGATGTGATATTTGCGGGAATGGACGAAGTGATTACGCTTTCCCACACCGCATATTCAAGGTCGGTATTCGCCAAGGGTGCTGTTGAAGCCGCCAAGTTCCTTGCCGGCAAGGCTCCCGGCATGTATAGTATGAAGGACGTAATTTCGGAGAATTAGTTATATTCCATTATAATCTCAGCTATCTTAGTTGAATGAACGACATAACTGCTATGGGTTTCACCATCCAGGATTCGGAGAGTGGAGCCCTTTATACATTTATTAATCTTTTTTGTCTCGGCAGGCTTAACCATGTCTTTTGAGCCCGCAAGTATTAATGTGGGAACACTTATTTCTTCCAATTCGAAGTCGAAGATATTGGGCTCTTTTAGCATTAGCCCGATAAGCGGATCTTTATTACTCTTTTTATATTCTCTCTTTATCTCGGATATGGCAGAACCCTTAAGCCCCTTCGGAGACAGATTGGCACCGCTTATTATAAGCTTAGAAATCAGTTCTCCGCGAAGCCTTGCAACGTGAAGCCCGATAATTCCGCCATCGCTGAAGCCATATAGTATCGGATTCTCAATTCCCAGCGTCTCAATAAAGTTAATAACATCATAAGCCATATCTATGTAGTGGAATTCGTCGGGGACGGCAGAGAGGCCCTGTCCTCTGGAATCTATTGCATATACAGTATATTTCTCAGACAATATCTCGGTGGCCTCTTCGAATATTTCGTGACTCTCATTATTGCCGTGTAGCATAATAAGAGGCGTACCATCCCCCGTCTCTTCATAGTATAATACTTGTCCGTCTAGCTGAATATACATTCTTTTTCCTCCGTCCAACCTCTGATAGTGAATTATATTGTACTTTAATTAACTAAAAAAGTCCACCTCGCGCCGAGAATATAATTTGCTATCTTCCTCCATAAATGGTAAAATAACTCAGTATAGTTTGTAAAAATTGGCTTTTATTATGAAGCTTAAGACATGGCAGACAATCAGAGTTGGTTTTGCATTTTTATCAATCTGTGCATTTTGGCAAATGTACAACGGAATCATCCCTTTGATTCTGAAGAACACATTCAACATGAACGAGACAATCACCGGTGTTATCATGGCGGCTGATAATGTGCTTGCATTATTCCTGCTTCCATTATTCGGTGGTATATCCGATAAATGTAAATCCAAGATGGGACGAAGAAAACCGTTTATCTTATTCGGTACAATAGCGGCAGTTATTCTGATGCTGATGCTTCCGCTTGTAGATAACAGCTACTTCGCCAATCCTTCACTTGGTAAGGAAATTCTCTTCGTGGGAATCCTTGGCGCACTTCTTGTTGCCATGGGTACATATCGTTCTCCGGCTGTAGCACTTATGCCGGATGTAACACCGAAGCCACTTAGAAGTCAGGCGAATGCTATTATTAATCTTATGGGTGCTGTCGGTGGTGTGCTGTATCTCGGAATATCAGCAGTTCTTTACAATTCCAAGAGAGTTGCAGAACTTGAGCACGTCGATTACTTCCTTCTGTTCGCGATAGTTGCCGGAATTATGATAGTCGGAATGCTGATTGTTATGATTACCGTTAATGAAGTAAAGCTTAGTAATGAAGTTAAGGAGATAGAGAAAGAGCATCCCGAGTGGGATCTTACCGTTGATGACGGTTCGGGAAATGCCAAGCTTCCACCGGAGGTTAAGAAGAGCCTTATCTTCGTACTTATATCCGTAGCCCTTTGGTTTATTGCTTATAACGCACTTGAGACATGGTTTACAACATTTGCATCTGTAAAATGGGATATGGCACTTGGAGATGCTAACCTCTTCCTTACAGTTGCAACGGTCGGCGCTATCGTATGTTATATTCCTTCCGGACTAATAGCAAGTAAGATTGGTCGTAAGAAGACGATTATTATCGGTGTCCTTCTTATGACGGTATGCTTTGTTGCGGCATTTATATTCACGCTT
This sequence comes from uncultured Lachnospiraceae bacterium, assembly GCA_905233695.1. Lineage (GTDB taxonomy): Bacteria > Bacillota > Clostridia > Lachnospirales > Lachnospiraceae > RUG191. Next base: position 83,111 of record CAJODN010000016.1, on the reverse strand, counting down.
TCATTCTCAGGAGAATTCCGGCTTGCAGAGAAGATATTCTTCTATGTACTTCTGGCATTAATCGGAGCCGGATGGGGCTTTATCAATGTTAACAGTTTGCCTATGGTTATTGAAATGTGTAAGGGTAGCGACGTGGGTAAGTTCACTGGATACTATTATACATTCAGTATGGCGGCTCAGATTGTAACACCTATTATCTGCGGTGCACTCCTTAGATATGTATCTTACGATATCTTCTTCCCATATGCGTTCATATTCATGGGACTTGCATTCGTAACTATGCTGTTCGTTAAGCACGGTGATAGCAAGAACATTGAAGTTAAGAAGGGTCTGGAAGCTTTTGAGGATATGGATTAGGGAGTTAGCTTGCGAAGCAACTTGACTCCACGACGAACCACTTTTCGCGCAGCGAAAACTACAATGAGGTGAGTCTCCTTACGAGGTATTACAATGCGTGACGATTTATCTCCTCTTATGATACCCGAAGAGGATTTCAGAGAATTTACAGAAAAACAAATAGAGCCTTGGATAGAGAAGGAATTCATAACAGGGAAGTTCGAGAGCTTCGACAGCACGAAGATAGCCTATTATTATGCTGTCAACCCTGATGAGAAAGCGTCTGTCGTTATGTCTCACGGGTACTGCGAATTCTTTCCTAAGTACTACGAGCTTGCCTATATATTCTATAATATGGGATACTCTGTATTCTTCGTCGAGCACAGAGGATACGGCTTCTCGGACAGAGTGGTGCCGGAGCTTGATCATGTGTATGTTAAGTCCTATGACCAATATGTGGAAGACTTTAGGGAGTATATGGATCAAATTGTGAAAAAGCAGTCTAAGACCAAGACATATGTGCTGTTCGCTCATTCAATGGGCGGCTGCATTGCTTCTCTTTTCTTGGAGAAATATCATGACTACTTCAAGTGTGCTGTGCTTTCCTCACCTATGCACAAGATGGTTCTCGGAAGCTTCAAGCCGTGGCAGGTTGAACTTATTAGCGGTATTATGAAACTTACCGGTAACGAGAGGAAGATTGTTCCGGGGCAGAGGGAATTCGACGGTATTAATGTGTGGGAGAAGAGCTCGTCTCTTTCAAAAGCCAGGTACGATTATCAATTTGATAAGAGACTAAGTGTTCCTGAATATACAACGTACGCCGGAACATACGCTTGGACGAGAGCCAGTCTTCACGGCTCTAAGAAATGTCTTAAGGATGCGTCTAACGTAACGACGCCTATACTCCTTTGTGAAGCCGGCAAGGATGCGCTTGTAGATAATGAAGGTCACAGAATCTTCGTAGAGAGAACCGGTACGACAACGTATAAGATTTACCCGGAGAGTAAGCATGAACTATTCAATGCGACTCCCGATATCAGAAATGAATACTTTGAAGATGTATTCAACTATATTGACAAGATGCTTGAATAGACAGGAGGAAGAAGACAAATGTCTGATAATGATTTTAGAGAAGTAGATGATAACGGCGATGACGTTGTAGATGCCGAGATTGTAGAGACTTCTGACGGAACTGAGAATACGGATAATAAAGACTCTGATAAGAATGATAAGAAAGAAGACGGATATGAAAATATCTGTTTTATTTGTCATAGGACAGAAGGCCAGGCAGGTCCCATGATCAATATCGGAAGCGGTGTAAGCATTTGTAACGAATGTATGCAACGCACTTTCGATTCTATGAATAATTTCAATAATACGACGGAGAATACCGGCGGAGCTTTTGACTTTAGCAAGATGCCTAATATCGGCATGATTAATCTTGCTGATTTTGCTATGCCGAGTTCCCAGAAGATTAAGAAGAAAAAGTCGAAGAAGAAAGCAGACTCTAAGCCTAAGACAGATGGAAAGCTCGATGGCGCGGAAGATGGCGAAGAAGGACCTGCTATCGATATTAAGAATATGCTTCCTCCCCACGAGATTAAAGCAAGACTTGATGAATACGTGGTAGGACAGGAGCATGCCAAGAAGGTTATGTCAGTTGCCGTATATAACCATTATAAAAGGGTAGCCAATGATCCCGAAGACGATATCGAGATTGAGAAATCCAATATGCTTATGATCGGACCTACCGGTTCGGGTAAGACATATCTTGTTAAGACACTGGCAAGACTTCTGGATGTACCTCTTGCAATTACAGATGCTACATCACTTACGGAAGCCGGTTATATCGGTGATGATATCGAGTCTGTTGTATCTAAGCTTCTTGCGGCAGCAGATAATGACGTCGACAAAGCTGAGTGCGGTATTATATTTATCGATGAGATTGATAAGCTTGCCAAGAAACGTAATGCCAATCAGAGAGACGTAAGCGGTGAATCGGTACAGCAGGGAATGCTTAAGCTGTTAGAAGGCGCAGAGGTGGAAGTTCCCGTGGGTGCCAGCAGTAAGAATGCCATGGTTCCAATGACGACTATCGATACGAAGAACATTTTATTCATCTGCGGCGGAGCCTTCCCGGATCTTGACAATATCGTTAAAGAGAGGCTCAATAAGTCCAGTGCAATGGGATTCACCGGAGAACTCAAGGATAAATACGATAAGGACAGAGATATCCTTATGAAGACCACATCGGAAGACCTTAAGAAGTTCGGTATGATTCCCGAGTTCATCGGCCGTCTTCCCATTCTCTTTTCAACGCAGGCTCTTGATGAAGAGATGCTTGTAAGAATCCTTAAGGAACCTAAGAATGCGATCCTTAAGCAGTATCAGAAATTACTTGCACTTGATGAAGTTAAGCTGACATTTACAGACGGAGCCCTTCACGCCATTGCAAGAAAGGCTATGAAGAGAGAACTTGGAGCCAGAGCTCTTCGTGCGATTATAGAAGAATTCATGCTCGATATTATGTATGAGATTCCCAAGGACGATAATATCGGAGCTGTTGAGATAACGGAAGAATACATTGAAGACAAGGGCGGTCCGTCCATAACAATGAGAGGTGCCGCCGCAATAGAAGATAAGTCAAGTTAATGTCTTTGGAGAGTGACACACTATTATGAAGACGATAGAAGGACAATGCGGGTGCGAAGGTATTGCCATCGGACCTGTATTTGTTGTAGAAGAGAAGAAAGTAGAATTTAATAAGAGAACTCCCGAGAGCCCCAGAGACGAGATTCAGAAATTCTGGAACACCAAGGAGAAGGCGAAGGAGCAGGTTGAGGAATTAATCCTAAGGTCCAACGCTGAGGGAAGTACCGTTGGGACAGCCATTTTCGAGGCCTATATGGCATATCTTGATGATGCCGGATTCAAGAATGAAGTAGAGAATCGTATTATCAACGATAATATGACGGCTGAAGAAGCGGTAGAGACCGTTGGACGAAAATATATTGAGCTTGTGGAAAATGTGGATAATAACCCCAGGCTTCAAGCTCGTGCCGTAGATATAGAAGAGCTTCTCGACAGGTTGCTTTTCTGTCTGAAGGGAGAAGAGTTTACCCTGGAGAAGCCGAAGGAGCCGAGTATTATTGTGGCAAGGAACCTTACACCCAGCCGTTTCTTCTCTATAGAAAGAGATAAGATTTTGGGATTTGTCCTTGAGGAAGGGGCATATTATTCGCATTTTGCGATTCTTGCAAGAACATTTGACATACCCCTAATCTTCAATGTGGGAAATGTAACATCTACCATAGAAAATGGTACAAAGTGCGCCCTCAATGCAAACGGCGATAAGTTCTTCATTGAGCCTACGGAAGATAAGATTAAAGAGATAAATGAGGCGATTGAGGAAGGCAGACGTACTAAGAAGAGGTTGGAGGAATTCAAGGGTCGCGATACATTAACTCACGGCGGTGAAAGAATTATTCTCTATGCAAACGTGTCGTCTCTCGAAGAAATCGATATTGCACTTAAGAATGATGCTGAAGGAATCGGACTTTTTCGTACGGAATATATGTATATTGCAGCAGATTCACTGCCGACGGAAGAGGAGCAATTCAGAATCTACAAAGAAGCGGTAATGAGGGTGGACGGTAAGTTAATTGTCTTTCGAACTGCCGACATCGGCGGAGACAAGCAGCCGGATTATCTTGACAACCTTGTAAGTGTCAACCCTTCAATGGGTAACAGAGGAATACGCTTCAGTATGACTCATAAGCATGTGTTCAAGGAGCAGCTTAGGGCACTTTACAGAGCCGCGTATTATGGTATTGGAAATGTTAATGTGATGTATCCTATGATTACCTCTCTAGAAGAGCTTGATTGGATTGAAGCTGTTAACAGAGAGGTGCAAGAGGAGCTTAAATACGAAAGCGTTAAGTACACTGTCCCTGAACAGGGGATTGTTATTGAGACGCCGGCATCCGCACTTATATGCGATATGTTTGCCAAGAGAGTAGACTTTATAAGCGTAGGTTCTAACGACCTGTCGCAATTTGTATTCGCCGTTGACAGGCTCGGTCAGAACTTAGATATGGAAGACTATAGGTCGGAGGCAATGAGGCGAATCATTCATACTATTGTTGATTGCGGTGAGAAGGAAGGAATTCCCGTGGGTCTCTGCGGTGATATAAGAAGTGATAAGGAGACACTCAGGTTTCTTCTTGATGCGGGAATTAAGGGGCTGTCCGTTCAACCGAGGCAGATACTTCTTTTCAGAAAATATATAAGAGAGCTGTAGTATGGCAGTTAAAAGGAAAAAGAAAAAATACGGTAAGAACAGTAAACAGCGTAAAGTTCTTATGGTTGCACTTCATGTGACGGTATTGTTTTTTGCTCTTATCGGTGTTATAACCACAGTTGTATTTATTATAAAAGGTGTAGGGTTATTGTTCAAAAAGACGGTTAAGGAACCGGGAGTTACAGAGGATTATATTTCTGTTAATTCCTATTCCAGACCGGGAATTGCACTTAATCAGGTAAACGGAATAGTAGTTCATTATACGGCTAATCCCGGCAGCAGTGCGAAGCAGAACAGAGACTATTTCCAGAACCTTCAGTTTACGCACACCACCAAGGCCAGCAGTCACTATGTTATAGGTCTTGAGGGCGAGATACTTCAGATTATTCCCCTTGAAGAGATAAGCTACGCTTCCAATTCAAGGAACACCGATACAATAGCAATTGAATGTTGTCACCCGGATACCACAGGTAAATTTACCGATCAGACTTACGAGAGTCTTGTTAACCTGGTGGCATGGCTATGCAAGAAATACGGACTTAATTCCGATTCCGTTATGAGACACTACGACATAACGGGTAAGTCGTGTCCTAAGTACTTTGTAGATAATGAAGATGCATGGCAAAAGTTCCTAAAGGATGTACAAGATAGATTATGAGAAATCGTTTTTTTAAGATAAGAATAATAGGCTTACTGCTTGTATTCACGGTATCCCTTTTCAGTCTTACGGGATGCGTGGGGTGTATGAGTGCATGCATGTCGCTTCTTGACGACGAGCCCTACGAGATAGAGAATGATGCGCCCAAGTCCAACAGCACATATAGCAATGAGAAATATGCGTATAACACTTTAGATGAGCATTCTAAAAAGGTATATGATGAGCTCTACGAAGGTATAGTCAATATGGAAGATGAGATTGAGGTCTCTACATCCGATGAAAATGAGTTCATTAAAGTGACCGAATGTATAGATGCCGATCACGGCGATATATTCTATACCGATGGCTATGGATATTATGAAGGGGGACTCTTCGGTGGTTCAGGCTTTACCGTGTCACCGAACTATACAATGACAAGGCAGGAGAGAGACGCAAAGCAAGCACAGATTGATAGTGTTGTTAACTCATGGCTCCCCGAATGCGAGTGACTACGAGAAGTCAAAATGGGTATACGAGACGCTTATTAACAGAGTCGATTATGTTATGGAAGCTCCAGACAATCAGAATATAATAAGTGTATTCTTGAATGGGCAGACGGTGTGCCAGGGATACTCTGCAGCAGCTTGTTATCTCTTCGATAGACTTGGAATACAGAGTTGCATCGTTCCGGGATATGCGGAAGAAGGACCCCATGCATGGAACCTTGTCCTATTAGACGGACAGTACTATTTTATGGATATTACTTGGGGTAACACTGCATATGAGGATTCCACCCAAGATAAAAGAATTAATTACAGTTCTCTCAATGTGACATCGGAAGACATTGCGGGAACACATAGGATAGAGTCATCATTCCCTGTCCCTGATTGTGTTGCAATTGACGATAATTACTACAACCAGGAGGGCTGCTATTTTGTAACATTTGAGCCGGAGAGGATGGGTAAGCTTATCCATAACGGATATGTTAACGGTACTGATGTATCCATTAAGTGTGGTAATCAAGAGACATATGATAAGATGAAGAAATACTTTATAGATGATACGCATTTTACGGATTATTGCGGTGGGATGAGAACACTCGAGTACACCATGTATCCGGAGGATAGGATTATAACGTTCCATTTTGGGTGATTAAGCAAGTGCCTGAGGAGCCAAGACCTGCTAAGCGATTTTCTGTATGAGCGTGCGGGTACTTGGTCCGAAGGCACAGGATAGAGATTAAAGTATATAAGGGGATAAGATTACAATGGAAAAGAAGTGCTTTGTAACAAAAGAAAAGGTAGAAGAAATTACTAAGACTATCCCAACCCCCTTCCACATTTACGACGAGAAGGGTATCAGGGAGAACGCAGCGAAGGTTAAGGAAGCATTCGCATGGAATAAGGGCTTCAGAGAATACTATGCCGTTAAGGCTAACCCCAACCCGTTTCTTATTAACATACTTAAGGAGTACGGTTGCGGTCTGGACTGCTCATCTATGACGGAGCTTATGCTGTCTAACGAACTTGGTGTCAATGGCGACATGGTTATGTTCTCCTCTAATGACACTCCTGCTGAGGAATTCAAGTACGCAGACAAAATCGGTGCGACAATTAACTTAGATGATTTCACACATATCGAGTTCCTGGAGGATACTTTGGGATATATTCCGAAGACACTTAGTCTTAGATATAACCCCGGCGGTGTGTATTCCGTGAGTAACGGTATTATGGACAATCCCGGTGATGCAAAGTACGGTATGACTAAGGAGCAGTTGTTCGAGGCATACAAGATTCTTAAGGATAAGGGTGTAGAGAGATTCGGTCTGCATTCCTTCCTCGTAAGTAACACGGTAACCAATGATTATTATCCGACCCTTGCTAAGACTCTGTTCGAGCTTGCTGTTGAGATTAAGAATGAGATTGGAGTTAAGCTCGACTTTATTAATCTCTCCGGTGGCGTGGGAATTGCCTATAAGCCCGAACAGACGCCTAATGATATCCTTATTATCGGCGATGGCGTACGCAAGGTATATGAGGAAGTTCTTGTTCCCGAAGATATGGGAAATGTGTCTATATATACGGAAATGGGAAGATTCATGATGGGGCCTTACGGTGGTCTTGTTACAACGGCTATTCACGAGAAGCATACATATAAGGAGTATATTGGAGTTGACTCTTGTGCCGTTAACCTTATGCGTCCCGCAATGTACGGCGCATATCATCATATTACGGTACTCGGTAAGGAAGATGCGCCTCTCGACCATACATATGATGTAACAGGTTCTCTCTGTGAGAATAATGATAAATTCGCAATTGACAGGAAGCTTCCTAAGATTGACATGGGAGACATTCTGTTTATCCATGATGCCGGAGCTCACGGCTTCGCAATGGGCTATAATTATAACGGTAAGCTTAAGTCTGCAGAGGTTCTTCTTAAGGAGGATGGAAGCTTTAAGCTTATTCGTAATGCCGAGACACCGAAGGATTATTTTGCGACGTTTAAGGGGCTTGGAATAATTGACGGGTTATGTTAATATATAAGGAGTCTCGCAGGAGTGGCGGAATTGGTAGACGCACCAGACTCAAAATCTGGCGGTGGCGACATCGTGAGGGTTCAAGTCCCTTCTCCTGTACTATAGTCGAAAGTGTATAGTCCGAATTGGAGGAAGTATCAATGATTCTGTACGTTAAATGCTGCCCTAACAATAATTCCAGAACAGACAGACTTGCCAAGGCACTCCTAAGTAAGCTTGGCGAATATGAAGTAATTGATGTGGTCGAGGAGAATATGCAGCCACTTAAGGCAGAAGATATCGTAAGGAGAGAGAGTTATAGTGCGGCGGGTAACTTCAGTTCACCTATGTTCCATTATGCTAAGCAATTCGCGTTTGCCGATACTATAGTAATTGCTGCGCCTTATTGGGACGATTCTTTCCCCGCGGCGCTTAAGATATACATTGAAAATGTGTGTGTTCAGGGACTTACATCCGAACACGACGAATTCGGTAACAATGTTGGCCTCTGCCATGCCAAGAAGCTTTACTATGTAACTACAGCCGGCGGAGCATATGATCAGAGATTCAGCTTTGACTTTATTGATGCACTTTCTAAGAATTATTTCGGAATTGAAGATACGGAATTAATATATGTAGAAATGTTGGATCTTTTGGAATCGGAAGCTGAGAGCATAGTTGAAGCAAAATGTAAAGAAATAATGGAGACTTACTAGTCTTAGAGCGTTTTAATGAGATAGAATAATAACCCCTTATAATACGTTGAATGAATTTCAGCGATTATAAGGGGTTTTGTTTTAGCTTACAGTAGCTGACTTCAAGATTCTACGCTTGTGCCTGCTTTTCTGCTTTATTTCCTTCGGGAATCTCGTCCGCGGGAGTTGTCTCTTCAGGTGTCTCTTCATCTTTTGCTTCAACAGTTTCAACTGTTTCGTCTTCAGCCTTAACAGCTTCGGGTGCTTTCGGCTTACCTATTCTATCGAATAAAAGCGGATATACACCGATTAAGATGAATACGATAATGCAGTAGCGAAGTGCACGTACAATAAATGATGCCATTGAAGCTTCACTTAAGAATTCTGATGAGAAGGGTAACTTAAGAAGAGTATTAAGTCCGAAGTATATCGCTCCGCCTCCCACAACTCTGAGTATTATACGAACAATGCTTCTTGTCTCTTTGAATTTAACAAACTTTCTCTCGAAGGGGCATGCAAGGAAATATCCTATCATCATACCGTATCCTGAATAATAATCGGTTGTCTGACAATAGAAGAATCCCGGAAGACATACGATTGCAATTATTAAATGAAGTATGTCTTCGTTCTTAACATGTGTCTGAAGGTATGACATTAAGAACATGATTGCGGCACCGAGAGCCCAACCGCAGAGAACGTCTGTTATATAGTGAGCGCCCAGCATTACACGTGAGAGTCCAACAAGGAAAGGAATCACAAATGCAAGAGTAAGAAGCACTTTATTTCCTTTCTTATACATGGGTAAAGAACCGTATAGAATCGCGGCGTTGGTTGAGTGACCGCTTGGGAATGAATAGCCTTGGGCACTTATGTCATATATGTCTGCCGATGCGTCAACAGGCTTAAGTATCTTAATGTGTTCGTGGTCGAAATACGGCCTTCTTCTGAAAGCAATATTCTTAAGCATCGGTGTAACAACAAGACCGACAAGGATGTTGGTTCCAACGAATTTACCGAACTTTTTGTCATAACACCAGTATAAGAATCCAAGTACGGCAATAAGAATAAGCTCCTCGCCGAACATTGTGAAGAATGAAACAATTGCTATTAGCACACTGTTTCCGTCGATTAAGCCATTAAGCCAGGCCTGAGCCGCAACTTCCCATTCAAAGAAGAAACTATTGCCCTGAAATACTTCCATAGATCTTTCCTCCTTTGTATACACGTTTATATAATAGAATCTACGGAAACTATTATAACACAGCTTGGTGTCCTATGGCTAGCGTATTACCCATTAAATGTCCGTTTTTACGTATTTTTCACGCCTTTAATTAATAAAAAATTATTGCAAATCAGGGCCATATTTTATATGATATATAGTTGATGTAGTGTATATTTATAGAAGAAACAGCCGGGAGGAATTACGTTGAAGGCTTTTGTTAACAGAAATATACGAAGTGATATGTGTCGTATCACATTTGTGGCGGCGGGAATGATTCTTAATGTGTTATTCTCTTTTCTCACATACTATTTTAATCTTCCCATATATCTGGATACCGTGGGAACAATGGTTGTATCCTCTGTGGGAGGACTGTTCCCCGGAATAATTGCAGCTACGCTTACCAATGTAATAACAATGGCATTCAATGACGAGTCCATATATTACGGAATCATTAATACGTTAATAGCGATTATTACCGCATATTTCGCAAGGAGCGATTCTTTTAAGAAGGTTAAGAAGGTAATACTGTTCATAGTAATCTGCGGCGCCCTTAGCGGAAGCTTAAGCTCGTTTGTAGAATGGGGGCTTGTGTCGGGAAGTCAGGAAGTATTCATGACTGATTTCGCTACATACGTTACGGCGGCAACGGGCATGCCTGCCTTCCTTTCATTCTTCCTTGTTAATATCGTCCTTAACACCATTGACAAGGGAATATCTATAGGACTTGCGCTTCTCCTTGTATATATTATTCCGGACAGGCTTAAGGAGATTATTAAGATCAGTAGATGGAGGCAGAAGCCTCTTACTCCTTCAGAGATTAAGAACTTCAAGGAGAATAATAAGGATATCAGATACTCCGTAAGAACGAGGATTACTCTTATTCTTGTTACAATGTGTATTCTTCTTCTCCTTGCGGTGGGCTGGATTGTTATGCGTGTTTTTTTTAATAACCAGAAAGAAGAGAAGACGCAGATGGCGCAAAGTGCCGCCAAATTCGCAGCGGAGGTTGTTGATGCCAATAAGATAGATGACTACTTAGCGAAGGGTGAGAGTGAGCCCGGATACACAGAGACTAAGAATATGCTATACAAGATCAGGGAAAATGCTCCGGGTGTAATCTATCTCTATGTGGTGAAGATTACAAGTGACGGGAACGGTATTTATGTATTTGACTTAGATAGCTTAGGGGTTGATGAAGATTACGGTAATATGGAAGCATACACTGTGGGCGAGGTGGTTCCGGTTGAGAAAGAATTCAGACCTTACCTTGACGATCTCTTAAGCGGTAAGGGAATGGATGCGGTAGAATCTGAATCTGCAACCTGGGACTGGATGGTTACCACATATTACCCTCTTGTAAATGATAAAGGTCAGTGCGTCGCTTACGTGGGCGCAGATGCATCTGTTGATTATATTGTAAGCTATATTAGCGTATTCCTTATTCGAATATTGCTTATTATGGCAAGTGTATTCGTGCTTATTCTTGCCTATGGTCTCTGGACTACCGGTATATTCATTACATACCCCATTAACGGAATTGTAAGGGGCGTGGAAATATTTATTAATGCCGGAAGCGACCAGAAGAAGATGGACTCTGCCCTTAGGGAACTTAGAAGTATCGATATAAGTACCGATGACGAGGTGGAGAAATTATACAATTCAATATGCGATATGGCTCTTAACCAGGCCGAGCAGATGCGCGGTATAAGAAAGCTCTACGACGAAACTGAGAAGATGCAGGACGGTCTTATTATCACTATGGCGGATCTTGTGGAGAATAGGGATTCCGACACCGGAGCCCATATCCAGAAGACGGCGGCTTACGTTAAGATAATTGTTGAAGGTCTTAAGGAAAAGGGTTATTATGCCGAGAAGATTACTCCGAAATTCATGTCGGACGTGGTAAGATCGGCGCCTCTTCACGATGTCGGTAAGATTAATATACCCGACAGTGTTCTTAATAAGCCCGGCAAATTAACTGACGAAGAATACGAGATTATGAAGACTCATACAACTGCCGGTAAAAACATTATGGAGAAGGCTATAAGTACCGTCGAGGGTGAGAATTACCTTAAGGAAGCCCGTAATATGGCGGCTTATCATCACGAGAGATGGGACGGAAAAGGTTACCCCGAGGGGCTTCACGGCGAGGTTATTCCGTTATCTGCCCGTATCATGGCTGTTGCTGATGTGTTCGATGCTCTTACATCGCCTCGTGTATATAAGAAGGCGTTTTCCGTTGAGAAGGCGGTTTCCATTATAGAGGAAGGCTCGGGCACTCAGTTCGATCCGAAGTGTGTAGAGGTGTTTTTGGAGAACCTTCCTAAGGCTGAAGTAATCCTTAAGAAGTATAATGAAGAGAAGTGAGATTGTTATGGTAAATGTTTTTAAAAGGAAAAAATACATAGCGCGGGCGCTACTTGTCCTAATCATACCTTGCTTCATTATATGCGGTATGACTGCCTTGGCAGCAAAGGGCGATACAAAAAGTTCGAATGCAACCGATACGAATGCAGGTAGCGAGAAAACCGGTAGCGCTTCCGAATTCGGCGGTGGCTATGCATTAAGCGGTCAGCTTAAGGACGTAAGCTACACAACGGAAGTATATGATGCATCCAACGGTCTTCCCACGTCTGATGCTATGTATATTTTAGGTGCAACCGACGGTCACATCTGGCTCGGCGGATACGGTGGTGTTATTAAGTACGACGGCTCTGTATTCGAGAGACGTGACACATCTAACGGCCTTACAAGTGCCAGAGCAATATTCGAGGATAAAAAAGGAAGAATCTGGGTTGGAACCAACGATAACGGAGTCGTGCTTGTCGACGGAATGGATGAGAAGCATTACACATATAAGGAAGGTCTTACATCTTCCTGCATAAGAACATTTGCGGAGGATGGAAACGGCAATGTATTCATCGGAACTACCGCCGGAGTATGCTACGTTGACTCTAATTTGAACCTTCACGAACTTAAAAGCGAGCTTCTTAATGAAGAGACCATTATAAGACTTGATTCTGATTCTGCCGGACGTATTTACGGTCTTACAAAGAGCGGAATTATATTTACCATAGATGTGGAAAATGTTACATTTTCATATAAGAGTAAAGAGGTTGGAATGGACAAGGCAACTGCGCTGTCCGTTGACCCCAATTCCCCCGGTAAAGTCTATATCGGTAATGATAAGGGCATGATATTCCATGGCTATGTTAATGATACAGCGGGAATGGAAAGGATGTCCGCCGCGCCTGTAGACAAAGTGTATTGGGTCGATTATAAGTGTAACAGGCTCTTCGTCATGTCCAATAATATATTAGGATATTTTGACGTGGACGGATCATTTAAGGTTGTAAATGATATGCCGATTAACAGCGGTCTGGAGATGTTTACAACCGATTATCAGGGAAATATATGGATAGCATCTTCTTCCCAAGGTGTGGTTAAGGTTGTTACCAATAATTTCGTTGATGTAACGAAGAACCTGGGTCTTCCTGACGAAGTCACCAACGCAACGCTCCTCGACGGCAATCTTCTCTATATAGGTACCGATAACGGCCTTAGAATTGCCGATATTAACGGCGGAATAATTGATAATGCGCTGACACAGTTTATCGGAGATACGAGACTTCGCTGTATTAAGAAGGATTCCGCGGGTAATATCTGGATTGCAACTTACGAGAACGATAAGGGGCTTATCTGTTACGGCCCGGACGGCTCAATTACTTCATTTACCAAGGAAAACGGTCTTCCCGATAATGAGGTTAGAGGTATTGATTTCGCAAGTGACGGAAGCGTCCTTGCGGGTACTAACGGCGGTCTTGCCGTTATTAATGGTGGAAATGTTGTAAGAACCGTAGGCAGTGCAGAGGGCATTAAGAATACGGTGTTCCTTACAATTTGTGAAGCTCAGGACGGCAATATCTTAGCAGGCTCCGACGGTGACGGTCTCTACATAATAGGTTCCGACGGCGTTAAGAGACTCGGCCGTGCAGACGGTCTTACAAGTGATGTTATTCTTCGTATCGTTAAGGATGAGAAGAGAGGAATAGAGTGGTTAATCACGTCTAACTCGATTGAATATATCAAGGATGGTAGGATTACAGAGATTAAGTCCTTCCCATATAACAATAACTACGATATGTACTTTGACGACAGCAATAATCTGTGGATTCTATCATCTTACGGTATATATACGGTAAATGCTGATGAGATGTATAAGGATGATATCACAAGCTACAGGCTCTATACGATAGATAACGGTCTGCCTTACGCCGTAACAAGTAATTCCTACAGCTGTAGAACCGACACGGGTGACCTCTATATCCCCGGAAGAGACGGCACTATCAGGGTTAATATCAATAACTATTATGTGGCTAATGAAGAGATTAAGACGGCTATAAGATCCGTAGTGTGCGATGACAAAAAAATCGCACCGGAAGATGACGGAAGCTATACGATTCCGGCGTCGGAGGGACGTGTCCAGATAGCGGTATCCGTTATGGATTATACAATGCTGAATCCTACGGTTCGAATCTTTATGGAAGGTCAGGAACAGGACGGAATTACCGTAACAAAGAGCGACGCAGCTATTCTTGAATATACTAATATGAAATACGGAAGCTATACGTTACATGCGCAGATGCTTGATAACGGAAGTTCGACTGTGGTGTCGGATGACACATTTTCCATAACAAAAACACCGACAATGTGGGAACTTCCCATAGTAAAAGTTCTTGTAGTACTTATACTTGTTGTATTAGCAGGATTCATTGTATGGCGCTTCATGAAGTCTACCGTAATAAGAAGACAATACACGGAGATTAAGGAGGCAAAGGACGAGGCCGAGAGAGCAAGCAGTGCCAAGACCAGGTTCCTTGCCAATATGTCCCACGAAATAAGGACGCCCATTAACACCATTATGGGTATGAACGAGATGGCTCTCCGTGAGGATTTCACAGGGGTTTCCAAGGAGGAATACCATAATACCATGGTGGGTTATTCCTTCGATATCAGAAATGCCGCTCGGTCACTCCTAAGTCTTATTAACGACCTTCTTGATATGTCTAAGATTGAGTCGGGTAAGATGCACCTTGTGGAGCAGGAATATGATTCTGCAAATGTCATTCGTTCAATCGTATCTATGATTAGACCGGGAACCACCGAGAAGGAGCTTACATTCGACGTGGTTGTGGATGAGATGCTGCCAAGAAGGCTCTACGGTGACTACGGTAAGATTAAGCAGATTATAATTAACCTTCTGTCCAATGCTCTTAAGTATACGAACGAAGGCGGTTTCTGCTTTACAGTTGATATGACTAAGAGAGAAGGGGACGTGGCGTACCTTCGGTTCTCCGTTAATGACACGGGAATCGGCGTTAAGGAGGAGGATAGTGAGAAATTATTCACCGCGTATGAACGACTTGATGAAGAGAAGAACAGCGATATTCAGGGAACGGGTCTCGGACTTGACATTTCCAAGAAATTCTCAGAGTTACTTGGCGGTGAACTTATATGTGAGAGCGACTACGGTAAAGGTACTGAGTTCATCCTGACTCTTAAGCAGAAGATAGTTGATGCCAAGCCGCTTGGTGCATTTATCGAAGATGAAGATGAGAATAAGGGTAAATATATACCTAAGTTCATAGCACCCGATGCCGACATTCTCGTAGTTGACGATAATCCTATGAACCTTAACGTTATTAAGGGACTTCTGGCACCTACGAGAGTATTCGTCACAACATCTCCAAGCGGTAAAGATGCCCTTGATAAGATAAGCGTTAATAAGTTCGATGTTGTGCTTCTTGATCATATGATGCCGGGTATGGACGGAATAGAGACGTTAGAACGGATAAGGAAGGATAATCCGGATCTTCCGGTATATGCTCTCACAGCCAACTCGACGAACGGAGAAGAATACTATACATCTCGCGGATTCAACGGATATCTGTCTAAGCCTGTTGAGACGGAGATATTAGAGAAGACCATTATGAGTCATCTTCCCAAGGAGAAAATGCTTATTCCCGATAAAGATGAGGCAGTTGATAAGACAGAAGAGATGCCCGAGGATATGATGTGGCTCTACGACGTTCATAATCTTGATGTTGAAGAGGGAATTAAGAATTCGGGTGGCGTAGCTAATTACATATACAGTATCAATATGTTCTATGATGCCATAGATGAGAATTCGGCGGTGCTTAAGACGGCTCTTGAAGGTGACAATATCAGGCTATACACAATTAAGGTTCATGCGCTTAAGAGTAATGCACGAATTATAGGTGCCGGAGAGTTATCTAAGAAGGCAGAGAAGCTTGAAGAAGCCGGTAATAAAGAAGATGTGTCATTCATTAAGGATAATCATAGTGAACTTGCGGCGCAACTCTTGTCCTATAAGGATTCCCTGAAAATGCTTAAGAAAGAGGATTCGGGAAGCGGTGAAGAGTTGACACCTGAGAAGAAGGAAGAGTATGTTACCACTCTTAAGGACGCGATAGCCTCTATGGATATAGATACTGTTGAAAATGTACTTCTTGAGATTAATAAATATAAGCTTGAAGATGATGACAAGAAGAGATTTGGGGAGTTGGAGAAACACGTAAAAGCATTTGACTTTGATAAAATGGAAGAATGGATAAAGGAGCAGTAAGATGATTAAAAGCAGTGATGATTTTGACAGTTTAGTGGAAATGGAGAACAGTAAGAAACAGATTCTTATTGTGGATGACGACCCTCAATATCTTGGATTGGTTCGTAATTGGCTTAAGGATACATATAAGATATCTGCCGTTAACTCTGGTCTTCAGGCGATTAAGTACCTTGGGATGAATAAGGTTGACTTAATTCTTCTTGACTATGAGATGCCTATAACATCAGGTCCACAGGTTCTTGAGATGCTTAGAAGCGATGACGAGACCAAGTCGATTCCCGTAATCTTTCTTACCGGTAAAAGCGATAAGGACAGCGTCTTGGAGGTTATGGCATTAAAGCCGCAAGGGTATTTTCTTAAAACCATACAGAGAGAAGAATTACTGGAGAGACTAAGTGATTTCTTTATGTCGTAAAGGAGAGCTGAATGTTTGAATTTATGAAGAAAAAGACGGAAAAACCGGATGATTCGGACGCCATAAAGTCGGAGATAGCCAAGAGTAATAAGAAGCTTGAAAGAATTGCGGACAGTCTTACCAATATTATTGCAAGAAGTGAAGAACCAATCGACGAGAAGTCTGAACAAATTGCGGTTAAGGCAACCAAGATGGCTGAAGCCATCGGAAAGTCCGATGAGGAGCTTGCCGCCATATATTTTGCCTGTTTCTTCTATGAAATGGGTAAAAAGGATGTACTGTTCCGGCTTAAGGATAAGACGAAGGCGTCTCAGAATATAGAGCTTCTTGCACTGTGCGATATGTATGATAATATCGCCCACAGGTTAGAGACGGAAGAGGTGCTTTCCTATAATAATGTCAGAGAAGAATTTGTAAAAGAGTCGGCAGATCTATTCGACCCGGTATTATACGACGCATTTCTTAAGATTCTTGACCATGATTTCAGGAAGGACGAAGACATAATTAAGGTTGAGGAAGAGCTTACATGTAATAAATATAAGGAAATGGTGTCAAGCGGTATAAGAATCGACGAAGAGGTTAAGACCATTTTGTTCGAGAGTACACCCATAGATTCCGGTGATACAAGGTTCGCGAAACCCTCTATTGTGATATTTGACGCCGATGATAAATGCTTCCATAGCCACGCCAAGACAATATCGGCGTATCGCTATGTTGAGTATGGAGAACTGTTCTTCGACGGTAATTTTGTCTATACGGCGGCTAGGAATATGGAAGTTCGTCTTAACAACAAGGTTAAGAATGCCAACGGCAAGAGTGACGCTGTGTCGGGCTCTTCTGAGGGTGATTCGATCGTCAGTAAGTATAAGATTACGACGTCAGCCTACGGAGACCACGTGTCTATTGAAGTAGAGAGTGATGAAGGCGTGATAGACTGTGTAGTTGCCCTTCCAAGCGGTGGCAAGGCATGTATCGGCATTACAGGAGAGAACTGCCATATCAGTAATATTGTCGTCGATAAGACGGGACATAAGGTGGGAGAAGGCGATATCAGAATAATTGCCGATAAGATTAATTACATTGAAAGGATGGAATCGGATCTTCCTAATGTTCAGATAGAGGGCGAGATGTCATCTTACACAGAGGGCGTTAAACTAAGCGGAGAATTGAGACTTAAGTTCCATACAATGACAATTCCCGGATCGGAATTCGTATGGAATTGCCCTTTCATTGTGTTCTATAATTCCGATAACGGTGAAGCATTAGGCGAGAACTATATCGAATTCGACGAAGTCAAATTAAACGGCGAAAGTGTTGCCGGAGATGAGATAGTTGAAAGTAA
Source organism: uncultured Lachnospiraceae bacterium (assembly GCA_905233695.1). Classification (GTDB taxonomy): domain Bacteria; phylum Bacillota; class Clostridia; order Lachnospirales; family Lachnospiraceae; genus RUG191. Next base: position 65,000 of record CAJODN010000016.1, on the reverse strand, counting down.
GCTCAACATGGAGAAAACCGATGAATTCGAGGGTTGGGACGTATGGAAAGAGAAGAACAAAGAAGGTATTGAGTGTGAGGTTGTAATCCACAGAAGGGGTAATAAGATAGTAACGAGTACGGAGAATCTGGGCATTAAGATAGAGAATACCACAGTACTTAACAATCATATCAAGGATGTATATGTGGCACTTACCGGTTCTCATGTGGCGCTAACTGATATCAGGGCGGTGAGAAGGTGGCTATAAACCAAACCATCTATGGTAAATTGTCTGGCTATAGTCGAATCTGACTACGATGTCATTAGGATCTAAGAACCTAAGAACATATGTAACTACGAATATCGTCACAAAAAGTACAAGAAATAGTGTTAGACTAACCTTTGAGAATCTCTTATAAAATACGAGAATTATCGCTATTATCGGCAATAAGAAGATTAAGGGATGCCACTTTATTGCCTCATTGACATTTCCTGTAATAAGATAGTAGGCGGCGTGTCTCATACCGCATCCCGGACATGGAAGCCCTGTAAAGAATCTAACGGGACAGCCGATAATAAAATAAAGGGCAAGTACTATAATTAATACTGTAATAATTATTGGAATTAGTTTGATATTATCTTTCTTCATATTGCATACTATATCTTATGATGTTATAATGTTCAAGCTGATACTAATTATAGAAGGTAATCATATGAAATTTACAAGAATAAACGAGAATGCCATAAGATGCGTCATAACTAAGGAAGAGATGTTCGATTATGGCATCGAGATATCTGAGATAGTGGACAATAGAGATAAGGCTGAGGATTTCCTTAGACGTGTAATGCAGGAAGCAAGATACGAACTTGACTATAAGACGAACGGCGGGGCACTTTCAGTACAGATTGCCGTGCTTCCGGAAGGTGACGTTGCAATGACGATTGCCGAAGCGGATCCGTCAAGGATAGTAAGTCAGATGAAGATGCTTAAGGATTACTTAGAAGACTTCCAGAGGATTCTTGAGGGCAAGGTAGCGGCACAGAACTCACAGAAGGGAGTGCCTGCTAAGCAGGAGGAAGAGTCACTAAGCCCAATCAAAGGCTTTATAAGTGTCGCAGAGCCCCTCTGGGTAAGATGCGAATCACTTGATGAATGTATTAAGATTGCTGAACTGTCCGGCGATATCTCTGTAAGGAAATCATCGCTATACTCATACAAGGACGAATACTATCTTCGTGTAGAAATAAAGGAAGCCGAGACAATCGGCAGATTCCTCCTTGCAATCTGTGAATACGGCAAGGAAGTATTCTTCGACTACGACGGGACAACCATTATTAACGAGCATGGGAAATGCGTAATTAAAAAGGATGCGATATATACGCTAAAGAATATATAATATTTCCCGGAATAATATGATTTTGAAAGAGCTGAGCAAGTGTGCTTGGTTCTTTTTTTGTATTTACTCGGGGAAAATAAGCCGCAAAGACCTCCGAAATTACCGGTCCACCCCTTGCGGGGATGGACATAAGACATCTAGTCGCTCGGAGGTACTTTGGGCGTTTTTCTCCCGGAAAAAAAGAAAAAATTCTCTTGCAAAAAGTTATCATATATGATAACATATTCAGCGTAGATGTTTTAAGGCATTTACACATGCGGAGGTGCTTCTCATGAAGAAGAGGTATGAAGATGGCATCGTCCCGAGTAGTAGTAGTGAGGCCAGAATGTTAGTGGCCAGAGAGCTTCGTGAAGCTAGGTGTGGGCTTCATATGACGCAGCAGGCGCTGGCAGAGAAGGCAGGCACTAAGAAATCCAACATTTCCAGAATGGAATCGGGCAGATATAACCCCAGCTTGGATTTCATAGTGAAGGTTGCGGATAGTCTGGGGAAAAAGGTGACTATTCGTCTGGATTAGCAGTATACTATGGGAGGATTCATGAATAAGAAATTAAAATGTGATAGGAACGTGGGTAAGGATGTGGTTCTCTGTGAGACAACCAATCACAGAGCCAGTAATTGCACCAGCAAGGCGCTTATCAAGGATTCGATTCCTTTTTCTAAGAGATGGAAGTACATTCCATTTTTCAGAAGAGAGAATTACAACGGTGCATCCAAGGTCTGTGTGATTAAGATCAACCGTAATGAGTATACCCGTGCCAGAAGATGTCTTGATTCTTTAGATATTATCTATAGAGAGAGACTACAGCTTAACATTATATAACCTTTGTTTGTTTTGGTGTGATCTGCGGTATGCTTACGACGGATGGCGTCGCAGGTGTATTGCAGGAGGTTATTCAGCGTGACGAGAGTCGCGCTTTTTTTGGTTTGTGTAAAATATTTTAAATTTTTTTCGTTGTTTAAGTTTCGTTTAAGGTTTACTTGTTATTCTTATAGCATATCAAGGAAAATGGAATAGAAAATTGAACGTACGTACAAAAAGAAGGAACAAATCAAACCACAGATACAAAGGAGATATGATTATGATGAAATTGAATAATAAGATTAACAGAAAAACCACAAGAGCACTTGGTAAGAAAGGAGTGGCACTGGCGGTATTCCTCGCCATGACAATCGCAATGGTGCCCGTCAGTACGATGACGGCAAATGCCGCAACATCATCTGCGAGCTATGTTAAGGAGGCGCAGACCACATTCACATTTACCGATAGTTCGGTATCAGTCACAAGCGGAACAGATAGCGGTTACAAAGCTGATGGAACAGACCTTACAATTAATCAGTCGGGTATATATATTATAACCGGTTCATGTTCGAAGGGCTCTGTGAAGGTTAAGAAGGGAACAACGGGAGTAACACTTATACTTAAGAATTTAACACTTTCAAACTCAGACGGCGCACCTATTACAATTAATAAGGATAATACGGATACTACAATCGTAATTTCCGGAACCAATACGCTTACAGATAATGAAGATCCGGATGACGAATACTTAGAAGACGGCACGGAAAACGATAATTTCGAGGGTGCCGGAATTAAGCTTAAGTCAAGCGGAACACTTCTTATAACAGGTGACGGAACACTTAACGTTAACGGTAATTGTAAGAACGGTATCAAGGGTGGTGACGGTTCTACCATAACTATAGGTGCGACTTCAACTGACACATTTACCCTTAATGTAAATGCGGCTAACGACGGAATATCCTCTGACGGTGCCGAAGGGGTCACCGGACTTGAGATAATCGGTGGAAATATCAATGTATCAGCATCAGACGATGCAATTAAGTCAGATTACATTCTTAATATAGGTAAGCAGGGAACAACCGGTGGTGCCAATATTAATGTAAGAAGCTCTACAGAAGGTTTCGAAGGAGCCACAGTTAACCTCTACGGCGGAACTGCCAATATAGTATCTTCCGATGACGGTATCAATGCTGCTAATTCTGATCTTACGAACTATTCTTATTCTCTTAACATTTACGGAGGAACATGGAATATTAATGCCGGTGGTGACGGACTTGATTCTAACGGTACGCTTAAAGTATCCGGTGGTGTGACGGATATCTCATCATCAACTCAGAATGATAATAACGCCATTGATTGGGGCGAGAATTCAACCTCAACCGTAACAGGAGGTACCATTATCGGTATCGGCATGGGCGGAATGCAGCAGGGATTTACAAGCGGTAACTACGTAATGTTCAGTGCGAGCTTGTCGAAGGGTAATACCGTAAGCATTAAGGATTCAAGTGGCAATACGCTATATACAACAACGGTTAAAAAGAGTGCTAACAGCGTAATCTTCTCGGACGACGCACTTGTAGACGGAGCCACATATACATTATATGTTAACGGATCTTCTGTCGCTACGGCAACTGAAGGAACAAGCCAAGGCGGATTCGGACCCGGCGGTCAGGGTGGCATGACACCTCCTAATGGCGGACAGGCCGGCGGAAACGGTGGAATGGGACCCGGTGGTAACGGAGGCATGACACCTCCCGATGGTGGACAGCCCGGCGGTAATGACGGAATGACACCTCCCGACGGATCCACACCTCCCGATGGAATGACACCTCCCGACGGTTCCGGTAGTACCGATAGTGATACAAGCGGAGGTACCGGCGGTGATACAAGCAGTACCGGCGACGATACAAGTGGTAACACAGGCGACAACACCGATTCCGGTAGTACGAGTACAGATGACGGCTTATACAGTAACGTTTTATCTGTTAATGAAAATGAGGGTACAGCAGATGTATACGATGATGTAGCAGGAACTAAAGCGACAGTTTCACTTGATATTATATCAGAAGGCACGGTATATCGTATGTACGACCCTAATCGTGGTGAGCATTTCTACACGAAAAATCCCGGCGATGTGTTCTACCTGATGTCAGAGGGTTGGGTCTACGAAGAAAATGATAATTTTACTGTTGTAAGCGCTTCGGAAAAGGACGCGGTACCTGTATACAGATTATATAATCCTAATGGTACAGGAATGCATTTTTACACAGCCAGCGCCGGCGATGCCATACAGCTTAAAATGAACGGATGGAATTATGAAGGAATAGCTTATTATGCATATAAGGAATCCTCTAACAAAGGAACAGCGCAGTATAAGTTCTACAATCCTAACAGCAGTGAAGGCGAGCACGTATGGACAACAAAAGAGAGCGACTGTGAATTCCTTAGGAATATAGGCTGGATTGATGAAGGTATCGCTTGGAGAATAAAGTAGTTAGATACACTTTCATAAAAGGGCAATAAAACGGGCTCCTGACCGCAATGTTTATAACGGTTGGGAGCCCTTCTATGTTGTAATTTTTTTGTAAATATTATATAATGTCGTGGTGTATTTATATTTTAATAAGAAAAGACACAAATAGTAAGGAGTAAAACAATGAACTGTAACATAGGTGTAATACGAGGCGACGGCATCGGCCCTGAAATTGTAGCCGAAGCCATCAAAGTCCTCGACAAAATCGGCGAGAAATACAGCCACACATTTAACTATGACGAAATATTGATGGGCGGATGTTCAATAGATGCAACAGGCGAACCGTTAACGGAAGGGGCTATAGAGCAGGCTAAGAAAGCCGACGCTGTTCTTCTTGGCTCAATCGGCGGTGACCCCAAGACATCACCCTGGTACAAGCTTCCCGCTGACAAGCGTCCCGAAGCCGGACTTCTCGGAATAAGAAAGGCACTTAATCTATTCGCCAATCTGAGACCGGCATATCTCTACCCTCAACTCAAAGAGGCATGTCCCCTTCGCGATGACATCATCGGCGACGGCTTTGATATGATGATTATGCGAGAACTTACCGGCGGCCTTTATTTCGGTAAGAGGGAGACTAAGGAAGTTAACGGTAAGACAGAGGCTTACGATACCCTATCTTATAACGAAGATGAGATTAGGAGAATCGCAATTCGATCCTTCGATATTGCAATGAAGAGAAGTAAGAAGGTTACTTCTGTTGATAAGGCAAATGTTCTTGACTCATCAAGACTCTGGAGAAAAGTCGTAGAAGAAGTGGCTGTCGACTATCCTGAGATAACGCTTGAGCACATGCTTGTTGATAATGCGGCAATGCAGCTTGTTAAGGATCCGAAGCAGTTCGATGTCATATTAACCGAGAATATGTTCGGCGACATACTTTCAGATGAGGCGTCAATGGTTACAGGTTCGATTGGAATGCTTTCATCAGCCAGTCTTAACGAGACGAAGTTCGGACTCTATGAACCAAGCGGTGGTTCGGCACCTGATATTGCTGGTAAAGGTATTGCTAATCCTATAGCAACTATACTAAGTGCTGCTATGATGCTTCGATTTACATTTGACATGGATAAGGAAGCTGATGCAATTGAAAATGCAATTAACAAGGTACTTGACGATGGCTATCGTACAATCGACATTATGCCTGCCCCCGGCAAGGACACAACCGGAATCACAAGGGTCGGCACTAAGGAGATGGGCGACCTTATATGTGATAGGATATAACTTGACGTTAGCCAAGTATTATAACAAGCATCTGAGGAGTCGAGACCTGCTAAGCGACAATACTTCGCAAGTGGATGAGCGGGCAAGACCCGCTAAGCGACATTAAGTAAACGGCGAATCAGCCAAGACATTAAGTAAACGGCGAATCAGCCAAGACCCGCTAAGCGATTTTCTGTATGAGCGTGCGGGTACTTGGTGATGAGACGTAAGAATAAGAGTAGCGTGCGGGTACTTGGTGATGAGACGTAAGAATAAGAGTAGCGTGCAGGTACTTGTCGCGAAGACACAGTATAGTCATGAATGTGCAGGTTCTCGATCCGAAGATGCAAGATATAAAATTAGGAGGTAATATTATGAAATCAGATAACGCAAGAAAAGGCATGCAGCAAGCACCTGCAAGAAGCCTGTTTAACGCCTTGGGATTCACCAAGGAAGAGATGAAAAAGCCAATGGTCGGTATCGTTAGTTCCTATAACGAAATCGTACCCGGCCATATGAATATTGACAAAATTGTTGAAGCCGTTAAGCTCGGTGTTGCCGAGGCAGGCGGTGTACCGGTAGAGTTCCCTGCAATTGCGGTATGCGACGGAATCGCTATGGGTCACGTGGGAATGAAGTATTCCCTTGTAACACGTGACTTAATTGCAGACTCCACGGAATGTATGGCAATTGCGCACCAATTCGATGCGCTTGTAATGGTTCCGAATTGTGATAAGAATGTTCCCGGACTTCTTATGGCATCAGCAAGACTTGATCTTCCTACAGTATTTGTATCCGGCGGTCCGATGCTTGCCGGTCATATTCACGGTCATAAGACATCGCTTTCGTCTATGTTTGAAGCTGTAGGTTCTTACGCCGCGGGAACAATGACCGAAGATGATGTATTGGAATATGAGAGAAAGGTATGTCCGACATGCGGTTCATGCTCCGGAATGTATACAGCCAACTCAATGAATTGCTTAACGGAAGCAATCGGTATGGGACTGCCCGGCAACGGAACAATCCCTGCTGTATATTCTGAGAGAATCCGCCTTGCCAAGATGGCGGGATATGCTGTTATGGATCTCTATAATAAAGGTATTACCGCAAGACAGATTATGACTAAAGATGCAATTCTTAATGCGCTTACGGTTGATATGGCACTTGGATGTTCAACCAATTCAATGCTTCATCTTCCCGCTATTGCACATGAGATAGGATTTGACTTTGATATATCATTTGCCAACCCAATCTCAGAGAAGACTCCTAACCTGTGTCACTTGGCACCGGCAGGACCTACATATATGGAGGACCTTAACGAAGCCGGCGGTGTGTATGCTGTAATGAACGAACTTAAGGAGCTTGATCTTCTTAACCTTGATTGTATGACCGTAACGGGTGTTACAATCGGTGAAGCAATTAAGAACGCGGAGAACAGGAACCCCGAGGTTATAAGACCTCTCGACAATCCTTATTCTAAGACAGGAGGCTTGGCGGTACTTAAGGGTAACCTTGCACCGGATGGCTCTGTTGTCAAGCGTTCCGCGGTTGTAGAAGAAATGATGGTACACGAAGGCCCTGCAAGAGTATTTGACTGCGAGGAAGATGCAATTGACGCTATCAAGGGCGGTAAGATTGTAGAAGGCGATGTAGTTGTTATCCGTTACGAAGGACCTAAAGGTGGTCCGGGAATGAGGGAAATGTTAAATCCCACATCGGCAATTGCCGGAATGGGACTTGGTTCATCGGTGGCGCTTATTACTGACGGAAGATTCTCAGGAGCATCAAGAGGTGCATCAATCGGTCACGTCTCACCGGAGGCAGCAGTGGGTGGTCCTATTGCGCTCGTGGAAGAAGGCGACACGATTGCAATCGATATTCCTAATATGAAGCTTGATATCAAAGTATCCGATGAAGAGCTTGAAGAACGCAAGGCTAAGTGGCAGCCGAGAGAACCTAAGGTAACAACCGGCTACGCCGCAAGGTACGCGAAGATGGTAACTTCCGGTAACCGTGGAGCAGTTTTAGAATTGAAATAAAAAGATATGAGCACTATGTCCGACAAGCCGATTTTCTGTATGAGGCGGTCGGGCATAGTGTCATATCTTTTGAGATTGGAAATGAAAGGACAACAACAATGCAACTTACAGGAGCACAAATCGTAATAGAATGCTTAAAGGAGCAGAAAGTAGACACAGTTTTCGGCTACCCAGGCGGAGCCATTCTTAATGTCTATGATGAATTATATAAGCATCGTGACGAGATAAGACATATCCTCACATCTCACGAGCAGGGAGCAAGCCATGCCGCTGACGGATACGCCAGAAGCACCGGTAAGGTTGGTGTGTGCTTTGCAACAAGTGGTCCCGGCGCAACTAACCTTGTAACCGGTATCGCTACGGCTTATATGGATTCCGTTCCCCTTGTGGCTATTACTTGTAACGTAACGACGCCGCTTCTCGGTAAGGACAGCTTCCAAGAGGTGGACATTGCAGGAATTACAATGCCTATAACGAAGCATAACTTTATTGTTAAAGATGTTAATGATTTGACGAAGACCTTAAGAAGAGCATTTACAATAGCGAAGACCGGTCGTCCCGGTCCTGTACTTGTGGATATTACCAAGGATGCCACCGGCGATAAGGCTGAGTACGAATATGAGGAACCGAAGGATATTTTGCCTATAACTAAGGATATTACAGAGGAAGCTCTTAATAAAGCGGCAGAATTAATCGCTGAAGCTAAGAAGCCCTTCGTATTTGTCGGTGGAGGAGCAGTAATAAGCGGAGCTGATAAGGAGCTCAGACAGTTCGTGGAGCTTGTGGACGCACCTGTATGTGATTCGCTTATGGGCAAAGGAGCATTTTCGGGAACGGATGACAGATATACGGGAATGTTAGGTATGCACGGTACGAAGGTGTCTAACTTGGGTGTAAGCAACTGCGACCTTCTTATTGCAATAGGAACAAGGTTCAGCGACAGAGTTCTGGGTAACCCCAAGACATTTGCCAAGGATGTGAAGATTGTACAATTCGATATTGACCCTGTTGAGGTTAATAAGAATGTGATTGTAACATCCCAGGTGATTGGTGATGTAAGAGAGATACTTAAGCGTATCAATACCATGATAGATAAAAAGGATAATTCCGAGTGGATGGCTGAGATTAGAGAACTTAAGGAAAAATTCCCCCTTACATATAACGGCACCGGTCTTACAGGTCCTGCCGTGGTTGAGGAAGTATACAGACAGACTAAGGGTGAAGCCATTATAACAACGGAAGTTGGTCAGCACCAGATGTGGGCAGCGCAGTATTATAAGTATTCTAAGCCACGCCAGTTTTTATCATCGGGGGGCTTAGGAACTATGGGATACGGACTGGGTTCTTCAATCGGAGCTAAGATTGGTAATCCCGACAAGACTGTCATTAATATTGCAGGTGACGGATGCTTCAGAATGAACTTTAATGAGATAATAACTGCAGCAAAAGAACAACTTAATGTAGTTGAAATAATCATCAACAACCAGGTATTGGGGATGGTACGTCAGTGGCAAGACCTCTTCTATGAGAAGAGATATTCTCACACAATCCTCGAAGGAGACGTTGATTATGTTAAGCTTGTAGAGGCCATGGGTGCTAAGGGGTATCGTGTTACAACGAAAGAAGAATTTGCGGACGCACTTTCCAATGCCCTTAACGCAGACGGTCCTGTCGTAATCGACTGTATAATTGACTCTGACGACAAGGTATGGCCTATGGTTGCTCCCGGAGCCTCAATATCTAAGTGCTTTGACGAGAATGATAGAGCGTAGTAAGGAAGGAAAACAACAACTACTTGACAAAAAATTAACAAAGAGTATCATATACAGTGGTTTGTGTTGCGAGAGCTTCGAAGAAACGAAGCAATTCGTATTATATAATGTAGAAAGAAGGTAATAATATGAGTAGAGTATACAATTTTTCTGCGGGACCGGCTGTACTTCCCGAGGAAGTTCTTAAGGAAGCAGCAGATGAAATGCTTGATTACAAAGGAAGCGGTATGTCTGTTATGGAGATGTCTCACCGCTCCAAGGTATTCGACAATATAATTAAGGAAGCGGAAGCTGACCTTCGCGACCTTATGAACATTCCCGATAATTATAAGGTTATGTTCTTACAGGGTGGTGCTTCACAGCAGTTTGCAGCTATTCCCATGAATCTTATGAAGAATAAGAAGGCGGGTTACATTCTTACCGGTCAGTGGGCTAAGAAGGCATTTGCGGAGGCTAAGAATTATGGCGAAGCAGTTGAACTTGCAAGCTCTGCCGATAAGACTTTCAGCTACATTCCCGATTGCGACGATCTTCCCATTACGGATGATATGGACTATGTATATATCTGCGAGAATAATACAATCTACGGAACAAAATATAAGAATCTTCCCAATACTAAGGGGGTTGACCTCGTATCAGACGTATCATCATGCTTCTTATCGGAGCCTGTTGATGTATCGAAATACGCTGTTATCTACGGTGGCGTTCAGAAGAACATCGGACCTGCCGGCGTTGTAATTGCTATTGTAAGAGAAGATTTAATTACAGACGATTGCCTTCCGGGCACACCTACAATGCTTAAGTGGAAGACACAGGCTGATGCCGATTCTCTCTATAACACACCGCCTTGCTACGGCATTTACATCTGCGGTAAGGTGTTCAAATGGATTAAGAAAATGGGCGGACTTTCTGCAATGAAAGAGCATAACGAGAAGAAAGCCGGGATTCTCTACGATTTCCTTGATGAGAGTAAAATGTTCAAGGGAACGGTAGTTAAAGAGGACAGATCCCTTATGAATGTGCCTTTCGTAACAGGCGACGAAGACCTTGATGCCAAGTTCGTTAAGGAAGCAACAGAAGCGGGCTTCGTCAACCTCAAAGGTCACAGAACAGTTGGCGGTATGCGCGCATCTATCTACAATGCAATGCCAATTGAAGGTGTAGAGAAGCTTGTAGCCTTTATGAAGGATTTCGAAGCTAAGAACTAATTGCATTCGTAGTCAACAAATGTTCTTCGAGACATTTATGGGCCTCGGCACTTAGCGATTTGCGAAGCAAGAGCTTAGTACCGCTAGGGGTGCCCATATAGAGCGAGAGTGTGTCTCGAGGAATATATTGTTGATTACGAATGCTTATTATAATTACCAGATAAGAAAGGAAGAAAACCATGTACAAATACTCATGCTTAAACCCAATCGCCCAAGTGGGTCTTGATAACTTTACAACAGACTACAGACAGGTAGACAATACCGACGACGCGGACGCAATCCTTGTTCGTTCCGCTAAAATGCACGACATGGAGTTCTCGGATAAGCTCCTTGCCATTGCACGTGCCGGCGCAGGTGTCAACAATATCCCCGTTGATAAATGCGCAGAGGAAGGAATCGTGGTATTCAATACACCCGGTGCTAATGCCAACGCTGTTAAGGAGCTTGTATTCGCGGGAATGCTCCTTGCAAGCAGAGATATTGTGGGCGGTATCAAGTGGTGCGAAGAGAATGCAGATGATAAGGACATCGGTAAGGCTGCCGAGAAGGCTAAGAAGCAGTTTGCCGGAACTGAGCTCTATGGTAAGAAGCTTGGCGTAATCGGTCTCGGTGCCATCGGTGTTAGGGTTGCCAACGCAGCGACACACCTTGGTATGGAGGTATACGGATACGACCCATTTATCTCAGTTAAGGCTGCATGGAACTTATCGCGTTCCGTTAAGCATATCGGAGATGTTGATGATATCTATGCAGAATGTGACTTTATTACGGTTCATGTTCCTCTTCTCGACGATACACGTAGAATGATTAACAGGGATTCTATTCATAAGATGAAGAGAGGAGTTATCATTCTTAATTTCGCAAGAGATCTTCTTGTTGATGAGGATGCGGTACTCAGCGGCATTCATTCAGGTAAGATAAGACATTATGTTACAGACTTTGCCAATCCTACCATTGCAGGTGAAAAGGGCGTTATTCTTACACCTCACCTCGGCGCATCTACAGAAGAAGCTGAGGATAACTGCGCTGTTATGGCTGTTGATGAGATTAGGGATTATATTGAGAACGGTAATATCAAGAATTCCGTTAACTATCCTAACTGTGACTTGGGAATATGTACTACACAAGGAAGAATCGCCGTTATTCACCATAATAAGAAAGGTGTGATTTCGGCATATACAACACCCCTCGGTGATGCGGACATTAACATCGCCGATATGTCCAATAAGTCACGAGGCGGATATGCATATGCGCTTCTTGACCTTGATTCCAAGGTTCCCGAAGAAGTGGTTAAGAAGATTGAGGAGAACCCCAGCGTAATTAAGGTTAGAGTGATTAAATAAGACAAGAGGTGGGAAACCTAAGTAAAGCCTTAATTCCAAGTAGTTGAATCGTCATTAAACTTATTAATCCAGTCTATCGTTGCGATTAACTCTTGGACGAATTGATAGGGATTGTATTCGTCGATAGTTTTTATTCTGTCGTCGGAACTACAGCCTACAACATCGATATTAAATGTTCTGCCGGATTTTAACATTTCATATGTGAGTTGTATGAATTGCCTGTTGCAATGGAGGTTATTGGTGGTGGCAACAACAGAAGAAGTGCTATCTAGTGTAGTATTGTCCATATAGAACTTCAACGTATCGGCAGTATTAGCGCGGCGCTTGTCAGGTTCGCCTGACGGGGCCGCTATTATTCTGTATGTGAGATTTCCATCTGTCTTGAATGTTCTTATATTGGAAATGCTATTAATATTTCGATCACTTACGAAATCTTCGCTTACATTAGCATTTTTCAGAGAAAATGTGTGGATAAAAGCCTCTGTCATTGTGGCAAATTCCGTGTCACATGAAAGATTGGGAGACAAGTTTACTTTCTCCACAGGATTAATGGGGCGGTAGCATGCAAGCCCGTCAATAAAGAGCGTGGAGTCGTCAATTATGTCTTTGACCACAGATGTACGCACATGGCAGGAATTAAAGCTTCCGCCGAGAACAATGATGTGACTGTGACAATTCGTAAGCGGCTTATTAATACCGAGTAATCCGAGTTCCTTAAAAAGAGGATATAATTCATTGCGATAATCATCAAGAGAATCATTATGACCGATTTCCTGTATCTCGCGTACCTTGCCGTTTTTTAGGACTCTACCGTTATATTCTACACATATACCATTAAGATTGGTATCAAGAATAGACAGAATATCGGACAAGGCATCGCTTTTTATGAATGAATTAAATTGTTCCTTAAGTAGTTCGGCTTGCTCTCGTATAGGAAGGGTCATATCGGGCATTTTGAATCGAAACATATAATAACTCCTTGTATAATTCTTTAATACAGTATAACATATTATTTATGAAACTATCATTAATTATTCCAACATACAATTGCAGAGAGTACCTTGACGAATGTCTTATGTCTGTTATTAACCGGATGACAGATGACATCGAACTTATTGCGGTAGATGACGGCTCCGACGATGGGACGTTAGATCTTCTTGCTCCATATAAGGATATGGAAAATGTGAAAGTGATAGCTTTAGAACACAGAGGCGCCTCACACGCAAGAAATGCGGGGCTTGACATAGCAGAAGGTAGTTACGTCACATTTATGGACTGCGACGACACTTTATGTGAGGATTTTTTCAAGAATAGTCTTCCGCTTATAGACAGAGAGCTGGACCTCTACATATTCGGCTTTGTTCGTCGTTACTTCGACGGTAAGAAAAAGGTGCAATCTCTTGATAACAGAGAATATGAAAATATCTCTGCATTTTCGGATGATTTCGTAAGAAAAGGTCAGATGCTTATCTATTCTGCCTGCAATAAGTTCTATAGACGGGATGTAATAGAAGAGAATAATATAAGGTTCGATGAATCCTATGCCTTCGGAGAAGACAGATTGTTTAATTATTCTTATCTTAAATATATAGATAAAATAATGACATCTGATATAATAATGTTTAATTATAATCAGCGTAGCCTCACATCAATGTCGACTAAGACGGTTCCCGGTTATTTTGACCTTGCTAAAATGTTACATGATAAGAAGGTTAAATGCTTCCTTGAACTGTCTAAGGGAACAACAGAAGAGGAAAGAAAGTCATTTGTCGAGAATGATCTTATGGTGGAAATAAAGATGACAATCGACAGATTCGACGAACATCCCAATGAAAAAGAAGAGAATCTACCTAAGATTATAGATATGCTTAATGATGATAATGCGCCGAGAGACTCTATAAAAAAGATACTACAGGAGAATAACTTATGAAATTCTTAAAATGGTCAGTTGTAGAAGAAACAAAAAATGAATCCGAGATAGAGAAGAAGTACCCCCTTAAGGGTGATCTTACGGGTAAAAAGCTTTGGGGCTTTCTGCCCGCTCTTATTGCGACGAATATATCAACAATGCTTCTTGTAACGGTTGATAGTCTTGTTGCCGGTAATATGGTTGGTTCTGATGCCCTTGCATCAATCAGCTTCTTTAATCCGATTCTTACGGCGATTGGAGCGCTTACAGCGATAGTATCGATGGGCTCGTCAACCGTTCTGTCTCTTCGAATGGGTAATACTGATACCGACGGACTTAACAGAGCCAAGGATGCAATTAAGAAGCTTACCATAATATATGCAATTATTGTATCCCTTGTTCAGATTCCGGTAGTATACATTATGATACAATCTTACAATTTGACGGGCGATGTACTCAGTTACACTATAAGTTATGCAATCGGAATAATGATTGCCACACCATTTTCGGTAATTAATACGGTGGGTGTCTATCAGTTGCAGGCAATAGGTAAGATGAAGGTGCTTATGAGGATGGCTGTGCTGGAAGGCGGAGCGAATTTAGTGTTTGATGTTCTCTTCGTCGGACCTCTTAACATGGGGGTTGCCGGAACGGGATACGGAACACTTTGCGCTAATGTTATCAGATGTACGGTAACCGTTATATATCTTTTTAAGAAAAGCGATATGTATAATTCGGGTGGTATTAAAGGAACAAAAGCGGACTATAAAGAAATCGTTGTAAAAGGACTTCCGGAAGCAGCTTATCTTGGTGTTGTTGCGCTTCAGAATTATATTCTTGTTAAGATAATTCTCTTTTACTTCGGAGAACCGGGCGGTGTTATAAAGGGAGTTACGGCATTTGCATATTCCATTGCAAATGTTATGCTGACATCCGTTCAGGGTGCCGCAAGACCGATGGTGGGACTTCTTAACGGAGTGGATAACAAGAAGGGTGTAAGACAGCTTCTTAGGCAAAGTATATTGCTTAATATTGTACTGCCCGGAATTGTCGTCGCGGTAGCGATGATATGGCCTGAATTATCCTATACGCTCCAAGGAGTTAAAGAGATTCCGGTAGGAGGAGAGTTATCTGTAAGATTATACTCGATTTCGTTTATTCTGCTTGGGATTAATGCGCTTTTCCGCATGTATTTTGCTGCAAGAGAATACCATAGGTTCTCAACGATACTTACCACAATCGGTAATATATTGGTGCCACTTTTTGCATTTCTTATCGGTCTCTTTTTCGATGCACCGTTTATCTGGCTTTCTTTTTCGATTGCGCAGTTTATTATTCTTATTGCAAATGAAATTAAATACTTATCAGTATTCCGGAAAGATATAGATAATGATGTTGATATAGAGAGAATCTATGTAAGCGTAGAACCGGAACAGGCGATGGATGCGTCGAGGATGATACACGATTATGCAATAGAGAAAAAATATCCGGAGAAGGAAGCCAATCACGCAAGACTCTGTATGGAAGAGATGGTTCTGTATTCTAAGAAGGCAGCAGGTGATGAGGCGCTTAGTAACCAGATTATGTTCTGCTTCTCAGAAAAGGAGACAAGATTCGTAATGCTCGATGACGGCGAATGTATAATGTTCGATAATGACGAAGAGAAGCAGGAACTTGTAACCGATAATTACGGAGTAATAAAGAGGCTTGCTGATTCGGTCTCATATAGTTATGTGCTTGATATGAATCATACTGTTGTAAGCTTCGCTTCGAAATAGTGTGTTAGAGGGAGATAATAAAATGAGAGACAATATTGAGGATTTAATTAAAAAGGCTGACTTCAGTAAGGGCAGTAACCAAAAAGCAGAGCTTAAGAAAGAGCAGTTCGGTGATGTTACGATGATGTGTATTGAATATTTTGGGTAAAACATATAAAAATATGGTATAATACGTCGTAAGGTGTCCCTTGTGGCGTATTTTTGTGATAAGGAGAATAACGATGGCCGATATCAGACCTTTCGTAGCAATTAGACCGGCAAAGGAGTATGCGAAAGACATAGCAGCACTTCCTTATGATGTATATAACAGAGAAGAGGCATGCGTTGAGGTTAAGGATAAACCCAACACATTTCTTAGAATTGACAGGGCGGAGACTAACTTTGATTCTTCCGTTGACACATATGACGAGAAGGTCTATAAGAAGGCAGATGAGCTACTTCATACCATGATAGACGACGGTCGCTTTATCAGAGATTCTAAGCCCTGCTACTATATCTATGAGCTTACAATGGGCGATCATACGCAGACGGGAATAGTTGCTGTGTCGTCTGTTGACGATTATGATAACGGTGTAATAAAAAAGCACGAGAATACCCTTGCTGAGAAGGAGATTGACAGAATTAATCACGTCGATAAATGCAGTGCACAGACGGGGCCTGTATTCCTTGCCTACAGGGAGAGGACGACAATTGACGAGGTGGTACTTCGCATTAAGAACGGCGAACCGGAATATGACTTCACTTCAGATGATGGCGTTAATCACAGAGTGTTTGTCATAGATAATCCGGAAGACGTAGACATAATTCGGAAGGAATTCGCTGATACTGATGCTATCTATATTGCTGATGGTCATCACAGGGCGGCTTCTGCCGTTAAAGTCAGTAAAATGCGAAGAAAGGCTAAGGGTAAGTACACCGGCGACGAGGAATTTAACTATTTTCTCTCTGTACTTTTCCCCGATGACCAGCTTATGATACTTGATTATAACAGGGTTCTTAAGGATATGAACGGTCATAACCTTGATGAACTATTTGATAAGATGTCTGAGTACTTTGAGCTTACTAATGTCGATGATGAGCCAATCAGACCTTCTAAGAAGGGAGAAGTAAGCTTATTCGATGGCACTCAGTGGAGACTCTATAAGATTAAGATAGAATATACTTCCGACGATCCCGTAGATGGTCTTGATGTATCACTTCTTCAGGAATTGATTCTCGAACCCTTCTTCGGAATAATAGATCCCAAGGCTGATGACAGAATTGACTTCGTAGGAGGTATCCGTGGGTTGGAAGAGTTAGAGCGAAGAGTGAAGTCTGACTGTAAAGTAGCATTTGCAATGTATCCAACTGATATAACGGAACTATTCGACGTGGCCGATGCATCTCGTCTTATGCCGCCTAAGTCTACATGGTTCGAACCGAAGCTTAGGTCGGGACTGTTTATTCACGAGATTGAAAGGTAGTGTGTCATGGCTGAATCAATCGCGAATAACATTATTAATAATATTAAAGACGGAGCCTTTAAGACATGGCTTGAATCCTTTCTTCCGTCAGCACTAAGCTTTTTTTGGTCGGTAGTGCTGGCTCTTATAGTTTTATTCATTGGGCTTAAGCTAATCAAGGTATGTAATAAGATTGCCACGAAAGCACTCACAAGAAGAAATGCCGATACCGGTGCGATTCAGTTCCTTAACGGACTTATTAGGGGGCTTGGTTACATTGTAATCGGTATAGTAATCCTTAACCTGTTCGGTATTACATCAACCTCCGTTGCAGCAGCGGTAGCATCAATATTCGTAACGGCGGGACTTGCGCTTCAAGGCTCTCTGTCCAACTTCGCGGGAGGTGTTCTTATACTTGTACTGCACCCTTTCAAGGTTGGCGACTACATTATCGAGGATACTAAAGGCAACGAAGGAACGGTAATGGAGATATCCATTTTCTATACGAAGCTTAGGACGATTCAGAATGAAATTGTTGTTGTGCCAAACGGTAATTTGGCTAACACTTCTCTTACGAATATAACTTATATGAATAAGAGGATGATTAACAAGACATTTTCCATAAGCTATGAGGACGACATTAAGGAAGCGAAGGCAGTTATTAGGAAGGTTGCCGAGGATATTCCGACGAGAATTAAGGAAGACGAGATTAAGGTGTTCGTAAGCGAACTTGCCGACAGTTCTGTTGAAATCGGGGTAAGGGTGTTCGTGGAAATGGATACCTATTTCGATACTATGTGGCAGTTCCAGGAGGACGTTAAGTACGCCCTTGATAACCATGGAATTACAATACCATATGAACATATAGATGTCATTATGAAGAAGTAGGATGAGATTATGACTAAGACTATCGGAAATGTTATAGCACAGGAGAATATTGCGACTGATATTTATTCTATGATAATAGAGACGGAGATTGCGCTTTCAGCAAAGCCGGGGCAGTTCGTGTCCCTCTTCTGTAAGGATCCGACAAGGATGCTTCCCCGCCCCATCAGCATCTGTTCTATCGATAAGAAGGAGCTTACAATCGAACTTGTTTATAGAATTGCGGGGAAAGGTACTAAAGGATTCTCGAATCTTACGATGGGTGATAAGATTGAAATAATGGGACCTCTCGGAAATGGTTTTCCTACTACAAATGTGTCACCCTATTCGAAGGTGATTCTGATCGGCGGAGGAATCGGGATACCGCCGATGATTGAGTGCGCTAAGGCATTAAAGAGTAGAGGAATTGAGAGATATTCGGTTATGGGATATAGGAATTCCGAGACCTTTTTACAGGATAGATTCGAAGAGCTTTGTAATAAGACATGCGTGGCGACTGAGGACGGAAGTGTCGGTACAAAGGGTAACGTTATTGATGCTATAAAGGCCGGCAACATTAAGGGTGATATAATATTTGCATGCGGACCGATTCCCATGCTTCGTGCAATTAAGGAATATGCAAGACAGAACGACATTACCTGCTATATCTCTATGGAGGAGAGGATGGCGTGTGGCGTTGGTGCATGCCTTGCATGTGTCTGCAAGACTAAGGGTATAGATGTGCACAGCCAGGTTAAGAATAAGAGGGTATGTAAAGACGGCCCGGTGTTCTTGGCGGAGGATATAGATATATGAATACAAAGGTAAAAATATCAAACATAGAGTTTAAAAATCCTGTTACGGTAGCGTCCGGTACCTTCGGCTCAGGAATGGAGTACAGTGACCTGGTAGACATAGGTCGTCTGGGAGCAGTAACAACGAAGGGCGTTGCAATTATCCCTTGGGAAGGTAACCCTACGCCAAGGGTAGCAGAAGTCAAGTCCGGTATGCTTAACGCTATAGGCCTTCAGAATCCCGGCATCGAGACATTCGTTAGGCGGGACATTCCGTTTCTGAGGGAATACGATACCAAGATTATAGTTAACGTATGCGGTCACGAGCCTAAGGAGTATGTTGATGTAGTGGAACGCCTTCGCGATGAAGATGTTGATATGCTTGAGATTAACGTATCTTGTCCCAATGTCAGAGCCGGTGGTATTACACTCGGCACAGATCCAAAGAATGTGGAATCCATTACGAAGGAGATTAAGGATAAGGCGAAGCAGCCTGTTATAATTAAGCTTAGCCCCAATGTCACAGACATTACCGAGATTGCCAAGGCGGCGGAAGCAGGTGGTGCCGACGGAGTGTCACTTATCAATACAATTACGGGTATGAAAATTGACATTAATAAGAGAGACTTCGTTCTTAAGAATAAGACAGGCGGTATGAGCGGTCCCGCTGTTCATCCCGTTGCCGTAAGAATGGTGTACCAGGTGGCGAATGCCGTTAATATTCCGATAATCGGAATGGGTGGTGTCGCGGATTATGAGGACGCGCTTGAACTTATTATGGCAGGGGCTACAATGGTAGCGGTAGGTACCAATAATTTCGTTAATCCCAATACCACAATTGAAGTTATTAGCGGTATTGAAAAATATATGAGAGATAATAATGTGGATGATATTAATTCGCTTATAGGTTGTGTCAAGTAAGGAGGGAATTAGTTATGATGAGAATAGAGGAGATTCTTGAGAAGTCGGTGGAAATGGGAGGTTCGGATGTGTTCATTATTCCGGCATCACCTATTACTACAAAGTGTAACGGCGTTATGACTGTTCTTCCCGATGAGGGAGAGAGACTTAAGCCGGAGGATACGCTCCATTTCATCTATGAGATATACCAAAAGGCTGAGCGCGACATCAGTAAGCTTAAAGAAACCGGCGATGATGACTTCTCGTTCTCGTTAGAGGGCGTGGGAAGATTTCGTTGCAGTGCTTATAAGCAGAGAAATTCTTTCGCGGCGGTACTTAGAATTGTGACATTTACCTTGCCTGATCCCTCTAAGCTCAACATCCCGGATTCTGTTATGGAGCTTGCAGATATAAGGAAGGGTATGGTGCTTGTTACGGGACCTGCGGGTTGCGGTAAGTCAACGACCATGGCTTGTATTATCGATAAGATTAATCACTCGGCTCCGGGTCATATTATTACTCTTGAGGATCCGTTAGAGTACTTGCATTCTCATGACAAGTCCATTATCTCACAGCGTGAAGTTATGCAGGATACGGAGAATTATGATACGGCACTTCGAGCTGCTCTTCGCCAGGCACCTGATGTTATTCTTCTCGGGGAAATGCGTGACAATGTGACGATTCAGACAGCCCTTACAGCGGCTGAGACAGGACAGCTCCTTTTATCATCTCTTCATACAATCGGAGCGACTAAGACAATTGAAAGGATTGTTGATGCATTTCCGGAGGGACAGAAGGCACAGATCAGAGTACAGCTCTCTATGGTGCTTAAGGCGGTTGTATCGCAACAGCTTGTACCTACCGTTGACGGTAAGCTTATGCCTTGCTTCGAGATTATGAAGGTTAATCCCGCAATCGAGACAATGATAAGAGATGATCAGGTATATCAGATTGATAATGTAATATTCCAGGGTGAGGATGAAGGAATGTGCACCATGAACGGAAGCCTTGAGAATCTCTACAGGAAGGGTGTAATAACCCTTGATACCGCCATGGCATATTCAACCAATCCGGAGCAGATGGGAAGACGTTTGATGTAGAAGGGAGCCTTTCGCGAAGCGAATCGCTCCACGTCGAGCCCTTTCCGACGAAGGCGGAACCAAAATGGGCGAGACTCATTATGAGGAGAATTTTATGGAAAATTATAAACAGGAATTTATAGAATTTATGGTGGAATCCGATGTACTTAAGTTCGGAGACTTTACACTTAAGAGCGGAAGGAAGTCGCCCTTCTTCATGAATGCCGGTGCCTATGTTACCGGAAGCCAATTAGAGCGTCTTGGAGAGTATTATGCTAAGGCAATTCATGCGTGCTACGGCGACGACTTCGACGTGCTCTTCGGACCTGCATACAAGGGAATACCGCTTGCTGTTGTAACAGCTATTGCATATTCTAAGCTGTACGGCAAGGAAGTAAAGTATTGCTCCGACAGGAAGGAAGTTAAAGATCACGGTGCCGACAAGGGAGGACTTCTCGGTTATAAGCTTCAGGACGGCGACCGTGTTATTATGATAGAGGATGTAACGACATCCGGTAAGTCGATGGAAGAAACAGTTCCTAAGGTTAAAGGGGCTGCTGACGTAACAATAGTGGGACTCATCGTAAGCCTTAATCGACTTGAAGTCGGTCTCGGCGGTAAGATGAGTGCCCTTGATGAGATTAAAGAGAAGTACGGCTTCGATACCAACGCAATTGTAACAATGAATGACGTAACAGAATATCTCTATAACAAGGAGATTGACGGTAAGGTTGTTATCGATGATAGCTTGAAGTCGCAGATAGATTCTTATTATGATAAGTACGGTGTGAAGGAGTAAAGGATGAACAACAGACACAGACGGCGAAAAAGAATGACTGAGTCGAAGAAGAATGCTTCTAACACCAGTATTATAGTGGCGTGTATAAGCGGAGTGGCGATTATTTTTCTTATTGTGTGTATGATTACAGCCATTAATACAGGCGGAAGAGTTCCTAACTTCATGGGGGCCATGGGAATGATATTTTTCCTTGGAACAATTCCCTGTGTAGTAATAGGGCGAGGTCAATTCAAGCTCAACAACTTTAACTTCGCATCGAGATTGGCGGGAATTGCGATTCCCATTGTTGCCTGTGCGGCTTGGGGGATCCTGTACCTATTTGGGCTGATATTCGCTTAAAGCAAATATCTCGAAGACGGCGATAAAGGAGTTAATATAATGTCAAGAAACAGACTAACAGAAGATATGGACTATCTTCGCGAACGTTTAGAACTAAGTAGAGATAGAATATCAGAAATCAAAGGAGAGCATATTAACAAATATGCTCCTTACTTTGAGCACGTGGCAGATCATATACTGCGTTGCATTGATATATTAGATAATGGGAGAAGTCTTGTAGATTACGACTCTATACCTTGCGAAGAATTATCTAAGCAGAATGAGGAGTTATATAAAGACATCATTAACTATGATAATTCATACCTTAATCCCGATGTCACATTTTCACTGTTCCCCGAAAGCATTGCAGGTCAATATACCTTCCTGTATAATGAGCTTATGGCACTTGTCCCTTGGGCTTACGACGGAAGAGTTGACCTTGTTACAATCTACTCTGAATTATTCTTGGAAATGTACAGAATATACGAAGACTTTCTTGCAGGAGACGAGACCGACATCGATAAGGCAAGACATAGGAATAACGAAAGCATCTACTGGTTCTATCACGACTACTGTGATGTATTCACATTTGATTCGGTGAAGAAGACCTTGGTCGGCGATGACAATATAAGAGATATTATTGAGAATGCCGACCTTGATAAGGCTAATTATCTCTATGCTTATGGTGTCCGGATAGGAGAAAATGAGATAGAACTTTCACGTTATATCTCCAATCTCTCCGATGATAAGATTGATTCTATGGCGTCTTGCTATGTAAAGGGCTTTGTAAAGGGATTCGAATCAACAGGCAAAGATGTAAAGAAGAAATCAATTGTTAAAGTGGAATACCCCATAGGATTCGAAAGAGTGGTAAGAAGAAGTGCCGAGCTCTTCGAAAGCTATAATCTTACGCCTATCTATGGTAGGGATGGGTTTTTCTCCTTCGAAGGCGGTGCAAGAAGCAGGAACGCATATGTAAGCTCAATGAATAAGCAGAGGCTCTTCGACCATAAGAACGATAAGGGTTATTATTTCGATAAGAGATTCTATAACCGCCGTCTCGAGGCTATAGAAGAAGCATATAAGAAATATAAAGCTCAGGCGAAAGAGTTCGCAGGTCCCGCAGTTATAGAGTCCTTCGGCGAGAAGGAATTTAAGCCGGTAATAAAGGATGGCGCATATAAGTTTACCGACAAGCAGAATAAATGGAATGTGGAATATCTCTCTAAAGCGGGAGTTATAAGTAATAATTATCTTCCCAGAGACGAGTATTCCTATACCATAATAGCATTTCCCATACCGGAGATCGGTGACAAGGAATTCTTTGAAACTGTTTTTAATAAGACAATGGAACTTAACACCTTGGATTATGATTCGTATCAAAGGATGCAGCAGAAGATTATCGACATTCTCGATAAAGCAGAATGTGTCCATATAATGGGACAGGGTGTCAATAAGACTGACATTAGGGTTAAGCTTCATACGCTTAACAATCCTGAGAAGGAGACTAATTTCGAGAACTGCGTGGCGGACGTCAATATTCCTGTGGGCGAAGTGTTCACTTCCCCTGTTCTTAAGGGTACGAATGGCACACTTAATGTGAGTCGTGTCTTTCTAAGTGGCCTTGCCTATAACGATCTTACTATTGAAGTTAAGGATGGAATGGCGGTAAGCTATACCTGTGATAATTTCGATGACGAAGAAGAAAGTAAGAGGATGATATTTGAAAATGTTATGTATCGCCACGATACTCTTCCCATAGGCGAATTCGCTATCGGAACCAATACCTTAGCTTACAAAATGGGCCGTGAATACAATATTGAAGCGAAGCTTCCTATCCTCATTGCAGAGAAGACAGGTCCGCATTTTGCTTTTGGCGACACCTGTTATTCTCACGAGGAGGATGTTAAGACATATAACCCTGACGGTAAGGAAATAGTGGCACGTGAGAATGAGTGCTCAGCCCTGAGAAATGTAGATATCAGTAAGGCATACTTTAATTGTCATACCGATATCACACTTCCTTTCGAAGAGCTTGGAATTATAGAAGCAGTTCTTCCGGGAGGTAACACAATTCCCATTATTAAGGATGGCTTATTCGTAGTTGAGGGCTGTGAAGAATTAAACAAACCTCTTATATAATGATTTTCCCGAAGATGAGCCGCTGTATGTGTCATATCCGAATTCATTGTTACAGCAATCGAAGAATAAAATTAAAATCAGACTAAACTTCTTGCAAATTCCTTGTAATTCCAACGATTAGATGTTATAATGAAATCAAACTAGCCTTTTTTATGGGCATAGTCTACAATTTTATATCTAAATTTAATGTTTTTTGTGAATAGTAGCTTAGTCGAAGCCGGTTGGGGTGTGCATCGGTTACGACATGAGGGGGTAAGCCTATGAAAGCGAAGAAGATTAATCGTGAATTAATAAGTCTATTTCTTTCGGTATTAATGGTGTTATCGTTAATACCTGTTTTTCCTGCGATGACAGTCCGGGCAGAAGAGGAACAGTCCGGTGAAGAAACTAAATATATTAAATATGATTCTAATGGTGAAACACCGTGTGTGTATACTGAAGTTAACGCAACGACCGGTTCGACAATTAAGGTTGCTTCTGTCGGCACTGCCGGATTTGAAAAGGAAGGCTATGATTTCGTAATATGGAATACGAAGCCGGACGGAACAGGTACGTCTTATCATCCGACTGACCCCATTGAGCTTGGAATAGAGTTATATCTATACGCTATCTGGACACCGATAGAGTATGATATTTCCTACAATCTTAACTCGGGTTCGGTAGCGGAATCCAATCCCAAGAAATATACTATCGAAACCAACTCATTTACCCTGAATAACCCCACCAGAAAGGGCTACAATTTTACAGGCTGGACAGGTACGGGGGTAAGCGGTTCTGCAGTTACGGTTACCATCCTTAAGGGAAGTATGGGTAATAGATCATATACTGCCACATGGACACCTAAGCAGACGGAGATAACGCTTAATAAGAATTATGGGGGCGAGGATACATATGTGACGGCGACTTATGACTCTGCGCTTCCGGAAGTCACCCCTCCGAGTAGGTTCGGCTATACATTCAAAGGATACTATGATGACGAGACTGACGGTGTTCAGGTCTACAAAGCAGACGGAACGGGCAAAAAATCCACTTGGGATAGGGAGGACTCGTCTATTACTCTCTATGCTCGCTGGGTTCCTAAGGAGACACATATTACCTTCGATAAAAACGGCGGATCGGGAGGAAGCAGTGCGGTAAATGCCTATTATGATTCTGATATGCCGAATGCTTCTATGCCCACAAAAACCGGATATACATTTGACGGATATTGGGACGCCGAGGTAGGCGGAACACAGTACTATTCTCCGAATGGAGACAGCATGCTTAAATGGGATAAAGAAGACGGTGCTGCGACATTATACGCCCATTGGACTGTTAATACGTATACGGTTACACTTGATCCCAATTATGAGGGTTCATCTTACGTGAACTCTGTGACGGCAACATATGACGATTATTTACCGTCTATCGAGGATAATCTGCCCGTCAGAAACGGCTACAATTTCCTGGGCTTCTTTGATCTTATGAATTACGGCAATCAGTATTACTCTGTCACCGGTTCAAGTATAAGAGTCTGGGATAAGACAAT
Source organism: uncultured Lachnospiraceae bacterium (assembly GCA_905233695.1). Classification (GTDB taxonomy): domain Bacteria; phylum Bacillota; class Clostridia; order Lachnospirales; family Lachnospiraceae; genus RUG191. Next base: position 39,171 of record CAJODN010000016.1, on the reverse strand, counting down.
TGTTACAACATTATTCGCTCAGTGGGAGGCTAAGACTTCCGAGGTTACACTTGATGCTAACGGCGGTGGAGCCACGGGTACAATGAGTGTTATAGCAACATATGATTCGGATATGCCTGCACTTGATGACTCTAATATCCCGACAAGACTCGGATTTGTATTCTTAGGTTATTATGATTCTGAGGGAGTACAGTATTATAAAGCTGACGGAGCGAGCGTAAAACCATGGAATAAAACAGGTTCACAGACTCTGTATGCGCATTGGATCGAAGGTTCAATTTCACTTGATAACAGTTTACTGTCATTTGACCTTGCCGATTCTAACAAGAACATAGTGGCAACGGTTAATCCTACGACGGAGGAATCCAATGTATCTTGGACTATAGATAATAATGCTGTGGCAGAGATAACAGCGAACGGTAAGACATGTGTAGTTACTCCGAGGTCAACCGGTGAAGCGACCATTACCGCAAGTATAGTTGTGGGAGGGTTGAATTACGATGCTACGTGTCATGTAACAGTTTCGTCTTATACAATAACATTTGACGGTAATAATGCAACTGCCGGAAGCATGGAACCGCAGATTGCAACAACTGAGACAGTAACACTTAGTGATAACACATTTACCAGAACGGGATATGAGTTCGCCGGCTGGAACACTAAGGCTGACGGAACCGGAACAAGCTATTCGGATAAGGATAGTGTATCACTTGCCGGTAATATGACACTCTACGCTAAGTGGAATCCTATTCAATATACAATTACATATAACTATAACGGTGGCACCGTATCTACCCCCAATAAGATCGCATACAACATAGAAAGCGATGATATCACGCTTATTAATCCGAGTAAGACCGGTTGCAGATTCGCCGGTTGGACGGGAACGGGAGTTGATATTCCGGAGAATTCCGTAACGATAACCAGAGGAAGTATCGGTAACAAAGAATATACGGCTAACTGGACAGCTGCCACAACGGATATAACATTTAACCAAAACGGAGGAACAGGCAAAGATACGACAGTTACGGCTACATATGGCAGAGAAATGCCTGCAATTACCGTGCCTGCAAAGACGGGATATACATTCGACGGATATTACAGTGAAGAAAACGGAAGCGGAACCAAGTATTATAATTCCGACGGTTCAAGTGCAAGAACTTGGGATAGCGAACTCGGAACAAGGATGCTTTATGCAAATTATATTGCTACAACATCTAATGTAACGCTTAATCCTAACGGAGGAAACGGAGGAACGGAATATGTAACCGCAACATATAACGAGGATATGCCCATAATTCCGCTTATACCGAGAAAGAACGGATATCTCTTCGAAGGATATTTTGACGATCCCGAGACCGGTAATAAATACTACAGCAGTACAGGCGTATCAACACAGAAGTGGAATAAGATCGGAGCACAGACACTGTACGCTCATTGGACACTGGGCGCTATAGATATCGAGAAGGATACATATAGCACAACATTAACGGAACCTATAGAAATCAAGGCAACTACCGTTCCTGTGACGGCGGCTAATGACATTTCCTGGTATTCTTCTAATCCGGATATTGCAACGGTAGGAACGAACGGTGCGACAACTACTATAACCCCGTTGTCTTCAGGCACAGCGACAATTATAGCAAATGTTATGGTTGAAGGTGAGATTAAGACGGATTCGTGTACTGTAACAGTAAGCCCCTTTACAATAACATTTGATGAAAATGGCGGCGAAGGCTTAATGCCGAATCAGGAAGTAGGAGTTAAGACGCCGGTTAACATTAATGCTAACACATTTACAAGAACAGGAAACAGCTTCGCAGGCTGGAATACTGAAGCTGACGGAAGCGGTGATCTATACACTGATGGCGAGAGCATTACACTGACGGGTAACATCACGCTGTACGCACAGTGGACGCCTGTAACCTATGAGGTTACACTTAATGATACAGGAGGCACGCTCGGAAGCGGTACGGTGGATGCTACTTATGGAGAGGTTCCACAAGACGTGGTAGTTCCGACTTATGAGAATCACAGATTCCTGGGATATTATGACGCACCTGTATCCGGAGAGAAATACTATAATTCTGACGGAACATTTGCAAGATATTCATGGGATAAGCCGGAGAATACCGAGCTCTACGCTCATTGGGAGGAAGTAGGGATTAACCTTAATAAGTCTTCCGTAAATGTTAAAGAGGGCACTAATGTTACACTTATTGCAACAACCATGCCGGACAATACGCCTGTCGTATGGAGTAGCAGTAAAACCGCAGTCGCTACAGTTGACAGCGGTGTTGTGACGGCTGTCTCAGAGGGAACATGTGATGTAACAGCCACTATTACGATAGATGGGGTTATCTACGAGGCCGTATGCCATGTGACCGTAGATGCGCCTGTATTCTATACAATAACTTTTAATGCCAACGGTGGCGAAGGTTCGATGAATGATGTGGTTGCAAAAGAGGGCGACCAGATTGCCCTTACGCCTAACGCTTTTACAAGGACAGATTATAAATATGTGAAATGGAATACATCATCTGACGGTTCAGGAGAAAGCTTCAGTAATGGTGCGGTAATAAGACCTACGAGCAGTATGACACTATATGCTCAGTGGGAGAAGGAGCCTGAACCGGCTCCGACGCCGACACCGACGCCGACACCGACTCCGACGCCAAAGCCGGACCCGAAGCCTGATCCGACACCTGATCCCGATCCGACACCCGATCCTAATCCGACACCCGATTCCACTCCGGGCGTCATAGAGGACAAGACGGATACATCCCAAAATGCCGGAGCTACAGATATTGTCGATACACCGGAAAAAATGGCAGCGGCTGTTCTTACAGAAGAAGAGAGACAGATGCTTGTTAACGGATCTAAAGTATCGGTATGGATTGAAGCGTCTGACAAGGATGCCACGGTAAGCAGTAAGGATAAGAGCCTTGCAGAGAGCTTGCTCCCCAGTGGTTATAGTGTCGGTAAGTATTTGGACATCAACCTTTATAAGCAGATTGATAACGAAAGCAAGAAGAAGGTAACAAATGTTCCTAACGGTAAAGTCGGAGTCAAGGTTACTGTTCCGGTTGAGCTTCTTAAGCCCGGAAGAGTATTCGGAGTTATAGGAGTTCACGGTAATACAGCTACACTCCTTGATTCCCAATATGACAGTGCAAAGGGAAATGTTATATTCGAAACTGACGCCTTCTCAACATATGCACTTACATATAAAGACAACAGCACAGAACCTGTGAACCCGGTTGTACCCGACGACACCGATAAATCAAAGGGTGCTGTCGATAATTCTACTTCCGGCGGAAATAATAATTCCGCTTCCGGCAAATCAGAGGGCGCAAACAAAGCTATGGGAAAAGGTTATGTCAGCGGCGAGGTGTCTTCAAGTAAGAAAGCGTCAGACGGAAAGGGCGATAAGACGACGCAAATTAAGGCTGCCAAAACAGGAGACATTTTGAATAAAATATGCTATAATTTTACTTCAGCGTACAAAAGTTATGACAAAGGAGTAAAATTATGCCAAAAGTTAGTATTGTAATGGGTAGTGACTCGGATATGCCTGTAATGAGTAAGGCAGCCGAAATCTTAGATAAGTTCAGTATCGATTATGAAATGAGAATAATATCGGCTCATAGGGAGCCGGACATCTTCTACGATTATGCCAAAACAGCTTCTGACAGAGGTGTTAAGGTCATAATTGCAGGTGCAGGCAAAGCCGCACATTTACCGGGTATGTGTGCGGCTCTTTTTAATGGTCCCGTAATAGGAATTCCAATGAAGACGTCGGATCTCGGCGGTGTTGATTCCCTTTATTCAATAGTGCAGATGCCAAGCGGTATTCCCGTTGCAACGGTTGCAATCAACGGCGGAATGAATGCCGGAATTCTTGCTGCCAAGATACTTTCGACTTCCGATGATGCTTTGGCTGAGAAGTTGGCTTCGTATTCCGAAGAGATGAAGGCCGGGGTTGAAGCTAAGGACGATAAGTTACAGAAGAACGGTTACGAGTCATTTTTATAGGAGGAAATGTATGGATTATAAATCATCCGGTGTAGATATTGAAGCAGGATATAAGTCTGTTGAACTTATGAAGGAAAGCGTTAAGGGGACTATGAGAAGCGAGGTTCTCGGTGGCCTTGGTGGATTCTCGGGAGCATTTTCCATGGCAGGTATTAAAGATATGGAAGACCCTGTGCTTCTCTCGGGAACAGACGGTTGCGGAACGAAAGTTAAGCTGGCATTCCTTATGGATAAGCACGACACAATCGGAATCGATGCCGTTGCAATGTGCGTTAACGACGTTGCTTGCGCAGGTGGAGAGCCACTTTTCTTCCTTGACTATATTGCTTGCGGTAAGAACTATCCCGAGAAGATTGCTACAATAGTAAGCGGTGTGGCTGAAGGCTGTAAGCAGTCCGGTTGCGCACTTATCGGAGGAGAGACGGCAGAACATCCGGGACTTATGCCGGAGGATGAATATGACCTTGCGGGATTTTCTGTGGGCGTGTGTGACAGGAAAGACATTATAACGGGCGAAGAGATTAAGGACGGCGATGTGCTTATAGGAATTGCATCAAGCGGTGTTCATTCTAACGGCTTCTCCCTTGTGAGAAATGTATTCGAGATGACTGCGGAAAGTCTTAATACACATTACGATGAACTGGGCGAGACACTGGGCGAAGCTCTGATTCGTCCCACGATTATCTATGTTAAAGCGCTTAAGGCAATTAAGGATGCCGGAATAAGGATTCACGGCTGTTCACATATTACAGGCGGCGGCTTCTATGAGAATATTCCTCGTATGCTTCCCGATAATGTAATGGCAGTGGTTAAGAAGGATTCTTATGATATCCTGCCAATCTTTAAGCTTATTCAGAAGACAGGCGGAATAGAAGAAGAGATGATGTATAACACATTCAACATGGGACTCGGAATGGTGATTGCAGTAGACAGCGCCGACAAGGACAAGGTTATGTCAAAAGTTGAAAGCGCCGGTGAGAAGGCATATGAAGTAGGATATGTGGAAAAAGGCGAGAAGGGTGTAATTTTACAATGAAAATAGTTGTACTTGTATCAGGTGGCGGAACTAACTTGCAGGCCATCATAGACGGTATCAATAATAAGACTATTAGGAATACGGAGATAGTCGAAGTCGTTAGTAATAATGCCAATGCCTATGCTCTTACAAGGGCGAAGGATAACGGAATCCCCGGGAAATGCATAAGCCCGAAGGAATTTGCTGACAGGGACGACTTCAATAAGGCGCTGGTAGAGGAAATGGACAGAGTAAGCCCCGACCTTATTGTTCTTGCAGGCTTCCTCGTTAATATTCCCGCAGAGATGGTGGCAAAATACGAAGGCAAGATAATAAACATTCATCCGTCCCTTATTCCGTCATTTTGCGGAAAAGGTTTCTACGGTCTTAAAGTACACGAAGGAGCACTTAAGCGCGGAGTCAAGATTACCGGTGCCACGGTTCACTTCGTGGATGAAGGTACGGATACCGGCCCGATCATCCTCCAGAAAGCGGTGGAAGTAAAGCCGGACGACACCCCTGAGACACTGCAGAGGCGTGTCATGGAAGAGGCTGAGTGGGTTATCCTGCCGAAAGCGATAGATATGATAGCGACTAAAGGTAATATATAGTAGGATTCAAGTAGTATATTAAGCATCTGAGGAGACTAGATTATGAAAGTATTAGTAGTAGGTAGCGGTGGAAGAGAACATGCCATCTGTATGGCAGCATCCAAGTCAGAGAGAGTAGACAAATTGTATTGCGCTCCGGGTAACGCCGGAATCTCGGAAGTGGCAGAGATAGTGCCAATTAAGGCAATGGATTTCGAAGCCCTCGCCGACTTCGCAGAAGAGAACAGTATTGACTTTACGATTATCGGCATGGATGATCCGTTAGTTGGCGGCGTCGTAGACGTATTCAACGCTCGCGGTCTTAAGTGCTTCGGCCCCGACAAGAAGGCGGCAATCCTGGAAGGCAGTAAGGCTTTCTCTAAGGACTTAATGAAGAAATATGATATCCCTACTGCTAAGTACGAGAACTTCGATAATCCTGACGACGCAATAGAATACATTAAGAACAGCAAGATGCCAATCGTTCTAAAGGCTGACGGCCTTGCCCTTGGTAAAGGCGTACTTATCTGTAATACTCTAGACGAGGCACTTGAAGGCGTTAAGACAATTATGAAGGATAAGAAGTTCGGAAGCGCCGGCAATACCATGGTTGTGGAAGAATTCATGACAGGTCACGAAGTGTCAGTTCTTTCTTTCTGTGACGGTAAGACAATTAAGATTATGTCTTCTTCTCAGGATCATAAGAGAGCAGGCGACGGCGATACAGGTCTTAACACCGGCGGTATGGGAACATTCAGTCCTTCACCATTCTACACTGATGAAGTAGACGAGTTCTGTAAGAAGAATATTTACCAGGCAACAGTTGATGCAATGGCTAAGGAAGGAAGGGCGTTCAAGGGTGTTATCTTCTTCGGTCTTATGCTTACGGAGGATGGTCCTAAGGTTCTTGAATATAATGCCAGATTCGGAGATCCGGAGGCACAGGTTGTTCTCCCTCGTATGAAAAATGATATTATCGATGTTATGGAAGCATGCGTCGACGGAACACTTGATAAGATTAATCTTGAATTCGAAGATAATGCAGCAGTATGTGTTGTACTTGCATCTAACGGCTATCCCGTATCTTACGAGAAGGGATTTAAGATCAGCGGTCTTGATAAGTTTGATAACGAAGAATATTACTGCTTCCACGCCGGAACAGCATTTGACGAAGCGGGTAACTATATAACAAACGGCGGAAGAGTTCTTGGTGTAACTGCTAAGGGAAGTGATCTTCTTGATGCAAGAAAGAAAGCATATGATGCTACCGAGTGGGTAGAATTTGATAATAAATATATGAGACATGATATCGGTAAAGCGATAGACGAAGCATAATCAGGGTGAGAAATAGTTATGGTTGAGATTAAGAATTTCACAATGGAATATACTAAGGGTGTTAAAGCTGTTGACAACTTGTCGTTGACAATCGAAGACGGCGATATCTTCGGATTCATCGGACATAACGGCGCGGGTAAGAGTACAACGATTAAAGCTCTTGTTGGCGTAATGGATTTCGATGAAGGTGAGATTCTTATAGAAGGTCATTCCGTTAAGGATGAACCTATGAAATGTAAAGAGGTAACAGCGTATATTCCGGATAATCCCGATTTGTATGAGCATTTAACGGGAATACAGTATCTTAATTTCATAAGCGATGTATTCGGCCTAACGGAAGAGGTTAGAACCGAGCGCATTACCAAGTATGCCGATATGTTCGAGATCACATCGAGTCTGGGTGATATTATTTCTTCTTATTCCCACGGTATGAAGCAAAAGGTTGCCATTATCGGTGCCCTTATTCACGAGCCTAAGGTGTTCGTACTTGATGAGCCCTTCGTGGGACTCGATCCCAAGGCTACACTTACTCTTAAGAATATTATGCATGAGAGGTGTAAGGAAGGGTCTCTTGTGTTCTTCTCGACTCACGTTCTTGATGTGGCAGAGAAATTGTGTAATAAGGTTGCAATTATTAAGAAGGGTAAGCTTGTTGCAACCGGTTCCATGGAAGATATCAAGGGTGATAAGTCTCTTGAAGATGTCTTTATGGAAGTCGCTGAGCAAGGTGCGATCACGGAGACGGCAAAGCAAGGTATAACTACGGAGGGGGCTTGGAAGAATGAATAGTAAGCTCGCTACCCTTTTAAAATACGAATTAAAAGCGCATTCTACAGTTAATGCCTTAAAGCATACGACCGGCAAAGGAAAAGGCGGTCTTATCGGTGCACTTATCGGTAAGACGATTCTCTATATTCTCCTTGCCGGAATTATATTTACAATAAGTATGTTCATATCATGGATTGATAAGGATGCAGTGGCTGTTCCCATTATGACAACGGTGGCTATTTCTGCGATTACCCTTATATTCACACTGCTTAAGACCAACGGATACATGTTCGCATTCAAGGAATATGATATGCTTATGGCACTTCCCTTTTCTGTGAAGACAATAGCAAGTGCCAAGTTTCTTTACATGTATGTATTCAATTTGGGAACGACTCTTGTTGTTATGATTCCCGCAATTGTTGCATGCTTTATATTCTCGAATCTTACTGTATTCGGAGCAGTTATCTGGTTCATGCTGTCTCTTCTTGTACCCATGATTCCAATGGTTGTTGCTACGGCACTCGGAAGCCTTATAACAGGTGCCGGCGGTAAATTCAAATATAAGAGGGTAGTCCAGATTGTTCTTACGATTATCTTTATCATACTTTGCTTTTTCTCAAGGTTCTTCTTCGAATGGCTCTTTAAGACAGTGGGAGTTGACGCTATCGGAATGAACATTTCCTCGTTCATGATTGAGACTGCCAATTATTATCTTCCGGCGTATTGGCTTCAGCAGGCGATTTCCGGAAGCTTCGGCTATATATTCCTGTTTATTGTCGTATCAGTCGGCCTCTTTGAATTATATTTTATAATAATAAGTCGTTTCTACAGACAGATTAATACAAGGCTTAAGGTCAAGGCATTTCATAAGGAATTCAAAATGTCTAAGCAGAAGACCAGAAGTGTTGTGGGAGCGGTTGTTAATAATGAATTTCTTCGTTTCAAGGGCTCGAATAATTACTTGATTAACACAGGTATAGGAATTGTGCTTATTGTGGTTCTTACTATCGCATCACTTTTCTTCGATATGGATACGGTGGTTAAGCTTTTTGCACCCGGTGCGCCTGTGGATAAGACGGTAATGCTGTCGGCACTGCCCTTTATTATATATTTCTTCATCGGAATGGCACCTACAACGCCCATATCATATTCACTGGAGGGTAAGAGTGTCTGGATTGTAAGGTCGCTCCCCATAGACGGCTGGAATCTTATCAAGGGTAAGATGATTTTTAATTACATTTTATATACTCCTGTAGGGGTATTAGCAACACTGATACTTGGATTTAAGTTCGGTGGAAATGTGATAGAAGTAATTCTGTTTCTTATACTTATGTTGGTGCTCTGCGGTTTCTCCACTGTATTCGGTGAGCTTCTCGGAATTCGTTTCGCAAGATTCGACTGGGATAACGAGCTGGAAGTTATAAAGCGTGGCGCTGCCAACGGCATCTACATAGTTTCTAATATCTTTTTATCTCTTATTGCAGCAACCCTTGGAATCGTATCGTTTATCTTCGGCGTAAGCACCGTAGTGTTCTGCATCGGCGCATTCGTTCTCTTCGGTGTGATAACGCTGATACTCTTTATGGCAGTTAAGAAGGCTGCGAGGAAACTGTAGAAGTTCCTGACATGGAAAAATTAGATGTATCTTAATACTGCATACTTGCACACATATCTCCGCTAACCTTTACCGGGTTGGCGGTCTTTTATTTCTATATTTCAATAATCAACTACGTAGCAGAGCCAGATAATCCGCCCATTACTCCATAAAGCACACCCCCAAATCTATAGGCACAACACCAGAGCGACACCGGATATGCGCCAATCATATAAAATCCCATTTCTAAACCGCAAAAAATTGTCTATTTCGTCTGTTGAAACTCCATAAATACTATTCTATAATGTAGAATACGTGTGTATTGTGATTATAGAGAGGTAATCTATGAGTTCAGGAACATTATACAAGTTAGGAATAGATATAGGTTCAACGACTGTTAAGGTCGCGGTTCTTGATGATGAGAATAAGCTTGTGTTCTCGGATTATGAGAGGCATTTTGCTAACATTAGAGAGACACTTCAAGACCTTCTTAAGAAGGCATATAAGGTTACGGGACCAATCAGGGTTATGCCCATGATTACGGGTTCCGGCGGGCTGACACTTGCGAAGCACTTAGAGATTCCCTTCGTACAGGAGGTTATCTCCGTGTCTACGGCGCTTACATACTATGCGCCCAAGACCGACGTTGCAATCGAGCTTGGCGGTGAAGATGCCAAGATTATTTATTTTGAAAACGGCAATGTGGAACAGAGGATGAACGGTATCTGTGCCGGCGGTACAGGTTCATTCATAGACCAGATGGCATCCCTTATTCAAACTGATGCCGCCGGTCTTAATGAGTATGCTAAAAGCTACAAGGCCATATATCCAATCGCAGCACGTTGCGGTGTGTTCGCGAAGACCGATATACAGCCCCTTATCAATGAAGGTGCTACGAGAGAGGATCTTTCCGCATCCATATTCCAGGCGGTTGTCAATCAGACAATATCAGGTCTTGCCTGCGGTAAACCTATAAGAGGTCACGTCGCATTCCTCGGCGGTCCGTTACATTTCTTAGATCAACTGAAAGAGACATTCATTAGGACTCTTAAGCTCGATGATGAGCACACAATCGCTCCCGATAATTCTCACCTATTTGCAGCAATCGGTTCTGCCATGAATTGTAAGAAGGAGAGTATTACCGAGCTTAAGACTATCTTAGATAAGCTTGATTCCGACATCGTAATGGAATTCGAGGTTGCCAGAATGGAGCCTCTCTTTGAAAATGAGATAGCCTATAACGAGTTCACTGAGAGACACAACAGTCATCATATTAAGACTTCCGATATCAAGAATTATAAAGGTAACTGCTACCTCGGAATTGACGCAGGTTCAACCACAACTAAGGTTGCCCTTGTTGACGAAGAGGGCGGTCTTCTATACTCATTTTACGATAACAATAACGGTAGTCCCCTTAAGACTTGTATTAAGGCAATGAAGGAAATATATGAACTACTCCCCAAGGAGGCATCGATAGTTCATTCATGTTCAACCGGTTACGGCGAGGCGCTTCTTAAGTCAGCGCTTATGCTTGACGACGGAGAGGTTGAGACGGTTGCACACTACTATGCGGCTGCATTTTTTAATCCCAAGGTTGATTGTATCCTTGACATCGGCGGTCAGGATATGAAATGTATCAAGATTAAGAATAACACCGTTGATTCCGTTCAGCTTAACGAGGCTTGCTCTTCGGGTTGCGGTTCCTTTATCGAGACATTTGCGAAGTCACTTAATTATTCCGTTAAAGACTTTGCCAAGGAAGCGCTTTTTGCGGAGCATCCCATTGACCTGGGAACAAGATGTACGGTATTCATGAATTCCAAGGTAAAGCAGGCGCAGAAGGAAGGTGCAAGCGTTGCGGATATTTCAGCCGGTCTTGCATATTCCGTAATTAAGAACGCACTATTTAAGGTTATTAAGTTATCCGATGCATCGGATCTTGGTGAAAATGTTGTTGTGCAAGGTGGAACATTTTATAATGATGCAGTCCTTCGAAGCTTCGAGAGCATATCAGGTGTAGAGGCCATTCGTCCCGACATTGCGGGAATTATGGGAGCATTCGGTGCTGCCCTTATTGCGAAGGAACGCTACGCTGAGAATCCTACAACCACAACACTTTCAATTGATGAGATTAATGAGCTGACATTCAAGACAGAACTTACAAGATGTCAGCACTGTAATAATCACTGCCTTCTTACCATTAATAAATTTTCGGGAGACAGACAGTTTATTACAGGTAACAGATGTGAGAGAGGTCTCGGGGAAGAGAAGAATAAGGACAATATTCCTAACCTTTACGATTATAAATACAAGAGAGTTTTTGCATATCCGCCCCTTCAGAAGGAGCATGCAACCAGAGGAACAGTGGGTATCCCCAGGGTTCTTAACCTGTACGAGAACTACCCTTACTGGGCGACATTCTTTAAGGAACTTGGCTTCCATGTTATGCTGTCTCCCCGTTCCACCAGGAAAATATATGAGCTCGGAATAGAGTCGATTCCAAGCGAGTCGGAGTGCTATCCCGCTAAGCTTGCCCACGGTCATATTCAGTGGCTGATTGAGCGTAATGTGGACTTCATATTCTATCCTTGTATTCCGTACGAACGTAATGAATTCCCGGATTCCAACAATCACTATAATTGTCCGATTGTTACATCTTATGCTGAAAATATTAAGAATAACGTGGATGAGATTACAAGGGGCGAAGTAAGATTCCTTAATCCTTTCATGGCATTTACCAGTGAGGAGATACTGACTAAACAACTTATTAAAGTCTTCGGAAAAGAATTTCCCGATATTCCCGAAGGAGAGGTAAGAGAAGCCGGTCGTAAGGCATGGGCTGAGCAGAATGCCTTCCGCCAAGATATGACTGACAAGGGCGAAGAAGTTCTCAAGTACTTAGAGGAAACCGGAAGACGCGGAATCGTTCTTGCAGGTCGTCCTTACCATGTGGACCCCGAGATTAATCACGGAATCCCTGAGCTTATCAACTCTTACGGCATCGCGGTACTTACAGAGGATTCCATTTCCCATCTTGGAAATGTTGAGAGACCTCTTATTGTTATGGATCAGTGGATGTTCCATTCAAGAATGTACGCTGCGGCAAATTATGTTAAAAAGACTGAGAATCTTGATCTAATTCAGCTTAATTCATTCGGTTGCGGACTTGATGCCGTAACAACTGATTGTGTTAACGATATACTTTCCGATTCGGGTAAGATTTATACTTGTCTTAAGATCGACGAAGTTAATAACTTAGGTGCCGCTCGTATCAGAATAAGATCTCTTCTTGCAGCAATCAGAGTTCGCGAGAAGGAGAAGAAGGAGAGGACAATTGTCCCTGCCAATTATAACAGAAAAATCTTCACGAAGAAGATGAAGACAACTCATACAATCATTGCTCCTCAGATGGCGCCTTATCACTTTGAGTTAATTGAACCTGCATTTAATGCGGCAGGCTATAAAATGGTAATTCCCGATGTGCCTGCAAGGACATGTGTCGACGTGGGACTTAAGTTCGTTAATAACGACGCCTGCTATCCGTCACTTATCGTTGTAGGACAGATTATGACGGCTATCACAAGTGGCGAATATGACTTGTCGAAGACGGCTGTTCTGATATCACAGACCGGTGGTGGATGTCGTGCAAGTAACTATATAGGATTTATAAGAAGAGCACTCGAAAAGATTGGCCATCCGGAAATTCCTGTTATATCAATTAACTTAAGCGGACTTGAGTCTAATCCCGGATTCAAGCTTACGCCGAGCCTAATCCAGAGAGGTCTCTATGCCCTGATATTCGGAGACATTTTCCTTCGCTGTGTATACAGAGTAAGACCATACGAGGCTGTGCCCGGTTCAACCGACGCTCTTCATGAGAAATGGAAAAAAGAGATTATAGAATTTGTCACTAAGGAAGGATATATCTCTCATAAGAAATATAAGAAAATGTGTCGAGACATTATCCATGATTTCGACACACTTCCGATCAGGGATATTAAGAAGCCAAGAGTTGGAATTGTGGGAGAGATTCTCGTTAAATTCCTGCCTGCAGCCAACAACCACTTGGCTGACTTACTTGAGCAGGAAGGCGCGGAAGCGGTAATCCCCGATCTTACGGATTTCCTTCTCTATTGCTTCTATAACAATAATTTCAAGGAAGAGAATCTCGGCATGAGTAAGAAGTCGAAGAGAATTAGTAACTACGGAATTAAGTTCTTCGAGTGGCTTCGCGGTGAAGCAAGAAAAGCATTCGAGGAAAGCGAGAGATTCGAGCCACCCGCTCATATTGAGGATCTTGCCAAGGGCGCTAAGGAGGTTGTATCCGTGGGTAACCAGACAGGCGAGGGTTGGTTCCTTACAGGGGAAATGTTAGAGCTTATTGAGAGTGGTGCAAGCAATATAGTATGTATTCAGCCTTTCGGATGCCTGCCCAACCATATAGTTGGTAAAGGCGTTATCAAGAAATTACGTCACATGAACCCTACGGCTAACATCGTAGCAATTGATTACGACCCGGGAGCGTCTGAAGTAAACCAATTGAATAGAATAAAACTTATGCTTTCTACTGCTATGAAGAATCTTGATAAGGAAGAAGACTTAAAGAAGGCTGTTAACGAATAAAGAAAGATAGATTGTCTGTATCATATGCTTAAAGAGACCTTTATGGGTCTCGGCACTTAGCAAATGCAAAGCATGAGCTTAGTACCGCTAGGGGTACCCATATAGAGCGAGAGCGTGTCTCGTAAGTATATGATGCAGCAATCTATCGTGCAATACGATTCAAGAACCTAATAAGTCTGCTTGAAGTATATGATAACAACTAAATAAAGATTATTTTCGGAATATGCTTTTCGGAGACCTTTATGGGCCTTGGTACTTAGCGAATGCAAAGCATGAGCTTAGTACCACTAGGGGTGCCCATATAGAGCGAGAGCGTGTCTCGAAAAGTATATTACGAAATAATCTTTTTGAGAAGTACACTATAAAGGAAACTATACTATGCTTTACAAATTAGAAAGAAAACTTGGCAAATATGCAATTCCCCATCTTATTAATTACATTTTAATAGGCTATGTTATTGGCTACATCCTATACTTAACCCAGAGTTTCAGCGGTGTCAACATCCTAAGCTACCTCACATTGGAGCCTTACTATATCATTCATGAATTCCAATTCTGGAGACTTATCACATGGATTCTTATGCCCCCCACATCCGGCTCCGGACTTATGGGAATATTCTTCATGCTTATCATGATGTTCTTCTATTTCCAATTGGGTAACACATTGGAAGCCACATGGGGAAGCTTTAAGTTCAACCTGTATATGTTCGGTGGAATGCTATTTACAATTGCAGGAGCATTCTTCGGATATCTCGTATATTACCTTATCGGCGGAAGTGCAGACGCTGCAATTGGAATCGGATATTTTGTAAGCACGAATTATCTTAATATGTCAATCTTCTTGGCTTTCGCGCTTTGTTATCCGGATATGCAGGTGCTGTTCATGTTCTTCATACCGATTAAGATGAAATGGATGGCTCTGATTTACGCCGGTATTACAGGATATCAGATTGTTATTAATCTTATTACGAAGAACTGGATATCGTGTATAATGATAGTGGCATCACTTCTTAACTTCCTGTTGTTCTGGCTTACGACCAGGAACTATAAATCCGTGTCATCGGGTAGAAGTAATGACAGGTGGTCGAAGTTTACAAGGAGTGCGGGTGGCCAAGATGCAGGCGGATTCAACAGGAACGGATTCAGAGGTCAAGGTGGCGGTGCAGGATTCCGTCCGTACAATGACGGACAGCAAAGTTCATCTGCAGCGAAGACGGGTAACCCTAACAGGAGCCGAAACCAACCTATCGGAAGACATAAGTGTGCTATCTGCGGTAAGACAGACATTACCGATCCTGATATGACATTCCGCTTCTGCTCTAAGTGTAACGGTAATTATGAGTACTGCGAGAATCATTTATATACGCACGTACATAAGAAGTAAGATACTATTAGCATAAACGTCAGTATAGATATATACTATTACATAAAAGCTTATAGAATAATACTACAAAAAGGAATAGGTAAAACCATGGAAGAAACAGTATCTAAAAACTTTATAGAACGTGAAATAGAAAAAGACTTGGAAGAAGGCGTCTATAACGAAGTCGTAACCCGTTTTCCGCCGGAACCTAACGGCTATCTTCACATAGGCCACGCCAAGTCTATACTTCTTAACTATGGACTTGCTAAGAAGTATGACGGCACATTTCACATGCGTTTCGACGACACCAATCCCACTAAGGAGAAGACTGAATTCGTTGATTCTATTAAGGAGGACATTCAGTGGCTCGGTGCCGACTGGGGGGAGAATCTTTTTTTCGCTTCCGATTATTTCGATAAAATGTACGAGTCTGCCGTGACTCTTATTAAAAAGGGTAAAGCATACGTATCCGACCTTGATGCTGATGAGATAAGAGAGTACCGCGGAACGTTGGAAGAACCCGGCAAGAAGGATCCGTATTCCGATAGAAGTGTGGAAGAGAATCTTAAGCTTTTTGAAGAAATGAAGGACGGCGTATACGAAGACGGTTCTAAAGTTCTTCGTGCGAAGATTGACATGAGCTCGCCTAACATTAATATGCGAGATCCGATTATATACAGAGTTGCACATTTAACACATCATAATACGGGGGATAAATGGTGCATTTACCCTATGTATGACTTTGCACATCCAATTGAGGATGCGATTGAGGGCGTGACTCACTCTATATGTACGCTTGAATTCGAAGATCATAGACCCCTCTATGATTGGGTTGTAAGAGAGGTTGGTTTCGAGAGACCGCCGAGACAGATTGAGTTCGCGAAGCTCTATCTTACTAATGTTGTTACAGGTAAAAGGTATATTAAGAAGCTTGTTGATGAGAAAAAGGTTGACGGATGGGACGATCCCAGACTTGTGTCTATTGCAGCCTTAAGACGTCGCGGTTATACTCCCGAGTCCATAGCTAAGTTCGTGGAGCTTTGCGGTGTGTCTAAGGCCAATTCTTCTACTGATATCGGGATGCTTGAATACTGTATAAGAGAAGACCTTAAGATGAAAGCGCCTCGCGTAATGGCGGTACTTGATCCGGTTAAGCTTGTTATTGATAACTATCCAAGCGACGATATCGAGATGCTTCCGGCTCCCAATAATATGGAGAATCCCGATCTTGGAACGAGGCAGATTCCTTTCGGTAAGGAACTTTACATTAACAGGGACGACTTTATGATTGATCCCCCTAAGAAATATTACAGGCTCTATCCCGGTAACGAGGTTCGCCTTATGAATGCGTATTTTGTAACCTGTACGAGTTATGAGACTGACGATAACGGCGATGTTACGGTTATTCATTGTACATACGACCCCGCATCCAAGGGAGGTAACAGCCCCGACGGTCGTAAGGTTAAGGGAACAATTCATTGGGTGTGCGCTAAGGATAACTTCAAGGCGACTGTTAGATTATATGAGAACCTGGTGGACGAAGAGAAGGGTGTGTATGATGATAATGGAAATGTTAATATTAACCCCAACTCCCTTACTGTTCTTAAGGATTGCTATATAGAGCCGTCTGTTAAGGATGCCAAGGCTTATGACAGGTTCCAGTTCGTGCGTCAGGGCTACTTTGTAGTGGATTATAAGGACTTTGAAGCGGACGAAATTGTGTTTAACAGAATAGTTTCCATGAAAAGTTCTTTCAAGTTGCCGAAATAATTTATTCACAAATCATTAATTGTGGTATAATGGAAGAGCGCGATGTAATTTAATAATGTTTTTAGACAGAACATTTTACATATTATTCGAAATATAATGTATAGGGAGATTAAGCAGTATGAACTTATTAGCAGGACTTGAAAAATTCGGATTCGATTCGATAAATGATGATGATATCTTAAGCGACGGCAAGGATGCTTCGCCTAGGAAGAAAGAGAAGAAAAAAGAAAAGAAGAAGCCGGAGGTTCAGGAAAAGGACCTTGTTATCGATAAGAAGGTAGAGTGTCCTCTCTGTAATCAGCAGATATCATATAAGGCGATTCTGGCTACAAGGCTTAAGAGATTAGAGCCGGATGACGACCTTCGTCCTAATTTCGAAGGAGCAGACGCAATCAAGTACGGAGTAATCGTCTGTCATCATTGCGGATATGCGGCTCTAGAGCAGAATTTTGAATCAGTGTCTCCCGGACGTAGGAAGATGATTAGGGCTGAAGTATGTGATAAGTTCAAGTCGATTCCGGAGCCCGATGTTGAGACATATACATATGATATAGCAGTTGACAGATATAAGCTTGCCCTTGTCACCGCTATGGCTAAGAAGGCTAAGCTTTCAGAGAAATCTCTCATATGTCTCAGGATTGCATGGCTTCGACGTGCACAACTTGAGCATCTACCGGAAGATATAATTGAGAAAGAGAAGAAGGCTGAATTAGAGGAGAGAGAAGGTTTCTATCGCCAGGCATATGATGGATTTATGCAGGTTCTCTCTACTGAGATGCCGCCTTTCTGCGGAATGGATATGCATACCGTTGAATATATTCTTGCCCATATGGCTTGTTATTTCGGAGATTATGAGAGGGCTGCCAAGCTTGTTGCAACGCTTCTTACAGCTAGCGGTATTGACAGGAGAATGAAGGATAAATGTCTCGATATGAAGGGAGATATTTTAGAGAAGATTAAGGAGAATAAAGGTAAATAATTAATGGCTGTATTTGATTTTGGAAATGAGATTAAAGAAGCCAAGGATGGGATTGTTGACTTTGACGTATTTGATTCTGATAGAAGAGACGCCGATTACAACAATCCTATTTTGGTAATTGACAATAGTAAGAGAGAGTGGGCACATCATTCCGAAGGAATGTTCGTAAGTCCATATAAAGGCAGTGGGTTTGAATTTCGTGTTGAAGGAACGGTTGAGAAAGCCGATATCATTAGGGCAGATTCTCGGTTTGTGAATCTCTTTAAATGGCTTGGTGAGAATCATATTGAAGTTCTTCTGTCAGGTCGTAATACCGATGAAGGTTACGCTGTCTATAAGATCAGAGAGACGGGTGCCACGGTTCGAGGCGCCAAGCTTTCGGCACAAGACGGCTTTCTTCAATTTATGATGGAGAGGCTTTTCTTAAGTGATCCTCCGGGACCGGAGCTCAGTGAGGAAGATGATATTGAAGGTGACGGAATGAAATTAACTTCCGTTCAGTCAATAACTGATTTCCTTACATGTGCCGGACGAACACTTCCCGATAACATTAATCAGTGGGCGAGACGTAATCTTGCTGTTGCCAAGTCTTCCGAGGTTACCCCGGAGGAGAGACGTCATGCTCAGAGAGCTATATCAATGATGCTTTCCATCCAATGGAAAAATAATTACTTTGAGTCAATAGATCCTGTGGAAGCAAGAAGAATACTTGACGAAGAATTATACGGAATGGAGAGCGTTAAGCAGAGGATTATCGAGACTATAATACAGATTAACAGAACTCACACTTTGCCGGCCTACGGTCTTCTTCTTATAGGCCCGGCGGGAACAGGTAAGTCACAGATTGCATATGCAGTTGCGCGTATTCTTAAGATGCCATGGGCGATACTGGAGATGAGTTCAATTAATGACCCCGAACAGCTTACAGGAAGTTCGAGGATTTACTCTAATGCCAAGCCGGGACTTATTATGGAGTCATTTGCGGAGGCTGAGAGTTCTAATCTTGTATTCATTATTAATGAGCTTGATAAGGCAGCATCCGGGAAAGGTAATGCCAATCCCGCTGATGTACTTCTTACACTTCTTGATAATCTAGGCTTTACGGATAATTATATTGAATGTAATATACCGACAACAGGTGTATATCCCATAGCAACTGCTAACGACAAGAGTGCGATTAGTGCGCCTCTTATGTCGAGATTCGCAGTGATTGAGCTTCCCGACTATACCGTGGAAGAGAAGAAGGTAATATTCACGGATTATGCAATGCCGAAGGTTCTTAAGAGGATTGGTCTTAGGCAGGAAGAGTGCGTAATAGGTGATGATGCACTTGATGAAATAATGTCGCAATATTCTGATACATCCGGTATTCGTGACATTGAGCAGGCAGCAGAGCATATTGCCGCCAATGCCCTCTATCAGATTGAAGCAGAAGGTAAGACTAAAGTTGAATTCACTGCGCAGATGATAAGGGAGCTGTTGGCGTAAAAAAGTACTTGCAATTTTAAGCGAAGAATAGCATAATTGTAGTGTTGTATTTGGCGGTAACAAGGAGGCTCACCCCAACAGGGAGTGTCGCCCCGTAAGGTGCGTCGCCATAAGGAGTGTCGCCCATTTTGGCTTCGCCAAATAACAACATATTTCGGGATGTAGCGCAGGTGGTAGCGCGCGTGGTTCGGGACCACGAGGCCGCAGGTTCGAGTCCTGTCATTCCGAGTCTCATGATAAAAAGGTAATTTCATGAATTGTTTTTTTGATAATGTATTTAATATATCATCTGAGGATATTCTCCTCCGCCGTCTCACTCGGGACGACGCTGAGTCTCTTCGTACACTCACGGATAATGATAACGTCTATAAGTATCTCCCCACATTTCTGTATGAGAAAAAGTATGATGACATATACAGAGTAATTGACGGTCTCTATACCGAGTGTATCGAGGACTCACTTATCCTTGGCATATTCGACATAGATGCTTCAGGTAAGCAAATATTCATGGGGCTTGCGGAATTCTATGATTACAAGGAGGATACTCACAGTATCAGCCTGGGTTGCCGTTATATTGAAGACTGCTGGGATAAGGGGATTGCCAAGAGAGTTTTAGCAGTTATTGTTGACTATCTGTTTAATGAGACAGATATAGAGATTATTACATCAAGTTCAAGAATAGAGAATAAGGCGGCTTATAAGGTGCTTTCTAACGAAGGCTTTGAGCTTATAGCTCACGGAGCAGAAGAGGACTGGGGTTTCCCTACCCCCACCATTGCTGACAAGTGGGTTCTAAAATTATGGTAATCTTGCACATATTCTCCAATTTTTATTGACATTTTTTGTGAAAAGATATAAAATTACAAACGTGTGTTATATGTCATATAATGCAACAAAATAGATAATAATGAGGAGAAATGTTATGAAGAATGCGTCAATTAAAGTTAAGCTAATCTTATCGACATTGCCGTCTTTAATTGTTCTGATTGCTTGTATTGTACTTTTTTCCGTAAGCATCCAGAATACTTTACGACAAAGTAAGACGGTTTACTTTGAAAAACTCTACGGAATTAACTTTAATCTTGTTAATGCAGACAGAGACTTCTATCAGGCGGTCCAGGCTGCAACGTCACTCTTCAATATGACGGAATTCACGCCTCAAGGACTTACACCCGATCTTCGTAAGGATTTCATAAAGGACTATAATGAGAATTTAGAACAGGTTGACGAGAGAGTCGGTAAGGCTGCTGAGCTTGCTAAGAGTGAAGAGTCACTTTGGACGAAGAAGGATGAGAGCGGTAAGACCTTCCAAGAGAACTATGAAACTTTTACAAAGGTTTTAGCAGAATGGAAGAAACAATTCGATCCTGAAAAGCCGTCTATGCCGGTAGCTCAATTCTCTAATTATATTCAACAGTTCAATGAAGTAAGAGATTATATTAATTCAATGACAGAGATTACAGAGGCATGGGCAGAAGAAGAGAACAGTGCTCTTGCAAGCTCAGTGATGAAGACACTTATGATATTGATTGGTGTATTTGCTGTTATTGCGATTGTATGTATAATCTGGGTAGTATATGTAATAAGACTTATAAGCGGTAGTGTTAAGCTCGTATCAGAGAGATTGGTTAAGTTGTCACATTATGACCTATCTGATGATCCGATTAAGGTGGATTCTAAGGATGAGCTTGGTGTAATGAAGAAGGCTCTTAATGATACAGAGGATGCCCTTGAACAGATTGTCGGTACACTTCGTTCTACATCAAACGGACTTGTTCTGGCCAGTGACAGCGTATCTGAAGGAACAGATGCAACAGGTATCGGAATGGATAACGTATCATCTGCGGCTGATGATCTTGCTAACGCATCTACATCAATGGCCCAAGACGTATCTGATATCTCACTTAACATGACAGAGCTTTCATCAATTATGGAACGTTCCGTAGATTCTGCTCAGTCACTTTCCGATGCAAGCACTAAGATCGGAGAAGTTACAGATAAGGGTAATAGCGTAGTAGAACAGCTTGCGGAAATTAACGAGAAGTCATACGTTGAGTTTAACGCTATATTCGAAGCTATTGATGATATTAAGAAGTCCGGAACTAAGATTTCTGAAGCATCAGAGCTTATCCTTAATATTGCAGATCAGACCAACCTCCTTTCACTTAATGCATCAATCGAGGCGGCAAGAGCCGGTGAAGCAGGTAAGGGATTCGCAGTCGTTGCCGATGAGATTCGTAAGCTTTCAGACGAATCTAAGGACAACGTTGATACAATTAACGAAATCCTGGCAGAGCTTACTGCAGCAACCAACAATGCGGCAGAGAAGGCAGATGTCGTTAAAGAATTTGTTCAGAAGCAGAATGATGCTGTTGGTGAGACAAAAGAAAGCTTCGATGCAATTGTTGTTACTGTTGAAGGCGTTGAGCAGGCTATCTCAGAGCTTGAGAGAGTTAACGAAGAACTTGACGACAAGAGTAGAGAGATTGGTGAGTCAGTATCTAACCTTTCAGCTCTTTCACAAGAGAATGCGGCTACCTCTGAGGAGCTTTCAGCTACTGCACAGACAGTTCAGAATAGCGTAAGCGACCTTCGTGTAACACAAGGCGATGTTGCTAATTCTTCAGGTGACTTATCAGATATTGTTGGCAAGTTTATTGTAGCTGAATCTGATATGCCTGTAGAGGCTCCTGCAACAGAACCACAAGATAACGAATAATATTTCTTCATAACTCCTATAATAATAGTAATAAGGGGCCACGGCATATGCTGTGGCCTTCTTCACGTCTTAAGGATATGACCGGGATATAGATTGGAATTCGACCGAATATTTTTCAAGAAGTACTAAAGATTTACTTAGGAAATGCCGATGTAAGAGTTAGAAGACTATAACTATATGGTTTTTTAGCGCGGATTTTTACATAAAAAGCACGCTAATTATTGAATTTCCGCACAAAACGAAATGGAATTCGTATTATTTCTACAAGGAGGTAGACATTATGCAAGGTATTTATGAATGGTCTGTGCATGCACAGACGACCCAGGTTAATAACGTGGGCACGTCTCAAAAGAAAGAGAGCACGGCCACTGCAAATTCGACTTCCAACGTCGATTACAAGAAGTGGTCATCTATAGACAAGTCCAGCTCTCTTGTCCCGACGAAAACTGATTACGGATATACCATCGGTAACGTTCAGTTGTCTGA
Organism: uncultured Lachnospiraceae bacterium; assembly: GCA_905233695.1. GTDB lineage: Bacteria > Bacillota > Clostridia > Lachnospirales > Lachnospiraceae > RUG191. The sequence goes on along the minus strand of CAJODN010000016.1, from coordinate 16,407 downwards.
AACTGCGGCAAAGTATTATGAACAGCTCAAGTCTAAGTTCCATAATATGGAATTTATAGCTGTAAGTAATGATGTCAAGGATCAGGTGCAGGCAAATGCGGCATCTTACGGTAATTCTTCTAAGATGGTTATTCTTCTTGATGCAGAGAAGATCGAGAAGATGGCAACTGACGAGAACTATCGCAAGAAATACGAGGGTATAATTGCCTCTGCAAGCGCAAAGCTTACACAGGCGAAGAGCAGTCTGCAGAGTTCGGGAGCAAGTATCGGTAACTTCGGCATGTCCGTTGATTCTAACGGTAACGAGAAATTCTTCGCAACGGTTAAGGATTCTCTTGATCAGCAGAAAGATCGTATCGAGAAGAATGCCGAGAAGAAGAAGGCAGAGAAGAAAGCCGAAGCCAAGAAGACTGAAGAGAAGCTTCAGGAGAAACGTGCCAAGAAAAAAGAACAGCAAGAAGAATTACAAGAGAAGATTACGGATAAGTTCGATGATGATTACAACATAATCGAAACCGACTCTCTTGAAAGCTTGCTTTCTAAGGTCACATCTTATGCGTATAATATGGCATCATCTAATGTGCTTACGCAGTCAGAAATGGCTCTGGGGAATGCCATCGATTTCAAGGGTTAACATATGATTATTTGCCTTGGAAATATATTTCCAAGGGCGAAAAATAAGGGGGATAAGATATGAACGTTAAGAGTTTTTCCCCGGTTAATACATATGTTAAAGGAAATACATGGGATAATTCGGGGATTTATAAAAATTCTACTGCGAAGAATAAGTCGCCGATGTCAGGATTTACTGAACGTTATCAGGCTGAGAAAAAGGCCAAGTCTCTGAGTGTATCCGAAAAGCTTCGAGGTATGCTCCGAAGTCTGAATAGCAGTACAAATGAGTCGGAGAAGAATACACCCTATGGAGAGCTTCTTAAGAATAAGACCTTTACGGGAACTCTGAGTAATAAGAAGAACGGATATCTTAATCTTAACTCGATGTATGAGACGAAGAATAAGAATAAGTCACTGACTAAATATAAGTATAACTATAAGGATGTATCGAATAAGATTCAAGCTGCGAAGACATCTGTAAGCGCATCACGTGCCGTTGTGGCGGCAAAGCGTAAGGTTGTGGAACTTAAGCGTAAGCTATCTGTTAAGTCGGATGATTCCGATGAACTGCAGCTTGCACTTATCCATGCAGAGCGTATGGAAATGGTTGCCAGGAAGAAGAAGCATAATCTTGAACAGGAAGAGCTTGTGTCACGCACAATGAAGCGGGATGAGACATTTGACAGAAATGATGAGGTAAATGACGCAGCGCTTCAGATGGAAGATAAGATAGCGGAGGAAGAAGACAAGATATTCGAGGAACGCTATGAAATGTTAGAAGACGTAATGACAAAGCTTAGCGAAACCGATATGGAGAAGCTGTCAGATGATATGTTGACTGAGCTTAACGAGATGCTCTCTTCATTCGGAGAGGATATATTAAAAGAGCTTGACGAAGCTATGGAGCTTATGGAATCTATGGAGATTATTGATCCTCATATGAGTGAGGAGGACTTCCGGAAGCTTAAGAGGAAACATCGGGATGCCGAGAATAAGGCGATTATGAAAGCGGATATGGACTATATCAAGGCTGTGATTAAAATGACTACAGAGAAGCCTCAGTCCGCACCTGTAGTATCAAGCGCATCTTCGGGTAGTATAGGATTTAGTGCCGTGTCCTTTAATCCGGCACCGGTAGCAGCAACACCGACTGCGCCCATTGCAGAGGGAGGAGCGGTGGATTTGTCGCTATGAGATTTAATGGTTTCTTGAGGGAGTGCCTTAAGCAGGGCACTCCTTCTTTGCGCTTTTCGGGTTTAGTCCTAAAAATTTTTCAAAACAAAAAAAGGAAAATCAACCCGGCTCGAGTATACTATTATTGAGGTGACAAACTATGTCTGAAATGACAATCAGAGAACAAATAGAGAAAATGGAACGCGAAAACCTCTGTTCATGGGCGACCTTAGACGAGAATTCCAGGGGCAGGGACAGAGATGAACCACAGTGTGACATACGACCGGTGTTCCAGAGAGACAGAGACAGAATACTTCACAGTAAAGCATTCAGAAGGCTCAAGAATAAGACGCAGGTATTCATAACGCCTAAGGGAGATCACTACAGAACCAGGCTTACGCACACCCTGGAGGTGTCCCAGAACGCCAGAACAATAGGTAAGGCACTTCGTCTTAATGAGGATCTTGTGGAAGCGATTGCTCTCGGTCACGACCTTGGTCATACTCCCTTTGGACATTCGGGCGAACGCACCCTTAACAAGCTATGCCAAGATAATGGTGGCGGAGAGTTTGCACATAGCGAGCAAAGCGTTCGTATTGTGGAGAAGTTGGAAAAGTCAGGTGAAGGGCTCAATCTTACATGGGAAGTAAGAAACGGTATTCGTAATCATCAGACTAAATCAATGCCTGCCACACCGGAGGGTCAGATTGTAAGGCTCTCCGATAAGATTGCATATGTCAACCACGATATAGATGATGCAATAAGGGGTGGGATTCTGAGAGAAGACAGAATTCCTGCAAATATAAGAAATACAATAGGGCATAGCACAAAAGAAAGGCTTGACACCCTTATTCACGATGTCATTACCCAGAGTATGAAGAATGAGAAGATATGTATGTCGGAAGAGATAGAGGAAGCGATGTTCGAGCTTAGAGCATTCATGTTCGAGAACGTATATAAGAACGATGTGGCTAAGAAAGAAGAGGTAAGAACTCATAGGATGCTTGAACAACTCTTCGAGTATTATGTGGAAAATATTGATTCCATTCCGACAAAGTATATCAATATGATTAACGAAGGTGAAGCGAAGGCTCGCGTTGTGTGTGATTATATTGCGGGCATGACGGATCAATATGCGGTAAGCAAATTCAACGAATACTTTATGCCTAAAGCTTGGGAAGTAGATAACTTTTAGACCTTCGGATTCCATTCTCGAATCTTGGCTCCGAAGGAGGAGATAATAATATGCCAATGTATTCAGAGGAAGACATCGACGAAGTTCGTTCAAGAAACGATATAGTCGATGTCGTCTCATCCTATATACAACTTAAGAGAAAAGGCTCTAACTATTTCGGCCTTTGCCCCTTTCACAGCGAGAAGTCCCCTTCATTCTGCGTGAACCAGGCTAAGCAGATGTATTATTGCTTCGGCTGTCACAAGGGTGGAAATGTATTTACATTTCTTATGGATTATAACCAGTCCTCATTTCCCGAGGCGGTAGAGGAACTTGCTGATAAATGTGGTTACAATCTTCCGAAGCAGGAGCTTACGGTTGAACAGAAGAAAAGGCAGACTAAGAAGACGAGGCTATCCTACCTCTATAAGGATGCAGCGAATTATTATTATTCCAAGCTTCATTCTAATGTAGGCGAAGTGGGAATGCATTATTTTAGGGATGTGAGGTGCCTTGACAAGGAGACTATGCGAGACTTCGCCCTGGGCTTTGCCGATGGGAAATGGGATAGCGCCTACAGGTTCCTTCGAGATAAGGGATACGACGACGAGCTTCTTAAGGACAGTGGTCTTGTGGTATTCGACGAGAAGAAGGGTCCAAGAGATTATTTCATTAATCGTGTGATGTTTCCCATTGTAAATGAGAGAGGTGAGCCGGTAGGTCTCGGTGGAAGAGTTCTTGATAATTCCAAGCCGAAGTACCTAAATTCTCGTGAAAATGAACTGTTTCTTAAACGTAAGACAATATATGGCTATAACATTGCAAGGCGAACAAGAAGAGATATGTATATTCTCTGTGAAGGCTATATGGATGTTATTGCACTTCACGGAGCGGGCTTTGATAATGCCATTGCGGCTCTCGGTACCGCATTTACCAAAGACCATGCATTGAAACTTAAGAATTCGGGTAAGAAGATATATATCTGCTTCGACAGCGATACGGCGGGAGTTGATGCGGCCCTTAGGGCAATCGGAATGCTGAGGCTTCTCGATGTTGACTGCAAGGTCATTACCATGGGACAGTATAAGGATCCCGATGAATTTATTAAGGCTGAGGGTTCCGAAGCCTTCGAGGATAGGATTAAGAATGCCGAGAATTCATTTATATTTGCAATAGATAAGAGAAGGGAAGACTTCGATAAGGACGACCCTGAGGAGAATAACAGGTTCTTCCGCAATATGGCAGGGCGAATCGCTCTTCTTAAGACCGATATCGAGAGAGAGAATTATATCGTTGTTCTGTCGGAGAGATACGGTGTCAAGAGTGATAGCCTTCGTGAGCTGATAAGAGACGTCTCGAAGAATGAACGGGAAATGTCAATAGTTCGCGACGAACTCTACAAGGGCTTTAGCGAAGATGACCTTAGAGATAATAGCAGTAATGCAAAAGAGGATATAAGAGGCCCGGGAAAACGTATTGATACCAAGAAGAAAAGCGATGAAGGGCTAAGGGAGACAGAAGGTATTCTGTTAACGTGGCTTTTTGAAGAGCCAAGGCTTTATCCGGTAATATCAAAGTATGTAAGCGCCGACGACTTTCAAGAGGGAATCTACAGGGAGATTGCATCGGATATGTTCAAAGCTTACGATAGCGGAGGAGAATTCGATCCCGCACAGATTATGTGTAATTTCGAAGATAACGAAGCACATAATGCAATTGCCAAGATGCTTCATACTAAGATTGAGGGGATAGAGACCGATAGAGATAAAGAGGTCTTGCTTCGCGAGACACTGATTAAGCTTAAAAATGAAAGCTTAAAATCTGTCGATAAGTCTCAGCCGGAAGCCGGGAAGAAGATTCGACTTATTAAGGAAGAAATAAGGAAGCTTCAGACTGAAGATTTGCTGTAACAATTACAAAACAGAAGAATTGCTAAGACATTTACAATAGAAAGAAAAAAGGAGTAAGTTATGCCAAGAAAAAAGAAAGAAGTAATTGAAGAGGAAGAGTTCTTAGAAGAGGAAGTGGAAGACATAGAAGACGAGGAATATGATGAGGATTTAGAGGGCGAAGAATACGAAGACGTCGAGTCGGATGATGAGGAAAGTGAAGAATACGACGAAGACGAAGATTACGAAGAGGACGAATACTACGAGGATGAAGAGGACTTCGACGAGGATGTTGACTTCGATGAAGAAGACGCTATAGACGAAGAGGAACTCGAGAACCTTGATGACAATATCGACAGAATCGACGAGATTGATGACGACGATTACGATGATGATATAACAGGTATCGTAGGCGGTCTCGGAGCTGTGGGAGATTCGGGAACTCTCGAAGGCGCAGAAGGCGGTTCTTCCGATGTGTTAAGCAATGCAGAATTCTACGAGAAATTAGAAAAACTCGAAGATATCGGCAAGGATAAGGGAATGCTTGAGTATAGTGAGATAGAAGATTTCTTCAAGGAAGATAACATCGATGCAGAGCTTCTTGAAGGAGCCGTTACATATCTTGAGGAGAGACAGGTTGTTGTTATCCGCCCCGAGGATTCAGATGATGCTCTGGATGATGAGGATGACCATAAGGAGATAATCGGCCTAAGCGTTGCTGATGGCGTTAGCACGGAAGACCCTGTAAGAATGTATCTTAAGGATATCGGTCAGGTTGAGCTTCTTACAGCCGATCAAGAGAGAAAGCTCGCGATGAAGATGGAAGCAGGTCTTAAGGCGAGCGCGGAGATTAAGGAGCTTCAGGCAAAAAGACATGAGGGCACAGCAGAAGACGCCGAAGAAAAGCTTTCGGATGAAGAACTGGAAGCTATAGAAGAGGAGATAAAAGAAAAGAAGAAGATTGTAGCTGAGGGTAATTCTGCTAAGCAGGCTCTTACTAAAGCAAACCTTCGTCTTGTTGTAAGTATCGCTAAGAGATACGTGGGAAGAGGCATGCTTTTCTTAGACCTTATTCAGGAAGGTAACCTCGGACTTGTTAAGGCTGTTGAGAAGTTCGATTATACCAAAGGCTATAAGTTCTCTACCTATGCTACCTGGTGGATACGACAGGCTATTACCAGAGCCATTGCCGATCAGGCTCGGACAATTCGTATTCCCGTTCATATGGTTGAGACAATTAATAAGTTAATCCGTGTGTCTCGTCAGCTCCTTCAGGAGCTTGGTCGCGAGGCTACATCGGAAGAGATTGCGGCTGAAATGGATATTCCCGTTGAAAAGGTTCGAGAGATTCTGAAAATCAGTCAGGAGCCCGTATCTCTTGAGACTCCAATCGGTGAAGAGGAAGATTCACATCTCGGTGACTTCATACAGGACGACAATGTTCCCGTACCTGCCGAGGCGGCAACACAGACGCTTCTTCGTGAGCAGTTAGAAGAAGTCTTAGAGACTCTTACAGACCGTGAGAAGAAGGTGCTTATACTTCGTTTTGGTCTCGAAGACGGAAGAAGTCGTACCCTTGAAGAAGTGGGTCGGGAGTTCAATGTAACGAGAGAACGTATAAGACAGATTGAGGCCAAGGCGCTCCGTAAGCTTCGCCATCCTTCAAGAAGTCGTAAGCTTAAGGATTACCTTGAGACATAATATGGATAAGACAAGTGTTAAGCTTTCGGCGAGACTCACTATGGCGACGAACCTCCTCCATATGGGAAATGTTATATGTGACGTAGGTTGTGATCATGGATACCTTCCTATCAAGCTTCTGCAATCCGGTTCTTACAAAAGGGCGATTGCTATGGATATAAATGAGGGTCCCCTTGACATTGCGTCTTCTAATATTTCTACTTATGGCTTGTCTGAATTAATCGAGACTCGCCTAAGCGACGGTGTTAACGCCCTTAAGCCTTATGAAGCGGACGCAATCAGTATATGCGGAATGGGTGGAAATGTGATGATGCACATCTTCGAGGAAGGAAGAGAAGTCCTACGCTCCGCCGACAGAATAGTAATCCAACCTCAGAGCGAGTATATGAAGCTATACAACCTCCTACTCCTAGAGGAGTACGAGATATCAGATGAAGATATTGCATTCGAGGATGGCAAATATTATTTCGCGTGGTTACTTAAGTATGCTCCGAAAACCGGTCTGACCGGAAGGGAAGGCTCGCCGAATAAGGCGCCGGAAGTCAGCTTTTACTACAGCAAGAGATTAATTGCACGGTGTAGTGAGCTATACATGGGTTATCTTAATCGAACTTATGAACTATGTAATAAAGCGATTGAAAGTATAGAGAAGAATTCTCCCAATAATCCTAAGTTGGAGACACTATACTTCGAGAAGTCTTTATTGGGAGAATGCAGTCGATAACGAAGCTATCAAGAGGAATTAATAATGACAGTACAAGATATTATAGATAAATTAGATAGTCGCTCCCCTATAGACTCAGCATTAGATTGGGACAATGTAGGCCTTCTTGTGGGAAATGCGACAAAGGAAGTAAAGTCAATATATATCGCATTAGATGCAACGGACGAAGTAATAAGTCATGCAATTGATACGGGAGCTGATATGATTCTTACCCATCATCCCCTTATATTCTCGGGTATGAAGAGAATTACGGCTGATGACTTTATCGGAAGACGTGTTATGTCACTAATCCGGAATGATATTAGTTATGTGGCGTTCCATACCAATTTCGACGTATTCGGAATGGGTGATATTGCTGCCGATACACTGGGTCTTAGGAATGCAGAACCGCTTGACGAGACAGAAGAGGACGAGGGAATCGGTCGCATCGGAGATATCGGTAAAGTGATTACACTTCGCGAATTAGCGGAGACAACGAAAAAGGCATTTGATATATCTTATGTAAATGTGTACGGCGACCTTTCGGCTAATGTATGCAGGATTGCAATATCACCGGGATCCGGAAAGAGTGAGGTAGATGTTGCGGTTTCTAAAGGAGCAGACGTCCTTATAACAGGCGACATCGGACACCACGACGGCATTGATGCCGTTGCCAAAGGTATCGCTGTTATCGATGCAGGACATTATGGAATTGAGCATATATTCATAGATGATATGGTGGAATATCTTGGAGAGTTGGGACTTAACATTTACAAGGAAGAGATTAGGAACCCATATGAAGTAGTATAAGATAAGGGGGTTAATATGGGGAACACTTATAAAATAACTGTTGGAGACGTTACGAAGGAATATCCCGAAGGAACAAGAATAATAGACATCGCGAAGGAACATCAGGACGAGAACGACCTTCCTATAATTCTAAGCGTCTACAACAACAGACTTAAGGAACTCGGTCAGCATCTCACGGAAGATGGCGAGATAGAATTCCTTACGACTCATAATAAGGATGCTCGTAAGGCATATAGACGTAGCGTAATACTAATGCTTCAGAAGGCTATATATGACATTTACAAGGACTTTGCTTATGATATCCATGTAATTAGGTCTGTAGATAACGGCTACGTCTGTCATCTTGTTAAGAGAAAGAGTCTTGAAGAACGAGAGGTTCTCGAAGTGTCCGAGTCACTTGTTAATCAGATTGAAGAAAGGATGCATGAACTTGTCAAAGAAGATATGCCTATTGAAAAAGTGGTTATGAAAACCAAGGAAGCAAGGCATATGTTTCATGATGTTCATATGTCAGAGAAGGAACTCCTTCTTAAGTACAGAACGAGTTCTAATATCAATATATATAAGCTTGGCGAATGCTATGATTATTTCTACGGCTTCATGGCTCCTTCCTGTGGCTCCCTTGAGCACTTCAAGCTTACTAAGTTTATGGAGGGAATCGTTCTTCAGTTCCCCGATAGAGTGGGCGGAGAGATACAGGAATTCAAGCCTTCTATGAAGTTTTGCAAGCAGCTTCAGTTCGTTATCGACTGGTCGAAGACTGTGGGCGTCGGAACCGTGGGCGCTCTCAACGAAATGATTGTTAAGGGCGGAGGTCGTGATGTTATTCTCATTAATGAAGCGATGCTTGAGAAGAAGATTGGAGATATTGCAAGGAAGATATATGAGAATCGTTCCAAGAAATTCATAATGATTGCGGGGCCTTCGTCATCCGGTAAGACCACCTTCTCACACAAGCTGTCAACTCAGCTTAGGGGGCTTGGTCTTAAGCCCCATCCAATTCCGCTCGATGATTACTATGTTGACAGGGATAAGGTGCCTCTCGATGAATTCGGAGAGAAGGACTTCGAATGTGTGGAAGCCCTCGATGTAGAGCAGTTTAATAAGGATATGCTTGCGCTCCTTAATGGTGAGAAGGTGCTTCTTCCCACATTTAACTTTAAGACAGGTAAGAGAGAATACAATGATAGATATATGCAGCTTGAAGACGATGATGTCCTTGTGATCGAGGGCATTCATGGCCTTAATGATAAGCTAAGTCATTCTCTTCCAAAGGAGAGTAAATATAAGATATATGTAAGTGCTCTTACGCCTCTTGCAATTGATGAGCACAATCCCTTATCTACGGCCGATTGCAGGCTGATAAGAAGGATTGTAAGGGATTCCCGTACCCGCGGAACTTCTGCGGAAGGAACGCTGGCGATGTGGGATTCTGTTAGAAGAGGAGAGACTAAGAACATTTTTAAATATCAGGAGGAAGCTGACTTCATTATTAATTCGGCGCTTATATATGAGCTGTCGGCTCTTAAGGTGTATGCGCTTCCGCAGTTATATGCGGTTGACCATACGTCACCCCAGTATGCCGAGGCAATAAGACTTATTAAGCTGCTTGACTATTTCCTTCCGCTTCCCAGCGACGATATTCCCAATACGTCAATTATTCGTGAATTCATCGGCGGGGGAGTGTATCGAGTGTAGTTTTTGACCCTGAATAGTTACAATATTATGTTGTGAGAAACACTATTTTAAGGTATAATAGTGAAGATGAAGTATGTTAGGTGATCGAGCCACACATATTGTGGTTAGGAAAGTCCGGGCTTCACAGGGCAGGATGCCGGATAACGTCCGGTGGGGGCAACCCTAAGGAAAGTGCAGCAGAGAGTAGACTTCCAATGTAGCATATTCACGAAGTGAATGTGCTACTCGTCGAGCCCTTTCCGGCGAAGTCGGAACCAAAATGGGCGAGACTCATTGTGAGAGCCACAGTGATTGGTAAAGGTGAAAGGGCAGTGTAAGAGACTACCGCTCGACTGGTAACAGCCGAGGCATTGTAAACCCCATCTGAAGCAACTCCAGATAGAACCAGCGTTGCCCGCGTGTGTGCTTAAGGCACAGAGGTTCAGGTAGGAGGCTAAAGGTGATTGGCGACAGTCACAAGAGATAGATGATCACCCACGACAGAACCCGGCTTATTACATGCTATGCTGTTATTTTGCGAAGCGAAATGACTGCACGACGTACCCGGTTTCGGCGTAGCCGAAATTACAATCGGGTGAGTCTCCTTGTGAAGAATTATAGGAGTAATATAATCATGAACGAACAAAACTCAGAAAAGAAATCAAAAGCCCTTATTATAACAATAGTTATTATATCTATTGTTGTAGTGCTTTTTGCAATTTTTACACCGATGGGACTTCGGCATATAGAGCAGAATAAGAGAACCGAAGACGTTAAGACAGCTAAGGAAATAGCCGATACTGTAACTAGGAGTGCGCTTACGAATCAGGGAGACGTCGTTATAGGTACTCCCATAGAAGCACGTCCTGATACAGTTCCCAATATGAAGGAGCAACCTCTTTCTAAGGGAAATGCTGTGGCTACGGGCGAGCCCTTCATCTATTACTATGTTAAGCAAGGTAATTCATGTGCTATATATGTAGGTGATGACAGAACATTTAACCTTAATAACGAAGCACAGGCTAATAATTATATCAACAAGTAAAATAGTTACATCTATCTTTTGGGGGAGATATGAGAAGAGGACGTAAACGTATGGGTGATATGCTCCTTGACGAAGGGCTTATCACTCAAGAACAACTGGAATTTGCTCTTAGAGCGGCTAAGGATGAACACATTTTCCTTGGTGAAGAGTTAATCAAATTAGGCTACGTGACACAGGAAAGTGTTGCGGATGCTTTATCTAACCAAATGGGAATTCCCCGTGTACATCTTAATGAATGTCATATTAACGATGAGCTTCTTAAGACTATTCCCGGTGAGACACTTCGTAAATACACTATGATGCCTCTCGATTATTCCGAGAATAATCTTAATATGGTTACGGTTGCCATGGCAGATCCCATGGATATGAACGCCATTGATAACTTTACGATTGTAACCAACCTAATGCTTGATCCTGTTGTTACAACGGCTCATGAGATTGAATCGGCACTTGATATGTATTATTCCGATGCCGAGACTCGTAAGGTTATGGAGCGTTTCAGGACTGAGAGAGCTCGTGACTTCGGTGACATGGAAGAGAAGGAGAAGGAAGACAGCGTCCTTGCAGATCAGGTGGACAATTCGCCTGTCGTACAATTGGTACGTTCAATGCTTCAACAAGCCGCAAGACAACGTGCTTCCGATGTTCATATAGAGGCGATGGAGAAGACAGTCCGTGTTCGTTTCAGAATAGACGGTGTGCTTCACGAGAGATTTAACTACGACAAGGAAATGGCTGATGCCATTACGGCTCGTATTAAGATTGTGTCCGGAATGGACATTTCCGAGAAGAGGAAGCCTCAGGACGGCCGTATGTCAATGGTAGTTGACCACGTAGAATACGATATCCGTGTGTCAATGCTTCCCACTGTATTCGGTGAGAAATGCGTTATGCGTCTCGCCCAGAAGAAGGCTCTTAACAGAGATAAGAGAGACTTGGGACTCACTGCCGAGGACGAGAAGAAGTTCAATAATCTTCTTAAGAATCCCAACGGTATCTTCCTGGTAACGGGACCTACCGGTTCAGGTAAGTCGACGACTCTCTATACCGTGTTAAATGAGCTTAACAGAGAAGATGTTAATATCGTAACAGTTGAGGATCCGGTGGAAGCCAATATCACCGGAGTTAATCAGGTACAGGTTAATCCTAAGGCGCATCTTACATTTGCGTCAGCCTTAAGATCAATCTTAAGACAGGATCCGGATATCATTATGATCGGTGAGATTCGTGACGGTGAGACCGCTGAGATTGCGGTGCAGGCATCTGTTACCGGTCACCTTGTTGTGTCTACACTCCATACCAATTCATCTGCAGGCGCAATGAGCCGTCTTATTGATATGGGAGTTGATTCCTATCTCCTTGCCGACTCTGTATTCGGTGTTATCGCCCAGCGTCTTGTAAGAAGACTTTGCGACGAATGTAAAGAGGAGACAGAGGCCAATGTAGAAGAGAAGCACCTTATGGGACTTCCGGAAGATCGTCCATTTAAAATGTATAGGCCCTGCGGCTGTGACAAATGCGGTCAGACAGGTTATAACGGTCGAATCGGTGTATACGAGATTCTAACAGTAACGCCGAAGGTTAAAGAGATGATTCATAAGGAAGGTTCTGCCGATGAAATAAAGAAAGTTGCCGTAGCCGAAGGTATGGTTACGCTTAGGCAGAATGCCATAAGACTTGTGGAACGCGGAATCACTTCGTTCCAGGAAGCTATGCGTATTACATTCGAGAATTAGCTGTGTGCCCACGAAGTGGGGATACTGCACGTCGAGCCCCTTCCAACGAAGTTGGAACCAAAATGGGCGAGACTCCTTGTGAAATATAGGAGAAATATAATGCCAATAGTACCACCTCCCCTACAACCGGGAGAACAATTAGATCCTAAGCTCCAGAAGTTCGTACAGATACTTACGGAGGCTAAGAGACTTAACAGCTCTGATATACACTTAGCACCGGCATCCCCCGTTATGCTTCGTGTTGACGGCGTGCTTGTGCCGCTTCAGGGCATGGATTTTAAGCCCTTCGAGATTGACGAACTGCTTAAAGTTATGCTTGATGATGCGCAGCTTAAGGAACTGGATGCCATGGGCGAACTTGACTTCGCATATTCAGTGCCGGGGTTTTCTCGTCTCAGGTTAAATGTATTTCGTCAGCGTGGTACTTATGCCATGGCTCTTCGTATACTTTCATTCGAAGTGCCTGAGGTTGATAAGATTGGACTTCCGCCTTCGGTTATTAAGCTTGCCGACAAGAAGAGAGGTCTTGTGCTCGTAACGGGAGCAACAGGTTCCGGTAAGTCGACGACATTAGCGGCACTTATCAGCAAAATAGCAAGAACTTATGCCAAGACCATAATTACATTAGAGGATCCAATCGAATATTTACATAGACATGGTAAAGGTATTGTCTTACAGCGTGAGATAGGCTATGACAGTAAGTCGTATGCCAACGCACTTCGTGCGGCGCTAAGACAAGATCCCGATGTAATACTCGTAGGAGAGATGAGAGACTTAGAGACAATCGATACGGCCATAACGGCGGCTGAGACGGGACATCTGGTATTCTCTACACTTCATACCAATTCCGCAGCTTCAACAATCGACCGTATTATAGATGTATTCCCGCCGCACCAACAGCAGCAGATTAAGGTGCAATTGGCATCTGTTCTGCAAGGGGTTATTGCGCAACAGCTTCTTCCCATGGAAGGCACTAAGGGACGTGTGGCTGCTTTCGAAGTTATGCTGGCGAATGCAGCTATTGCCAATCTTATTAGAGAAGGAAAGGCATTCCAGATACCTTCTACCATTCAGACGAATAAGAAGGAAGGTATGATAACGATGGACGATTCTATATACGACCTGTATATGAGAAGGGTAATATCGGCGGAGACAGCAATCGGCTACGCCCACGACCCCGCATCAATGCAGCAGAAGGTTAACTTTTTCTAGGAGATAAATAATATGCCGGAATTTACCTATGTCGCACAAGACAGTACAGGAAAAGAGAAGAAAGGTAACGTGGTGGCAGACACTCCGCAGATGGCAGTGGAAATGGTATCAGCGGAAGGCCTTGTTGTGCTTAGCGTTAAGGAAGCCAATGCTCTTACAAAAGAGATTAACATCACTATCGGTAAGCTTGTTAAGCCTCGAGACTTGTCGGTATTCTGTCGTCAGTTCGTATCAATGCTTTCAGCCGGCGTTACAATCGTCGCAGCCCTTGATATGCTATCGGGACAGACCGAGAATAAATACATGAAGAAAGCCATAACGGAGACAAGGCAAGATATCTTAAAGGGTGAAACTCTTGCTGATTCAATGAGTCGTCATCCCAAGATATTTCCGGATATTATGGTTAATATGATTAGAGCCGGTGAAGCTTCGGGTAAGCTTGAGATTGCATTCGAACGAATGGCAGAACACTTCGAGAAGGCCGCTCAGACAGCGGGAATGGTAAAAAAAGCCGCTATGTATCCTGCCATAGTTGCTATCGTATCTATTATTGTCGGCGTATTCATGCTGGTTAAGGTTGTACCGAGCTACATGGAGATGTTCGACTCAATGGATATGGAGATGCCGGCACTGACTAAGGCGGTTATTGCCATGTCGGATTTCATCGTGGCATACTGGTATATTCTGCTTCCGGCTATTATATTGATTGTTGTAGCTATTGCAATGTATAAGAAGACCGACAGCGGTAAACTTCTATTCGGTAAGATGGCAATTAAAGCTCCGTTTTTCGGTAAGCTAAATGTTAAGACAGCTTGTTCCTTATTCGCAAGAACGCTGTCAACACTTATATATTCCGGACTTCCTCTTACGGAAGCTCTTGATATTGTTGCAGATACGATGAGTAACGAAGTATATAAGAGAGCTCTTAAGAAGGTGGCTGATGAGGTATCCCAAGGTATACCGCTCTCAGTATCGCTTAAGAAGTCGAAGCTCTTCCCGCCTATGGTTGACTATATGGTTGACATCGGCGAGAATACCGGTGAAGTTGAGGAGATGCTTGAGAAGCTGGCCGACTACTACGACGAAGAAGTTAAGATGACAACCGAGACTGTTATGGCTGCGGTTGAGCCTATGATTATCCTTGTTATGGCAGCTCTCGTCGGCGTCCTTATTGCCGCCGTAATGAGCCCTATGATAGCCATGTACGACCAGATGGGTAACATGTAAGAGGCGAGTCTTATTGTGTGATCAATATGTGTGAATAGGGCACGCATTTTGATATAAATAATATTATTTATTAAATGTAAAGGAGAAAACGCGTATGAAACTATTAAACAAAAAACAAAAAAATAACGCCGGTTTCTCACTTGTTGAGTTAATCGTTGTTATTGCTATCATGGTTGTACTTGTTGCCGTGTTAGCACCATTATTCACGAAGTACATCGAGTCTTCAAGAAGATCTACTGATGTACAGAATGCTAACTCTATTGCAGAGGGAGTATTGGCTGATGTAGCTGACAATGCTACTTGGTATCAAAGTTATACTGATGGAACAAGAACAAAGGTTGTAGCCGGAACACCGTCAGCTGTAAAAGATACACCTACGGCAAAGGGAGACGCTGTATCTAAGGGTGGAGACTTCTATTTCGTATATACAAAGTCTGATAATAATTGTAAGGTATTTATCGATAATGATACTACATATAACCTCGCAGAAGAAGGTGTTGCTGGAACAAGCGATAGTGATCCTGGATCTGGAGCACAAGGTTATAAGAATAAGTAAGTTGACAATGAGTGGGACACAGGGACGGTTCTTTTGTCCCACTCCCCATCGTGATAAGGGAACGGATTCCCTATCACAGTTCCCAATCAAGGGATAACATAACTAATAATTATTGATTAATCACTAGAAACCCTATTACCATCCGGTCGTTGTGCACGACGACCGGGTGGAAGTGATTGATTTAGGTAGCCGCCTCATATAGTACATAACAATGAAGTGTGTGTTATTATTATGTAGTGTGTGAGAATGCAAAAAGGTAGCATAATGTTTTGGGGAGAAATAGTTTACAATGAAAATATATATGGATAATTGCTGCTTTAATCGAATTCTAGATGATAGATCCTATGCTATAATATATCTTGACTCTAATTCAGTTATGAGCCTCATATAGTACATAACAATGAAGTGTGTGTTATTATTATGTAGTGTGTGAGAATGCAAAAAGGTAGCATAATGTTTTGGGGAGAAATAGTTTACAAAGTTAGAATTAATGTATTCTCTTTGTTCACATAGAATTAAAATTACAGAAGAGGTATTAGAAAGGGCTGTTGAAATACAGCAATCCACTAATATTAGAGAGAAGGATAGTATACATCTTGCGTGTGCTGAGATAGAGGAAGTTGATTATTTCATTACGGTTGATAAGAAGCTTAAAAATAATGCAAATAGAATGCCTGCAAGAATAAAAGTAGTAGATCCAACAGAGTGCTTGATGGAGGTATTGTATGGAAACGAAGATTAGAATGGATACTTTAACTGATAGTCAGTTGCAATTAAATGGGATAAATGCTTTAAAAGAAAAGCTAGGAGTTGTAAATACGTTAAAATTTTTACAACAATTTGATAATGGCGGAAGCGGCGATTATACAGTTGAAAAATATATGAATGA
>CAJODN010000015.1 GCA_905233695.1 uncultured Lachnospiraceae bacterium | reverse complement strand
GCTAAAATTACTCTTAATTTCTTCATGTCATTTACTCTCCTTATTAATGTACGCTATGATAACACATTTACCATAGAAATATAAAAACACATTAAAAAAAATACCATATTATAAGCAAAATGTAAAGAAAGATAATGTATTCTTTGTTTTCATATATTGGGTAAATATGGTATAATGCTTTAGTGTTTTGAAAGGAGTATTATGAACTTTATAGATATATGCCTGCAACTAATACCGGGCATGTTAATTACGTTAGAAATATTTATAATAACGCTGTTCTTCTCGACGCCGCTTGGGCTTCTGGTGGCAATAGGGCGTATGTCGAAATATAAGATTTTAGCAGGCTTTTTCAGGGTGTACATTGCTATAATGCGTGGAACACCTCTAATGCTTCAGCTTCTTGTAATTTATTTCGGACCATATTACCTATTCGGAATAAGCATCGATTCAAGCTATCGAGGCGTCGCAGTTATGATTGCATTCTCGCTTAACTATGCCGCTTACTTCGCGGAAATATACAGAGGCGGAATCGAGTCGGTTGACAAAGGTCAGTGGGAAGCAGCCTACATCTTAGGATACAGCAAGAGACTTACTTTCTTCAAGATCATTTTCCCGCAGGTAATAAGACAGATCCTGCCTGCTATGACTAACGAGACTGTAACCCTTGTCAAGGATACATCTCTTGCATTCTCAATTGCCTATGCGGAAATGTTCACAGAAGCAAAGAGAATTGCGGCAGCGCAGACAAGCATGCTTCCATTTGTGGCAGCCGGTGTATTCTATTTTGTATTCAATGCGCTTATTGCATTCCTATCTAACAGGGTAAGGGATAAGCTTGATTACTATTAATATTTTGGGAAATGTTATTGCTAATTACATTAGTTGACTTAGATACATTAAATAATTAAAGGAATATTATATGCGAATCTTAGAAATGAATCACGTCAAGAAAGTATTTGACGGAGAAGAAGTATTAAAAGATATAAATCTTCACGTAGACGAAGGCGATGTTGTGTCAATAATCGGACCGTCGGGTTCCGGCAAGACCACACTTCTTCGTTGTGCTACTCTTCTGGAACAAATGGACGATGGCAATCTCATCTATCTTGATAAAGAGATTGTAAAATCGGTTGACGGAAAAAGTGATTATAGAGATAAAAAGCTTCAAAAAGAAGCATTATCCTACTTCGGACTTGTGTTCCAGAACTTCAATCTCTTCCCGCACTATAACGTTCTTAAAAACCTTACTTGTGCACCGACGCTTATCCAGAAGCGCGATAAGAAGGAGGTTAAAGAAGAAGCTATGAAGCTTCTTGCAAAAATGGGATTGGAGGACAAGGCAGATGCTTACCCCAGCCAATTATCGGGTGGACAGAAGCAGCGTGTGTCAATTGCGAGAGC
Organism: uncultured Lachnospiraceae bacterium; assembly: GCA_905233695.1. GTDB lineage: Bacteria > Bacillota > Clostridia > Lachnospirales > Lachnospiraceae > RUG191. The sequence continues at coordinate 33,753 of CAJODN010000015.1, read as the reverse complement.
TCTTTGTATGAATCCCAAGATTCTTTTCTTCGATGAGCCCACATCGGCACTCGACCCGGAGCTTACTATGGAGATTCTTAAGGTTATTAAGGATCTGGCTAATGAGAAGATGACGATGGTTATAGTGACGCATGAGATGTATTTTGCGAAGGATGTGTCGAATCATATGATCTTCATGGAGAACGGGGTTGTTGTGGAAGAGACGACGCCGGAGAGAATGTTTGCCAGTGATAATCAAAGGACGCGAGAGTTCTTAGGGAAGTATCATGATCAGCTGTAGTATATGATTTATAACGTTCGGCTTTTATGAGCTATATATTCTACTATCAACTATAATCCAAGTGGCTAATTAATAGCATGAGAAACAATCTTCTTATATACGGAATTGTGCGCCTGAGTCTCCATGGAGTCCGAGAGCGAACCTAATCCTACCTTCTCGCCATACTTTCTCTCGAGAGCTGTCTCTAATAGGAAGTCTGCGAAGGCAGGGTTCTTGGGGAGGATTGGACCGTGGGAGTAGGTTCCGAAGACGTTAAGGAATCGTACGCCTTCCGTGGAATCCTCACCGTTGTTGCCGTAACCTCTTATCATTTTACCGAGAGGCTTAACGTTATCACTTAGGTATGTCCTTCCGCTATGGTTCTCGTATCCTACGACAATTGATCCGCCGGATTCTTCACCCAGTTCAAATGTATAATTCCCAATCATTCTTTCTTTGCCACCGATTGTGTGGAAATCCACTGCGCCAAGGAATTCACATTTTACACCTTCATGTGTCTCGTAGTAATGACCCATCATCTGGTATCCGCCACAAATGCAGAGAAAGACCTTGCCGTCCGAAACAGCTGCCTTAATCTCGTCGCCCTTGCCGGACTTTAGGTCATTCAGAAGAACCTCCTGCTCGAAGTCCTGACCACCGCCAATGAAGAATAGGTCGTACTTACTTAGGTCTTTATTATCACCGAGCTTAAGCTCATCTACTTCGCAATCTATTCCGCGCCACTCTAAGCGCCTTTTCATACAAAGAATATTACCCCTGTCGCCATAGAGATTAAGAACCTCGGGATACAGGTGACATATCTTCAAATTCCTATCCATAGCTATCTATCCTTTCCAGAATTCTTCCTTGCCGGTTATGTCGGCAAGCGTCCTTCGAAGTGCCAGCATCGATGTATAATTGGGAAGAACGAAAATTGGGTATTCGCTTTTCTTCATCTCTTCCACAAGGTCGTTCCATCCCTTAACAACATTTATCTTATCTTCGGAGAGACCGGCGTACTTAAGACGTAGGCCTATGTCCTCTGCTCTGTCGCCGGATACAATCAGCTTCTTCAGATTACTATCGGACGCGAGTTGCTCGTACTCCGCATCCCATATCCAGGAAATGTCATGACCGTCGGCCGTCTTGTCGTTAAGACAGATAACGGCTTCGTAATCTTCGTCAACGCTTGTAACGAAAGACAGCGCCTGATTACAGCCCGCCGGATTCTTAACAAGTATCATCTGAATATCTATGCCATCAAGATCAAAGCTCTCCATTCTTCCGAAGCTACTGTTAGTTGTGGCAAGTGACTTAATTATATCTTCACGGCTAAAGCCTGCTGCCGTGTAAGCGCATACAGCCCCAACAGCGTTGTATAGATTGTACACAGCGGGAAGGCTGATATGAACATTTTCACAAAGAGCCTTGTCACCGGTTCTAAATTCCATTGTGGTGTCGGTGCCCTTGGCAGAAAGCTTGTTAATTGCCGTTACCGCTACATCCGTCTTCTGCCTCTTGTATCCGCACTTGGGACAATAGAAGCCTCCGAGATGGGCGTAAGTGTGATATTCGTATTTATATTCCGTGCCACATTTTATACAATACTTGGCATCAGATATCTCCGCATCCTTCTGCTCACCGTGAGGGCAGTCGAGACCGTAGTACATAACCTTATTAGTCACATCGTTGGCAAGGCTTGCCGTAAGCGAACAGTCGGCATTAAGGCAGAGGATACTATCCGGTACCTTCTTAACACCGATTCTTATTTGATCAAGAGTGTGAGTTACTTCGCCGTACCGATCAAGCTGATCCCTGAAAAGGTTGGTGACGAGAATTACCTTGGGCTTAAGAAGGGGCACAACTTGCTTAAGGGCTCCTTCGTCGCACTCAATAATCGCGTACTTCTTCTTGGGCTTACCGCCGAGGGTTGCATTGGCTGTAAATTCTGCGGTGACACCTTTAAGAAGATTGGCGCCGGACTTATTGGCAAGGACATCTACACCCGTACTTGAGAGTGCCTTCTCAAGCATGTTACAGGTGGTAGTCTTACCGTTGGTTCCGGTGACAACGATTACCTCCATGCCTTGTGACACGGTAGCCAATATATCTTTATCAAAAAACATAGCCGCACGTCCGGGAAGGGTTGTTCCTCCTCTCTTTGCGACTCGAAGTGCAGTCCTGGCGCCCTTGCAAGCAAGAACGCCAAGAGTTGTCTTTATAGTAGCCATATTGTCTCCTTGTGCTCTCTCGCTATTTATTCAACAGTTACCGACTTGGCCAGATTCCTTGGTTTATCCACGTCAAGACCTCTTGCAACGCTGATATAATATCCCATAAGTTGAAGCGGGATTATCGCAATTGATGCGGCGAAGTGGTCGTCAACCTTCGGAACGTATACTGCGAAATCAACCGAATCCTCTATATCATAATGACCGTATGTGGTAAGTCCCATAAGATATGCACCGCGGGATTTACATTCAAGCATATTGCTTACTGTCTTCTCATATAATCCTTCCTGGGTAAGAACTCCGATAACGAGGATGTTATCTTCTATAAGACTTATTGTTCCGTGCTTAAGCTCACCGGCAGCGTATGCCTCTGAGTGAATGTATGATATTTCCTTCATCTTAAGGCTTCCCTCAAGGGAAATGGCATAGTCAACGCCACGACCAACGAAAAATACATCCTTAGCATTAGAATATTTACTTGCGAACCACTGTATTCTATCCTTCTCTTCAATAGCCTTGGCAATCTTATCCGGGATTGTCTTAAGTTCTTCGATTAGTTTATTATATTTATCAGAAGGAAGTACTCCCTTAACAAGACCCATTTGCATTGCGATTGTATACATAGCAACAAGCTGTGCCGAATATGCCTTGGTTGTGGCAACTGATATCTCAGGACCGGCCAGTGTGTAGAACACCATATCCGACTCTCTGGCTATGGATGAACCAACGACATTAACAATGCTAAGAGTTCTTATATTATTATCCTTGGCTTCTCTTATTGCGGCAAGGGTGTCGGCCGTCTCTCCCGACTGGGAAACGGCAATAACAAGACTGTCCGGCTCGAACATCATCTTACGATATCTGAATTCCGACGCAAGTTCTACTCTCACGGGAGTACCAGCAATGTCCTCTATTACATACTGACCAACCATTCCAACGTGCCATGCTGATCCACAGGCCACAATGTATATCTTGCTTATCTTCTTAATCTCGTCATCTGTAAGACCGACTGTTGACAAGTCAATCTTACCATCCTTAACGACAGAGTTAATTGTATCTTCAACTGCCTTGGGCTGTTCGTGAATCTCCTTCATCATGAAATGCTCATACCCGCCCTTCTCGGCAGACTCAGCATCCCATTCGATTGTGGTAAGTTCCTTCTCTATCTCATCGCCATCGAGATTGTAGAAATTCACATTTCCCGCACCGATACGGGCCATCTCCTGATTGCCGATATAATAAACGTCCTTAGTATACTTAAGTACCGCGGGCACATCAGAGGCAACGTAAGTCTGACCCTTGTTGACACCGATAATCATAGGGGAATCCTTACGGGCAACCCAGATCTCATCGGGATATTCCTTGAACATAAGGGCAAGGGCATAGGAGCCTCGAATTCTCACCATTGTCTTAGCAATGGCATCAATGGGACCCAATTTATATTTATTATAATAATAGTCAACAAGCTTAATGGCAATCTCGGTATCCGTCTCGGAATAAATCTTATAGTCGTGCCTCATAAGCTTCTCTTTAAGCTCCTGATAATTCTCAATGATACCGTTATGAACGCCGACTACATTAGACTCGTCAACAGTTACCGCTCCCTCGAACATATTGCCGGATACGTGAGGGTGCGCATTAATAACAGAGGGCTCGCCGTGAGTTGCCCATCTCGTATGACCGATACCGATACAGCCCTTTACAGCCTTACCGTCGTCCGTCATATTGGACAGCTCCTTCAGCCTTCCCTGGGCCTTAATGACCTTGACCTTGCCGTCCTTACCTTTTACCGCAAGTCCGGCTGAATCATAGCCTCTGTATTCTAACTTGGCAAGTCCGTCAAGAAGGACGGGTGCCGCTTGATCTTTTCCTACAAATCCAACTATTCCACACATAGTTTTTTCCTTTTCTTATCATACACCTTCGGACCAAGTACCCGCACGCTCGTGACGAAATGTCGTATGCGCACCCCAAATGGGGTGTGCCGATAACTTAGCGGGGCTTGACTCCTCGGGCGCTTACTTTCATAACTAACACTAATAATACCATATATGCGCCACTAATTATAGCGTATTATTCAATTAATTAGTATATCTCCCTCCCCTTCTTACTGTACTCCTCATACAACTCCTTCGCCTTGTCTGATTCAAGGCGGGTGATGTCGAGGATGGCGGTATCATGAGTCTTAAGCCAGTTATAAATCTTGTCGTCCCTGAAGCCTATCTCCTCTGCTTCGGCGAGGGTGTTAGAGTAATGGACTTTACCGATATTTGCCCAGATTATTGCTGACATGCACATGGGACATGGGTAGCCTGTGGCGTATATCTCACAGCCGGAAAGGTCGTGAGTTCCAAGTACGCGACCGGCCTCTCTTATGGCATTTACCTCGGCGTGAGCGATGGGATCGTGGTCGGAGAGTACCGTGTTGCTTGAGACCGCCACTACTTCTCCGTCTTTGATGACTGCTGCACCAAAGGGACCTCCCATGTTCTTATTCATTGTTTCTTTGGCGCGGTCAATTGCTATACCAATAATCTTCTTGTCCATAAGGGCTCCTCATTCTACTCTTTATAAGCTTCACTCGTCTTCCTAATGTTCGAGTCAAAAAGATAGTTAAAGCCCTGCCAGCTTGTATCATTTCCCTTGACCTTAGACATAACTTCCTTCATAGTCTCAAGCTTCGCATCCATATCGTCGGCGAAGTTAAGTGCGATTGCCTCCGCAATGGACGGCTTCTTGGGAGAGCCGAATTCATACTCGCCGTGATGGGCAAGGATACAATGAAGAAGCTCATTCTTCTTGACCTTGGGGAAATCCTCAATCTCCTCCATACTCTTAGAAAGAAGGTTATAACCCATAACGATATGACCGAGCATCTGTCCCTCGTCGGTATAGTCATTTTCCGGATAAGGAGAGAGTTCCGCAAGCTTACCTATATCGTGAAATATGGCTGCCGTAAGAAGAAGATCCCTGTCCAAATAATCGTACTGCTTGGCGATAAAGTCGCAGGTTTTCGTTACAGAAAGTGTATGCTCCAACAGGCCTCCGACGAAACCGTGATGAACTGACTTCGCCGCCGAATGGTAGACAAACCTTTTCTTGAAACCTTCATTGTTAACGAAGTACATGTTAAGTAATTCCTTCATATAGGGAGCCTTAATTGTCTTGATGATTGACAGGAGTTCATCGTACATAGCGTCGATATCCTTATCGGTGCAGGGGATGTAATTCTCAGGCTCAACCTTGGACGAATCTACGACTGTAAGACGTGTTATGTTAATCTGGTTCTTGCCTTTATACTCCTTGATAAATCCCGTTACCTCGACATACTGCTTCTTGTCGAATTCCTGAATGCCGGGGCTGTTCGTATCCCACACATTTCCCTCCAGGATACCGGTCTTATCCTGAAGCGTCACAAGGTAATACTCCTGACCGTCCTTCTTTGTTCCTGTTCTCTTTTCCTTGCAGAGATAGACTTCCGTGATGTTATCTCCTACGTTTAATGCTTCGATGAATTTCATAATGATGTCCTTTCTTCATACCATACATCGATGGGACTATACATGATTTCTATATACGTCGAGACATCAATACTACCGTCTCGACATGCCCTGTCTGGGGGAACATGTCTGTGGGGGTGAGCTTCTTTAGTTCGTATTTCTCTTCACAAAGGGTCTTAAGATCCCTTGCGAGGGTGGAAGGATTGCAGCTTACGTAAATGACCCTCTCAGGCTCCAATTCAAGGATTGCGTTAATTAGGTTAACGTCACATCCCTTGCGAGGTGGGTCTACTATAACTATGTCGGGGCGGGGCGCTTTGGCTTTAGGAATTATTTCTTCTACCTTCCCAACCACGAATGTAGCATTGTCAATGCCATTAAGCTTCGCATTACTCTTCGCATCTTCTATGGCCTTAGGTACGACTTCCACTCCGAACACAGACTTAACTTTACCGCTAAGATAAAGCCCGATTGTCCCTATTCCGCAATATAAGTCCCACACATTTTCACTGCCGGTAAGGTCCGCGTATTCTGCCACCTTATCGTATAGCTTCTTCGTCTGAACGGGGTTGACCTGATAAAAGGACTTCGCAGATATGTTAAATGCGATATCTCCTATATAATCTGTTATTGTCTCCTTACCCCATAATAGATTTGTCTTGTCCCCGAGAATCACATTAGTGTTCTTGCAATTCTCGTTAAGAACAAGGGATGTCATTCCTTCTATATCCTTAAGACGATTCGCTAAGTTATCGAACTTCTCTTTTAGCTTAAGAGGGGCGCTATTCCATTTCACATTTCCAATAAGACACACCATCAGCTCGCCGGTGGATGCGCCGTACCGTATAAGGATGTGACGAAGGATTCCCTCTCCTTCCCGCCCGGAAGCCTTGCCCGGGTCATTCTTGAATCCTCTCCTATGGTAAATGCTTACACGTTCCTCTACTACCCATTCCTTAATCACAGACAATACCTCGTCCATTATCGGGTATGAAAGGTAGCACTTGTCGATTGGCACGATGTCATGACTGTGAGACAGATAGAAGCCGGTTACCACATCACCGACCTTATTAATTCCCACGGGAATCTGAAGCTTGTTCCTGTAATAAAAGGGCTCGTCCATGCCGATAATCGGTTCCGTCACCTCATCTATCACAGACTCCTCGAAGCCTCCCACACGAATAAGGTTGTTCTTAACGTGACTTACCTTAAGCTCTAATTGTTTGCCGTAGTCGAGTGCCTGGAGCTGGCAACCTCCGCAGGGCTTTGCCTTGGGACATTTCTCAGTACTCCTGTAGGGAGACTTGTTAATTATGTAGACAACCCTAGCGTAGCAGAGATTCTTCTTGACCTTGGTTATCCCGGCAACAATCTCATCGCCCACAACTGCGCCCTTAACGAAGAAGGTCATTCCCTCATGGTGACCTATGCCTTCTCCGTCTACCGACATATCTTCAATTGTTAGTTCTATTTCTTGGTTTTTTCTGTACATTTTAATTCTATAACTATTCCGATATCTACCCTATATATGATACAATAAACCCTATGAATAATAAAGTGTATAAAACCCTTGAATACTATAAAATAACAAATATGCTTGAAGGTCACGCCACAAGCGAGGCTGGGCGAAAGATTGCTCACAGGCTTACTCCCATTAACGACCTTGACAAAATCGAGCTTATGCAGGACGAGACTTTTGATGCAATCAGTCGAATTCTTAAGTACGGCTCTGTGGGGTTCTCGGATATTGTAAATATTAATAAATATGCGAAACGACTTGAGACGGAGGGCTCTCTTAACGCAAGCGAGCTTCTTCTTATCGCAGGTCATATTGCATCGGGTATGAATGCCATTCGATATAACAGGAACAAGAAAGACGACCTTCCGAAAGACGCTCTTGATCCGTATTTTGAGAGCCTTACAGGTCTTAACGACTTACATAAGGACATTACAAGTGCGATTATTTCGGAGGATGAAATCGCTGACAGCGCAAGCCCTACCCTCTCTGATATTAGGAGAAAGAAGCTTCATACAAGCGAGAAGATTCGGTCAACAATGAATCGTCAGCTGACCGCTCTCTCCGAGTACCTTCAGGACCAGGTTATTACCGTGAAGGACGGTCGATTCTGCTTAAGTGTACGAAGCGAATATAAGACCAGGGTTCCCGGCATGGTTCACGACCAATCTTCATCAGGTCAGACTCTCTTTATCGAGCCTATGAACGTGGTTGATATGAATAACGACATTCGTGAGCTTGAGCTTGCGGAAGTAGAAGAGATTAACAGAATCCTATCTTCTCTTTCTGCAAAATGCGCTGAGCACCTTCAGGAACTTATCATGAATTATGAAGCGATGATGAGGCTTGATTTCATATTTGCCAAGGGGAAATTGGCGATAGATATGGATGCCATGAGACCACGCTTCAACACTGAAGGAATTATTAAGCTTAAGGGCGCACGCCATCCCCTTCTTAATAAGGAGACCTGCGTTCCAATTGATGTACTCCTTGGGGAGGATTATGATCTGCTGGTGATCACCGGTCCCAATACCGGAGGTAAGACTGTGTCCCTTAAGACACTTGGGCTTCTCACCCTTATGGGACAGAGCGGACTTCACATTCCGGCGAAGGATAACTCCACTCTCGCTGTCTTCGAAAATGTGTATGCCGACATCGGTGACGAGCAGTCAATCGAGCAATCTCTGTCAACATTTTCATCACATATGACCAACATAGTCCATATCCTTGACGGTGTTCGCTCATGTACGGAAGCGAACCATAATGTGCTTTGCTTATTCGACGAGCTTTGCGCCGGAACCGACCCCGCTGAGGGAGCCATGCTAGCCACGTCTATCCTTGAATATCTCCATATGGAAAATGTTAAGACAATGGCCACGACTCATTACAGCGAGCTTAAACTGTATGCACTTTCAACTGACAGAGTTGAGAATGCCTCGCTTGAATTCTCAGTCGAGACACTGTCACCGACATATAAGCTTGTATATGGAATTCCGGGTAAGAGCAACGCATTTCTCATATCGAAGAAGCTGGGCCTCTCTAAGAACATAATCGAAGATGCCAAGACGAGAATGTCTGACGACAACAAGTCCTTCGAAGATATTATAATCGATATAGAGACAAAGCGCGTCCAAGCGGAAAAGGATTCCCTCGAAGCTGAAGAAGCAAAGAAGAAAGCTGTCCTCCTTGAGAAGGACTTAGAGTCACGCCTCGACAAGCTTAACAATCAGAAGAAGCGTATCCTTGACGAAGCCAACACGGAGGCCGCCAGGATTCTGTCGAATGCCAAGGAAGAAGCTGACGAAGCCATAAGAAATATAAATAAGCTCTCTAAGTCTTCAGATAAGATTAACGAGCTTGAGAAGGAACGTCAAAACCTGGGCAAGAAGGCAAAAAAAGCCAGAGAAAAGACGGCTATTAAGAAGCCTGTAGAAAACCATAACGTACCGAAGAACCTTCGAATCGGAGATGCCGTTAAGGTTCTCAGCATGAATATGAAGGGTACGGTTCATACCCTTCCCAATAATAAGGGTGACCTTCAGGTTCAGATGGGCATTATGAAGACTAATGTCAACATCAAGGATCTTGTCCTGATAGAAGAACGGGACGAGCTAGCGGAGAAGTACGGCTATTCCAAGAGAAAGGGCGGCAAGAATAAGTCCGGCGGTAATAATGTTACAATAAGCAAAAAAGGAAGTATCAACAAGAAATCCTTGGATACTTCCTATGAAATCAAATTACTTGGTATGACAAGCGATGAAGCCATCGCCGAACTTGATAAATACTTAGACGATGCGTACTTAGCGCACATTCCCGAGGTTCGAATTGTTCACGGGAAGGGAACCGGCGTCCTCCGCGACACGGTCCATCGCTATCTTAAAACTCACCCTCACATCCAAGACTACCATCTGGCCGCGTTCGGCGAAGGAGATAGCGGGGTTACGATAGCGAAGTTCAACTAATCATCTAAGGAGCCAAGACCGGCTAAGCGACATTAAGCAAACGTCGAATCAGCCAAGACCTGCTAAGTTACCGGCACACCCCGTTCGGGGTGCGCATACGACTTTCGTATGAGCGTGCAGGTACTTGGTGATGAGACGTATGAATAAGAATAACGTACGGGCACTTGGTCCGAAGATGCTAGATACATTCTTACTCCATAAGTTCTCTTACTTCACAACGTAATACATTCGCAAGCCTAACCAGGTAGATGGCCTTAGCATTGTTAATATTCTTCTGCTTCTGCTCATACTGCTGAAGCGTCCTTAATGGAATGTCGGCGCGCTTAGCAAGCTCACTCTGTGTAATACCCATAAGCTCACGCCTAACCTTAATCCTAGCCGTTTTATCAGCCGCTTTAATCATCTCATCAAGTCTTATATTAATTACCAGCGTATCGGCATTCTTATATTCATCGTACATATCGAAGAGCTTCTCAATGGGAATTGCCCTATCAAGCTCTCCGTAGGACATATCTCTTTCCCAGGCGTATCTTGCTATAACATTTCCAACCCAATATTCCTTGGAATTCACATCAATTATCGCGTCATTGAGATGCTGGTTAAATGCGGGATCGGACGCCTTCTTAACATGAATGTACTGAGAATTATTCATGGCGTAGCAGACAACGTATTCTGCAAGCTCTACTCCTCCGAGGGTACATATTGTGTAACAATCCCCCATGTTAATCTTATCCGACATATCGCTGGCAAGGAACATATTATAGAAATCTCTACCGCTGAATTCTAAGGTATTAATTCCGCAATCGAGCATAGCTCCCAGGTTCGTTGCCACATTGTCAACATAATTAGTATTATATGCTCCCATATCACTATACTCCTTCCCTCATAATATCAGATATGAATTTATCACCGTCTCTTACCGGTGCATTAAGTCTCTTATTATATCCGTCAAGCTTCTTCGCATATGACGCATCCTTGGCGGGATATACATCATCGCTTAATACAAATGTTGCTTCACTGAACTCAAGGTCATCCAATATCTCGTCTCTTAGTATTGCAATCTGAACTTCGCCCACCTTAAGCATACGCTTAAGATTCCTAAAGCTTAGCTTGCCGTTAATAAAATCAGTAGCAACTCTTGTATAGATTCCGTCGCATCGGCAACCGATTACAACGTCATACTTTTCCATAGGCGCATAATTCTCTACAAGAAATCTCTTGGCGGAAAGCGCATCGATGGATGTTGCATCAATCGATCTGTTGGCCGCGAAGATTCCTACCCAGTTAAGCGCCGAATATTTCTCATCCCGAAGATCAAGCACATTATACTTAGAAAGGTCTATATTATAAGAGCTGACATAGCCGTCCTGCCTAAAGCTTACGGCATATTCCTCTGCCTTATTATAATCCTCCGTAAGATAAAACCCCTGCCCGAGACCGCAGGCATATCTTATCATATCGTTAGTCGGTCTCTTAATTATCTTCCTGCTGCCGTGATATAACGTACTCATTATACTCCTCCTTACTTCATCTTATACTCCCCAAGGTGTACATGTATATATTATTCTTCTGCATTCCTTTTTTCAAGTGTTTTATGGGAAATGTATTAACATTTCCCCGATTCCTTATAAGAGTTCCTCTTAGCCTTCAAGGTACATATCCGGCACGTTAGTCATAATAACGTCTGCGCCGAATACGGCATACTTGGTAAGGTCCGGTTCCTTAAGCCTCTTGATGTCTCCGAACAAAGGCTCCGTACTATTCCACATTCTTACGGGTATTCCCGCTGCCTTAACGCGTTCAACCGTATCCATATTAACGGTCATTCCGTTACTTCCCGGATGGAGTCCGTCTGCTCCGACTCTTACCATTCCTTCGATACAGAGAAGCATATCGGCATCAAGCGTAGCAGTCTCTGCTGAAGGATCGATATCCTTAACAACAGATAGAGAATCATGGTTAAATGAAGAATAAATAATACTTTCCTGAAGCTTGTACTCCTTAACGAGACTCATAACTTTCTCTTCCATTCCCTCGTATGGATAGACACTGTTCTTAAGCTCTATGTTAAGAATCAAATTGTTATTATCGCAGTATGGCTTTAGTAGCTCGAACAGTTCTCGTAGCGTCGACACCCTAAGATGCGAATTATCCTCGCTACACATAGCAATAACATCATTGTTAAATTGTGATTTATTTTCTGTTCCTGTGAGAAATGCTTTATCTTCGTCCGTAAGAACGTATGGTTCGTCTTGTCCGGCCGGCGTGATATGGAGTTTCTTAAGCTCTTCTAAAGTAAAGTCTTTTACATTTCCCGTACCATCGGTTGTCCTATCCACCTTCTCGTCATGGATTACAACAATCTCTCCGTCCTTGGTAAGCTGTACATCGAATTCTATTCCGCTTATCCCCTTAGTCTCCGCCGCCTTCTTGAATGACAAAAGCGTATTCTCCGGATACTTATAGCTACTGCCTCTATGGGCGTATATGTCGGGCTTTTTCACAATCGGCGGCTCCTCATAGCCTGTAATTCTAAGAAGCTCCTCCTTATTATTAATAAACATTTCCAATTGATAAGCCATCCAGATGGTCTCTTGAGGCGACAGTGAGTTAATGGATTCAAGCTCACACCATACGTCATCATTCTCTACATCAACCGGTGCCTCACCCGCCTTACTTGTATCGATTGTCATGCAGGCATTACGGAATGCCGTAATCTCATACCTGAGACCGTAGCCTTCGAACAGCGCTTCATAGACCTCAACTCGCTCGCTGTCCTCATGGTGAACCTCAATTCTATTGGTAAGCCACCAAGGAGCAGGCACCTTGATATATCCGTTCTCGCCCGATATAAGAAGATCCCCCTCCGACTTAACCCCAAGTCCGGTCTTGGCCGTCGCGGTACCGAAAGCGTACGTAAAGCTGCACTTCGTATAAGTGTCATTGCCGTTAGCACTGGGAAGCGACCATATATAGCTCTCCAGACTCTCTGTTCCCATAATCTTAGCGATGGGAAGAAGCGCATAGCTTCCAAGCTCGATAAAGCTTCCCGCTGCGGGCCCCCACATTTCCCTGCCGGATGCGGAACCTATCTTGGTAAATGCGGCTTCTATATCGTAGGGTTGACCTATAACGCCGTCCTCTATAAGCTGCATAAGTCCCGAGAATCCCGGGCAGTAGGCTGTCTTAATAGCCTCAGCGCAGACAACCTCCTTCTCTCTGGCAAGCTCGAATGTAGCAACCGCCTCATCGCCCGACAATGCAAAGGGCTTCTCACACAGGACGTGCTTACCGTGATTTATTGCATCTCTCGTATCAGGCGTATGATATTCATGGGGAGAAGCGACATAGATACTGTCGCATACTTTATACATTTCTTCCTTAGAATCGGTGAAGAGAACGATCCCTTTATCTATAGCCTCCTTAGCGTCGCAAGTTCCTTCAACACTATTCTGCTTCGCGAAATACTTAACCGTCTCAATGTGGGGGTTATATATTGCCGTAACATTTACCCCATTAACCTCTTCACATTCCTTAAGGAACTTAGCGACAATCCTGCCTGTTCCGATAATTCCCAATTGCATAGTTTGTACCTCTCCTTTTGTTAACCCGAATGCACGCATTCGACGGTATTTTCTAAACAATTACCTTAGTTTTGAACAACTACATTATAACATAATTAATATTAAATTAAAAAATAAAAGAAGAGGAACCATAATATGATTCCTCTCAAAAAGTATAATCTAAATATAATAACCGCAATTATTACTGTACTTTAGCAGTGCTAACCTTAACTCCGGGGCCCATTGTAGGAGCAAGTGTAATGCTCTTAAGATATTGACCCTTTAAGCTTGCAGGCTTAGCCTTGTTAATTGCGTCCATAAGAGTCTGGAAATTATCGGCAAGCTGGTCTTCTGTGAATGAAGCCTTACCGATTGGCACGTGAACGATATTGCTCTTATCTAATCTATACTCAATCTTACCGGCTTTGATATCGTTAACAGCCTTAGTTACGTCCATTGTAACGGTACCTGCCTTAGGGTTCGGCATAAGTCCCTTAGGTCCGAGTACACGACCGAGACGACCTACAACACCCATCATGTCAGGTGTAGCAACAACTACATCAAAGTCAAGCCATCCATCATTCTGAATCTTAGGAATAAGCTCATCTGCTCCAACAAAATCAGCTCCTGCTTCAGTTGCCTCATCAGCCTTAGGGCCCTTAGCAAATACAAGAACTCTTACTGTCTTACCTGTTCCGTGGGGAAGTACTACCGCTCCACGAATCTGCTGCTCAGCGTGACGACCGTCACAACCTGTTCTGATGTGAACTTCGATTGTCTCATCGAACTTTGCCTTAGCATTCTTCTTAACCTGTGCGATAGCTTCTGCAGCGTCTAACGCCTGTGACTTGTCATAAGACTCGAGTGAAGCCTTATAATTCTTTCCTCTTTTCATAATTAATACCTCCTGTGGTCTTAGCGGGTTAACCCTCCCACTTGCTTTAATTAAATATAGATTAAATTAATCTATTAATCCACTACTTCAACGCCCATAGAGCGTGCTGTTCCGGCAATCATGCTGATAGCCGAATCAATGTTGGCAGCGTTAAGATCCTTCATCTTAGTCTCAGCTATTTCCTTAAGCTGATCTCTTGTAATCTTAGCTACCTTCTTAACGTTAGGTTCGCCTGAACCTGACTGAATCTTACAAGCCTTCTTAATCATAACGGCAGCCGGAGGAGTCTTAGTAATGAAGCTGAAGCTTCTGTCCTCATATACCGTGATGATTACGGGAACAATAGTGTCACCCATATCGGCTGTCTTAGCATTGAACTGCTTGGTGAATTCTACGATATTAACACCATGCTGACCAAGTGCAGGTCCTACCGGTGGTGCCGGTGTAGCCTTGCCAGCAGCAATTTGTAATTTGATATATCCTTCAATTTTCTTAGCCACTTTCCATTCCTCCTTAGTTATTCTTCTTAATGTCGCTGTAACTAATCTCTACCGGTGTCTCTCTTCCGAAGAAATTAACGGTGATTGTTGCCATTTCCTTGGCCTGATTCATCTTAGTTATAACACCAACCGTATCCTTCCAAGCTCCGCCGATAACCTCGACCTCATCGCCTACACCAAAGTCAACGACATAATTCTCTATCTTAATTCCGAGATGGCTTCTCTCTTCTTCAGGTGTCAAAGGTACCGGCTTACTTCCCGGTCCTACAAAGCCCGTTACTCCTCTGGTATTCCTTACGACATACCATGTATCGTCATTCATAATCATATTAACAAAGACATATCCGGGGAATTTCTTCTTCTCTACCGTCTTAGTCTTACCGTCCTTAACAACGACTTCCGTCTGCATAGGGACTTCTACCTTTAATATCTCATTTTCCAGATGACGATTCTCTATAGCCTTGTCAATACTTCCCTTGACCTTCTTCTCATAACCCGAATAAGTGTGAACTACGTACCATCTTGCCTCAGCTTCTGCCATACGTAACCTCCTATTATCAGTAATCCTAGAGATTCATTAAAATGTCAACGCCGTACTGAACTCCCATATCAATTACCGTGATAATAAGTCCGAGAACGACAGACACAAGTATTGTAGCAACCGTCTGCTTTGTTGCAGATTTGCCACTTGGCCATACTATTTTATTGAATTCAGCTTTAAGAGCCTCAAAACGGCCCACTTTCTTCTCTTCTGCCATCGTAAAACTCCTTACTTCGTCTCCTTATGAAGGGTATGCTTCTTACAGAAACGACAATACTTCTTAGTTTCCATTCTGTCAGGATGAGCTTTCTTGTCCTTAGTCAGATTGTAGTTTCTTCTCTGACACTCTGTGCATGCTAATGTAATCTGTGTACGCACTTTCTCCACCTCCAATTTGTAGTGATTCTATACTAAGTTATCCTATTTTTTCCTCAAAAAGTGTGCATAAAAAAAAGACCTAACTTTTTAGTCGCCTTGATACTTTACCATGAAAAGCAAGCGATGTCAACGGTTTTTTGCAAAAAACCGTTGACATCGACTATGTTATTCTTCTGTTGCCTCCGTGGTCGACTCAGCCGGAGGGGTTGGATTCTCTTTCTCCTCCTTAAGCATCTCATCATACTTATCAAGGATAAGCTTCTGGATATGCTCCCTTGTCTCTAGCTTAATAGGATGTGCTATATCCTTATACTCGTTATCCTTACCGCCTCGTCTTGAAGGCATTCCTATAAATAGTCCCTTGCTTCCCGAAATCACCTTGATGTCGTGTACTACGAACTCATCATCAATTGTAATAGACGCTGTTGCCATAACGTTCTTAGATGAATCCTTCGACAAGCGCATTCTTATATCTGTAATATTCATATGTTCTCTCCTTCTCCTAATAAAGGCTCCATCTAAATTCCATATCTGCTCTTACTCTCTACGACAATTCTGATACCGTTTTCCCCAATATACTCGGTATCGCTCATAAGCGTCTCGTGAGTCTCTACGATACAATTCTCAACCTTAACGTTGTCCCCAATATATACGTTAGGTAAGATAATAGAATTCTTAATTACACTGTTGTTACCTATAAATACATTCTTAAAGAGTACAGAATGCTCTACCTTACTGTTAATAATACATCCGCTGGCTACCAGACTGTCCTTAACGTCAGCAGGCGCATTGAACTTAGCAGGCGGAAGATCGAATGACTTAGAATAAATCTTATCGCCCTTCCTGAAGAAGTAATCTCTAATCTCGGGGTTAAGGAAATCCATATTGGTATTGTAGTAAGATTCTACGCTTGCAATATTGCTCCAATAGCCGTCATGCATATATCCGAATATCTTCTTCATTCCCTGATATCTGATAAGTATATCGGTTACGAAATTATATCTTCCTTCCTGATTGCACTGCTCTAAGAGTTCAATAAGGCTTCGTCTTCTTATAATATATACACCTGTTGATACAACATTGGACTTGGCAACCATAGGCTTCTCTTCGAAGCTTGTTACCATTCCCTCCGAATCCATCTTAACAACACCGAATCTTGAGATGTCGTCAGATGCGGGAACCTTAGCACATACAACAGTTATATCAGACTGCTTACGAATGTGATAATCGAGAACCTCGTTAAAGTCAATCTTATAGATTCCGTCACCGCTCGCAATGATTACATATGGCTCATGACATTTCTTAAGGAAATCGATGTTCTGCCACATAGCATCGGCTGTTCCTCTGTACCACCAACTGTTGTCGGTTGTTACCGTCGGTGTAAATACGAAGAGTCCGCCTTGCTTTCTACCGAAGTTCCACCATTTAGAAGAGTTCAAATGCTCATTTAACGACCTTGCATTGTATTGAGACAGAACTGCAACTGTCTGAACATGCGAATTAGTCATATTGGATAATGCGAAATCGATTCCGCGATAACTTCCGCCCACCGGCATGGCAGATATCGCTCTCTTGTCAGAGAGGTTACCCATTCTGGAGCTATTACCACCGGCTAAAATAATTCCTAATGCTTTCATGATTCTTCGCCCTCCTTAATAATAAATCCGCCACTCTCTAACTTGCCTTGAGGGTAATCCTCTTTCGTAGTAACACCGCGAACTGCCGTGTTCTTACCTATCTCTACGTTATCGGGGATAACAGAATTCTCGCCTATAACCGCAAGCTCAGCCGCATATACCTTCGGATTAAGCTTGCTCTCGGCCATCTGTCCGACACCGATCTTAACCTTCTCGCCAATCACGCAATCCTCAGCGACAATTGCCTTCTCTATCTGCGCTCCCTTCTTAATCGTAACATTTTTCATAATAATCGAATCAACAACACTTGCGCCTTCTTCAACGATTACGCCGGCACCGAGAACTGAGTTCTCAACCTTGCCGTATATCTCGTTACCTGCTCCGGTAATAGACTTCTTAACGGAAGCACATGCCGCAATGTACTGGGGTTCAATCTTATTCTGCTTCGTATATATCTTCCAGAATTCCTCATAGAGATTGAATTCGGGAATAAGGTCGATAAGCTCCATATTGGCTTCCCAATATGATGAAAGAGTTCCAACGTCCTTCCAATATCCGTTGAATTCGTAAGCGAAGATTCTCTCGCCGTTCTCGTGACAATAAGGAATAATATGCTTACCGAAGTCACAGTTGCTCTGATCCTTCATTGTAATTAAAGCGTCACGAAGAACAGGCCAACTGAATATATAGATACCCATTGACGCTAAGTTACTCTTCGGATTAGCAGGCTTCTCTTCGAACTCAGTAATCTTACCGGTGTCGTCTGTTACAACAATACCGAATCTTGATGCTTCCTCAATGGGAACCGGCATTGCAGCAATGGTAACAGCTGCCTGGTTCTGCTTATGAAGATCAAGCATAGCCTCGTAATCCATCTTATATATATGGTCTCCCGACAGAATAAGAACATAATCGGGGTCGTATCCTTCGATATACTTAATATTCTGGTAAATAGCATTCGCTGTACCCGTATACCACTCAGAACCGTCACTCTTCTCATACGGCGGAAGAACCGTTACGCCACCGTTGTTACGGTCAAGATCCCAAGGTATACCGATACCTATATGTGTATTAAGACGAAGCGGTTGATACTGTGTCAGTACACCTACGGTGTCAATTCCCGAATTAATACAGTTACTGAGCGGAAAATCGATAATCCTGTACTTTCCGCCGAATGCAACGGCCGGCTTAGCCACATCGGAAGTGAGAACCCCAAGTCTACTTCCCTGCCCACCGGCAAGCAACATAGCTATCATTTCTTTCTTTCCCATAGTAATCACCTTTTGCCTTTCATTGTAGGTCTCCTCGAGCTACCTTGCCTATGATAACTCTTCTTATTAGATATACATACAATAAGTATAACTTTTGTGGTGTTTCTTTGCAACAATTATTACGAAAATGTTTTTAAATTTTTTCATATTTTATGCAAGTTATCCAACAAAGTAACAAAAACTACTAGATGTGGTGTTTCAGAATTATTCTATAACAAAATGTAAGACGCCGACTCTATTGTCGACGCCTCATTTCCCCCAATATTATTATACTATCTCAAATATCTTCTGAAATGCTTATGTGCTCTCCTTCTCGGGATTGTGTTAACAAAGGCTCCCCATTTGTTATAGAGGAAGAACCCGTATACAAGAAACTTATTAATAAGTCCAAGCTTGTCCTTAATGGTTCCGTACCAACGCTTACCCGATATCTTGGGACGTCCGCCCTCCTTAATATATCTTATAAGATCGTCTTCGGTTCTGATATCCGCATCAATCTCGGTTATAGCCGTTCCCACATTCGACTCATTATGGGAGTCGCTTCCGGAGAACACCGGCTTCCTATACTTGAGCGCAAGAAGCATTGCCTTCTCGTTATCGACAACATCCTCTGCGGAATTAAAGCCTTCCAAAAAGTCAAATGCTCTTGTAATCCTCTTATCCCTCTTGAATCTTCCCGTATTATATATACTTAAGAAGTTCTCGCCGAAGGGATGGGCCGGACCTAAGATTCCACCACGCATATGAACAAGCCTTATTAATTCCAAGAGCTTAAGCCCTTGCCTCTCAAAAAGCTCCGGTTCATCGCCTGTGGGCAGTATAACTATAAAGTGTCCCGCGTTGAATGTGTCGTATTCAACACCGCGAAGTACGACAAAGTCAGGGTATTTACCACGGAGATTGTTGTAATAATACCTGTAACCATCGTATGAATCATGATCGGTTATAAGCATGCCATCGAAGCCCTGGTCGATAAGGAGCTTGATATAACGTTCAACGCTAACCTCCGAATCAACGGAACCTTCATGTACATGACAGTGCATATCGAACTTCATATGATTATCCTTGCTTCTTCTGATACTCTGCAACGAAGTTCTTAATCCTGTCATAAGGATTAAGAAGGTGACTTATTGAGCAATCGTGGTTAAGGGTATCGATAATAAGCGCAATATATTTACTCATATCGCAGTTAATGTAATACTCTCTCTCAAGAAGATCCGGTGTCTGATATGTAAGGTTAGTTGTGACAAGTCTGTAGATCAGACCTTCCTCATATGCCTTATCGAATTTCTCGAGACCGTTGGTAAAGAGTCCGAAGGTTGAAAGGAGGAATATCCTCTCTGCCTTTCTCTTCTTAAGCTCTGTGGCAACGTCAATCATACTTTCACCGGAAGAAATCATATCGTCTATTATGAATACGTCCTTGCCTTCAACGGAAGAACCCAGGAATTCATGGGCAACGATAGGATTACGTCCGCCCACAATCTTAGAATAATCTCTTCTCTTATAGAACATACCCATGTCAACGCCAAGGACACCTGCCAAGTACACGGCTCTGTCCGTAGCTCCTTCATCGGGTGATATAATCATAAGGTGCTCAGGGCTGATATTAATATCATCCACATTATTAAGTATACCTTTAATAAATTGGTAAGATGGCTGTACTGTCTCGAATCCTGAGAGAGGTATGGCATTCTGTACTCTGGGATCGTGAGCATCGAATGTAATAATGTTGGTTACACCCATATTGCATAGCTCATTAAGGGCAATAGCACAGTCAAGAGACTCTCTCGTTGTACGACGGTGCTGTCTACTCTCATATAAGAAAGGTATAATAACCGTAATTCTTCTTGCCTTACCGCCTACTGCCGCAATAATTCTCTTAAGATCCGCGAAATGATCGTCAGGCGACATATGATTAACGTGTCCGCAGAGAGAATAGGTGAGGCTGTAGTTCGTTACATCAACCATTATAAATAAGTCAAGACCTCTTATTGATTGACCCAGCGTACCCTTGGCTTCTCCGGAACCGAATCTGGGAACAGAAGCAGATACAATATAAGAATCAAGCTTATATCCCTGTCTTGTAACTTCCTCGTAGTTGTCGGGATCTCTGTTGGCCCTCCATCTTACAAGGTATTCATCAATCTTGTTACCCAGCTCCTCACAGCTCTTAAGCGGAATAAGTCCGAGGGCCCCGAAGGAAGTTGTATTCTTTACATAATTCTCATCACTTGGCATTATATGACCTCCATTTTCATACCACACTAATTACTTAACGCTTGCTTCATTATCCTTATGTCAGACCCGAACAGCTTCAGTATTCGGAACTGACTGATTCTGGAAAATGTTCTCTCTGAATATATGTCCAATAAATCTTGGAGCGAAAGATTCGTGGAAATTATAGTGCTCTTCCCACGAAGTAAGCGTTCATTAATACATGTAAAAATCTTGGCTGATGTAAAGGAATTAACGAATTCCGTGCCCAGATCATCAATAATAAGAGCATCTACATCGTATACGGCTCTGCTCTCAAAGCCTTCTGTCTCTTCCTTGTCGAATGTCTCCGTCTCAAATACTCTGACAAGCTCGTCGGCCGTAAGATATAGAACTGAATGCATATTATCAAGGAGACTTCTCGCAATACAATGGGTAAGAAATGTCTTACCGACTCCGGGAGAACCGTAGAGGAGTATATTCTCATCTCCCTTGAAATTATCGCAAAACTCTTTACATTTACCAAGCACAGAAAGTGCGTTGTCATAAGAAGTTACATTATCTTCATTGGTAATATCTTTACTGTAGAAATCAATATTAAATGTGTCGAAATTCTCCTTATCAAGAACCCCCGAAAGTCTGCTCTGAGAATAGACGGTATCTATAACCATCTGCTTAAAGCATCGGCAAGGCTTACCGCCGATAAATCCCGTGTCCTTACAATAGGGACAAGAATACTGAGTCTCTAAATCTTCAAGTGAATATCCTGCTTTTCTTAAGATATCCTCCTTTTCCTTTTTAAGGGCATCTACTCTTGTCCTAAGACTTACCATGGCATCAAGATTTCCCGAGAGCGCTTCCTTAGATGCTTTAAGGCTCTCTGAAGCCACGCATTCATCTATCTTCTGAAGCCTCGGGTATTCGTTGTATAATCTTGATTTAATTTCGTCTCTTCTCTTAGCATTTTCAAATTGTCTATCGGAATATATCCGCATAATACGTTCGTACTGCGAATTATTCAGTGCCATACTATCTCCTTAACCTTTACTTATCAGCTTCTTCTCAAGGTCATTAAAGTCGTAATTCCTGGCTTCAAAATTATCGAACCTGTTCTTAGACGACACATTCTTAACCTTACGGGCATTGGTCCTGAACTTACTCTTGTATTCTTCATCAATTGCTTTCACATCATCAAGAGTCTTGACATTGCGACTAATCCAATTATCGATAATCTTATCGGCATATTCGAAGTTAGGCTTATTGGTGTTAACGATTGTCCTTCTGCACGCCTCCTCGATCACTTCGTCTGTAAGACCTGATTTCTTCCATTTCATGACATATTCAAGCTCCGACTTAATAAGACTCCTGTTATTAATGCCGAAGGACTTACATATATTATAGTAAGCCTCTGAATGCTGTATCGTATCCTCTTTCGCCTGCTCAATGGACTTAATATCGTGAGCCGCCCAATCAAGAGCAATCTTATCCATATACTTGATATTGGGATGTCCCTTATCAATGCAGTACTCAACAAGATAGTACACAAGATCTGTGGAGAAGGACAACTCCTTCGTCCAATATATAATATAGTTAATATCCATAACGGTAAGGTTGTGTCCCAAGTACTTCTCTATTACGAAGAGCATCTCTTCCATATCTTCGTTCTCTTTGAATTTCTTCATCTCGGAGATACTGTATTCGCTTCTCTTCGGAAGAGTCTTACTCTCGGCTTCACTATTCTTAGTATCCTCTTCTTCCTCTGACAGCGTGGTAAATGTGTTACCCGATCCGTTAGGCTCCTGGAAGCATATACCGGAGAGTTCATTGTTACTATCATACTCTAACCGAACAAGACCGCACTTCTCCCAGTAAGCAAGTGCCCTTCTTACGTCCTTCTCCGTGTGGTCTAATTTCTCCGCAAGTATTCCTATATCCATATCAAGCTCGTCGTGACCGAGAAGCCGGAGGAGATACAGGTATATCTTAACGAATTCCCCGTTGGCATCCTTCATGTATTCATCTATAAACGCATTAGATACACAAGTAACCCCTGTATCGCTACTTGTGTGTAAAACAATATCTGCCATATAATCAATCCTCTTTCAAACCTACGAGGATTTTAACACATTCATTATATTAAATAAAGGGCAAAATAGTCCACAATGCGCGTATTTACAAGGGTTTCAGCGGTGTCGAAAATTGTGAATAACTCGTGAAACGTCTGTGAAATATAAAAAAATAATTCACATCTTAAGTACATAAATCTCGCACTTAAAATGTGAATAATGTGAATAACTTTTATTTCAGAAGGTCATTTCCCACTTTTACTATGTCTCCGGCGCCCATTGTTATTAACAAGTCATTGTTCATACATTTTTTTAAAATAAATTGCTCTATTCCGTCGAATGTATCGATATAAATACAAGGAACGTTCATTTTCTCAAGTTCTTTTTGCAAATCAGCCGAAGAAATGTTATATATATCCTTTTCTCTTGCGGGATAAATCTTGGCAAGGATAACCATATCGGCACTCTTCAGTGCCTCTGCCGTCTCCTTAAGGAGCGCCTTGGTTCTCGTATAGGTGTGGGGCTGGAATACACACACAACTCTCTCATTCTCATAATTCTTCGCAGCCTTAAGTGTTGTCCTTATCTCAGTGGGATGATGGGCATAATCGTCGTAAATATCTATTCCGCGAATGGTTCCCTTATACTGGAATCTCCTGTCAACGCCGGCGTATTTCTCTAATCCTGATTTAATTATTTCATTATCTATCCCAAACTCTTTGCAGAAGGCTATTACAGCCAGGGCGTTAGCTATATTATGCTCGCCCGGCACCTTAAGCTGTATTCTCGGCAGGGCTTCACCCTTATACATAGGAACAAAGGAACCATTACCGATTCTGTCATACTCAATGTCCGTCGCATAGCAATCGGCCGAGTCGTCCGGACCGAAGGTTATTACATCGGCTTTCACGCCCTTCGTAATCTCAGACACATTTTCAATAGTATTATTAATAATAAGACGTCCGTCTTCCTTGGTATTATTGGCAAACTTATTAAATGAGGCTCTGACATCATCTAAGTCCTTGAAGAAATCAAGGTGGTCCGCTTCAATGTTAAGGATTATGGAATACTTCGCATAGAATTCATGGTAGCTGTTGGTATACTCGCAGGCCTCTGTGAGAAATGTGTTACAGTCACCCACATGCATATTGCCGTTAATTGGCTGAAAATTACCGCCGATTGAAATCGTAGGGTCATCCGGAAGCTCAAGAAGAACCTGTGTAATCATCGATGTGGTGGTGGTCTTACCGTGAGTTCCCGCTACGGCAATGGATTCGGGATAATTATTCATAAGCTGTCCTAAGAATTCGGCTCTTGTAAGCGTGGGAATCCCCTTATCCCTTGCAGTCTTAAGCTCGGCGTTATCGTCCTTAATTGCCGCAGAATACACAACACAGTCGATATCATCCGTGATATTATCAGCGACTTGCGAGTAATATATCTTCGCACCCAGCTCCTCTAATCTATCGGTATAATCAGAATGAACACCGTCGGAACCCGATACGGTGAAGTCACGCTTAAGAAGCACCTGGGCGAGACCGCTCATGCTGACTCCGCCTATTCCTATAAAGTGAAAATGACCTTTACTATTAAAATCAACTGTATACATTATTTATACACCTCTTTTGAATAACATTGTTGATACCATCTTCGTTGCACTTACTCTTGTCATATGACAGCCGTCGTCCGAAAAGTGCATGAATTTACCGGGGGCGTCGGAAGAAGAATCCCACACGACGATACTCTCTTCGTCGGCCTTCGAATCGATACTCGGATTACTTGTCTTAGCAAAATTCGTAAGATATCTTATCATCTCTTTACTAAGCTCTCTGTCCTTGTCTTCGAACTTCCTGTAACATTTATCAAGGGAACCGAACCAGTACCATAGGTCGGCGCTGTGCCATGCTCCCTTGTTGTCACCGGGAAGCTGACGGCAGAAGTGGTAGAGATACGCTCTTGTACTCTCATCGCTTCCGTGACTTGATACGTAGTCGGCCACATTCTTGCCAAAGGACCTTGCCATCTCGTAGAATACCGTAACGACAATATCTTCGCTGTTGAAGCCAATCATTATGGGGATGTGATTGTAATTGCCTGTCTTGTAATCGTCATTTCTGGTCTTCTGGATTATGATATTGTCGATTACAGGGCTTAAGATTAACCCTGAGTTCTTGGTTTTCCCAGATAGCTTTATCCATGGTAAATATATTTCTTCGGGACTTAATTCCCTGAATTCTTCCAACGTCTGTACATTGCATTCATTCATAAGCTTTCTGCAGAATGAATATACATCATCTGCAGGCTTCGGCGATACGAAGGTTGATACTCCTCCGCCGGATGAAAGAACCGCCTTATGGAATAATCCCTTGGTAAGCGGGCTTAATATAAAATGTGTTACGGACATTGCGCCTGCGGATTGACCCATAAGTGTCACGTTATCGGGATCTCCGCCGAATAGTTCAATATTATTCTTAATCCATTTAAGTGCCGCAAGCTGGTCGTATAATCCATAGTTACCGGTGTGCCCCGCTTCACTTGCAAGCTCGGGCAAGCACAAGAACCCAAAGGGTCCCAGTCTGTAATTAAATGTTACCGCGACGCATCCCGATTCTACCCAAGCGGAAGGATCAAATGGCTTCTCATCACTTGATCCCGTTGTAAATGAGCCTCCGTGAATAAAGACAATTACAGGTCTCTTCTGTCCGTCGAGACCACCGCCTTCATCGAGAGACGTATAGATATTAAGTCTCAGGCAATCCTCTGAATAAGTAAAGTCGCATCCCTCTCTGAATTCCTTATAGTAGAAGGCCTTCTCGGGATTGTCAGCTTCGTCAACAAAAGCCCTGGGCTGATAGCATGCCGGTCCGAAGGTGCTAAAGTCCCGGAGGCAATCGTCAATATTATTAATCCTGTCCCACTTAGGCTCTTCCACCGGATACTCCCATCGGTTCGCCCGTGCATATCGTATTCCCTTAAAAGAAATCACATTTCCCATGTAAATCCTCCATTATTTAACTATGCCACCTCCGAGAAGTCCCTTAAGAACCTTCACTACTGCATCGATATTGGCGGCGATGAATATGAAGCAATAGTTAATCATTATTGTGGCCGAATATACGAGATGGAAAGTCATTGTCCATTCGTACTTTTTCGGCGCCTTAATCGTAACAAAGTCAAGCATTCTCTCCAGCCACAGGAACATGAAGAGAAAGTAAATTATAACCCTTCCGAGGAGTAAAAATTCACCGGCGCCCGGAAGATTATACAGATTAAGAAAGAACGATGCCACATCTCCCAGAACCGGAATAAAGCAAAGGACACGAAGTATTGCCGCTCCCATTACAATAATCCAGTAAAGTGCATATACTGTATTCGTAAAAGCTTTCGGAAGCTTCACCTTCATAATCCTGAAAAACAGGTACGGTATGGTACAAAGCACCCCACTTATAATAAGAGTCAGAACCGCGGCTCGCATATCTTCCTTGGCAACTTCCAGATACATGAACGCCGTATTGTATCCCACCGACACACAGTAAAGTCCGTCAAAGAAGTATACGGCTCCCCATGGTAAATATCTTAAGATCGGCGTAAGTGACACCGACAGAAAGGTAATGAAGAAAATCATCCATTCAATAGCCGTAAGTGAATATGTTCCGTTTTCAAAAAACGTCGCATACTCGTTTCTACTCTCCAAATCAATGGTGACGGTCGGAAGGTCAAGGACATATACAAGCAAATAGTGAAGAACCAGATACCCTAAAAGACCGGCAACAATCATTATCCCGTAGTAGAGAGCCTTCTTCGCCATTCCTTTTCCGGTACAGTAGGGTTCCCCCTCCGGCACCGGTGTCGGCTCGGGGAATACCAGGTTCATACCCCAGTTAACAATTCTCTCAATGAATTTATATATTTTGGTATTCTTGATCTTCTCTATGATACTCTTGATTTTATTAATCATACATTAACTCGGGTTATTCTTGTAAATGTGTAGCTTTCCCGTTCTACGCGTTGGCTGCCTTTCTGCCTCTCTTCTTACCTTCCTCTTCCGATGCTTCCTCAATCGCGAATTTCTCGGCGTAAGTCTTATAATCAAATTTATACTCGGCATCCTTATTATGCCTGATCTCACTAATCATCTCATGTGTGTTGAAATGCGATTGCTCGGCTTCAATTGTAGCCGCGGCAATGTTAGAACAGTGAGCCGAGATACGTTCGTAATTCATAATAAGGTCGTTGAATACGATACCCGTCTTAATCTCGCACCGACCTTCCTGAAGTCTTGCTACGTGATTACTTCTACTGCTTGCGCATATCTTACCGATCCACTCGCGGAGGGGCTCAACGTGTACGGCCTTCTCCCAATCGTCATTCTGGAAGGATGTTACCGCAATATCAACAATTTCCTCCGTAGCAGCTTTAATTACATCAAATTCTTCTTCAGCGTCACCGGAGAATTCGACTCCCTTTTCACTCATATCTTTACAGATAAATGCTATATTCATAGCGTGGTCTCCAAGTCTCTCGAAGTCGCTTATGGTATGAAGGAACTTAGATACCTGCTTTGATTGCTTTAAGTTCATCTGTGTCTTGGATACACGCATTAAGTAGGTTCCCAAGTGATCCTCATATTTATCCAGGACATCTTCTTTCTTACATACTTTATCGAATCGCTCCTCAGAATAATTACCGATAAGACTTGTTGCTCTCGATACGTTCTTCTGCGCAGTTCTCGCCATACCGTTAATACATTTATGACTCTGTGAAATTGCAAGCTCGGGGATTCCGAAGAATCTCTCCTCGAGAAGCTCGAAGTCTGCCTGCTCGGGAGATTCGTCCTTCTTTTCTTTTATAAGCACCGTAACCAGCTTCTCTATTGCCTTCACAAACGGGAACAGAACTATTACGGTAAGCACTCTGTATACCGTATTAAGCAGCGCAATAAGAACAGGCGACATGGTCTGATCGATAAACGGTATATCTATAAAGGCCGATGTAATGTAGAAGACGCCTCCCCAGATTAGTGCGCCCAGCATATCATTTACCAGATAGACAAGAGCCGTTCTCTTGGCGTTGGTGTTGGTTCCGATCGCTGATATAAGAACGGGTACCGATGCACCGATTCCGATACCGAGGATAATCGGAAGCGCCGACTGGAATGTGATTGCGCCCGTTACCGACAGTGCCTGAAGCACACCGATAGAAGCGGAAGCCGACTGAAGTATCGCCGTGAAGAGGATACCTACTAAGATACCGAGGGCAGGATTGGTAAATGCCGTAAGGATACCAACGAAATTCTCGTTATCCTTAAGAGGAGCAACCGCTCCCGACATCTGTTGCATTCCTACCATGAGGATTGCAAAACCAATCATTATGTCTCCGATATTATGGTATCTCGTATGCTTCGTAAAGAGCTTAAGAACTACACCGATTATGGCAACAACCGCCGAAATCGTGGCCGTTGACAGAAGTGCCGCTATACCTTCGCTTCCTTCGATATATGACAGACAGAGAATCCAGCCCGTAATTGATGTACCGATGTTGGCACCCATTATTACGCCGATACCTTGTGCAACCTTCATCATTCCTGCGTTGACGAAACCGACAACCATAACAGACGTTGCACTTGATGACTGGATTACCGCCGTTACGGCAGTACCGAGAAGCACGCCCTTAATGGGTGTACTTGTCAGCCTGAATAATACCTTTTCTAAACTGTTACCCGCAACTCTCTGTAACCCGTTACCCATAAGTGACATTCCGAACAGAAACAGGGCTACGCCTGATAGTATTGCAAGTATTGTGGTTATAATAGTCATTTCTTCTTCCTTTTTAAGTTAATTTATGCTTTCTCATCGGCTTTTACGTTCTTCATGGCTGCGACCTTTCTTATATAATAAGATATGGTTGAAGCCACAACGAAGCCTACGCTTATTCCCACAAGGGCGAGGAGGCAATCTATGCCGTTATTGTAAAATGTATCAGTGTCGCTTAAGACAAGTCCGCCCATTGTATAGTAGATTAGATCCGCGGGTATTAGAGGTATAATCGACGGATATAAGAATACCGTTGCGGGAGTCTTCTTTTTCGTCGCCACAATCTCCGCATAGAATGCAGCAACAATTGCCGCAAGCCCCGCATACACAATTCTGTAGGGGATGAATGCCATGAAGATTATATAGACAAATCTCGTTATGGCTCCGCCGAGTCCCGCGAGAAGCAAGTCTCTTCCCCTAACTTGAAATACAATTGCGAATCCGATTGACGCTAGGAAGGACAGTATAATAAGTTCCATGTTCTCTACCATGTGTACCACCTCCCGAATATAGCGTATGCAATGAATACGCCGAAGCAGATCGTCAAGGTCTCAAGTATTACTTTAAGGAATTCAAGTATACCGTTCATCTCGTTGCCACACAGGATATTTCTCATGGAATTAACAAGGGGTATTCCGGGGATGAACATAAGTGACATCGACGTCAGCATCGCCATCATCTCCGTGGTAAAGCCTATCCACACCGTGAAGAAAAATATTGCCGTTGTGATGAACATATTGACAACGTTAATTATTATCCTGTTAAGATTCGCTCTCCTTAGCGGTCTGCAAAGCCAGAATGACAGCACCGTACAAAGCGCTACAACTATTAGCTCTTGCCAGCCTCCGCCGAATATACGGCATAAGGTTGTAAGTGCAATTACGAACCCCAGCATCTCAATCCAGGCATTGTACGAGGGCACCATAACCGTCTCATATAACATATCCTGAAGAAGTGACGGGTCTGTCTTCTCCTCTATTACCTTGTGGGCCAAGTCATATAATTTCCTTAGCTTAATAAGATGAATCGATTGTCCCGGAACCGACACCTGTCTCGTCTCCGCTTCGCCGTCTAAGTTCTTGGCGCTTACCGATATCATGGTGCTGAGAGAGAATATACTTATCTCATGAAGCCCGTATGCTTTACATACTTTCTCCATTGTCTCGTTGGTTCGTTCCAGATTGGCTCCGGCAAAAAGCATTTCCCGACCGAGATGTGTCGAAAAGTCCACTATATAATCTATATCTTTCACGATATCTCCTCACTTTGGCTCTCATTTCATTATCAGCCATTATAGATTATAATATAGACTTTACAAGTATTCAACAAAAAAAGACGCATCCCCGATTTCGGAATACGCCACTTAAGCATTTAATGGTTTCATTTTAATTGTTCCTTCCTACTTACTCATCTAAGTTACTCTTCCATTCACATCACCGAAATAACTTCCTGTTACGCCGACAATGGAGCTCGGCTAAGCTTGCTAAGACTGTTGCAAGTAATTTTTCTATTCAATATATATTTCGGTTGTTTCTCTGAAAACTTAAGGGTAACTCGGTTAATTGACCTTACAACTTTCACTTGTTGTTTTTGGGCAATTTGTCGGTAAGTCTGTTAAGGAACTCTACAGGTCTGCCAGCTTCTTGGCTTTCTTTTCTATTTCTTTAAGCTCTTCCGGCGGAAGCTCGGATACATGCTCTAACTTGTCCACAACTTTGGCTACCATCTCATTCTCTTTCCTTCTTATAAGTTCAAGATAATAGCTTACGATTACGCCGGAAAAAAGTGACACGATAAAAAGCTCGTAAACCGTTATTATCACCGTAAGTACTCTTGCGAGAACAGATGTCACCACCACGTCTCCGAAGCCGATTGATGTACATGCCGCAAATGTATACCAGAATGCATCACCCACTTTATCGATACCCGGCTCAATCCACCATATAACAAGTGCAACTACACAATAGACAAGTAGGAAGACAAGAAAAATCTTGTCAAATTGCAACCTTCTTATTACTCTCCAGAGCATCTTAGTATTCTTGAACATTTTCTATACCTCGTTGGATTTATTGTCTTTAGTCTTGTTGTCTGTATTTTCCGGATTTCCGTTCTTGGCAGTTCTCTTCTTGGATATTAATTCCGTGGCTTTAACTTTACTTCATCTTGAATACCATCTTAACAGGGTTGTGATCGGTGAACTCAAAGCCCTTGTCAAGGTTAGTAACCTCTTGTACCTCGATATTATCAGATACGATAAATCCGTCGATTATGTAAAGCTGTGTAGTCTCATCAAGTACGTGGTCGTCGAGACGACATGTTGCCGCATTATCCGTTACCGCAAATGTGAATCCTTCCGCCAAGTCCTTATTCTCTATAATACCGGGAGCCCACTTCTCATTTTGGATAGTATCTTGTGTAAGAGGATACTTGTCCTTAACAGGTTCAAATGTCTGGTTAAAGTCACCGCCTGCTATTACATAATTACCCTTCTTATACTCCTTAGAGAGTAGGTCCATTAACTGCTTCGTCTGTGCAATCTTACCTTCTCCCGAGTCATATGCTTCGAGATGTAAGTTAACAAGAACAAGCTCTTTATCGCTTCCGTCAATAGGAATTCTTGTCTCTAGGAGACATCTCTTAAGGTTCATCATAGATACGGGCCAGCTGAATGATATAGGAAGCTGATAACGCGTAGCCGAATCAACCTTGTATTTTGACATAGTTACGATACCGGCTTCAACATTTCCCATACCCTTATTAAAGGGCACATAGAACACCTTGAAGTTACATGCGAACATTGTGGCATAGTTCGTAGCCTTCTGATATAACGGAAGCTGATCCATATTGTAACTTCTCTTAGCATCCCTGTCTACTTCCTGAAGGAAATAGAGATCGGTATTCTGCTCCTTAACTGTATTAACCATTCCTTCGACATTCTTATTGATAATATCGATGCTCTCGGGAACAACGGTCTGACCGCCGTCAAAGTAGCAATCCTGATCCTTGGAAAGCGCGCCGTAGCCGGTGTTATATGTCATAATAGACACTGTCTCGTCAGACTTAAGCATTCTGCTCTGCTGATTCTCAACGGATACATCCTCAACGTCGTCAGGTCTGTATTCCTTAACACGATATGTGAGAAGTGCCGCCGCAATAGCAAGGATGATAACTCCTATAATACACCCGAGTACAATTAGAAATTTCTTCATAGTAACCCCCTCTCCTTGTAATACATTTTCGTATCACTTTGTAAAAACCCTATACATACAGACATTATAACATTAAATTAGTTTTCTTGTCATCTTTTCCCTTCTTTAAACATCTGCATCATCTCGTTGGTCAGGCTTAGGTTATTGGGCTGAAGGACTATGTCTTCCCTCTTCACCCACTCGGCGTACTTAAGCTCGTTCTCATCCATGTGGATTGTAGTATCGCCGTCCACCTCACAGTAGAAGCCTACAAGAATATCTTCGGCCATACCCCAGGGCTGAGACTTATAATAGCTTATATTTTTAACTTTGATTCCGGCTTCTTCCATAGCTTCTCTTGCTACCGTTTCTTCAAGTGTCTCTCCTATCTCGGTAAATCCTGCGATAAGCGCACTATGGGCATAGCCGGTTCTGTACTTCGTTATGAGTATACGGTCACCATTTATGACTCCGACGATGACTGCCGGGTTGATTCTGGGAAATATCATATTCCCGCAGGCATCACATTTTAGCGCCCGTTCTTTTAAATCGTGATTTAATTTGTGTCCGCATCCGCCACAGTACTTGTTGTCGCTATACCATTTCCATAGATGGTATGCGGTAAATGCTGCATAGACATCGGCTCCTTGTAATTTGTCACGAGTATCCCTAATGGAGTAGTAGGAGTAGTGGGGGAGGATGTCTTCGTTGGGTTCTTCGCCGGTTGACAAGAAAAACTTCTTGTCGTCAATGGAGAAAAGGTATGTGGGAACAGAAACGATGTCTTCCTGCCACTGCGGGAACACCGGCATGGCACTATCGTCATGCACCAGCATTTCCCCCTTTTCGTTGAAGTACATAATATAATCGCCCTCGGCAATCTCAGTATTCTCATATTGATTATTAAGTTTACTCGGGTAAATGTCTTGTATCATTTATGCTCCTTTTACAATCCTTTTTCTAATGACACATTTTATTTAAGAAACTATTATCTGCACAAAAATAAGGGTTCCAAGCATAATGCCTGAAGCCCTTATAAATACTTAATTAATCAGTGATTACTCGATGATTGAAGCAACCTTACCTGAACCTACTGTACGTCCACCTTCTCTGATAGCGAATGTAAGACCTTGCTCCATAGCGATAGGATGGATGAGCTCGATTGTCATCTCAATGTTATCACCGGGCATACACATCTCTGTTCCGTCAGGAAGATTACATACACCTGTTACGTCTGTTGTTCTGAAGTAGAACTGAGGACGATAGTTGTTGAAGAAAGGAGTATGACGTCCACCTTCATCCTTAGTAAGTACGTAAACCTGAGCTGTGAACTTAGTATGGCACTTTACTGAACCGGGTACTGCAAGTACCTGACCTCTTTGGATCTGGTCACGGTTGATACCACGAAGAAGTGCACCAATGTTATCACCTGCCTGAGCCTCATCAAGAAGCTTTCTGAACATCTCGATACCTGTGATAACTGTCTTCTGAACGTCTTCCTTAACACCGATGATCTCAACTTCGTCGTTAAGATGAAGTGTACCACGCTCTACTCTACCTGTTGCAACAGTACCACGACCTGTGATTGTGAATACGTCCTCTACAGGCATAAGGAATGGCTTATCTGTCTCACGTACAGGATCAGGAATAGTCTCATCAACTGTGTTCATGAGTTCCATGATAGCATCGCCCCACTCACCTGAAGGATCGTTAAGA
>CAJODN010000014.1 GCA_905233695.1 uncultured Lachnospiraceae bacterium | reverse complement strand
CATCATCATATCTGTAGCCCATGCCGTCTGAAGCTCAGATAGGCAATCGAAGACATAGAACGCCCCTCTTCCCTCCTTCTCGATTATGTTATGAATCTCCACAGAGAAATTCTCGAACCGATGAGACAAGGGAATCGTGTATTTCTTGACTTCAGGGTAGTCCGGTATTACAGGGTCGTGACTTGCGAAGCGAAAGTAAACTATACTACGCTCATCCTCGATGGCCTGCTTAATATAAGGCTCCACGAATAATTTGAATTCCGATAGCTCGGATACTTCCCATACAACGTTATCACCAAGCCGGATGTAGTCAAGGGCCGTATCCATATCAGGAATGCCGGATAATACTTTTTCGAATGGTTCCATAATTTGTCTCCTATTCCCCGCTGGCTCCATAGTTGGACAAAACTCTCGCGGAAGGGTCGTTAACGTCACATCCTTCCCAATTCTTGTTGGGCATCCAGAAATCAACTATCATATCCGACTGACCGGGATAGTGCTTCTCGAATATTTCTCTATAAAGTAGCGACTCCTTCGTAAAAGGTGTTGCGTGAGTATACTTAGCACTTTTAATCTTGAACGCGTCATCGGTGTAAGTACTCTCGGCAAGCTCCACTATGTCATCCTTAAGGGAGTGACCTACAGCGTCGGAGAATGCAGCCTTCTCACGCCAAAGAATACTGTCGGGAATAAGCTTGTCCTCTTCGAATGCTTTTCTGAGTAAGTATTTACCTTTACCATAATGATTCATCTTCTTGTCCGGATCAATGGACATGCAATATGAGACGAAATCGTGGTCGCCGAAGGGCACCCTCGCTTCAAGAGAGTTAACGCTTATACACCTGTCGGCACGAAGTACATCGTACATATGAATCTCGTGGATACGTTTCTCCGATTCCTTCTGGAATTCCTCCGGAGACGGTGCAAAGTCAGTATATTTATAACCGAATATTTCGTCAGAGATCTCACCTGTAAGGATAACTCTGTTATCAGACTGCTCGTGAATTGCCTTGCATAACAGATACATACCGATTGACGCTCTTATTGTCGTTATATCATATGTGCCGAGAGCATGGATAACAGGGTCAAGTGCATCAAGAACATCCTGCTTCGTAATTATTATCTCATGATGGTTAGAGCCGATATAGTCGGCAACCTCTCTTGCGTACTTTAAGTCAATTGCATCAACATCCATTCCTATAGCCCATGTCTCAAGAGGCTTATCCATAAGTGTTGTCGCAATTCCGCATACAAGTGATGAATCGAGACCTCCGGAAAGAAGGAATCCTACCGGTGAGTCGGAATCAAGTCTCTTGTCCACACCTTTAATAAGAAGGTCATGGATGTTCTTATAGATTGTATCCAAGTCATCATCATGGAATGAATCTACCTTAGATAAGTCCTTGTAGCAGACAAGCTTACCGTCTTTATAATAATGTCCCGGAGGGAAAGGTTTAATATTATCTACAACACCCACAATGTTCTTAGGCTCAGATGCAAATATAAATGAACCGTCAGATAAAACACCATAGTAAAGTGGTCTGATTCCTATAGGATCTCTTGCGGCAATGTAGGAATCATTCTTCTTGTCGTAAAGTAACATTGCATATTCCGCATCAAGCATAGCGAACATATCCGTTCCGTACTCTCTATATAGCGCGGGAATAATCTCGCAATCGGAATCGCTTATGAATCTGTAACCCTTAGCCTCCAATTCATTTCTAAACTTTCTGAACCCGTATATCTCACCGTTACATATAAGTGCGTAGTCGTAGTCATCGGGCTCGCCGTAGCAAGGACTCTCACTTGTTATATCATAAGTGACGGTTCTGTCATTTTTAAATACAAATGGTTGCATTCCGTTAGTTGTAAGTCCCATTATTGATAAACGGTTGAAGCCGAGATAACCGCTTTCAGTTTTAATTATTCTGCTTACATCCGGACCTCTTGTCTTTGTTTTAGATAATGCCTCCTTGAATTCGTCGAAGCTCATTTTTTGATAATCAGTCTTGCCACAGTATCCCAGTATTGAGCACATTTTAAGTTCCTCCCTGCATAAAAATAAGCGCCTTGAAGTAACTACTTCAAGACGCCTTTGTCTCTTCGAGTGTCAGTATATAACGATGTAATCGCTTTGTCAAGAGTTTTCTTAACTATTGAATCTGTCTTCTGACAAGATTAGCAAATCTTCCGTTGAGCTTCATCAATTCATCATACGCACCTTCTTCTATAAAGTGTCACGCTTTTTAATCAAAATATCCCACATATTTTACTTCCTTCATGACGTCGTCATCTCCGAATATTTCACGATAGAGATCGATAAAATAGTCGTCCGTCATTCCGGCAATGTAGTCGACCACCATATCGTCAGGTCTCATTTTGTTCTTCTCGTATGTCTTTTTGAACCGCTCATAATCTACGTGATGCTTATAAATGAAGCTATCCCGGTTTTCATTAATAATGTCTTCCTTGAATCTGTTATAAAGAGCCTTCATCATAGGTCGAATTGTTCTGTCGTATAAATCGTTAATCTTATCATTTCCGTATATCTTCTTCGCATTTTCCTTCTTAAGACGATAAAGGTCTTCAAAGTATTCCGGATCCATTTTAATATATGGCTTGTTAAAACTGTTAAGCACGATATTCTCAGTTATGTTACTTAAAAATGTGTAGTTCATTCCGCCAAGCTGTCCCGGCTTCTCGTAATCAACATTTACTCCCAGCTTCTCTGCGTCATCTCTATCCTTCATAACATAAGCTATTACATCACTCACTCTTACAACACAGCCTTCGAGAGTGAATGGCTTAAGAGTATCGACAAAGCCTTCCTTCGTATAGCAGTTCTCGATTAGTTCTTCGAACTGTTCTAACGACTTAGGTTCGCTTGGATAGTACTCTCCTTCCGGCCTCTCGCCATTATGACATATTATTCCGTCAAGTGTATGAACTGTAAGATTAGTCGGTGTTATCACCTTAAGCGCTCTTACACTATGAACATTGTGATAGAAATGTCTTCCGCAAGATTCATAGTATAATTCATCCAAATATTTCTCGCCCACATGCCCGAAAGGCGTATGACCGATATCGTGACCTAGGGCTATTGCTTCCGTAAGGTCGATATTGAGACCGAGGCTCATACTTATAATTCTTGCTATTCTGGCAACAAGCTGGACGTGAGTAGCTCTTCTTGTAATCTCATCATTCCTATAGAATGAAAATACCTGCGTCTTATCGCCGTAACGATTGTATAATGGGTTATGGAGTATCTTATCAATATCAACTGCGAAGGGACTTCTGAGACTCTCATTTGATTTTGAAGAATAATATCTAATGCCGGAAGAATCATCGGGAACCTTCGTCGCATACTGAGAAAAGCCTCCGTAATGGGCGTAGGCCTTCTCCTTGATTTCTTCCATTGTATATTCTTTATCTGCCATGATTTTGATTTCGTTATTATTCATTCTCATACTCCCTTAGCATCTCATTCCACTCCGGTGCGATGTCCGTATTTCTTCTGTCGGAAATATTATACCGGTCATGCAGGTACTTACCTATGTAGGCAGTGCTCTTGGTGGCTCCGTACACATTCAAGTGGTCTCCGCCGTCTCTTGTATCGGTAGTGTAATCAATTCCGATTTCATCACCGGCAAGATTCATATCGACATAATCAACACCTAATTCTTTCGCAATCTTACTTAACGCATTATGCTTCGGGAAGTTATAATTAGACCGGGATGGTGCTGAGTAGAGAATCAGCGTTCCACCACTCTCTCTACACATTTCGTTAATCTCTTTTAACGTCTCAAGATTATCACTTATTACATTATCCTCTTCGTCACTTGGAATCATGTATTCCTTATTCTCTGCAGGATCAATTGTATGACTTACTGTAAATCCCTTGTAGTATCCTTTTCTGGTATCCTGAAAGAGCATTTTCCAGTTGTCATGATACATTGTAACAGGAAATACCTTGTGTATCAAATCTGTTATAATATTATCCGCCTCTGCCTGTCCGTTATCAACTCTGTACAAACTGTTGGTTTCAAAAAGCACTACCTTCGGCTGTTGACTTGATAGGATAGTCTTGTAAGCCTCCTTTATATCAGAAAGCTTCGCTCCTATAAGGCCGAAGTTATAGGTTGTATACCCGTAGTCTCGCCAAAGCTTGGGCGGTGATATACTGGTATAGCTTTCACTGTCTCCCAGAACAATTACATCCAAGGAGCATGGCTCTTCTTTTGCAAGCTTCGTACTTACCTCACTCTTACTTTCTGCAACATAGTCCTTAAATAAATAATCAGGTGACAATAAGAAGCCCAAACCACTCAAAACCGCTATAAGTATTATAAAAAATATTAAACCGCTTACAACTTTCTTCATATTCTTTCCTTTAGTTACTATTCAGAACCAATTCGAAATTGCTTGGTTCTGAAGGTTAGAAGTTTGCATAAATCAACTCAACCGGTCTGTACGCCTCTCCGTACGCACCGAATATCACTATCACAATAATTACAAAGTAATAAATCGCCCATCTCTTAGGTCTGCTTAGAGTCGGAATACCGGTAATAAAATCAGGCTTCTTCTCTAAGATATGATCTACGATGAATACGATTACCATTCCGAGAAGTGCCACTATTAAGTCCTCTACCGAAAGCCCCATATCAACAAGCTTACCGCCGAAGAGTCCGCCGGCAAAATCGGTTGTAAAAATGTTACCACATAGCTTAAAGAACTGAGTTACACTTTCGCATCTAAAGAGCATTTCCCCGAGAACGATAATTATCCATGTCCTAAAGATTCTCACACCGTTAGCAAAACGCCCATTCCATTCGACTCCAACCTTCTTCCAAAACGCCTTGCCCGCCGGTTCAAAGGCTATCTCAAGAACAAGGATTATAAAGTAATACATGCCGTATGCAATGTATGTTATCTTAGGTCCGTGCCACAGCCCGTTAATCAGCCACACCGGGAACAGTGCAATGGCGGATGTGACAACCTTAGTAAAATGCCTGCCTACTTTCTTCTTGGCGAACTTATTCCATTTCGTAACAAGGCGTGATGTGGTTACAGGATAGAACACGTAGCTCTTAAGCCACACACCGAGGGTGATATGCCATCTTCTCCAGAACTCTGCCGCACTTTTCGCCATGAATGGTTGCCTGAAGTTCTCCGGTAATTTGATATTGAATATAAGCGCCGAACCGATGACAATATCGATTGTTCCCGCGAACTCCGCATACAGTTGAAACGTCGTAAGTATCGCCATGATTATTACAACAAGACCTTCGTAATACGGATCGGTAAGGTAGAAATAATTAACTACGGCATTAAGTCTGTCCGCAATTATCATTCGCTTGAATAGTCCCCAGCCTATTCTGATTACACCTTGACGTAAGCTGTCCACGGTAATGGAATTTCCTTCGAATAATTGATTCTTAACATCACCGAATCTGCAGATTGGACCTTCCATTAATGTGGGGAAGAAAAGTATGAACAGTGCCAGTTTCAGAATGTTCTTCTCCGCATCGATTCTCTCCCAATATACATCCAGCACATACCCTACTGCTTCCAATGTGTAAAATGATATCCCGATGGGAACCGCGATTGCTTCAAAGGTCACTCCGGTGTTAACAATTTTGCCTATAAGTTCAACCGCAAAATTCGTATACTTTAAGCCTGCCAATATCAGAATCATCCCGCATATTCCGATAAGCATAATACATTTAACTAAAACGTATTTACTTTTTGTCTCTCTCTTATACTCTATTATTCTTGCCGAAATATACGCGATTATTATTGTAAGAAATGCCCAGAGGATAAGCCACTTACTTATCAATGCAAAGAATACTATGCTTGATAATAGTAAGATTACCCACCGATATTTCTTCGGAATAATCTGATACAGTATTATCGCAATCGGTAAGAATATAACAAAGTATACATTAGTATTATAAGCCACTTTAATATTTCCTATACATATAACTACTAAGAACCGGTTTGAAAATGCTACACATTTCCACACCCTAACTCAAAAAAGGGAGTAACCTAACGATTACCCCCTAGTATAAACCATTAACTCTCTCCGTGCTCTCCAAAATAATCCCAAGAAACCTAGAAGAACCAATTGTTTCCTGCGACACCGCTGTCACCTGATGAACTTACAACCCAGTCACCGTCCACATATCTCATTCGAACAAGCTGTGTCATATTATTGTTGGCATCCTCTCCTCTGTCTTTCTTGACGAAGTAAGCAATATAAGGATCGATTACGCCTTGGTTAGAGTCGGTATATTCCAGCTTAACACTGACTTCAATGGTGCCGTCCACAAATGCCATATCATATATAGATGCTATTACATCCTTAACCTCTACATTATCAATACCGCTTGATTTGTTGGTAGTGTAGAAATTATTCTTATCTTCATTGAATTTCTCTCTCTCCGCTAAAACACTTTCCGGCAAGAAGATTCCTTTTATCTCATTAAAATCAGAGCCCTTGAGTTCTGCTTCTGTTATTGTCCTAAATGCATTGTAAGCTTTATCGATTACGACTTGCTGTTCTTCTTTCGAAACCTCTACTTCCTTAACGACAACACGCGAATTACTCTTGTCGGTTGTAACATTATAATTCTTATAAGTCTCTCCGTCATTAGACAGACTGCATACATGTGCTCCCGTATAAAGTCCCGGGATAACGTAGGTATTTGTATCATCGGTTGAAGAATCAAGATATGACTCCGGTATCGCAACTCCATCAATGTAAGCCATCTTGTATTTCGGAATCTCCAGGGTTATATTCTTAACAATTACATCTTCATTGCTGACTCTCCAGTCAGAGAAGAAAAGCATATGGTTAGAACTGCTCTTCGTAAGCTTTACCGTAGCGGTATCAGTTAGGATTCCGTACGTATCTTGCTTCGGTTTCTTTAGAAATGCTACAACGGCCTTACCATCGTCTTCCTTGCTTTCAACAACTTCATATTGCATATTAAGGAGGCTGTTAACAAGTATGCCGAGACCTTTTTTACCTACGGTCTTAATAAGACCTTTTACATCCAAACTGTTATAAGCATCTGCCACAACAGATTGTCTCGCAAGGTATTCACTCTTAGTAAGGAACACCGAATCCTTCACATCAAGATACTCATAAGCATCTTCATACTTTCCTTCCGATACTGCCTTATCGTATTTCTTCGCGACATTTTCATAGCCTGAATTACCGGCGTTAATTCCGAAAAAGATTATAATGGCGATAACGCAAGCGGCGGCCAGAGAAACTATCGCAATATTCAGTCCTTTGTTTCCGTTTTTCATAATAATCCCCTTTTATATATCTCATCTTCGGATCGAGTACCCGCACGCTCATAACGAAATGTCGTATGCGCACCCCGAACGGGGTGTGCCGGTAACTTAGCGGGTCTCGGCTCCTCAGATGTCTACTCTACTACTGTTGCTGTGCAGAAAGCGTGAAGCCTTCTTCGCTTACGCCTTCCACATAATCAGTAATTGAAAGCTCGTCTACTATAGAGAGCTCCTCCATTCCTTTTTCTCCTGTGCTCTTAGTGGTGGACGAAGCTATAGCGACAATCAGTAGAATTAATACTACCGATAACGCAGCTATCCATATAATCTTTGATGTTTTAGATTTCATTTATTTCCTCCTCCCCATAGCAAAAAGTCTATATTGATAATTATATAG
Organism: uncultured Lachnospiraceae bacterium; assembly: GCA_905233695.1. Taxonomy (GTDB): domain Bacteria; phylum Bacillota; class Clostridia; order Lachnospirales; family Lachnospiraceae; genus RUG191. The sequence goes on along the minus strand of CAJODN010000014.1, from coordinate 28,553 downwards.
TTTTACTTCTCTTTTGTCAACAAAACATTTCGAAGTGTCCATTTTTTACCATTTATCACCTGAGGATAAATCCTTCTATTGATTGGCAAAATAACTGTCAATCTTATCATGAAGACCATTTCTGTCAATTGTCTTAAGAAGGTATCAATGGAATTATAATATGCAACTACATCATTAATCAGACTTGTGCACATATAGTTTTCTTCCTCAAGAATAATATCTCCGCGAGAGATTTCCGTATAATCCTGAATATCCTCTATCTGATACCCGAGTCTTGCACAAGCTTCACTGATAGAGTCGAGTTCTTCCCTATCGACGTCCTTTTTAAGAATTGCAACCATGCCGTTTATTGCATTTACAGGTGTCCTGAATTCATGCGAAATATTAGAGAGGAAGTCTTCCACATCATGCTCGCTCTTTTGAACCTTCTCATTCCATTTCTCAGTCCTCTCATGTTCATAAACCCTGCTTCTTATCGTAATTCTGCTGAAAATGTAAAAGCAAAGCACTGTTCCTATATGGAATATAATCTTCATCATCATCCTTGGAGCTTCCGGTGTAATTATCGTTACCGCCCTTCCTCGGAATTGGTTCTGAATAGTTACAACTAGTTACTCAAAGGGAAAATGATACTTAGTAAGTCCCAGTTCATCACGAAGTTCTATAAACTCTTTCTGGATAGACTCACCTATTGGTACACCTTTATCCTTCCTCTCCATCCAAGCGTCGTGTTCTTTCTCGCCTGCCGTGTAGATTCTGTCACATCCCGGTGCCTTCTTCGATGCACGGAGCGTCCTTAAGATATCTCCGGAAGTCTTCTTAAATGTATCGAGTCCCATGAAGAATTCGGGATTAATAACGAAGAAGAAATGTCCTAAATGATACATTGTGGGATTGCCGTCCTTATCCTTACCGCTTAAGTCCTGCATAAATGGTCCGCCGGTAAGTGCCGATGAAAGAATCTCCACTATAGTGGTAAAGCCGTATCCTTTAAAGCCCGCCGTCTCTTCTCCCATTCCGCCAAGGGGAAGAAGTGCGGCATGACCTTCTCTCATATCCTTAAGAATCTTCGCCGAATCGGTCATTGTCTCGCCAGTATCGGATATTACACAGTTGGCCGGTGTGGGCTTACCCTGTCTCTCGTAGAATTCAATTTTACCGTTTTGCATAATGGATGTGGCACAGTCAAAGTTATATGGAAATTCTTCGTCTGTCGGCATTGTAAATGTTAAGGGATTAGTTCCCATCATAGGCTCAATTCCGAATGTGGGTGCAACGGAAGGTCTGGCATTGGTACCTGTAATTCCGATAAGCCCTTCCTTCTCAGCCATAGTTGACCAATAGCCTGCAATTCCGTAATGGGTTGAATTACAGATAGAGCCTCCGGCCATTCCGTATTTCTTCGCCTTATCTATTAACATTTCCATCATCTTATATGAAGCAACCATACCCATTCCGTTGTTGGCATCCATGACAACGGTAGTCGGTGTATCCTTAAGAATATCTATCTTCGTCTCGGGAAGGAGTGTTCCGTTCTTAATTCTGTCAAGATATATAGGCTTGAACCTGTTACAACCGTGGCTCTCAATTCCCCTTCTGTCGCTCTCTAAGAGAACGTCGGCACATATTACGGCATCCTCCCTCGGCACTCCGTATTCCACGAATACATCAACCATAAAATCATTAACCAACTTCCATTCTACGTACGGTCTCGTCTCAGACATTTTTCTCCCCGTCCTTTCTCTTAACTCTTTTTTACGGCATATCATTTTTGAATAGTATAAATACATTATAGTTATTATGTGGTTGAATAGTTCTACATATTTGTTCACAGTTTTGACAAAAATTTGTCAAAATGCTATAATTGTGGTAATTTCCTGAGCCTAGATAAAGATGAGTATAAATATGAGGAAGGAGGATAAGAATATGGCATACGAAGAATTAACTAATGAATTAACTCCCAAGCTCAATGAACTGGCGGAAAAATCGCTTAAATCCTCATATATAGACCCGGAGTTATATACAAAATACGATGTAAAAAGAGGACTTCGTGACCTTAGCGGCCGCGGTGTTCTTGTTGGAATTACAGATATATCCGAAGTATGTTCGACTAAGACTGTTAATGGAGAACGAATCCCCATTGACGGACAACTCTATTACAGAGGCTATAATGTCAGGGATATTATCACAAAGTCTCGAGACGCCGATCACTTCGGCTTTGAGGAATGTGCATACCTTCTGTTATTCGGCGAGCTTCCCGACGAAAGAGATCTGGCTGAATTCCAGAATATCTTAGGAGACTACCGCTCTCTTCCCAAGAATTTCGTAAGAGACGTAATTATGAAAAAACCTTCCAAGGATATAATGAATTCACTTTCAAGATCGGTTCTTACTCTGTATTCATATGACGACAATGCGGATGACACATCCCCAACCAATGTGCTTCGTCAATGTATACAGTTAATTAGTATGTTCCCACTGCTTTCAGTATACGGCTATCAGGCATACCGTCACTATCATGAAAGCGGAAGCCTTATTATCCATCAGCCGAAGCAGGAACTTTCCACAGCAGAAAATATTCTTCATTGTCTTAGAGATGACAGTAAATTCTCACAGCTTGAAGCAAAGCTTCTTGATGTTGCTTTAATACTTCATATGGAGCACGGTGGTGGTAACAATTCAACATTTACCACACACCTGGTATCATCATCGGGAACGGATACATATTCGGCTATTGCGGCGGCTCTCGGATCCCTCAAAGGTCCTAAGCACGGCGGTGCCAATATTAAAGTTGTGAAAATGTTCGAGGATCTTAAGAAGAATGTAAAAGACTGGTCTTCCGAAGAAGAAGTGGGCGCTTACTTAGAAGCTCTTCTTAACAAGGAAGCATTCGATAAAGCAGGACTTATCTACGGAATGGGACACGCAATTTATTCTATATCCGATCCCAGAGCTGTAACATTTAAGAGCTTCGTCAAGGCTCTATCTGAGGAAAAGGGATATGAGAAGGAATACGCACTCTACTCTCTTGTAGAAAGACTTGCTCCCGAAATAATCGCTAAGAAACGTAAGATGTATAAGGGTGTAAGCCCGAATGTGGACTTCTATTCAGGATTTGCATATCAGATGCTCGGACTTCCCATTGAGCTATATACACCGCTATTTGCTATTGCAAGAATTGTGGGATGGAGTGCTCACAGAATGGAAGAAATCTGTCATAACGGCAAAATCATGAGACCGGCGTATATGACGGTATGTGAGCATAAAGAGTATGTGCCGATAGAGGAGAGGGAGTAATTACATAAACTTCCTCTTCGCCTTCCTCAGCATTAGCGAGAACCAAATCCACACTCCAATCAGCACTACAACCAGTGCGGCTTCATATATTCCCGGCAAATCAAGCCAAGCATCCACAATCAGGCTCGCTATCCCGAACAGTACACACACAATCCCGAATGAAAGCATTATCGGGAACATATAATCTATGAAATCATAAGGGTGCTTACACAGTTTAAGCTCCTTCGGTGCAAGCAGAAGACTCGATATCTCGTCGTTTTTCTTCATTTTAAGAGCATTATATATTAGATATACCCCGAGAAGAAGCACGATTACGTCAAATATTATCATTATCGTTTTAGAATTAAGAAAACCGTTCATTTTTCTTCTCCTTTTCTTTCAACAGCAACTAGACTAGCAAAAAATTACCCTCTTTTCAAGAATTTTCCAATAAAATTCAATAAATAAATTGAATATTTTGTCCGGTTATTGTAAAATTGATGTAGATTTTTTTTGGGAGGATGAAAAAATGGATTTCAAAGATACGACAATTTTAATCTGTGATGATTCAATCCTAGCTCGTAAACAGCTTAAAGATGTCATCGAGACTTACTCTCCTGATCTCAATTTTGTAGAAGCAGCTAACGGTCAGGAAGCAATAGACAAGTACATAGAGTCTAATCCCAGTCTTGTATTTCTCGATATTGTTATGCCCGTTAAAGACGGTAATGATGCCGTTAAGGGCATTATTGAGCATGACAAGGACGCTGATATTATAATTGTGTCTTCCGTAGGAACACAATCACAGCTTAAGTCAGCCATCGAAGCCGGCGCTAAGGATTTTATTCAGAAGCCTATTTCTGAAGAGCAGGTTCTTAAAGTATTAAGTTCACATTTGGAGGGTTAAAGTATGTATGCACAATTTTTTGGAAGTTTTCTTCTTGGTAAAGACAGTGTAACGCCCGAACAATTAACACAAGCTATCTCTAAAGCATCTGAGACACGCCTTAAGTTAGGTACTCTTGCTCTTCATAAATATTATATGACAGCAGAACAGGTTGACGAGGTATGCTTCCTTCAGACAAGAGAAGATAAACGTTTTGGGGAAATTGCAATTGAGAAAGGATACTTAAGAGAAGAGCAGGTTGACGAATTACTTGCTGTTCAGAGTCCGGATTATCTTATTCTCGGACAGACTCTTATTGATATGGGAGTTTTAAGTAACTCAGATCTCGAGCTTCTTATATCAGAATATGAGATTTTCAACGAGATAGACGATATGTCCCTCGAGAATCAAAGTAAGACCGACAGACTTATCCGTAACTTCTTTACATTCTCAGGTAAAGAGCTTACAGATTATGCTCTTATGTATATTAATCTTATCTTTAATAACCTGGTAAGATTCATCGGTTCTGACTTTACACCGCTTAATCCTATATCTTGCTCTGAAGAGCACGATATTAACTACTGTGTAAGACAGGAGATTCACGGTGAGATAGATTGCTACTCACGTATTGATATGGACGAGTCAGCTGCTATTTCTTTCGCTTCAAGATATGCTAAGATGGAATTTAGCGAGATGGATGAATATGTTAAGGCATCGCTTGATGATTTCCTTAATCTTCATAACGGTCTGTTCCTCGTTAACATGTCTAATGCATATTCAATGGAATTGTCACTTACACCACCTGTTGCCGAGGAAGGCGACAAGATTAATCTTCCCGACGGTTCATTCATAATCCCTGTAATCTATCCGTTCGGAACGATTCATATTATTGTATCTTTGTAATTATTCAGAACCAAGCAAAAATCCACACATATACTCGCTGAATGCTTGCATTCGTAAGAGCATATGTGTGGATTTTTATTTGGCGAGAAGCCACATGAGAAAATGCGTAGCATTTTCGAATGGGTTCTGAATAATTACTACTTCAGGAATTCTACTACCGCTTCTTCCATTTCATTAACTTTACACTTTGTATCGTGAAGGATGTTAGCCTCTCTTATCTCTTCTATCGCGCCGGGTACGGGAACCTTGCCGAGAGAAGAAAGCTCGTCAACTAAGTCGAAGTCATCCCATGAATCATATTTCGAATCGATGGCACTCATTACAGACCGTGTGAACTTGAATGGACTTGCTGTGCTTGCAATAACAGTCTTAGTCGTATCTCCCGTTGCCTTAACATATTTATCATAGACACACTTTGCGACCGCCGTATGAGTATCAATAATATATCCCGTCTTATTGTAGAGTTCTCTTATCGTATTACAAGTCTCCTCTTCTGTCGCGAAATCACCGTAGAAATCATTGAGCCTTGACTTCATATCATCGGTAATCTCGTATTTTCCGGTTGTGATAAGCTCATTCATAAGCTTACTGTTCTTATCGGAATCCATACCGCAACTTAAGTGAATGAGTCTCTCAAGATTACTTGAGATAAGAATATCCATAGAAGGCGAATTGGTTAATACGAATTCTCTGTTCTTGTCATATACGCCCGTCTTGAAAAAGTCGTAAAGCACCTTATTCTCGTTGGACGCACAGATAAGCTTAGCAATAGGAACGCCCATATTCTTAGCATAGAATGCCGCCAAGATGTTACCGAAGTTACCGGTTGGCACGCATACATTAATTAAATCTCCATTTGATATTTCATTTCTGTCAACCATTTTCGCATATGCGTATACATAATATGCAACCTGCGGAATAAGTCTTCCTATATTGATTGAATTGGCAGATGAGAATTGATAGCCCATTTTACCGATTCTTTCGTTAAGATCGGCGTCCGTGAACATCTTCTTAACGCCGGTCTGCGCTTCATCGAAGTTACCATCGATACCCACAACCTTTGTATTATCACCCTTGGTGGTTATCATCTGAAGCTCTTGAATCCTGCTGACACCGCCGTCGGGATAGAATACAACTATCTTCGTGCCCTTAACGTCCGCAAATCCCGCAAGCGCCGCTTTACCCGTGTCACCGCTTGTCGCCGTAAGGATAACTATATCGTTACTTACATTATTCTTCCTTGCACTTGTAATCATAAGGTGTGGCAAGATAGAAAGCGCCATATCCTTGAACGCTATTGTCTTACCGTGGAATAGCTCTAAGAAAAATGCTCCGTCACTTTCCTTAATAGGTGCTATTTCCTTTGTATCGAATTTACTGTCATAAGCATTATTAATACAATTCCTAAGCTCTTCTTCCGTAAAATCGGTATAATAAAGCTTCATAACTTCATAAGCCACGTCTTGGTACGACATTTTGCTTAATTTATCCATTCCTATATCAAGCTTAGGGATTTCCTTCGGAACATATAACCCGCTGTTATCGGCAAGTCCCTTAAGGATTCCTTCTGAAGCTGTTACTGTTTCATTTTTGTTTCTTGTACTTACAAATTCCATATTTTCTCATTTAATCAAATCCTGATTAAATTTCTCCTTTCAATCATTTGCGATAAATATCCTTAAAATCCTATTGAATTATAGCAAAAATACGTATTCTATTCAATGGATATTATATTCTAATTCTTGCCAATATATGTTATTATGTAATTATTCAGGAAATTCGGTTTTTGCATTTTGGGGAGCTTGGTTCTGAATAATTACTAAGGTTATAATATTAAGGAGGAGCTTATGTTACAGGGCGTATATATTGCATATAAGAAGGACAAGACACCTTACTACAGAGCCAGCATACATTACAACGGTAAACATGTTAGTCTGGGAAGCTTCGATACGGAAGAGAAAGCTCACGCTGCTTACAAAGAAGCTTCTTCAATATATAAATCAGATGATGTAACGATTGATAACTATACGAACGAGGAGCACATTCTGTCTGACGACAAAATCGTAACTCTTCTTAACCACAGAGACAACAAGATATATATTAAGACTCCGATTTACTTAAGACAGGGGTATTTTTCATATTTCCTAACCAGGAATCGCGAGCTTAAATTCTCCAACGACGATCTCTTCTATTACAGTTCACACAGAATCCTTGCAAGAAAAGGTCATCTCTACGTTAACGACTACGGTATGCAATATAATATCTTAAGTCGTTTCGGCATCAAGAACTTCGCAGTGTGCGGTTCCGATTACAAATTTGCCAACGGCGATTCCAATGACTATCGCTACGCCAACGTAATCGTTATCAATAAGTATCACGGCGTTCATAAGATTACATATAGAAATCAGGAGAAGCACCAAGTCAAGATACATTTTAATGGGGATTATCTGATTGGAAGGTATAATACCGAGGAAGAAGCGGCAATAGCCTATAATAAGGCTGTTGACTATGCCAGGGACAAGGGTATCAAGAAAAATTACATAGATAACTACGTGCCGGATATGTCGACTTCCGAGTATAAGGAGATATATGATAAGATAGAGTTGCCCAAAAAGTATACGAATTACATAGGCAGCCTGGCGGAATAGTATTATATATCCCGTATCCTTATATCAGTAAGTGCTACTTGGTCACCGGTCAGTGCAACATATACAGGCTTGGTGCTATCACTTACTATCGTTTCGTTTTCAATTCTTATTCCAAGGTTTTCCGTCATATCTCTCCTGACAATATAGCACTCCTTCGCTTAGATATGGATACTCATCGGATTCTTCTTCATTTAGCGTTACAGGGGAGCGTTATTCTACTTACTGTTAATATAATTCACAAGCCCTTCGCTTGCTATTATCTTCTGCATAAACTCAGGGAATGCCTGCCCTTGGTAAGTCTTCCCTGTAGTCACGTTAGTAATGACTCCGCTGTCGAAATCAACCTTTACAGTATCCCCGTCCTTAATATCGGCTGCCGCTTCCTCGCATTCTATGATGGGAAGCCCGATATTAATGGCATTCCTATAGAAGATTCTTGCAAATGTCTTAGCGATTACACAGCTCACACCCGCCGCCTTAATGGCAATCGGCGCATGCTCTCTTGAAGAACCGCAACCGAAATTCTTATCGGCAACTATTATATCACCCTCGCTTACCTTATTAACAAACTCTTTATCAATATCTTCCATACAATGAGTAGCCAGTTCCTTCGGATCCGAAGAATTAAGATACCTTGCAGGTATAATAACGTCTGTATCAATGTTGTCGCCGTATTTAAAAACTTTTCCTTCTGCTGCTTTCATACCTTTCACCCCCTACGCTTTCGGTCCGCTAATCTTACCGGTAAGTGCCGATGCTGCCGCAACAGCAGGTGACGCAAGATATATCTCTGAGTCAACAGCACCCATTCTTCCGACGAAATTTCGATTTGTTGTGGATACACATTTCTCACCTGATGCTAGGATTCCCATATATCCGCCGAGACACGGTCCGCAGGTCGGAGTAGATACAATCGCACCGGCTTCTATAAAGTCCTTAATAAAGCCTGCATCAAGAGCCTTAAGGTAAATGTTCTGTGTTCCGGGAATAATGATGCAACGAACATTCTTAGCAACCTTATTACCCTTAAGAATTCTGTCTGCCATAGCAAGGTCTTCGAATCTTCCGTTAGTACAAGATCCGATTACAACCTGGTCTATCTTAATATCTTCCACTTCGTCAATTGTCTTGGTATTCTCCGGAAGATGAGGATATGCAACCGTAGACTTAAGATTAGACAGGTCAATTGTTATTGTTTCGTCATAGACTGCATCATCGTCAGCCTCGTATACCTTGTACTCTCTATCTGAATGCTCGTCTAAGTATTCCTTCGTAATATCATCAACCGGGAAGATACCGTTCTTAGCGCCTGCCTCAATAGCCATATTACAGATACATAGCCTGTCATCCATTGAGAGATTCTTAACGCCCTCTCCCGTGAACTCAAGGGAACGATAGAGCGCTCCGTCAACTCCGATTGTTCCGATAAGATGAAGAATAACATCCTTACCGCTTATGAAGTCACTTGGCTTACCCGTAAGCTCAACCTTGATAGCTGACGGCACTTTGAACCAACATTTACCTGTTGCCATACCTGCTGCCATATCGGTAGAACCTACACCCGTAGAAAATGCTCCGACAGCCCCGTATGTACACGTGTGTGAATCGGCACCGATAATACAGTCTCCTGCAACGGTAAGCCCCTTCTCGGGAAGAAGCGCATGCTCAATTCCCATCTGTCCCACATCAAAATAATTGGTAACATCATTCTTAGCCGCGAATTCTCTTACACATTTACAATGCTCTGCCGACTTAATATCCTTATTCGGCACAAAATGATCCATAACAAGAGCTATCTTATCCTTGTGGAACACGCCGTCAACATTCATTTTCTCGATTTCATGAATGGCAACGGGACTTGTTATATCATTTCCCAAAACGAGATCAAGATTGGCTTCAATAAGCTGTCCCGCCTCGACTTTATCTAAACCGGCATGAGCAGCCAGTATCTTCTGCGTCATTGTCATTCCCATGACCGTAACCTCCTTATTTTTTCTACCACAATATACTATCACTTCGCGAATTGTTTTTCAATTAAAGATATTATATAATAGTATGGAAAATATTATACAAAGGAGGAAAATGTACTATGAAAAAGTATATTGCAGAATGTATCGGTACCGCAACGCTTGTATTCTTAGGTTGCGGAACAGCTATGCTGGTAGGATGTAACAGCGATTACGGTTCAGGTTACCTTCTCACCGCTCTTGCATTCGGTCTTACAATTGTGGGAATGGCATATTGCATAGGTAATATCAGCGGTTGCCATATCAATCCTGCCGTAAGCCTGGGTGTTCTTATCAGCGGTAAGATGAGCGGAAAAGACTTTATCGGCTATATAATCTCTCAGATTATCGGCGGATTTATCGGAAGCGGACTTCTTGTCTTAATCTTCTCTATGGGAGATATTATGGATCAGACAGGCGGGCTCGGTTCTAACGGTCTTGACGGCGTTAACAGTAACCCTTGGGCAGGACTTATTGTTGAGATAATACTTACATTCATATTTGTAATGGTTATCCTCGGCGTAACATCCGATAAGTTCAAGCATGGTTCATTCGGCGGACTTATAATCGGTCTCTCGCTTACACTCGTTCACATCTTCGGAATCGGTCTTACAGGAACATCCGTTAATCCTGCAAGAAGTATTGCACCTGCAGTATTCCAGGCAATCGTTAACGGCGACACCGGAGCGTTATCATCACTCTGGGTATTTATCGTAGGACCACTTGTTGGTGCGGCTCTTGCAGCTCTTATCTACAAAGGTCTCGAAGGCAAGTCTGACAGTTCTCAGAACGCGTAAGCTCATGAATAACGCTTTAATTTGATATTAATGCAAAAAGATCCCCGCGACATTTAAATGCCACGGGGATTACTTTAGTTTATCGTTCTTTTCAATTAGTTATTAATGAACTTGTCTTCTTCATTGTTCCAGCTGTAAAGTGAACGCACCTGCTCACCAACCTTCTCAGCCGGATGCTCTGCAGCTAACTTTCTCATAGCCTTGAAATGTACCTGTCCGCCTGCATCAGACATATCAAGTAAGAATTCCTTGGCAAATGAACCATCCTGGATATCAGACAGTATCTTCTTCATAGTCTTCTTAGTATCTTCTGTAATAATCTTAGGTCCTGTAATATAATCACCATACTCAGCTGTATTAGAGATAGAATATCTCATTCCGGCGAAGCCTGATTGATAAATTAAATCAACAATTAATTTCATCTCATGTACACACTCGAAATAAGCGTTTCTTGGATCATATCCTGCTTCAACAAGTGTCTCGAAACCTGCCTGCATAAGAGCACATACACCACCACAAAGAACTGCCTGCTCACCAAATAGGTCAGTCTCTGTCTCTGTTCTGAATGTTGTCTCTAAGATACCAGCTCTGGCACCACCGATTCCTGCACCGTAAGCAAGTGCCATATCAAGTGCCTTACCTGTAGCATCCTGCTCTACAGCAACAAGACAAGGTGTTCCTTTACCTGCCTGATACTCAGAACGAACTGTATGACCCGGTGCCTTAGGTGCGATCATAGTTACATCAACATCTGCAGGTGGCTTGATGCATCCGAAATGAATGTTAAATCCATGAGCAAACATAAGCATATTGCCTGCCTCAAGATTGGGCTCGATATCCTTCTTATACATTGCTGCCTGCTTCTCATCATTAATAAGAATCATGATGATGTCAGCCATCTTAGCAGCCTCTGCTGTGTTATATACCGTAAGTCCCTGTGCCTCAGCCTTAGCCTTAGACTTAGAGCCTTCGTAAAGTCCGATACATACATCGCATCCTGACTCTTTTAAGTTAAGGGCATGCGCATGACCTTGACTTCCGTAACCTACAATGGCAATCTTCTTTCCTTCAAGTAATGAGAGATTGCAGTCTTTCTCGTAGAAAATTCTTGCTTCTTGTGACATTTTAATAATCCTCCTGTTTTCTTAATTATTTATCTGAATGGCTGTATCAGTCAATCATAACTACATCATCCGAGCCACGGTTAAGACCCGTAAGTCCCGTTCTTGCAAGCTCAAGTATCTCATATCCGTCAGCACTCAGATTCTCAAGGAATTGATCGAGCTTATAAGTATTACCTGTAATCTCCACAACAACGGAGTCCGGCGTATGATCCACGAATTTGCCATGGAAGGAATCCATGACCATCTCCTTCAAGGAGAAAACAGAGCCGACTCCCGACGCGTTCTTGGTGGACACCTTAACAATCATAAGCTCTCTTACAACGGAATTCTCCGGCGGAAGAATCTTGATATCAACCACATCTTCAAGCTTCGCAACCTGCTTCTCTATCTGTTCTAAGATCTCCTCGTCACCGGATGTGACAATTGTCATCCTTGTGAAGCGTGTATCTGTTGTTACACCCGCCGAAAATGAGTCTATATTATATCCTCTTCTTGAGAAAAGTCCGGATACATGACTTAAGACTCCGGATGTATTCTCAACCAATATGGAAAGCACTTGTCTTCTCATACTAATCTCCATTCATTTACACAGATCAGAAACCATTCTACCACAATCAGTCGTATTATTCAAACATTTACCATATAAATCTCTGAATAAACCTTCTAATAGATATACTATATAAATCTTGCCAGCGTCTTCTTAAGAGTCTCAACTTCAATGGGCTTAGCCACGTGATCGTCCATACCCACCTTAATAGACTTAGCCCTGTCTTCCTCAAAGGCGTTGGCGGAAAGGGCAATAATAGGAATATGCTTATTCTTACACAGACCCCTTATGTTCTTAGTCGCCTCATATCCGTCCATAATCGGCATACGAATGTCCATAAGAATAAAGTCATAGTAATCTTCGCCCTTATCTCTAACCATATCGCAAGCTTCCTTACCGTCTCTCGCTTCCTCAACGACGAAGCCGTCCTCTGATAATATATCAAGAGCAATCTCCCTGTTAAGCTCGTTATCCTCGGCAAGAAGTATACGTTTGCCGACGAATTTCTCTTCTGTCTCAGCGGTAATCGGCTTCTCTTCATCGAAGTTATCATGCTCACGAAGCTTGAACGGAAGGTTTAGGGTAAATGTGGATCCTATATTCTGCTCACTTTCTACGAAGATATCTCCTCCCATAAGGTCTACAAGCCTCTTAACAAGAGGAAGTCCAAGTCCCGTACCTTGAATTCCGTTGGTCATTATGGTCTCTTCTCTTGAGAAGTCCTCGAATAAGTGCTTCTGGAATTCCTTAGACATTCCGTATCCGTTATCGGCCACCTTGAATTCATACAGTCCGTGGGTATCATTTTCCCTTCCGAGTTGTCTTACGGATACGTCAACATTACCGCCTTCTTGCGTATACTTAATGGCGTTGCTTACGATGTTAACTATAATCTCATCTACTCTTGTCATATCGAGTACAACGTATTTATCGGATATGTCGTCGATATTAAATGTAAAATTAATTTTCTTGGCAAGTGCAAGCTCTTCTAACATTGCTCTTACATTTCGACCGAATCTCGTCATATTGGCCTTGTCCTCGGCAAGCTCAACCTTACCGCTCTCAATTCTACTCATATCGAGAATCTGGTTGATAAGTGACAGAAGTACTTCACTGGAGTCCATTGTCTTACCAAGGGCATCAAGCGCCTTATCCCTGTTGTCGATATTCTTCATTGCCATATTGGTGAATCCGATTATGGCATTCATAGGAGTTCTTATATCGTGACTCATATTGAATAGGAACATAGTCTTGGCTCTGTTGCCTTCTTCCGCAAGCTCTTTCGCATTTTCCAGAAGCTCCTGACGCTTAAGCTCTTCCTTCATCTCGTCGTCGACATCGTGGAATCCGGCAATGATACTCTGAATCTTACCTCCCACCTTGTTGGCTGTGAACTTGATCTGATAGTATCTTATCTCGTCATCAACGTTAATCCTGAAGTTAACAAAGTACACCAGTCTCTCATCGAATCTGGACAGGAGATTATCAGTGTTAACTTCTGCTAAGAACTTCTCCCTATCCTCAGGCACAACGAATATCTCAGAGTAAACCTCCATCCTCTTGCCAAAGCCGGCCTTCTTCGCCCAGTCGGGAATCCTGTTATAGAAGGTAGGACTTGTCCTATAGAAAGTCTCCTTGAAGCCGTTGTTAACATCAATATATGACACACAGTCGAAGTCAAGAGAGAGACCACCGATTATTTCATGTTGCTTAGCATCCTCAAGCTCTCTTCTAAGCTGTTCTCTCTGTCTCTCCTCGCTTATAACAACGTCGATATTTCTGGAACCGAATACAACATTGCCGGTCACTTCATCATAGCTTGACAGATTAACCTCGTACCATTCGTCGAAGCCTTTAAGCCTGAAGCGCACATAGTAATTCTTCTTCTCCTTAAGGTTATCAATGATAACCTCGCGTCCCATTGCCCTTATGAAGTCTTCTCTTCCGTCTTCATCTATGAATTCATCCGCGAATCTTCCGAGAAGCTCCTTATAATCTCTTACACCACGACCAAATACTATTCCCGCTTTGTAATAATCGCTTTCTCTGTATTGCTCTAACTCCCCGGTTTCAAGGTTCATTATTGCAAGCATCTCATATTCCGATGTCATAGCTTCGATAATGCTATGTAATTTTGAAGTTCTCTCTTTAATTACCCGCTCTTCACGAAGCTTCTCAAGCTCCATCTCGGCTCTTACCTGAGCATCATCATTTCTGAAACCAATTACGAATCTTCTGCCGTCCTGATCCTCTAATCTTACGAACTTGGCTCTGTAATATATCTCGCCTTCAGTTAAGGATTTAATTCTGTAAGACAAGGCAAATGATTTATCATTCTTAAGTCTCTCCCACACATTTTCCGGTACAAATTGCGAAATTAACTCGTCCTTTTCTTCTTCGACACCAAAAGCATCAATTACTTCCTTCATACGTTCGGAAAAAGCTTTATTAATCTCTCTCTGTACCTCCTCAGGAGTAAATGCCTTATTAACATCCAATTCGGAACCGCTGAAATTAAGCATAAAACTGTCAGATACACGAATTGGCTTACTCCGATCCGTATCAACATCAACGATAAACACAGCTTCGTAGTCTTCCGTAAGACCGTTAAGAAGGGAATCACGACGTTGCTTTTTCTCAAGCTCTCTCTTCTCACTCCTGTAATACTCATCAATAATAAGGTTAACAAATACCATTGTTAATGCGATTACTACACCGATACAAAGGAAAGGATATCCTGTTACCGACTGAAGAATATCTGATGCAATAAGAGGTATAGCGTATATTATAACCGAGAGATTACGCTTCCTCTCATCCTTGTCCCTGGTTCTTATCATACGAATCAAGGCCATAAGTGATGCTGCGAGAATGTATAAATATGCAACTATCTGCATCACTATATAGTAAGGTCCGTGCTCTATTCCCGCCGGTGTCACACTAAACATCATACCGTTCATAGGAGTCAATATTATGTGAAATGCTACTATAGCCGCAGGAAGGCACGCTAGAAATACATATATCTTCTTAGTGAAGAGCTTGGCGTCAAACTCTCTCTGACAATAGAGAAACCAGAACATGGCGGCGCTTATATACATAACGTATCTTACGATATGAACGGCGTATGCAAATTCGTTAATACGAGTGGGATACCAATTGTATATAACATTAATGATATCCGTGTCTATAAGAAATCCATAGCACAGATTAACAAGAAGAATTAATTTAGACGTCTTAAATTGTTCCTGCGTGATAAACTTGAGGCTGTAAACAAATAGCACTACAAGTATCATGGTGCAAAACGCAAGAAGCTCTATTGATATTAACCAACCGGTACTGTTAAGTTCATTCATAGTATATCCTCTAACACGAAAACCATACAACATATATTTTAATTGTTTAGGCAAATTTTATCAAGAAATAGTTTCTTCTTTATAAATGTCTCTTAAAGTGATAAAATCATATAGGATTATTAAAAAAGGAGAAAGAAAAATGGATACAAGAATTGAGACAAAATGCCTACATGCAGGCTATGAACCGAAAAACGGTGAACCAAGGCAACTGCCTATATATCAGAGTACGACATTTAAGTATGATTCAAGTGACCATATGGGCGCCTTATTCGACTTAGAAGCTGAGGGATACTTCTATACAAGACTTCAGAATCCCACCAACGACCTCGTTGCGTCAAAGCTCGCCGAGCTTGAAGGCGGTGTAGCTGCTATGCTTACATCATCGGGGCAGGCTGCTAACTTCTTCGCAATATTCAACATATGCGAGGCAGGGGATCACTTTATCGCAAGCTCTTCAATATACGGCGGAACATACAACTTATTCGGCGTGACAATGGCTAAGCTCGGAATCGAGTGCACATTTGTAGATCAAGATCTTCCAATCGAAGAACTTGATAAATACTTTAAGCCCAATACCAAAGCAGTATTCGGCGAGACAATAACTAACCCAACATGTACAATACTTGACTTCGAGAAATTCGCCACACTGGCGCATAATCACGGTGTTCCTCTTATCGTTGATAACACATTTGCAACACCTGTTAACTGCCAACCATTCAAGTACGGCGTTGATATCGTTACTCACTCAACTACGAAATATCTTGACGGTCAAGGCGTAAGCGTGGGCGGTGCAATTGTAGACTCAGGCAACTTCGACTGGATGGCTAACAAGGATAAATTCCCGGGACTCTGCACTCCCGACGAATCATATCACGGTATAACATATGCCGAGAAGTTCGGTAAAGGCGCATACATTACGAAAGCTACAGCACAGCTTATGAGAGACTTCGGATGTATTCAGTCACCTCAGAACGCATTCTATATTAACCTTGGAATGGAGACACTTCATGTAAGAATGCAGAGACATTGTGAGAATGCACAGAAAGTAGCTGAATTCTTAGAATCGCAGGATAAGGTTGCATGGATTCACTATGCGGGATTAAAGAATGATAAATATCATGATTTGGCTGAGAAGTACTTAGAAAACGGAACATGCGGTGTACTCTGCTTCGCTGTTAAGGGCGACAGAGATACGGCAATTAAGTTCATGGATAATCTTAAGCTTGCTACGATTGCAACTCACGTTGCAGACGCAAGGACATGCTTACTTCACCCGGCAAGCCATACACACAGGCAGCTTACGGATGAGCAGCTTATTGAAGCCGGCATATCACCGGATCTTATCAGGTATTCTGTAGGGTTGGAAAATGCAGATGATCTGATTGCAGATTTGAAGCAGGCGCTGGAGACGATTTAGTATTAAGCCTACATCTTCGGACCGAGGACCTGCACGCTCATGACGAAATGTCGTATGCGCACCCCGAACGGGGTGTGCCGGTAACTTAGCAGGTCTCGGCTCCTCAGATGCTTTCTTTTTAATAATTCTTCATTATCTCTGTAGCAAGATTCTCCAGTTGTTCACGACTTGCATCATTCAATGCCGAAGTAATGGTAACCGTATTCTCGAGGAAGTCGATATCCTTAAGCTCATCCATCATCTTACGCATCACCCTTGCGGCTGTGGGCGCCCAAGATCCATTTTCAATAAATCCTATTGTACGCTTCTTATAACCGCGCTCTAAGAGATGGTTAATAAACGTACTCATGAACGGGAAGATATCGCCGTTATATGTAGTCGTTGCAAGGATAAGCGTATCATGTCTGAAGGCGTCTTCAACTGTCTCGAACATATCCTCTCGAGCCAAGTCAACTACAACTACTCTCGGACATCCCTTAGCCTTAAGTAATTCTTCTAACTTAAATGCTGCTTCCTTGGTATGACCGTACACTGACGTATATACAATGCACACGCCCTTAGTCTCAACACCGTATGATGACCAAGTGTTATAAGTATCAATGTAATACTCAAGGTTGTCGTTAATGATAGGTCCGTGAAGTGAGCAAATTGTCTCAATATCAAAGTCTGCAAGCTTCTTCAATACATTTTGCACCTGGACACCGTATTTACCTACGATACCGAAATAATATCTTCTTGCTTCGCATGCCCAGCCTTCGGGATCAACTACATCGTTGGCTCCGAACTTACCGAATGCATCGGCAGAGAACAACACCTTATCGGTCTTATCGTATGTCATAATAACTTCCGGCCAGTGAACCATAGGTGCTGTCACAAATGAAAGCTCATGACGACCGAGAGAAAGTGTGTCACCGTCATTTACGATAAGACGTCTGTCTTCGTATTCTTCGCCGTAGAAATTCTTAAGCATCTTGAATGCGTTCTGTGATGCCACAACGGTAGCATCCGAGTATTTATCCATGAAGGTCTTGATATTGGCGCTGTGATCAGGCTCCATATGCTGTACAACGAGGTAAGCAGGTGTCGCACCCTCAAGAGCGTTTTCAATATTAGACAACCACTCATCTTTGAAATTCACGTCAACGGAATCCATTACCGCTACCTTATCGTCTTTTATAAGGTATGAATTGTATGCCATACCCAGCGGTACTTCATATTGACCTTCGAATAGGTCGATGTCGTGATCGTTAACCCCAACATAGATAATATCGTTTGAAACCTTCATAAATAAACCCTCCTCACGCTTTATTAAGTATTGATTTAATTAATTGCAGTAATTAGTCCACTCTCTCGTCACCCCAGAAGAACACTGCAACCGTACCCGGTCCCGTGTGGCTTCCGATTGTAGTTCCGATATCGTTAATTACAACTTTACCGTTAAGCTTCGGGAATCTCTCTTCTATCTGTCTTGCAACTTCTTCTGCGTCATCGCGACACGCTGACATACTGATATAACATTTACCCGAATAATCAAGTCTGTCTTCAGCAAGCTCCTCCATCTTATCTACGGTAGCCTTATACACCTTCTTCTTCGTCCTGATCTTGTATCTCGGAATAAGACGTCCGAGGTTATCCATATTAAGAAGAGGACAGATATTAAGGAACTGTCCGATTGTTCCGGAAGTCTTCGATACTCTTCCACCCTTAATGTAGAATGAAAGGTCCGTAGAGAAGAACCAGTGATTCATACGAAGCTTATTCTCTTCAATCCAATCGTGGACTTCATCGATAGTCTTACCCTCTTCTCTCATCTCGGAAAGAGTCTGCATAATGAGACCGTAACCTGAAGATGCACCAAGGGAGTCAACTATGTAAATCTTTCTGTCCGGGAACTCCTCTCTTAAGAACTCGGCTGCCGTATTGGCAGAATTGATAACTCCCGATATACCCGATGAAAGGGTAACATGCAGTATATCTTGTCCCTTCTCAAGCATCGGTCTGAAATAAGCTAAGAATTCATCCACATTAATCTGTGATGTCTTAGTGTCGGAGCCGGATGCCATCTTCGCATAGAATTCATCGAAATCCATACTCTGACCCAGGTCATCCAGATAATCTACTCCGTCTAATTGATAGTGAAAACAAATATAGGAAACATTTATTCTTTCGAAATGCTCCTTCGATAGATCCGCTGTCGAGCAACAGCTTAATACGTAATTATTCATTACTCCTCCTTATAAATATTTATTTTCACCCTTGCTAACTTACCTATTTTATCACTAATATCCTATAAATTCAATTGTTATTTCGAAATGACACCTCCGCCGAGCACACACCCGTCGTCATCATAAAACACCGCCGATTGCCCCGGTGATGCGGCTTTTACAGGTTCATCAAATGTTATTATGACACTGCTTCCCGTATCTGCCTCTATAGTCGCCTTCTGCATTTCATGGTGATATCTGACCTTGACAAGCGCCTCTGCCTTCTTTCCTATATCAAGCGGTTCCAGCCCCATGTAATTCACGTCTCTTGCCCGAATCACCTTACTGTACAGAGAGTCGAGTGTTGTCACCACGATTTCATTGGTATCTGCTTTGATTTCCTTGACGAATACATGGTAACCCATTGCAAGACCAAGACCTCTTCTCTGTCCCACTGTATAATGGATTATGCCCTTATGCCTCCCAAGCACATTGCCGTCTTCATCTACGAAATTACCTTCTCCCGGAACACCTTCCGATCTCTCTTTCTCAATAAAATTCGAATAATCGCCGTCGGGCACAAAGCAAATATCTTCCGAATCCTTCTTAGTGGCCACTGATAAGCCTATACTTCTCGCAATCTCTCTTACATCTTCCTTTGATTTACTTCCGAGAGGCATAAGAGTGTGGGCTAAATCCTCCTGCGTAAGCCTATATAGCATATAGGTCTGATCCTTTGCCTTCATATCAGCCTGCTTAACCGTGAATCGACCATTGGGGAGCTTTATAACATTCGCAAAATGTCCGGTAGCGACATAATCCGCTTTAACAACCTTCGCAAAATACATAAGCCTCTCCCACTTGATTCTACGATTACAAATCACACAGGGATTAGGCGTAAGGCCATCTATATAGTTGTTGATAAAAGGCTCAACTACCCCATCTCGGAATTCTCCGAGGCAATTAAGAGTATGGTAGTCGATTCCGATCTTCCTCGCACTGTCACTTGCGTCATCAATCTCACAACACCTGCTCTCCTCACCGTCCTCCGATTCCCATGTACGAAGTGTGAGACCTACAACCTCATATCCCGCTTCTTTTAGAAGGTATGCCGTAACGGCACTGTCAACACCGCCTGACATACCTACAACTACTTTAGCCATTTTAGCTCCTTATTATTCCGCTTCTTCTACGGGAAGCTCAGATGTACAATAGGGACATCTTGTGGCTTCGATCTTAATCTTAGACAAGCAATAAGGACAATCCTTCTCTGTCTTTGCTTCTTCCGCTTCCTTTTCTTTCTTGAATCTAGCTGCAATTCTCTTACTTGCGCCGTTAAGTCCCTTGATAATAAAGAACAGTACAAGCGCAGTAATGAAGAAATTAATAAGCGCCGTAATGAATTCGCCGTAAGCGAGAACAGGGGCGTTTTCGCCGGAACCCAGTGTCAAAGTCAGGTATGAGAAATCAGTACCGCCGATAAGGGAAATAATCGGTGATAAGATGTCCTCATTAAGAGACGTTACAATTGCCGTAAATGCGCCACCGATGATAACGCCGACAGCCAGATCCATAACATTTCCCTTGGTTATGAATTCCTTGAATTCAGCCATTAAGCCCTTCTTTTTTTCTTTTTTTTCTTCGCTCATTGTTTTCTACCTCCTTATAATCATATTTTCGCATCTTCGCTCCTTGAGTTTTATTATTATGTAAATACAGAATCCGCATAACGTACGGTTGCCATAGCATCCTTCGCATAGCAGTCGGCTCCGATTTGATCTGAATATTCCTGTGTCATAACCGCTCCGCCAACAACTACCTTGGTATCCGGCTTCTTCTCCCGAAGAAGCTTAATCGTTTCTTCCATACTTACAACGGTTGTTGTCATAAGGGCGCTTAATCCGATAAGCTTAATATCTTCCTTAACGGCAGTATCTACAACCGTTTCAGGCGGTACGTCTTTGCCCAGGTCGATTACGTCGTATCCGTAATTCTCAAGCATTACTTTAACAATATTCTTACCTATATCGTGAATATCGCCCTTTACCGTTGCGATAATAATCCTTCCCTTCATCTCTCGGGGCTTACCTGCCATTTTCTTCTTAACAACCTCAAATGCCGCTTTGGCAGCTTCGGCGCTCATAAGAAGTTGAGGAAGGAAGATTGTGCCTTTTTCAAAGCCTTTACCCACCTTGTCGAGGGCGGGGATAAGCTCGGCATCAATAATATCAAGAGGATCCGTATCCTTGATGGCATCCTCCATCTCCTTAGCCGCTATCGCGGGCATTCCGCGTTCTATAGCGTTTCTAAGTGCGCTTGCTCCTTCCTTGTCGACCCCGTCAGCGCTCTGCTTAGAAGTTATATCCTGATTTGATTTCTTCTCTCCTGATCCGCTACTGCCCACAAGGGATACACTGCTGTAATTAGCATATGATTCAATGAAATCCATACACTGGGAATCCATATCAGAAAGTGCAAGGAACGAACGGTAAGCCGCCATCATCTGCTCATTATTGGGATTCATTATGGCAAATGACAGTCCCTCCTGCATTGCCATTGTTAAGAATATGGAATTAACAAGCGGTCTCTGAGGAAGACCAAAGGATATATTAGACACGCCGAGAATCGTATGTCCCTTATATTCCTCTCTCACCCTTCTTACAGTCTCAAGTGTAGAAAGTGCCGATGATGTATCGGATGAAACCGTCATACAGAGTCCGTCTATTACAATATCCTTACGGGGTATCCCATACTTCTCTGCTGCATCGTATATTTTACCGGCTATCTTAAGTCTTCCGTCAGCTGTTCCCGGAATTCCGTCTTCGTCAAGAGCAAGACCGACCAATACACCGCCGTATTTCTTGACAAGGGGCATAACAAGAGATATTACCTCTTCCTTACCGTTAACGGAATTAATCATTGCTTTACCGTTATAATAGCGAAGTCCCTTTTCCAATGCCTCAATATTCGTGGTATCAAGTTGAAGCGGAAGACCGGTAATACCCTGAAGGGACGAAACAACATTTTGCATAAGGAGGGGTTCATCAATCTCCGGAAGGCCCACATTGACGTCTAAGATATCAGCCCCCGCATCCTCCTGCTCCATGCCTTGGGACAGGATATAATCCATATCGTTCTCCCGAAGTGCCTGCTTAAAGCGCTTCTTCCCCGTGGGATTGATTCGTTCGCCTATGATAACGGGCTTATCCCTGCTAACGTCTACAGGATTAAGTGTTACGGCGTTACAATAAGAAGATACAACGGTAAATTCCTTGTAAGTATTCTCTATAAACGGCTTCTCTAAAACCTTTTTCCGCATCTTAGCAATATGTTCCGGTGTCGTACCGCAGCACCCGCCCATAACCTGGACACCCATAGTGGCAATTTCTTCCATTGACTCTGCGAATTCATCGGGACCAACGTCGAATACTGTCATTCCGTTCTCGCTTCTGGGAAGACCGGCGTTAGGATTAACGACGATAGGCAAAGATGCAACCTCTGTAAGACGTTTAACTATGGGCACCATCTTATCAGGTCCGAGACCGCAGTTAATGCCGAGAGCATCAACCCCGAGCCCTTCTAAAAGTGCAACGGTAGAATCAACATTTCCGCCGGTAAGGAGTTTACCCTTCTCATCGTAAATCGTTGTAACAATTATGGGAAGGTCACAGCACTCCTTCGCCGCGAGAACGGCAGCCTTGGCTTCGTAGCTGTCACTCATGGTTTCGATAAGAACCAGATCTGCTCCGGCTTCAGCTCCCGATGCTATAACTTCGGAAAAAAGCTCCACCGCCCTGTCGAAGCTTAAGTCACCAAGTGGCTCTAATAGCTTTCCCGTGGGGCCAACATCAATTGCGATATAAACATCCTCCCTGCCGGTTTCGATTCTTGCCTTCTTCGCAATACCAACTGCCGCCGTAGCAAGTTCCTTAACACGACCGGGGAACTTCAGTGCATTGAGCCCGAACGTATTGGTGTTAAATATGTTGACACCGGCCTCTAAATATCGTTTATTAAGTTCTAATATAATTTCCGGGTGGGTCACATTCCATTCTTCCGGAAGGTCGCCGCCCTTAAGCCCTCTTTCCTGGAGAAATGTACCCATCCCTCCGTCGCAAAAGAGCCATTCTTTACCTAATCTCTCTCTTAAATCTTTTCTCATTAAAAATATGCTCCGTTTTTACATGTAGCACTTATCCGAATAACTGCACTTATCGGATATCCTGCAGTCTTTACATTTGGCACTTACTTCCGATTCGCCCTCGCCCGACTTTCCTTGCGATTCGGCATCGCCGAACTTCCCTTCATCCGGCGTACTTGTCAGTCCTATTACAGCCGTCACCGACTTAGTGGGCGACATGACAGTCCCGTCAGACAGGGATATTCCTATGTTCTTTCGCATATGAAGGACATTTTCAAAGTCCCTCTGCATCTCCAAAGGCAGATCTCCGTAGCCCGGCGAAAACCTGGGCCTTGTATAAAGTCCTTTGTTCAGAAAATCCGCGGAAATAAGGGAATTAATCTTGTTGCACCATGCTTCAACTACCTCGGTTCCCGTGGCTTGGAGGATGTACGCCTTGCTCATATCGCTTATCTCAGCTCGTCTTATGAGCTTGTCGAACCCGTGTCCGATTGTCACTGCAAGCATCACCACACTATCGCATCCCTTAAGGTTCTTCGTAAGGTCTTCCGATGTAACATTAATACCGGCGAAGCTTAGGCTATTCTCTTTCCATTCTATGGGAAATGTGTCATATATGTATCTTGGCTCTATCACGCCCATAATCTCGGATATGCTTTCTTCGATAATTCCTTTCGTTCTTTCGTCCACATCATCAGCTTTCTTATACCCGAGATACCGTATGATTTCCCGTCTTCTTATCTCTAATTCTTCCATAGTTCTAATCCATCCGGCACTCTTGTCTCCGACCGCATTACTCTATTATTTCTCTATCTGTTGAAATCCTTACCAAGGATATCAGACACATTCGAAAGAATTGTCTTAGCAACATCAGGCTTGTTCATAGAATAAACGTGTACATTGGTAATTCCGTTGGCATAGAGATCGATAATCTGATCCGTTGCGTAGGCGATACCGGCCTGCTTCATAGCGTCGGGATCGTCACCGAAATAATCTACAATACTCTTAAATCTCTGCGGCATAAATGAGCCGGAGAGCTTAATTGCCCTTTCAACCTGATTAGCATTGGTTATGGGCATAATTCCGGGAATAATCGGAACGGTTACACCAAGCTCCCTAATCTTATATAGGAAGTTAAAGAAAAGGTTATTGTCGAATACCATCTGCGTAGTAAGGAAGTCGGCTCCCGCATCCACCTTTTCCTTAATATGAATAAGATCCTCTTTCTGATTGGGACTGTCGGGATGCACCTCCGGATAGCAGGCCGCTCCTATACAGAAGTCTCCCGCTTCTTTAAGTTCTCTCACAAGTTCAACGGCATGCTTATAATCCCATGTATTCGGATCGGTTTTCTCAAGCTCCGGAGTGAGATCTCCGCGGAGCGCCATAACATTTTCAATACCCATCTCCTTCATCTTATCTATCTTCTCTTCTACCATTGCATGGCTTGAAGACACACATGTAAGATGGGCCAGAGTCGGCACATCGTATTTCTCTTCTATATTCTTAGCAATATCGAGGGTATACCGGCTTGTACCACCGCCTGCACCGTAGGTAACGCTCATAAATGCCGGTTTGCACGCCGCAATTTCCTCGGTTACCTTAACCACATTGTCGAAAGAGCTCTCCTTCTTCGGCGGGAACACCTCGAATGAAAGTGACATATTCTTCTTACTTAAAATATCAATTATCTTCATATTAATTTCCTCCTAAGCGGTGCTGTTGTTAATTGTATCACGAATGACCATAAAATGTAATATAAATATTCGACGTGTATTTGCATGAAAACTTGCTTGGTTCTGAATAGTATCACGTTGCGAAATCACACGTAGAGTGCTAGAATTACCAAGTGTATTGATAGATTTTAACATACTTCGGTAGGAAAAAGAACTATGCATCCATATATTAATTCAACTATAAGGAAAATTACATTTACGGGGCTTTTCATTGCACTGACCTTCGTAATGACGATTGTTATAAGAATCCCGTCCCCCACCGGCGGATATATCAATATCGGTGACTGTGCCGTGCTGGTGTCGGGAATTATATTAGGTCCTGTGTACGGAGCTCTCGCTGCGGGGGTAGGCTCCGCTGTATCGGACATTGTGTACGGCTCTCTTATATTTGCCCCGGGAACATTTGTAATTAAGGCTCTTATGGCTCTTATAATGGGATTATTCTATAAGAAATGTAAGACGAGCGCCAAGCAACTACTGCTTATGCTATTAGCCGAATTAATAATGGTAGGCGGATATTATCTGTACGACGCGCTGGTGCTTACGCTTACAGGTGCGGAAGGCGCATTCATGGCGAGCCTGGAAGAAATTGTTGGTAATTCCCTTCAAGGCGTTCTAGGTGTAATACTTGCGGTTATGCTTAACAAGCTTTTCAATGATATTCTTACTAAAATGGAAGGAAACAGACAAGCATGAGAGACACACTACCGAAAGATCCGATAATTCTTCTATCTGTTATTAATACTGCTCTCCGGGACGAATATTCGTCGTTGGATGCACTGTGCGAAGATAAGGGTTTTAATAAAACGGAAATAATTGATGCTTTGGAGAAGGTTAATTATAGTTATGATGAAGGGGTGAATCAGTTCAAATGAAGAAAGTATTTCCTATTATTGCGCTTTGCTTACTAATGATAATAAGCGCATTCGTATTAACAAGTTGCGGTAACGATAAAGAAGCCTTATCCTCAAAAGAATTCAAGAAAGAACTTGGTAGCGGTTTTGAATATGAGGATCTCACTTCTCAATATGTATCAAAAGACCCCACCGTCGAAGAGGTAATCTATGCAAAGAATGAAGATGGTCTGGAAATACAGTATTGGCGACATCGCGATAAACTAAGTGCGGCTGCCGGCTTCCATGACAAGCGCCATAAAATGGCGAAATACTGTCCGGACGATTTCGACTGGGAAAAGGGCAAAGATGAAACTCTCTTTGCAGAAGGAAAAAACAAGACTGCATACTTCAAAGCAGCCAAAATTGATGATACAGTCGTATACTCCGCTTCAACCCTTGATAATCAAGTGAATGTGGATAAAATATTCGATAAGTTGGGGTATGATAAGGATTAAGGATTATGACGCTTCGATGTTATGTCGGAATAATTGTCTATACTATCTGTATAGGTATATTCTACTCATACAGACCATTTTATGATTGTTACACTGTTAATAAAATATTTTCGTAACTATTTGATTGATTGTTTGTTTTGGAGAGTTTTATGATAGAATCGGTCGATTATCAAATGTTAGGAGAAAATATAAGAAGAGCGCGTCTGGACTCTAATCTTACGCAGGAAGAGTTGGCGGAAGCAGTTGAGTGTAACGCATCACATATTTCTAATATTGAAAATAATTATACCAAAGTGTCACTACCGACACTCGTATCCATATCAAATGTACTTGAGACAAGTATTGATTATTTGGTAAGAGACTCCTATAACAACAAAAAAACCGGCATCGAATCGGAGATACTCCTTGAAATGAGTAAATACAATGACCGAAAAAGAGAGGAGCTACTTAGAATAGCGAAAGTACTCTAATTCTTCGGGCTCTTATAAAAAAGCGTCACAACCCCGGCAAGCACACAGAATACCGCTATACAGATAAGCATGTGCTGGTAGCCCGACACCCCATTATCAGCTGATATAAATCCAACAAAAATTGCCGGCGCTATTGTCGTTCCGACCTGTCTTACAAGCGCAACCGTGGCAATTGCAGAAGTCGAATCTCTCTCATTCGTATTTTCCAGAATCATATAATTAGTAGGTGAACCCATAGCGAATCCCAGTCCTAAGCCCACAACCGCAAGTCCTATTATAAGGGATGCGACACTTGGATTAACGGATACGTAGAAGCCAAGGAACAGGTATGCGCCTATCATCAATGTCAGTCCCGATAACAGGACCGGTTTCGCACCGAATCTATCCACCAATTTCCCACCCAAAGGAGGACCTATCATAGATGTTATTCCGATTGCCAGCATATAATATCCGCCGGAACCCGTTGGCGCGTTCATAATGTATTCGGCATATTCCGGAACAAGCATCATTGCGATTATTATACAGCCTATGAAAAAAGACGCTATCATCGTTATAACAATCGGTCTGCTGTGCAAAAATTCTATATGAAATACCGGATTTTCAACCTTGTTTTCCACGAAGAAAAATATAACTATAAAGACTACAAAAAGTACAAGGGGAAGCCATACTTCCATCTTAACAATTGTTTCCGAAAGGTTGAAGAAATCCAGTTCTTTTAATCCCAAAAGCAAAGAGAGAATTGTTATGATAAAAAGGAAGGAACCAAGATAATCCAATTTTCCCGATTCAACCGTGTTCTGCTTTTTAAGAACGAACTTCGAAAGAAGGAAAAGGATAAAGCAAATCGGCGCCGCAAGATAGAACATAACGTACCAGTGGTTGGCACCGAATACCTCTACCAATGCGCTTCCAACCCCGGACCCAACAACGTTGGATATCCCCGATACCGCCGCCGCAATTCCAAGAGCCAATCCGCGTTTTTCTTTCGGAAATGATGTTCCTATCTCCGCATTTGCAACGGGAATCATTCCGCCGGCTCCGATGGCTTGTATTACTCTTCCCACGAGAAGCACGGGAAACCCCATAATTCTTGCCGAAAGGCCACATATCATGGAACCTGCCATGAATACAAGAATACACACTGAGAACACCTTGTTTCTTCCGAACTTATCAGCAATCTTACCAATCACGGGAATAAATGCGGCATAGAAGAGTGTATAGATATTAATCATCCATATTCCCGTGCTGTCATCAAGGCAGAAGCTTTCTTGAATTACAGTTCGAACAGGCGCCACCATTCCGACAAACAAACCGCCTATAAGAAGCCCCATGCAATATATGATTAAGATTCCAACGAATCCCTGTTTTTTATCTTTTTTCGTGCTCATGTTTTTCCTCTTGTTTTTTCGATTTGGAAAATGTGTTATCATATAAACGTCTATTATTATAAAACGAATGATATTATAATACAACTTTTAAAACGGGAGTGATATGAAAATGAAAATTCTTATTCTTAACGGTTCGCCTCAAGGTGACAACAGTATTACACTTCAGCACATGGAGTACATCAAAAGCTCTCTAAAAAAGTCAATATGAGTGAAGGAATGATGATGGTATATAAAAAAGCCATAGATCAAGACAAATAGTAAGATAAATGTGAGGTTTATTAAGTGGATAAAAATGCGTTGCCGAGCGAA